>DASXFF010000154.1:0-67136 GCA_036489735.1 Occallatibacter sp. | reverse complement strand
CGGCTTTGTTGGCCGCGGTTGCCTGCATGGCAAGCTTGCGCGGAAGCAGAAAGTTGCGTGCGTAGCCGTCGGCCACCTTCACCACTTCTCCGCGAAAGCCCAGGTCAGCTACGTCTTCTTTCAGAATCACTTCCATGAGAAAATCTCCATATTTCAAATTGCGCGGCCTGCATCGAATTCACTTCGAGACTGCCCGGCTGCGCGCGTTCCGAACCGCAGATCCATTCGACTCCGCTATCCGCCGCGGCGGACAGCTACGCTCAGGATGACAGATTCGTTTTCAAGGCCTGCCTTAGTGCCTTGTGGCGAACGGCAGCAGAGCGATGTTTCGCGCCTGCTTGATGGCGCGCGTCAGGCGGTGCTGATGCGTGGCGCAAACACCGCTCAGCCGCCGCGGAACAATCTTGCCGCGCTCGGCCACAAACTGCTGCAGCAGCCGCACGTCGCGATAAGGAATCCCGTCGATCTTCTCGGTGCAGAACTTGCACACCTTCTTACGGCGGAAAAACTTTCCGCGTCCGCCGGGGCCGCCTGGGCCACGCCCGGGACCACGAGGGCCGGAACCTGGTCCCGATGAGCCACCCGGTCCGCGCGAGCTTTGTGGAGCTGCGTCCGACGAGCCGGACGCTCTTACCTCATTTTCTTCAGCCATCTTGTTTCCTCTGCTCTCTGTCTGCTCCGGCGGTGCCGGAGGATTCTAAAAACGTTCATGTATCACGGGGCCGGGGTTAGGTTTCAGAAAAAACGAACTTCGCGAACCGCGAATCCCCGTTCTCTATTCCCTATTCCCTATTCGCCACTCCCTGTCTTTACGCGCTGGCCCGTGCCGGCTCGGCCGGTTCCACGACCGCTGCTTCGGCTGCTGCCGCCGGTGCTGTGGCGGCTGGCGCCGCGGCAGGAGTAGCTTCGGCGGGCTTGCGGCGTACGCCACGAGCAGCCTTCACCTTTGCCAGGCGCTTCTCTTCCTCGTCCACGCGCACGGTGATGAATTTGATCACCGGCTCGGTGACGCGCAAGCGGCGCTCGAGTTCAAGAACCACCGGACCACTGGCCTCGATGGTCATCAGCACGTAGTTGCCGTCGTTGAACTTGCGCACCATATAGGCCAGCTTGCGGCGGCCCAGCTTCTCGACCGACTTCACCGCGCCACCTCCGGATGTAACCGTGGAGGTGAAGTTCGTAATCAACTTCTCGGCTTCGTCGTCGTCCACGTCGGGACGAATAATAAACATCACTTCATACACACGCGACATCAGGTTTCCTCACAGTGGTCAGTCATCGGTGGTCAGTGGTCAACGGGAAGATTGCAACCGCAATCATTCGTGACCCTGATCCCGATCCCTGCCTTCTTCACTCTCCCGCCGCATCGTTCCGATCGCGGCGGTTAAACTCGTTCATCGCGGCCGATGGTCCCAGCTCGATCATGCGCCGCGTGGCTGTCGCCACTTTATCGAGCACCCCATCCAGCACCGCCAGATCCGGTTTGCGCATAGGCGAGAGAAGATAATCCCTTCCCGGCCTCTTTCCACCTCCGGCTGCAATAGCCTCCGGAGGTAAATCGGGGCCCACGCCAATCCGCAAGCGCAACCACTCTTGCGTTGCGAGAGCATCGGTCACGCTGCGGGCTCCGTTGTGCCCCGCGGGTGAACCGCGCTCCCTGATCTTGAAGGTGCCCAGAACCAGGTCAAGCTCGTCGTAGATCACGAGCAAATCCCGGGCTGGGTCCGCCTCAAACTCTTTCACGAGAGCGGCGACTGCAATGCCGCTCAGGTTCATAAATGTCTCCGGCTTGGCCAGAACCACGTCGCGCCCTGCGATACGGCAGGTTGCGGTGGTGGCCCGGCATCGCCGGTTCTGGACCACAACACCCTCCTGTTGAGCGATGCGGTCGATGGCCATGAATCCCGCGTTGTGCGGGGTCCACAGATACTCGAGACCGGGATTGCCAAGCCCCACAATCAGGAAAGGGCCGGGCCGAACAAGTCCGCGCAGGGAACCGGTCTCGCTTGCATCAGGCAAGGCTTACTTCTTCGCCTCAGGCTTCTTTCCTGCCGGCGCCTCGGCATCGCCCTTACCCTTCTTCGCAACTTCCGGCTCGGCCGCACCACCCGCTTCGCCCGGAGCAGCAGCTCCCGGTACCGCCGCTGCAGCGCCTTCCGCGGTCTCCGGAGTGGCAACCACTTCCTCGCGAATGGTTACAACGTGAGCCACGGTGGCGTCTTCCGAGGTTAAATACTTGATTTTGTCGGAGTGAGGCAGCCCGCTGACGCGCAGAACCTGGTGCATCCCAAGCTCACTCACATCCACATCGATGTGACCGGGAATATTCGCCGGCAGGCACTCGATTTCGACTTCGCGCAGCACCTGGTCCAGAACTCCACCCTCTGATTTGACGCCTACCGGAATGCCCAGCAGCTTGATGCGCACACGCACTTGCAGAACCTTGTCGAGAGCAATACGCTTCAGGTCGATGTGAATGAGCTTGTCGTTGATCGGCTCGCGCTGAAAGTCGACAATCATGGCCTTGGTAATAGGCTGGCCTGAGACCTCGACATCCAAAATCGTGTTTTTGCCGGTTTCGGAGTAAAGAACCCGCGAAATCTGTTTGGGATCCACTTCGACGGCGATGGGACCGTGTCCCGAACCATACAGCACGGCCGGAATCTTGCCTGCGGCGCGCACGCGGCGCGCTGCGTTCTTGTTGAATTTACCCTCGCGGGTTTTGGCTACGACTACTTCTGGCATTTCTCGTTTTCTCGTTTCTTTGAAAGATCGGGCACGGAGTAAATCAGCTCCCAGCTTCCAGCTCCTAGCTCTTAGCCCCAGGAGTTTGTCACTCGTCGCTGATGTTTCCGCTCCCTTTGTGAAGGCCAGTGATCAGTGCACAGTGGTCAGTGGTCAAAAAACAAACACTCGACAACCAAGATCATCAACTAGCCGGTATGCATGACAGATCACCGGTCACCGACCACTGATCACTCAACTAAACAGCGTACTCACGCTGGTTTCCAAATGGATGTTCTCGATGGCCGTCCCCAGCAATCCTGCAATCGAGAGCACTTTAATCTTGGGCAGCTTGTGCGCCGCCTCTCGTAATGGAATGGTGTCGGTCACGACCAGTTGTTCCAGCCGCGAATTGGCAATGCGGTCAATGGCCGGCCCCGAAAGCACTGCGTGGCTGGCGCAGGCATACACGGCTGTCGCGCCTGAGGCGTAAAGCGCGTCTACAGTCTTAACGAGCGTGCCTGCCGTATCGATAATGTCGTCGATGATGAGGCAGGTTTTGCCGTTTACGTCGCCGACTACGTGCATGACCTCGGCAACGTTGATATCTGTACGCCGCTTGTCGACGATGGCCAGCGGCACTTCCATCTTCTGCGCAAAATGGCGAGCCCGTTCCACGCCGCCCGCATCCGGTGAAACCACCGTGAGGTTGGGTAGCTTGAGTTCCTTGAAATAGCTCACCAGCACTGGGCTGGCAAAGATGTGATCGACGGGAATGTTGAAGAAGCCCTGAATTTGTGCGGCGTGCAAATCGACGAACAGCGCGCGATTGGCGCCTGCGGTTGTCAGCAGGTCGGCAATGAGCTTGGCGCTGATGGCGACCCGCGGCCGGTCTTTGCGATCCTGGCGCGCATAGCCGTAATACGGAACCACCGCAGTGATCCGCGCCGCCGAAGCTCGCTTGAGTGCATCGATCATAATGAGTAACTCAACCAGGTGCTGGTCCACCGGATAACAGGTGGGCTGCACCACAAAAACATCGACGCCGCGCACATTCTCGAGAAGCTGGAAATAGACTTCGCCATCGGCAAAGCGCTGCATCTTGGCCTCACCGACCTTGACGCCGATATCCTCGCCGATCAACTGAGCAAGCCTTGGGTTGGCCGTGCCGCTGAATAGCTTGAAGCGTTTGTCTTCGCCTAGCTTCGCGGCTTTCTTGCGCTCCGGAGCAGGAGACAACTTCGGCTCCTTGGCCTTGCCGTCACCAGACCCACCCGCCGGCACGCTCACTGCCGGGTTCTTGGGTGTATCCTTGCCGCCTTCAGGCTTCTCCGGACCTGTTTCGCCCGGCTTCTTTTCCAGTACTACTGTCGACGTTGCTGCTTCCATCTTGAGAGCACCTCCATGCTGGTTGGCTATGGCTGCGTTCGTAATGCTAGCTGCTAGCCGCCAGCTTCCAGCTCCTCGCTGCGGAGAACAACATCTCCGTTTCTTGCAGGAAAAGCTAGCAGCTAGAAGGTAGTGGCTTAAGCTGTCTTTCTGGCTGGGCGACCAGGATTCGAACCTGGATAAATGCCTCCAAAGGGCATTGTCCTACCATTGAACGATCGCCCAGCATGACGGTCAGCCGAGGGTGAGTCTCGCTTGCCCACTGGACGACTGTCAATCAACGTTTTTCAACATCTGCTTCCAGTATTCGGATCGCGGCAGAGTGCGCGTAATCGTGGTGGTGCTCCGCACTCTCGAGTTTCGGACTTCATTCTCAATGCGACTTACTGCCGCTTCCGCATCTCCGCGGGTCAGGTACAACCCGAAGAGCGCCGAACCGGAACCCGACAGAGACGCAAAAATGGCTGCCTCCGGTGTACCGAAGCCCAAAAGAAGCCGCTTGATCTCTGCAAGGGAAGGATGCTGGGGAAACAGAACGCGCTCAAAGTCGTTCTCGATCCAGCTCATGATCCCGGTGCGGACAAGCGCAGACCCGTGAGTCGTTTCTTGAGGTCCGGCCAGGTCTTCTCCCAAGGAGAAGACACCGGAAGAGCCAGATCCAAACCCGCCTTCGGGAACTTCTCCCCGAAAGGCGCTGGCGTAGTCTCGGCTCAACTTCTCTAGTCTAGCGGTACCCGCCTCCTGGGTCAAACCTTCCGCTGCACAAACCAAGTCCCAATCGCGAAAGGCCTGGGGAGTGGAAATGCCGATCTCAGGGACAGCCACCACGCACCAGGTTGGCTCAATATCGTTGAGCGGATATACCTTCTGCCCACGATCCACGCCCAGAACCGTTCCGCCGATGAGAAAAAGCGGAACGTCGGAGCCGACTTTGGCGGCAAGCTCCATCCCGCTCCGGTTCAGGAACCGTGAAACTGCCATCGGGAGTTGACCGTTTTGCTCGCCTGCCGGCTTGCTGACTTGCTGACTTGCGGCCTTCAGCTCCGCTTCCAGACCGACCAGCGCCGCGACCGCATTGCCGGAGCCGGCGCCGAGGCCTCCTTGAACCGGAAGCCGCTTATCGATGTGGACTTCGACTTCTGCACTGACGCCGAGTGCCCCTAAAGCCAACAAAATCATGCGCCAGGCGGTGTTACGGTCATCCGTCGGCACCCGGGGATCGTTGGAGGTGATATGCAGAGTGGTTTTCGATGCCTTTTTGGCCGTAACCGTAACAACATCATGCATTTCCAGAGTCTGATAGACGGTGGCGAGAGCATGGAACCCGTCCGGCCGCGGCGGTCCAAGAAACAGCCCGAGGTTGATCTTTGCGCGCGAGCGGACGACGGTCGGCATACCGGATCAATTGTAGAGGGACACAACGATGAAGACATGCGTCTCCTCAAGCCAGTAGTGCAGCTGATCGTCGCGGCGCCGGGCTCGACCAGCCGTGTGGGACGAGCCGAGCCTGTGACCGCTTTGGATTGAATGCGGTTGGCCTAGGATTCGCGGTAGACCGACGCCCCGACGATGGTTCCAAACACCATCTCAACCACACCGCCCAACGTCGTATACAGCGTCAGGTGGTTCGGGAACAACTTCGTAACATACATCAAGCCGGCGTTGGGGAACAGGACAGTCAGCAGCCACACGGCGATTCCGGCACAGATTGCCGTTTTGACTCCGGCGCCGAATCGCGGACGGATTGCCGCATAAATCCAGATGGCCGTAATTCCGGTCAGGATTCCGAGCACGTTGAACCAGATGATCTGAGCCGGCGTGAATGCTCCCTTACCGAGTACGGCCATCGCAGTGGCCCAGCGCGGCGCGAGCCAAATGCCATCCACGAAATAATCCAGCACGTCGATGGCAATTCCGGCGACAATTCCGCCCAGGATCAGGCGGCCTACATTGATCTTTCCCATGACGATGCACTCCTTTATCGAACGTTGGGGGAGGCACAATTTGAGACCACGGGAGTATACGCAGCGGCAAAGCGGACGCGCAACGAAAATATGCACAGTATTTTCAGGAGATTAGCGGCCTTGCGCCGCGAAGCAGAGGAACTTCGGAGTTAGAATCTCCGTAATCCACTTTGGAACACGAGCGGGAGATTCTATGCATTTCCTGATCTTCGGCATTGGTTTATATTTCCTTCCTGCGATCATTGCGGCCGTTCGGCACACGCACAACTCGATGGCGATTTTGTTTCTGAATCTTTTCCTTGGCTGGACCTTGATCGGCTGGGTCGTCGCTCTCATGATGGCGATCTTTTCTGTGCCTTATTGCGCCCCCTACTATTACCGGCGCGGATGGTGAAGGCGGCGGCACCTGCCCAAAAGATCGAGCTTTGGGGGCCGCGTTTCCGATCACGAGACTTCATCGCGGGCATTGGGTTATTCGCCGCTACGGCCTGCGTTGTGCTGTGGCAGAACGCGCATGTCGCGATTCTGTGGGACACAGGCTACGTGCTCGACAGCGCAGCGCGTTTCGCGCTTGGGCAGATGCCGTATCGAGACTTTCCGTTTGTTCATCCGCCGCTCACATTTCTGATCCAGGCCGCAATTATCCACTTCACGGGCCGTGTCTATTTTCATCATGTGATTTATGTTGCGGTCGCGGGCGGGCTGGCCACGGTGCTCACCTGGAGAATCGCGGTTGGATTGTTGCGCGGCCGAATCGCGGCGGCCCAGACCAAGATATGGACGACGGAATCGACAATAGCGCTGCTGGTGGCCGCACCACTGGCTGTTCTCGGCAATTACAGCATCGTCCCGACTCCCGAATACGACGGCGACTGCGCCCTATTGATTCTGGTAGCACTGTGGCTTTTGCAGCGCGCAGATACAAAGAGGACGGTGGCGCGTGGCGTTGCTGCCGGATTTGCTCTTTGCCTGCCGCTCTTTACGAAGCAGAACATGGGATTGCCGTTTCTAGCGGCGACTGTTGTGGCGGTTCTGGTGGTGCTGGCGTTGGCGGCGATGCGGCGACGAGAGGATCCGAATGAAGCGAGGCAGGTTCGGACGCTGCTCGCAGTTCTTGGAGGAGTGTGCGCGACGCTGTTTGCAGCTGTGCTGGCGATGCACTGGACCGTAGGCGTCCGGAATTATTTTTACTGGACGATCACTTTCGCCGGCCAGAGGCGATTACCGGGTTTTGGCACAATGCTCGCAGTCTTTCGCGATCCGACGCTACTGTGGACCGGGCTCTGCGTATACGCTGCATTAGCGCTGATGGTGATTGCAGCTCAAAGAGTCCGCTGGGCGCGGATCGCGGCATTCCTGCTGCTGGGCGCGCCATTCCTGTTTACGCTCGCTTCGCTCTTCATCTACGACGATGCCGATTCACGCGGCGACAACCTGCTGGCGCTATGGCCGCTGCTGCTCTTGTTTGCCGCCGTCGCGGTCATCGCCAATCTGCTTTGCCTGCGTCGCAAGATGACCATTCGTGCGTTGTTTCCTCTGATCGTGCTGGCGGCAATTTTGGGCACCTTCATGTCGCAGCAGCTTTGGGGATCGACGTATGCGATCTGGCCACTGTTTGCCCTGCTCGTTGCAGAACTGCTCGCGTGGATAGGCCCGTCTGCCGCACGGGCTGAATCGCGATGGTTCGTGCCCGCGCTTGCCGCGCTGATCTCCGTCACGCTTCTCGTGTGCGGAGGCTTCTACACCGCCAGCGAAGAAAGGGTCTCCTACGTTAACTTGCCCAACGCGCCGGTCGAGCACTCGGCGTTTCCTGAGCTTGCAGGCATGTCCACGCCGGGGCCTTACCTGCCGGAATTCGACGGGCTCCTCCGCTACGCCGCGGCGAATATCCCGCAAGACGACGGATTGATTTTGATTCCCGGAGAGGAACCGTTTTACTTTGCGACAGGACGGGTGCCGAAGTTTCCGGTCCTGCTGTTCGATCCCACGACCGATCCTTATTCACCGGCAGAGACCGCGGAGTTGACGCGAACACAGAACATCCGCTGGTTGATTGTGAAGCGCGATTTGCAGATCAAGACGGACCCAACGCCGAACCGGGACGCGTTGATGAATCTGCTGATGCGGGAGTTTACGCCTGTCGCACGATTGCGCGGATACGACGTCTACCGGCGTAGACAAAACTAGCCATATCGATTATATTGATCATAATGATCATTATGATTAGAGGTCGCCATGATTGACGAAGTCAGTGCCGTGAGCTTCCGCCAGAACCTGGGCGAAATGCTCAATAAGGTTCAATACCGGAATGACAGCATCGTGATCAACAAAGACGGCAAGCCGGTCGCGGTTCTTGTCGATGCCGATCTCTTCGCACGCATTCGTCGCATGCGCGATCGTTTCGATGAGTTGACCGGCCGAGTCGCTGCAGCCTATCGAGATGTGCCGGCTGAACTGGGCATGGCGGAGATCGATGCAGCAGTTGAGCAGGAACGAAAGCGCTGAGGCCGGGATTGCGCGTGGTTTTGGATACCAACGTTCTGGTGTCGGGCCTTGCCTATCCGGATAGCGTTCCAGGCCGGATTCTGCGCGCATGGCGCGAAGGCGGGCTCGATGTTGTGCTATCCAGATACATTCTGGACGAGATGGTCCGGGTGCTGCCGCGGCTTTCACGAATCGGTTTGAGCCAGACAGAGATTCGCGACCTTTCCGACAGCTTCATGTTCCAGGCTGACATCGTCGAGCCAAGTGATGAACGGGACGAAACTTTACGAGACGACTTCGATCAGGCAGTGCTGGGCACCCTGCGTGCTGCGCAAGCAGACTACCTCATCACTGGCGATAAGGATCTATTGGCACTCGCGTCGCGGTATCCAATTATTTCGCCGGCCGTATTTTGGGAACGCCATGGCAACTGACAGGCGGCACCGTGCGCCGATACGACGTATACCGGCGCTAGCCACAAATGTTGCGGGCGTTACGCCTTACGCTTTGCGCGTCCCGACTTCTTCAGCTCTTCCCAGTCCTTTGCCGTCTGGTCGGCATACGCAATCCCGAACTCGGCAATCGCTTCGCAAAACGCATCGCCCGCGCCGATGTAGCCGGCGATGGTCAGTGCGTCTCCCGATCGCGCGTGGCTGCGCGCGAGCAGTTCGCCGCAGACCTCTGCATAAGCCTTGAGATTCGTGCCGGCCAGGTCTCCGATGGCGATCGCGCCTTTGTGGTCGTTGAGCTGGCGCACGAGATACTGCCGGCTTCCGATATGCGTCCAGCCAAGAAACGGATCGGTCTGGATCTGCATGTACTTCTGCCCTTCGGCAGTGCGCCGGCCATTGTGCGCGGCTGCCCGGGCGTCGGGCAGGTAGGGCGCGTAAGCCGACGCGACCTCCTCCTTTATCTGGAGGAACAGCGGATCGCCCGGGCCATTGCCCTCCATATAGATGCAATAGTCGCGCAAGCCAACAGAGCCGGTGCCGACAACTTTGAAGGCCACATCAACGGGCCGGTAAAAATCGAGCAGGTGCTGGCGCTGCGGCTCCAGCATTTCGCGATACGGCCCGAGCGCAGCAATCACGGCAGCTGCACGGGCGCCGGTCACGCGAGTGAGCATCGGCTTCGATTCCCTGAAGCGGCGACGCCCACCTGGCCTTGTAGAACCTGGCCGCGACGAAACCGGCACCGTCAGTTGCTCAAGAATGTGCTGCGGCGTGGCGCGCTCCGCGTTGCTCAGCGCGTCATGCACCGGTTTAGCCAGATCGATGCGATGCACCAGGAACCGGTTCACTTCCAGTTGCGGCATGCGCGCAAAAGCGCGCATTTGTTCGGAGTAACGATCGATGCAGGCCTGCGCGGCTTTGCGCGCCGAACTGTCTTTGTGACCTGCGCCCCGCCCCGCCAGCACCAGCGAAGCCGCCATACGTTTCAAGTCCCACTCGAATGGTCCGCGAATCGTTTCGTCGAAGTCGTTCAAGTCGAAGACCAGCCGGCCATCGGGTGCAGCGAACGCGCCCAGGTTACGCACATGCGCGTCGCCGCAGAGCTGGCTCACGATCCCGGTAGAAGGAAGCTGCGCCAGGTCGGCGGCCATCACGGGTGCAGCGCCGCGAAAGTATCCGAATGGCGACTCCGCCATAAGCTGATATTTGAGCTGGATGAGTGCAGGCACGCGGCCGCGCATCGATCGCGCCACGAGTTCCAGCGCCGAAGCCGGGCGCGCCTTGTGGTGCAGTGCTTCGTGCTGGTGGCGGCCTACCTGCTTGCGCCGCGCCTGGCCAAGTGCTCGCCGTTCTTCAGGAGTTGCCCAGTGCATACAGGCGATTCTCCAATTCACTTACCGTCTGCAGATTCGTCCAAGGCGGGTTTTCTTTGAAGGAGCCACTGAGCGTCTGCGGTTCCGAAGTAAGCCAATTGTAGAACCGCGCAGCGGGACATCCACTGTTGGCTCTTGCAGCAACAAACGATGTTCCGTTGCCGCGAGTCGCTTCTGCGATCGGGAGCGTGGCAGCGCCGAGCGGCATTTGTTTGCGGAGAAAGTTGCGCACGTTCCGCGATTC
This sequence comes from Occallatibacter sp., assembly GCA_036489735.1. Classification (GTDB taxonomy): domain Bacteria; phylum Acidobacteriota; class Terriglobia; order Terriglobales; family Acidobacteriaceae; genus Telmatobacter. The sequence goes on along the minus strand of DASXFF010000154.1, from coordinate 56,506 downwards.
GCCGTCATTCGCCTTGATTTACACTGAGTCTTCTGGACGGACCGGCCCGTCCGCTTCGGTCTCTGCGATCAATCTTTGCGCTCCAGACCGGAGTCCCAATCCGAAATTCGCGTTCGGGAGAGGCCATCGATGAGAAAAGCCGCCCTGTTGTTTTCGGCTGCTGCCATCTTCGCGCTGGCCGCCCCTCGCTCCCGTGCGCAGACGCCGGAAAAGCCACTCACGATCGACGCCATCTTTGCCCATGGGCCCATCGCCGGCGTGCCGCCGGACGAACTGACTTGGTCGCCTGACGGAAAACATCTGACCTATCTCGATGGCGGCGAATTAATGGATGTGGATCCCGCGACCGGCAAGACGCATGTGCTGGTGAGCGCGGCGAAGATGGAAAACCTGAACGGCAGCAACGGCTCCGAAAAGGACCGCGACCACCGTGAACGCTATGGTCTTGCCAGCTATAACTGGGCTTCCGATTCCACGCATCTTCTGTTCGATTCCAACGGCAGACTCTGGCTCTACGACCTGCGCAACGGCGCCGGAGTTGAAATCGGATTTTCGGGTCTTCTCTCTGGCGACGATCCCAAGTTCTCTCCGGACGGCTTATCCATTTCGTTTATCAAGGATCACGGCCTGGCTGTGATCTCGCTTCGCGAATTCGGCACACCAACCGTCCCGATTGCTCCCGCTCCGAGTACTTCCGCTGACGGCAAAGAGATCCTGAATGGCGAGGTGGATTGGGTATACGAGGAAGAGCTCGACGTGCGCAGTAACTATTTCTGGTCGCCCGACTCGAAGAAGATCGCGTATCTGCAGACGAACGAGGCGCAGGTGCCGCGGTATCCACTGACCGACTGGATTCCGAATCACGCGACCGTGGACTGGCAGCACTATCCGCAGCCAGGCGATCCCAATCCGAGCGTCCGCCTGGGCGTGGTGCCGGCGCATGGCGGCAAGACGGTTTGGATCAGGGTGCCGCTTCACGACGGCGAAGATTACGTGCCTCGCTTCGGTTGGGTCGATAGCAAAACCGTTTGGGTGGAAACGCTCACCCGCGACCACAAGCACCTCGCGATCTATTTTGCCGACGCCGACGGCCTTGACTCGCGCCTTATGCTCGAAATCGCCGACGATAAATTTCTAGATGAAAGCTACGACGTGTGGGTGAACGATGGAGCGATCGTGCTCACCAGTTGGAGCGACGGGCACAACCACATCTATCTGTATCGCTACGACAAGGAGAGGCCTCTGGCCGTCGATGCCAAGCTTGAACGCCAACTGACGACTGGCGATTTCGAAGTTGGCGATGTGTACAACGTTGACACAGCTCGCAAGGTAGTGGAGTATGCGTCCAACGAAGGCAACCCGCTGGAGCAGCAGATCTGGCAGGTAGGCTTCAACGGCGAGCGCAAGCAGTTGAGCGTGGGCAATGGATTTCACCAGGCGACCTTCGCGCCCGATGGCAGCGCCTTCACCGACAAGTTCTCCAAGCGCATGGCGCCGCCTTCAATGCGCGTCTGCCGGACTGCAAATGCGTCCGAGTCTGGCGCATGCCGCGTCTTCTGGGAGACGCACGCACTCGATGCCTACCACCTGCATGAGCCGATGCAGATTGGTTTGGAGGCGCACGATGGAACCACTCTCTACGCCACGCTGCTGCTTCCGCAAAGCGCGGCGAATCCGGCAAGCATACCGTTGATTGTGAATCCTTACGGAGGACCTCACGACCAGACGGTCATGAACCAATGGAGCGGCCATTTGCTGTTCGATGAGTTGCTGGCGCAGCGTGGTTTCGCTGTGCTTCACGCCGACAATCGCGGCATGGGCAGTCGCGGACGCGTTTTTGCGCAGGCGGCGTATCGCAACTTTGGCCCTGTGCAGCTTGAGGACCAGTTAACGGTGATCGATGCGGTGCTGAAGGAATACCCACAACTCGATCCCCAGCGTCTGGGCTGGTGGGGTTGGAGCTGGGGTGGGACCTTCACGATCTACGCCATGACGCATTCGCCTCGCTTCCGGGCCGGTGTGGCCGTTGCTGCCGTCACGGACTGGCGCGACTATGACTCGATCTACACTGAACGCTACCTCGGTTTGCCCGCTGAAGACCCCGAGGGCTATCGCGATTCTTCCGTCGTCAATGCCGCGGCGGATTTAAAGGGCCGATTGTTGCTGGCGCACGGAACCGGTGACGATAATGTGCATTTTGAAAACACGGTGCAGTTCGTCCAGAGGCTGATCGACGACAAAATTCCGTACGATCTTCAGATCTTTCCGCGCAAGACGCACTCACTCGCGGGCCCTCAAGCGGAGACCGAACTATACAACCGAATTTTGGCGCAGTTTGAAACATGGCTGAAGCCGGAAGCACTAGCGGGGCGAGAAAACTAGGTCTAATTTAGACCTCGTGGCGACGGAACAGTTCGTCCTTCTTGCTCTTCGGACAGTGCGTGCACTCGAGGCAAGCGACGAGCAATACTGCTACCCCTAACGTGACCAGCACGGCGAGCAAGATTCCATTCACCGCGATCCAATGTGCCAGGGTCTGCATCTTCGTTCACCATTCCGGGTCAGGATCCCGCCATCCGGGAGGATTTGGGATCTCAGAAAAATGCTACCCACCATTTACATTAGACGCTATCCCCACCCTTTGAGTCAGTAACTACCGCTTTCAGGGCATATCGGCCCAATCAACAAAAGATTCAGATTGCAAAATAGCAAAGAAAAGGCGAAACTATAGAAAGACGAAGATGGCTGCCCGCGCCAATCCGGTTGCCCAGTCCGCCGCGGAAGAGTGGCCTGAGGAGCTTACGAATTTGCGCTTCGCGGCGGATGAATCGCCCGGGGGCTCGAACTCCATCCCGGCAGGGGATTCCGCACAGGAACCGCTGCTCAACTGGCTTTTTGTCGACCTGAATTCATACTTTGCGTCCGTTGAGCAGGAGGTGCGGCCGGAGCTTCGCGGCCGTCCGGTGGGCGTGGTGCCGATGATGGCCGACACGACTTGCTGCATTGCCGCGAGTTACGAGGCCAAGGCTTTTGGCGTGCGCACCGGAACGATTGTTGCCGACGCCAAGCGCATGTGCCCGGAGATTGTTCTGGTTGAGGGCCGCCACGAGATTTACACCGAGTACCACCACCGCGTGGTTGAGGCGGTGGAAAGCTGCGTGCCGGTCACGGCGGTTTGCTCGATCGACGAAATGGCCTGCCGACTCATCGGACGCGAGAGGCCGCTGCGTGCGGCGATGGACCTTGGCATGAGGGTCAAGCGAGCAATCCGCCAGAACGTTGGCGAAACGCTGCGCAGCTCCGTGGGAATCGCGACAAACCGCTATCTCGCTAAAGTTGCCAGCGACATGGAAAAGCCTGACGGCCTCGTGGCGCTGCCGCTCGACATTTTGCCTGAGGCGCTGCACCAACTCACGCTGCGCGATCTGCCCGGCATTGGCGCGCGCACTGAGAAGCGCCTGAACGAAAAAGGCATTCGCACCATGGACGATCTGCTTGCGCTCGACCGCGAAAAAACCGGCGACATGTGGGGATCGGTGTGGGGCGAGCGGCTTTTTCATTGGCTGCAGGGCGAAGATTTCGAACGGTCAGAGGCCGAGCATCAGAAATCCATCAGTCACTCGCATGTGCTGGCGCCGGAGATGCGCACCGCCGAAAAAGCCTGGGGCGTGGCGCACAAACTGCTGCACAAAGCGGCAATGCGCCTGCGCGCAGCCGGACTCTGGGCCAGCCACATCGGCCTGGCCATCGGCTTTGCGGTGCCGCGCGGCGAGAATATGCCGGTAAGCCGGTTCGGGGCACCGACGAGAGGCTGGCGCAGTGAGATCAAGCTTAGCGAGTGCCAGGACAATCAAACGCTCATCGCCGCGTTGCGCCGGCTGTGGGAGTCGCGGCCAACCGGCGGAGAATATGAGCATCCTTATTTCATCGGCGTGCAGCTCAACAATCTCGTTCCCGATCGGCTGCACACGCTGGCGCTGTTTGACGGGCTCGAAGAAGAGCAGAGCCGCACGCGGCTGAACGCGACGATGGATCAGATCAACGACAAGTACGGCATGAGCGCGTTGGCTCCCGCCGCGATGCTGACCGCGTACAAGGCCGCGCCGACGCGGATTGCGTTCAACAGCATTCCGGATCTGTTTTAGGCAACCGACTTAGATCTCGCACAGGTTTTGGGTGCCCCAGGTCTCGATTTGAGACCTGGGAAACCACCGAACTCTACTTGCCGGTTTTCGCCGCATCCAGCGCCTTCTCATTCAGCTTCCCGATCCTTCCGTGCGGGCCGACGACGAAGGGCAGCGAGAGCGCGTTCCAATTCTTGTCGGCGTCGGGCGCTTCGTGCAGCGCGGCATCGGGATGGAGCGCGCGCCAGTTGCGGCCATCGTCGGTTGAGATGTCGGTGCCGTTGGGGCCGACGGTGATCCATGTTTTGCTGGCGGCGTCGTAGGCGACGGCGGAGCGGAAGCCGTGGGGCGGGGTTTGTGCTCGTTTCCACGTTTGCCCCCCGTCTGCCGAAGACACAGCTGTGCGAACGGTGGAATCCGGCTTCTTATAATCGCCCCCAACTGCGACACCAATTAAATCGGTCCGGAAATCGAAGGAGAACACACCTGATGAATCGGTGTTCTGGGCCATTGGAATCTCAACTCTCAAGCGCTCCTCTCTGCAGGGCTCGCACGTCGCGGTCTTCTCGTCCCTCACGATTGAAATAAAGGATTGCGCGGAAGTGCCAGAGGCGAACCGAAATGCGTATTTCCAGGTTGGGTCAACTTGGCGAGTGCCGGCAATCTGAAGCACGGAATTACTGGCTGCGAATGAGCCTTCTCCTGTTTCGCTTTTGCCACGCATTTGATAGCTAAGCTCTAACTCTCGTTCTTCCCCACCCTCCTTCCATTCGAAAACGCGGAGCTCACCGTTCACGGAATCTCCTAGCAAGAGAGCTCTATCGGCCTCGCGATCATTGTTCTCGCCTGACTCTGGATCGCCTGCTTGCACAGCATCCCAAAAACCCTCCGGATCGGGATTCCTCGCAACCAGCTTCCACGTGTGGCAGCCGTCGGTGGTTTTATATAAGCGCGACAGATCGCCTTTCCCGCTGGACATCACAATGGCTGTGTTCGCGTCGAACGCCTGCACCCCGCGAAAATCGAGATGCTCAGCGCCCGGCGGAATCGCGCAGTTCTGCCAGACGTAGCCGCCGTCTTCGGTACGCAGAACTGTGCCGTTCGAGCCCGAGGCCCAAGCGACCCCTCCGCCGACATTGAAGATGCCCCGCAGATCGGCGGTGGTGTTTGAGTCCTCGATGCCCCACTGCGCGTGCGCCGCGCCGAGCGCAAACAATAGAAACGCAAGCAACCATGCGGGACGTTGCATACGGATCAGTGTAGATCGTGCTGGGGTGAAGGCGGGGATTGCAGGTCCGTAGTTTCCCACCCTAAACGCAAAGAACGAGTTTAGGATGGGGATCCTCTTTTCGTGATGGATTGAAACCGCAGGCCGGTGACAGTGCTATCCCAGGTCTCGGAATCGGGATCTCCACCCCACGGACCAAGACGTATCTGTGGGGACCGCGGACCTGGGGCACCCAGTTTTCGCGCCGGGCTACGGCTTTGAAAATGCAGGAGACCGCTGCGAGTAGCGACCTCCGGGCATGAAGGCATGATCGCTTGCGAGTTTCTTTCAGAGCCTACAGCCCCCGCTCCCTCCGTATTTTTCAGCCCTGAACTTTTCTCGCGCCAATCCGTAATTCTATGCATCCCATCCCGCGGACTTCTGCGGATTAGAAGGTAGCAGCGGTATATGGCCCTGGACTGGAAGCCCGACTTCGAAATGCTTGTCGACGAGCACCAGTCGATGGTCTTTTCGCTGGCGCTGAGAATGACCGGCGATCGCGGACTGGCTGAAGAAATTGCCCAGGATGTTTTTCTGGCTTTGGACAAGAATCTCGGTAAGATCGAAAATCCGCAGCACGTGGTTTTCTGGTTGCGGCGCGTGGCGATGAGCCGGTCGGCGGATGCACTGCGCAGGCGGCGCGTTCGCGGCATCCACCAGTGGGTCGAGATTGATGAGGCCCACGGCGCGGAGGCCGAAGAGCGGACTTCGCCGCTGGGTGATCGCGTGGAGCGGCTGCTGGCTACTTTGCCCGAGGCGCAACGCGCGGCGCTCGTTCTTCGCTACCAGGAGGAGATGACGCCGGAAGAGATCGCAACGATGCTGGGCGCGCCATTGGCCACGGTGAAAAGCCAACTGCAGCGCGGATTGAAGCTGCTGCGGGCCAAGGCCGAGAGCCAGTTGAAGGAGTTTGTGCGTGGAGTTTGACAGGCTGGACAAAATGGACGAAGACAAGATCGAGGAATTCGAGCGCGATTTGCGGAAAGCGCTGGAGCGAGCGCCGGCTCCGGACCGCCTGAAGCACAAGGTGATGGAGCGTCGCAGGCTGGAGCGACAGAGCAAGGTGGTCGGGATCGAGATCCGCTCAAAAAAGCGCACCCGTTTGGTGTGGCTTGAGCGCATTGCGGCCTCGCTGGTGCTGGCCAGCGTGGCAGGCAGCGCGGTGGTGGGACATTACGCCGCCGAGCGCCGCAAGGGTGAAGAAGCAAAACAAAAAGTGTTCACAGCGCTGCGCATTACCAATCATGCATTCGACGTGATGAACGAACAGTTGCGGGAGCGGGATGAACGCTCGCGGTAACAGAAATTTGGAACGACAAGGAGAATCGATCATGAAGCATCGTATTGCTGCAATCATTCTGGGAGTCGCCTCGCTGGCAGCGCCGGCTTTGGCCCAAACATCGCCGCTGACGCTGCCGGCGCCGGTCGAAAAGGAACTGGCCGCGCGCGCGTCGGATGTGACTGAGGTGACGCTGGGCAAGGACATGCTGAACTTTGCCGCAAAAATCATGGACAAGAATGACAAGGACCAAGAGGCCGTGAAGCAACTGATCGAAGGCCTCGACAGCATTTACGTGCGCGATTACTCCTTCGACAAAGAAGGCGCGTATTCGATGGATGAAATCGAAAAGCTGCGCCAGGCCGTGGCGACACCTGAGTGGTCACCAATCGTGCACGAGCGCGGACACAATGGCGCGGAGAGCACGGACGTGATGATGAAGCTGGTGAACGGGGAACCGCACGGAATTTTTGTTCTGTCGGCCGAGCCCAAGGAATTGACGATCGTGCTGATTATGGGGCCCATTCGCGTTGACCAGCTGGGTGAGCTGAGGGGAATAAGCGGACTGAGCGCGCTGGGCAACGTGGATATGGGCCCGAGGAGCAAGGTCCCGAAGGACAAAGAAGGTGAAAAGCAGAAGAAGGGCGGCGAGCAATGAGTGAGCCTTTGGGAAACCAGCGCAAGGGGAATTGGCGCGCCTGGAATCGGCACTTCTGGATTCCACTGAGTTGCGCGGTACTTTGTATCGTCGTGATTCTGCCATGGGTGGCACATGCGGCGGGCGGCGAAGGCGGATTCGATGGCGTCGTCAACTCGATCGAGAGCCGATATCATGCGCATGCCATGCGCGTTCCGCTGATGGGCCTGGCCAGCGTAGTTGCCGGGGCAGCCACACACGGCGGGGTTGGGGGCATCCACGTGGCGGTGTTCGAGCAATTCTCAGAATCCGTGGACGGCGACGAACTCAATCGCATGACGGAAGAAAAGCTCGGCGAGGGATGGGAGCGGATGATTCGCGAGACGAGCCGTCACGGCAACGAGCAGACGCTCATTTTCTCGCACCCCGAGGGCAAGCGCATGGGGCTTTTCGTTCTCGATCTGCAGGGCAAGGAACTGAACGTGGTTCAGGTTTCAGTGGATGCCGATCGATTGAATGAGACGATTATCAAGTACAAGCATCTCGACGGCGATCAAAGCGGGAAGTCCGATTAACGCGATTTAGCGCGATCAATCTAAAACTGCGTCACGCTCAAGACATTTCCATCGGGATCTTTGAACCATGCAATCCGGGCCCCGCTCGGCGCCGTCCAGATTCCGTTCGGATCGCTGTCGTTCATTCCGGGGTAGCGCTGAAACTCGACTCCCTTCGCCGTCAGCCGCTCCACCGTTTCGTCGATTGAGGTCACGCCCCAGCCCAGCACCGTGAATGGCGCGGGATTGAATTCGCTTACCACCGTGACCCGGAGCATGGTTCCATTGGCGTCGAAGACGAGCGCGAATGGCTGCTGATCCTCAACGAGCTTGAGTCCCAGAATGCCCTCGTAGAACGCGCGCGCTTTGGCGGGATCTCTTGTGGCAGCAAATGCCACGAGCCTCGAGTGTCCAAGAATCGATGCTTGCGTCACCATGCACCTCCAAAAGCTGGCAGCAGATCCCCTATTTTGGATCAGGCCGCGTCATCAGGTCGACAAAATCTTTCTGGAAGCGGGGTAAATCCAAGTCCATTTGTGCGTGAACAAGCCGCACTCCGTTGGTGGGCTTCAGCACTTCCGGCCATGCGAGCGTTTCGCCATAGCTCGGCCCATGGCTCAGGTCGACATCCATGTAGACGTCCACTTCCTTCGTGATGATCGCGGGATCGATCCAGGCGCAGGCTTCGAGCTCATCCCACATCGGCGTGCGCCGCTGGCTCCAGGCAGCGATGTAGCGGGCGGTTGGCGTTTGCGATTTCGAAATCGCATCCAGCATTTCCTGTGTGAATGGAGCCTTGACGGAAATATCTTCGGTGGTGACGTCAACGCGCGGCCAGTCGGCATGGAGAACGATGTGCGCGGCCTCGGGATCGAACCAGAAATTGAATTCATGCCGCGGGTCTGAGGTCTCGATATCGCTGGTCTGCGGATTGAGGCTGCCCCCCATGATCACGATGCCTTTGGTCAGAGAGGCAAACTCCGGATCGATGGAGATGGCCAGCGCGATATTGGTGAGCGGCCCGGCGGCGTAGATCGTGACCTGGTGGGGATGCGCATGTACCTGGCGGATGAGGAAATGCGCGGCGTCTTCATCGAGCGGCTTGGTGGTGGGCTGGCCCTCTGGCATAGGTGGGATTTCGTAGGGGCCGTGCGATTCTTCCCTGGCGTTCTCGGGCGCGGTTGCGACCACGCCGCCCCATGCGCCCAGCCACGGAGCCTTGCCGTTGGTCGCCTCGTCAAGGTGTGTTTGTTCCTGATTGCGCACAAGGGGAAGAACCGCACCACGGACGACGGGAACATCGGTGTGGCCGGTAAGCTCGAGCATGCGGAGAGTGTGCAGAGTCTCTTCGTCGCGCCATGCGTCGCCGGTGACCATCGTGATGCCCAGCACTTGCACCTCCGGCGACTGCAGGAGCGCAAGCATCGACATCTGGTCCGATCCGCCGGGCCCGGCGCCGTCCTGATCGACGAGGACCAGCCGCTTTTGCGCAAAGCAGATGGCGACGCAGGCGAATGCAATAAGCGCGAGGAGCAGTTTCTTCATAGCTTGGATTGTGGCAAAGCTATCTGGTTCTTTCATCCGGAGCGAAGCGCTGGGCGAAGTGCGTTTCTGGCTCCGGGCTACCTTCTTCGATCGCGTCCCGATCCGCCTCTATCGCGTCCATATCCGCGTGGGGGCAGTTGCGGCGCGACTGGCAAATCGGTCTTGCCCTCGGGATAAACGACGAGGAAGCGGTTTGAGCCTTCACCGACGCTGGCGGTCTCAACGCCCTGTAGCGACCGGCAAACCATGTGCAACATGCGCCGCTCGCGACTGTTCATGGGCGGAAAACTGTAGGGAACTCCGGTGTGGCGAACCTTTTCCGCAGCAGCTTCGGCGGCCAGGCGCAGCTCCTCGGCGCGCAGAGCCTTGAAGTTGCCGGCGTCAAAGCTGACCATGTGGTGCTCGTGATGGTCGAGGCGCAGCATCTGCGCAGCCAGGGTCTCCAGCGCGCGGAGCAACTCGCCATTGTGCTGGATAACCAGCGGCACGTCGGGGCCGGCCAGCTCGACTGAGATTTGGCGCGGCGCAGCAGCTTCGCCCTCGCCGGCGCCATCCGATGCGCTGATGCGGTACTTGAGGCGCAGCCCGCCCAACTTGTTCAGGGTATTCAGGAATCCGGCAATTTTTTGGGCAGCCTGTTGCAGGTCGTCAATGGGCATAACAAACAAGTATCGCAGAGGCAGGCCGTCCGGCGCATGGACCCGTGGCGATTTAGCCCTAATCGTGACAAATCCGACGTTCAGCAGTTAGCGCTACACTGCAAAATCCTCAATCGTCGTGCCTTTCAGGCTTTCACTCGATCAGACTTATTCCATTCTCAGTGCCTGGACAGGGTCGATGGATGCGGCGCGGCGCGCTGGAACGATAATGGCGATGAACGCCGCGGCCACAAGTGTCACAATGGCGCTGATCATCACTCGTGAGTCTGCAGTTGTGATCTCGTATAGCTGCGACCTCAGGAACTTGACGCTTAGCAGCGCCACCGGAATCCCAATGGCGAGCCCAAGCACTGTTTGAATCAAGGCGCCACGCAAGATCATTGCGACAACTCCGCCGCGCTCAGCGCCGAGTGCCATGCGGATGCCGATTTCCGGTACGCGCCTTGCTACGGAATACGCAGTCACGCCATAGAGGCCAATCGACGCCAGCAGCAGCGCCAGACCGCCAAAGAGCAAGGTCAGCCGGGAGATCATTCTTTCTCCGCTAAATCGGTCTGCGATCTGATCTTCGAAGGTTTGAAACTTCACCACGGTGAGATTCGGATTGATGCCAGCAAGCGTTCTCCGGGCCACTTCTTCCATCTCGTCCATCGGCCTGTCGGTCTCGAGCACAATCGCGCCCGCGTAGAGGGATTCATCTTTGTCGATCGGTTCTTTTAAGCTTGGCTCCCGCTGCATCAATGGGATAAAGAACATTGCGTGGTCCTTCCACCGCGCGTTGGTGTAGGCCGTATCTTCTGCCACACCGACGATTTCCCAATCCCCGCTCGAAGTCGGCCCCCGTATGCCGAAGTGACGGCCGATCGGACTCTCACCCGGCTTAAACAACTTCTTGACAAATGCCTCGTTCACTACCGCTACGGTGGGAGCGGTTGCTGTGTCACGCACGCCGATCCCGCGGCCCATCACCACATGCGTACCCACGGATTCGAAGTATTCCGCATTCATCCGTATACGGGACGCCTCAACATCCAGGTACGGCTGTCCCTGTACGAAGACGTCCCAGCCATTGTTGTCGTTTTCCATCGGCGTGTAAGAGGCGATCCCGACTTTGGTCACACCCGGCACAGCGTGAAATCGCTCTTCCAGCGTGCGATAGAGCGCTTCCAACTGCGTCTGGACGTAGCCCCCTGTCTGGGGATTAATGTGCACAATATACCGGTTCTTCGAATTCAATCTCAGATCTGTTCCTTCGAGTTTCGTAAGGCTCTCGAGGAACAGCGCGGCACCCACCAGCAAAACCAAGGAAAGACCCACCTGGAGCACGACCAGCCCACGCTGTAGCAGGGATGCTCCCGCTCCCGAAGTCCTCGAGCCGGTCCGCAACGCATCGGCAGGCCGCGCCTGTGCCGCGATCCATGCCGGCGCCACGCCGAACAGAACTCCGGTCAGCAGAGAAAGTCCCATCGCAAAAGCCAATACCGGCAGTGAGGGATGAGCTTCGATCGGGACGTTTTTCGCGCCTGGCAGGGCAAGCATTAGCAGCATTCGCGTGCCTGCGTAAGAGACAGCCAGCCCGGCAATTCCGCCTAGCCCTGCCAACAGGAGACTCTCGGTCAGCAGCTGCCTTACAATCCTTCCGCGTACAGCACCCAGGGCCGTCCGCACCGACATCTCTGCCCGACGTCCCATCCCGCGCACGAGCAAAAGATTCGCAATGTTAGCGCAGGCAATCAAGAGCACCAGGCACGCGACCCACATTAGGAGATGCAGTTGCGATCCAAACCACTCCTGCATTGCCTGGATTCCCTCTTCACCCGGCGTGATCGCTATATGGATTTTAGAAAGAAACAGTTGGTCACTCGTGGACGTGAATTTCTTTCGTGCAGCAAACACCTGGCGCAACAGACTACTCAACTTGTCCTGCAACGGAAGTATCGCCACACCTGGTTTCAAGCGCCCGATGATGTAAAGCCACTGCTGATCGGGGTTATGAACATAGGTGACGTTCGCCAGCACTGGCATGGTTTCGACGGGTAGGTAGAACTCCGGTGGATTCGGGAATAACCGATCGCCATAGAATCCGCGCGGAGCGATTCCAACGATAGTGACCGGCTTGGTATTCACCAGGAATGTGCTGCCCACGACCGAAGGATCGCCGCCGTAGATATGCCGCCAGGTCTCATAGCTCATTACCGCGACCATCGGTGCGCCCGGCTCGTCGTCAGCATCGATGAACAGCCGGCCGGCTTCGGGCTGCAGTCCGAAAGTGCGAAAATAATTGCCGGAGACGAACTCACCCATTACCGAGCGCGCCATCTCATCTGTTCCGCCGCGACGCGCAGTCACCGGCCGGGCGCCAAAACCGGCCTGCATTGCCGCCAGTTCTTCGAACTCCGGCGTGTTCTTCTTCAGTTGCTCGTAGTCGTCTGTGGAGAAATAAGAGACACTGCCACTGTCTGGGATAAACGTTCCCACACAGCAATCGTTGGCATCGCCGAGACGCACCAAATTACCAGGATCGGCGACGGGCAGATTCTTCTGGAGAATTGCATTCACCAGCGTAAAGATCGCGGAGTTGGCTCCGATGCCCAAGACGAGCGTCAGCAGCACCGTCGTTGTGAAGACGGGCGTTTTTCCTAACTGGCGAAGCGCATAGCGAACATCCTGCAGAATCGACTCGATCCACATGGTTCCGCGACGCTCTCGGCAGTCTTCCTTAATCTGCTCGATCCCGCCGAACTCGATTCGCGTGAGCCGACGGGCCTCACTCTCGGGAACGCCGGAGCGAATCTTATCTGCGACCTGAGATTCAAAGTGGAAGCGCAGCTCTTTGTCCAGTTCAGCTTCCATTTGTTTGCGAGTGAAAAGCCTGCGCACCCAGCTCATCAGATTCCCTCCAGCGTCCCCTTGAGAATGAGACTTACTACGTCGATGAGGCGCGACCAGCTTTCGGTTTCGGCCTTCAAGTGGGCTCGGCCCGTGGCAGTGAGTTCGTAAAATTTGGCCTCACGACCTGTCTCTGAGGGCTTCCAGCGCGAGGCGAGGAACCTTTTGTACTCGAGCCGATGAAGCGCCGGATAGAGAGATCCCTGCTGAACCTGGAGTGCATCGCGCGACATCTGCTGAATTCTCTGCGCGATGGCATAGCCGTGAATGGGGCCAAGGGCGACGACCCTCATGATAAGGAGGTCGAGCGTGCCCTGCGGGAGGTCGAACCTGTCGTCAGTCTTCTTCATACCTATCACTTCTACATATATACACCCTCTATGTGTAGAAGGTCAAGGTATATCACTTGCGCCGGCGCCGTCACGATGCAGGGCGCCTCGCATTGGCCTTTATACGTCAGCTTGCCGGACCGAGCAGGCCGTCTGGGATGGCCACCTTCGGTGTGAATCTGCGTCGATGAGTGCCGCCGGAAAGAAAATCGGTGGCCGATCGGGACGCGGCGGACCGGGCGATTTCGCGCTCCGTGGAAGGCTGGTGCTAACTTTGATTTGGACCCGCCCGCGATTGCCTTGAATACGATTTTGCAAAATCTCTACGCCCGGCCGATGCGCCGCCTGCTCCTGATTCTTTTGCTGTTCGCGCCATTTGTGTTCGCAGCACTGGCTCGCGCGCAGGGCGGCCCGCCCTTCATTACCGACGATCCGGGCACGCCGGGCAATCACCATTGGGAGATTAACTTCGGCTGGATCGCCAATCACAATCCCGGCCAGTCTTACTACGAGATTCCCGATGTTGACCTGAATTACGGCTGGGGCGATCGCATTCAGCTGAAATATGAGCTTTCGCTGGCCGCGGGAACCGACGCCAATAACTCCACCGGCGTGGGGCTCGGCGAATCTTACCCCGGCATCAAGTGGCGCTATTTTGAATACCATCGCGCCGGGGAGCCCAAAACAGATGCGAATCTGCTGTTCTCACTTGGCACCTACCCGCAAGTCATGATCAACAATCCCACCAGTTCCGTGCGGCGCGGCATCGTTCAGCCCGGCCCGCAATACTATCTTCCGGTTGAAGCGACAGCGCAGCTGGGATGGCTTTCGCTTAATGGAGAAGTGGGCCGATGGATCGGAAACAAAAACATGCCCGACCAGTGGGGACGCGGCCTCATCGCGGGGCACGAGTTCAACGATCGCACCGAGATCTACGGGGAGCTCTATGACCTGCAGGCCATCAATCGGATCGGTGACCAGCCGAAACAGCGTTCGCTCACGGTCGACCTTGGCGGGCGCCAGACGCTCGGTCAATCCGGACATTTCCGGCTTCTGTTTATGGGCGGGCGCGCCATCCAGGCGGTAACGCGCACCAATGGAGAACCAAGCTGGATTGCCTATGTCGGCCTGCAAGTTCTGCTGGGGCCGAAAGAGAAGGAAACTCCAGGCAAGCAGCCGTGATATGCGGGGCCGTTTTTGCGGCGGGTTTACGCCGGCTCAGAAACTCGGGTACGAAAGAAGGCGCCGCAGATAAGCAGCCCAATCCCTGAAAAAGTGATGGTTGCGATTGCAGCGGCCAATGCGAAGTGCAGGACGGGGCGAAATTCAATGACCGGAATACCCTGGTCCTCATAAGCCTTGATGAGTGCGAGAGCAAAGGCCAGCAAGGGCACGGCGATGGTGATGACGAGAATTTGACCCTTCGAGTAGGGCTCGCCGGCCTGCGATTCGACCGGCTTGGTAGAGCGGTACCAGAGAGCAATCCAGACGGCAACAACCGCCAGGCCGAACAGCGTGCTGCCTGTTTGCAGCGCCTTGTACATCTGAACTTCTCCCTGAATCGGCAGGTACACCATTCGGTTTAGGAAGCTCAAATGCCGATACGGCCAATAGAAGGGATGCGTGAACGAGTCCCAAAAAATGTGCGTGGCCGTTCCAATGAGGATTGAGACCACGATCAACGCCAGGCGCCGCGGCGGCCAGAACGCGAAACGATTTCCTTCGGGTTTGAGGCGGGCGCGAAACCCCCGAGGAAGGAGTTGCGTGGCCGGCTGCTTGATGAAAGATTGAAACAGCCAAAGCACGATCAGGCTGAGCGGCAAATCGATCACAATCGCGCCTTCCAAGGTGTGAGCAAAGCGCCCGCTCCTGTTGACGAAGAAAAAATAGGCGAAATCGGGCGCGAAAGACCCGATGAGGAGAGCCGACAGCACAAGCCGCGTTCTTTGAAACGGCCACACGGCCGCTGCGTGGGAGAGCGTAAATGGCATTGCTTCAAGTATCTCGTACTTTCCGCGGCGAGGGATTCGCCGCCTGCTGAAGATTGGAGATCCGGCCGTTGTTGAAGTCTGGATGGGCAAGGTAGGATGGCCGTGAAAAGGTTTTCAGGAGAGACTTGCCTTGCGTAAATTCCAAATTTTGCCGAGTTGCCTTTTTGTCGTTGGATCACTGGTTGCTGCGGGACAAACCGGGGCGGGACCTGAAGTGAATTCCACCCAAAGCCCCGCCCCACCGCAGGGGTCGCAGTTGGTGGCGCTGACGCCGCCCATGGGCTGGAACAGCTGGAATTTCTTCGCTGGCCGCGTGACCGACCAGGACATTCGCAATGCCGTCGACGAGCTGGTGGCCAGCGGCATGAAAGACGCGGGGTACGTTTACGTAAATATCGACGACACGTGGGAGGGCGAACGCGACGCCAATGGCGTGCTTCATTCGAATGCAAAATTTCCCGACATGAAGGCCCTTGCCGACTATGTGCACTCGAAGGGGCTCAAGCTTGGCATTTATTCGTCGCCGGGGCCAAAGACCTGTGCGGGCTTTCCCGGCTCGCTTGATCATGAGGCTCAGGACGCGCAGCTCTACGCTTCATGGGGCGTCGACTACCTGAAGTACGACTTGTGCAGCTTCATTCCCGCCGTGATGCAGGCGCAGGCGCCCACCGACAAGGCCGCGCAGATGCGCATGATGATTGCGGCCTACGAAAAGATGGACAAGGCGTTGAAGAACACCGGCCGTCCCATCATCTACTCGCTTTGCCAGTACGGATGGGACGCGGTGTGGGAGTGGGGTCCGAAGGCAGGCGCCAATTTGTGGCGCACCACGGGCGACATTCAGCCCAACTGGAACAGCATTTATTCGATCTTGAATCAACAGGCGGGATTGGCAAAGTTTGCCGCGCCGGGCCACTGGAACGATCCCGACATGCTCGAAGTGGGCAACGGAAGGCTCTCGCCGGCGGAAAATCGCACGCATTTCTCCATGTGGGCCATGCTGGCTGCGCCGCTACTCGCCGGAAACGATCTACCGCAGATGACGCCTGAGATTCGCGGCATCCTTACCAATCGCGATGTAATCGCCATCGATCAGGATCGCCTGGGACGTGAGGCTACTCGCGCCTATTCGGAGGGCGAGGTGGACGTTTGGACCCGTCAACTCGCGGGCGGGGCCATGGCCATCGCGATTGTCAACGCCGGGTCGGACCGTTATTCCACGCATCCGTTTTACCTGAGCCTGGCTCGGCTCGGTCTGCACGGCCCGCAAACCGGAAAAGACCTTTGGACCGGGAGGCAGATGACGTTGACCCACGACACGCCGCTGGAAATCGCGAGCCACGACATTCTGCTGGTCCGTATTCCGTCTCCCAGATAGGGAGTGCTGCTGTCAAAATCGCCGTGGTCTCGAGAGCCGACGATCTAAATGTACCTTCTCACTAGACCGCGGTATTCCAGATATTCCCGGCCATAGTGCTGTCTCAGAAAATCTTCTTCACGCAGAACCTGACGATGGATCAGCCAGATGGAGACCAGGAAATAGATGAGAAGGATCGGATTCGAGAAGACCAGGAATTCGCCGAACAAAACAAGCCAAAACGCCAGGTAGATCGGATTACGGCTGAATGCGAACACGCCGCTCGTGACAAGTTTATCGGGGTGATCGGTATCGATGCCGACTCGGAAGCTCCGGCCGAAGGATACGAGAGTCAAAACAACCAGAACCAGACCTGCCAGACAAAAGCACACACCGGCCGAGGAGATGGCGATGGAATGAAAGATCTGATGTTTGGCGATCGTCGGAAAACCAAACGCAGCGGCAAACACGATGTAGAAATAGAAAACGGCGAACGGCGGAATCAGGAAATCTTTTTTATCGATGTTGCCGAAGTAGATTGCCTTAATCCCGCGCCGCTTCATGAGCAGGGATCGGCCCAATACCATCCCCAGAAGCAATAGAAGCGTTAGCGCAGCGAGCTCTCGTTGCATCGGCTTCGTCCATCAGAAATGCTGTCGGCGCTTGCGGCTACTTTTTCTTGCTGATGTCGCAGAGCATGTCGGAATGAATGTTCAGCCCGATATTCGTGATGTTGTACACATGTTCAGTAGCCGCCAGCCACACAATTTCGCAAATCGCTCGCTCAGAATAGTGCTTCGCGAGTCGCTCAAAGGTCTCGGGCTTCACATTCTTGTCGCGCGTCAGCTCGGTCACGTAATCAAGCAGCGCGCGCTCGGCTTCAGTAAAAAGCGGGTTTGTAGCATAGTTGTCCATCGCATCGAACTTGGCGGCGTCCATTCCCGACTTGATGGCGAAGTAGCGCCCAATGTCGATGCAGAACTCGCACACATTGATGCGTGCCACGCGCTCGCGCACCAGCATCTGCGTCTCCTGGGGCAACTCCAGCTTTTTATCCAGCTTGGCAATTTTTGAAACAAACATGCCAAACGCCGCCGGCATGCGCGAGTACACTACCTTGACCGGTGTCAGCACCTTGCCGAACTGCCGCCGCGTTCCGGCGTAGGCCATCTTGGTGATAAATCCTTGCGGCTTTTCGATGGGGGGAAGATAGGTAGCCATATAAACCTCCAGGAACTCTCGTCTGAACTTTTGATGTTTCCAGCCACGCACAGGACGCGCCAATTCTCTCTTAAGGTTTATGTCTATTTCGTTCCGGAAGTTGCATCCTGCAACTGGAGCCCTTACGCAGAAGTTCGCGCCTGCGCTGCCTTCACATTCGCGATGAATGCGCGGACTTTAGCCGGATCTTTTCGCCCCGGTGCAGCTTCCACGCCGCTCACCACATCCACGCCCCACGGGCACAAAATGCCGATGGCCTCGGCGACGTTTTCGGGCGTCAGGCCACCCGCCGCGATGAGGTGTTTGCGCACTTTTGTGTTTTGGAAAAGAGCCGTGCGGGCAACGGTCCAATCGTAGGTTTTTCCCGTTCCGCCCACCGCCGTTGCCGTTCTTGAATCGACCAGAATCCCATCCACACTCGGATCCAGTGCGGCAGCAGTCGCATGTTCCACCGCGCCTGCTTCAAAGTGCACGACGCGCAAAATCTTCAGCCTCGAACCAAACCGCGTGCGCAACTTCGCAGTTTCCTGCGCCGTTACATTCGAATGCAACTGCACGCCGGTCAGGCCCGCTTCCTCCGCGATCGTCGCAATCTCATCGAACCCCGCGCCCACAAACACGCCGATCTTCTCAAGCTGCGCCGGCAAATGCGGCACAATCGCCGCCACCTGCTCTGCCGTAATGCGGCGAGGGCTGGGCGCAAACACAAATCCCACTGCATCGGCTCCCGCCTCAGCAGCCACCATTGCATCCACGAGCGAAGTGTTGGCGCAAATTTTGATCCAGAGGCTCATGATTCGCCCGCGGCCTTCTTTATCAATTCACTAAGCGCCACGCCGGGGTCCGGCTGCCGCATCAGGCTTTCGCCGATCAGAAACGCGTCGAAGCCGGCTTTCTGCAGCCGCGCAATGTCCTCGCGCGTCGAGATTCCGCTCTCCGTCACGCGCACCACGCTCGCCGGAATCCGCGCGGCCAGCGCGATGGAAGTTTCCGCGCTCACCTCGAAGGTTTTCAAATCGCGATTGTTCACGCCGATCGCATCCGCGCCTGTTTCGCCCAGCGCGTCGAGAACACCGTCCAATTCTTCCGCGGTGTGGACCTCTACCAGCACGTCCAGCATGAGCGATCGTGCAGCCTGCGCCAGCCGCTTCAATTCTGAGCCGTCAAGCGCGGCGGCAATCAGCAGAATCGCATCGGCACGGTGTGCGCGCGCTTCTACAATCTGATACTCGTCGACGATGAAATCCTTACGCAGGCACGGCAGCGGCGCGGCAGCAGACGCCATTTCCAGGTTGCGCAGGCTGCCCTGAAAATAAGGCTCGTCGGTCAGCACAGAAAGCGCAGCCGCCCCTCCCGCTCGATAGCGCCGCGCCAGCCACGCCGGGTCGAATGCAGCGCGAATCAGCCCCTTTGAAGGAGACGCTTTCTTGATCTCCGCGATCACCGCGGGTCCCGTCCCGGCCTTGCGGCGCAATGCAGCAGCCCATCCGCGCGGGCGATGCTCGGCCGCCCGGTGTTCCAGATCAGCCAAAGGCACATCGGCCTTCGCCGCCGCCAATGTCGTGCGCGTCGACGCCAATATCGTCGCAAGAAATGTGTCGGTGCCGCTCGTCATACTCTTAGTCGAGTATACGAGGGATGAACATGAGTCCGATCCGGGGTCTTTTGCCGCTTGATTTCTAATGACCCATCGGTGCCGCAGGTCTCGCTTTTGAGAGCTGGGATACTAAAAAGCCGGCTCGGTTAGAAACTTAAATCTTTGCGACACTCACCGCAGCGCCCGTCCCCGCCAGTTCCCGCGCTGCCTGCCGCCCCAGCCGGATACAGTCCGGAACCCCGATGCCGTCGTAGGCATTTCCCACCAGCCGCAGCCCCGGCAGCTCGGCAATGCGCGCGCTGATCCGCTGCATTCGTTCCTTGTGCCCAACCGCGTATTGCGCCATCGCCCGCCGCCACCGCGAAACCTGCGCATGTTCTGGCTCAATCGCGGCGCTGAAAACCTTCGCGCCCAGAATCTCGCTCATCTCGCGCCGCACAGTCGACACGAGAACATCGTCGCTCTCGCCCAGCAGCAACTCTCGATTCATTCCTCCCAGAAAAGCGCGAAATACCGCCCTGCCCGGAGGCGTCCGTCCCAAAAACTTGCGATGCACAAACGTGCATGCCAGCATCGCTCGGCCCTCCACCGCCGGAACCAGAAACCCGAAGCCCTCAGGCAATGCGCCGATCTTTGCTTCGTCGTACACCAGATTCATCGTGATTGATGACGAATACGGAATGCCGCCAAGCTCCGTGCCCAGTGTTGCGTCAACCGGCCCCAGAAGCGCACCGGCTGCCCAGGCCGGCGCCGCCATAATGATCGCGTCATATTCCAGGGCGTCGGCGCCTTCTTCCATCGCGCCGCCGGCCTCCACGCTCCAGCCGCTGCTCGTTTTTCTGATCGCTCTCACCGGCGTTCCCGTGCGCAAGCTCGCACCATCGATCCGCGCCGCCAGCGCATCCACCAGCTGGCTCATGCCGCCACGCAAAGCCGTAAAAATTGCGGCTCCGCCGTTTCGAGGGCTTGACGAACTCTTCGCTGCCTCTCTCATCCGCTTGTGCGCCGCCAGCATTCCACGCGTCAGCGAACCGTATTTCGTCTCCATTTCCACCAGCCGCGGCAGCACAGTTTGTGCGCTCAGCTGCTCGGCATCTCCGCCATAAATCCCGCTCAGCAATGGATCGGCCAGCCGGTTCACGGCTTCTTGCCCAAAGTGCCGCCTCACCAACGCCGCCACAGATTCGTCGCCTCCGCTGGGCCGCGGAGGATGCAGCAACTCCAGTCCCATGCGGATTTTGGTGCCAACTCCAAACAGCCGAGTCAGCGCGGTGGGTAGCAGTTTGGTCGGCACCAGAAACATCAGCCCATCGGGAAGCGCCACCAGCCTGTTGCGGACGACAATATAGGTCTTGCGCTCGGCGTCATTGGAAGGGAGCAACTCGCCGCCCAGCCCGAGCTCGCGGCACAACTCCGCCGCCGCCGGCTTCTCGGTTAAGAACGAATCCGGTCCGCGCTCCAGCACCGCACCGTTCACAATCTGCGAAGCCAGCGATCCGCCCAGCCGTTCTCGCTCCTCGAAGAGCGTGTAGTCGATGGAGGCTCCAGCTGCGCGCGTCTTTTCCAGTTCATAGGCCGCCGCCAGCCCCGCAATCCCTCCGCCGATGATCGCAATCCGCATTTTTTATTTGACCTCACAACCTGTTTACAGCCATTTGCGGCGTCCGGCGATGTGGGAAGGAAACTAACCAGCCCTTCGATTCATGACCA
This sequence comes from Occallatibacter sp., assembly GCA_036489735.1. Taxonomy (GTDB): domain Bacteria; phylum Acidobacteriota; class Terriglobia; order Terriglobales; family Acidobacteriaceae; genus Telmatobacter. The sequence goes on along the minus strand of DASXFF010000154.1, from coordinate 35,347 downwards.
GCCTACCCATAGAATCAAAGCCGGCCTGCCCCTCACAAGTGATCGAAATCACTGGAGGAGCTTCAGCTTCCGGTTAGGCTACACTCGACTTGTTCCGCAGGTTGATACTCGAAGTGCGCAATCTTCGTTTCATTTTCTAACCTCAACACCGGACGCCCGCTCTTCTCACCTCTCCGCGTCCCCTCGAGCAGGAGGTCTTTTGATGACCGCCGAGTTGATCCACCGGCTGCACTTTGCCTTTACCATCACATTCCATTATCTGTTTCCGCAACTTACCATGGGCCTGGCCCTGCTGATTGTAGTGCTGAAAACGGTGGCGCTGCGCACGGGCAACGAAACATGGGACCGCGCGGCCCGCTTCTGGGGCCGAATCTTCGCCATCAACTTTGTCTTCGGCGTGGTCACCGGCATTCCCATGGAGTTCGAGTTCGGCACCAACTGGGCGCGTTTCTCGCGGCTCTCGGGCGGCGTGATCGGCCAGCCCCTCGCGATGGAAGGCGTCTTCAGCTTTTTTCTCGAGTCGGCATTTCTCGGCCTCTTTCTCTACGGCGAAAAGCGCATCTCGCGCCTCACCCATTGGTTCTCCGCCGTGATGGTGTTTCTCGGATCGTGGATCTCCGGCTTCTTCATCATTGTCACGGACGCGTGGATGCAGCATCCCGTGGCCTACGATCGATTGCCCAACGGACAATTTGAGGTGCTTAGTTTCTGGCAACTGCTTCTCAATCCGTGGGGACTGCTGCAGTACATGCACAATATGACCGGCGCGGTCGTGACCGGCTCGTTTGTCATGGCCGCCGTGGGCGCGTTTTATCTGCTGGAGGGCCGGCGCGAGGATTACGCTCGCATCTTTCTCAAGGTCGGAGTCATCGCCGGTGTCATTTCGTCCATCGTCATCATTTTTCCCACGGGCGATCTGGCCGGAAAATACGTTGCAAGCAACCAGCCGGCCGCCATCGCCGCCATGGAGGGACTGTTCAAGACCGAGACCGGAGCGGGAATTGTCCTCGTGGGCCAGCCCAATGAAGAAACCGGCCAGATCGACAATCCCATCGTGATCAATAATGTGCTGAGCTTCCTGATCTACGGCACTACCAAGGCGGAGGTGAAGGGCCTCGATCAATTTCCGCAGGATCAGCGGCCAACCGCGCTGCCGTTGCTTTTCTACGCCTACCACATCATGGCAGGGCTTGGAACCTGGTTCGTCCTGCTCATGATTGTTGCGGCGTTTTTGCTTTGGCGCGGTCGCCTTGCCACTTCGCGCTGGGTGCTGTGGGCGCTGCTGCTCAGCTTTCCGCTGCCGTATATCGCCAACACCGCCGGTTGGTTGACCGCCGAGCTTGGCCGCCAGCCCTGGCTCATTTATGGGCTTATGCGCACCAGCGAAGGCTACTCAAATGTCGTCTCCGCCAGCAATGGATTGTTTACTCTGATCGGTTTCATGGGCCTTTACACGCTGCTCGGATTGCTGTTTACGGTGCTCATTTATCGCGAAATCTCGAACGGCCCCGAGCCAAAAATTCCTGCTGCCGAAGCTATGCCGGCAGATTGAAAGAAACCGTTCCTGGTTCATTTTCAAACGCAATAACTGCGAACTACGGACTAAAAAGCCAGAACGCAATTTGTACGGTGGCTTGAGGAAATGCCCGAAGCGTCAGGACACTTGCCGGAGTCCCAACGACAGGTCTCCGCCGTTTGGGTGGCTTTATCGGCATGACTGAAGTCATGCCCTGACACTTCGTGCCTTTTTGCCTGAAGGAGTTTGCTCATGATGGGTTTTGTCTGGTTCTGGCTCGTTGCCATAATGATCGTCGGCTATGTTGTGCTCGACGGCTTCGACCTCGGCGCCGGCGTGCTGCACCTTGTGCTCGCGCGTAACGACCAGGAACGCAAGACCATTCTCGCCTCCATCGGCCCTGTGTGGGATGGCAACGAGGTCTGGCTGCTCGCGGGGGGCGGCACTCTTTACTTTGCCTTCCCTCTGCTTTACGCGTCGGCCTTCTCAGGCTTCTATCTGCCACTCATGATCGTGCTATGGCTTCTCGTGCTGCGCGGCATCAGCCTTGAGCTACGCAATCACATCGATGTCGGCGTATGGCAATCACTGCTCGACGGTATCTTCGGCATGGCCAGCCTGCTGCTCACCATTTTCCTGGGCGCTGCCCTCGCCAACGTGTTGCGTGGCGTGCCGCTCAACGCCAATGGAGATTTCTTTCTGCCCCTTTGGACCAACTGGCAGCCCGGCCCCGCACCCGGCATTCTCGATTGGTATACGGTCATCGGCGGCCTGGTAGCACTGGTTGCTCTCACCCTGCACGGCGCCTTGTGGCTCTCGCTCAAGACCTCAGGTGATCTCGAGCAGCGTGCGCGCAGCCGGGTTGCGCCGCTGCTCCTGCTGCTTGCCGCGCTCACCATCGTCAGCCTGGTCGCCACCATTGCCGTGCGACCCGCCAGCCTCGACAACTACTTTCACTACCCAATCACATTCATCATTCCCGCCGGCGTAATCGGCGCTCTGGGTGCGATCTGGTTTTTCAACCGGAATGGCAGCCCATTGAAAGCGTTTCTCGCCTCCTGCTGCTACCTCTTTTTCATGCTGGCCGGCGCATGTTGGGGAGTCTATCCCGTTCTGCTGCCCGCCTCCACCGGCTCGGCCAACGACATCACCCTTGCCCGCGCTATCAGCGGCCCGCACACCCTGGCGGTGGGCCTCGCGTGGTGGCTCGTCGGTATGGCTCTCGCCATCGGCTATGTGGTCTTTGTTTATTCGCGCTTTAAAGGCAAAGTCGACGCCCACTCCGCCGGACACTGAGATACACTGCGCATCAGTCCAGGTAAACCTTCACAGACACGATGCGCCCTGTCATCCAGGTGTCCGGAATCGGCAAGAGCTACGGCAAGACGGTTGCTGTGGCAGAAGCCTCGTTTGAAGTCAACGAGGGTGAGATCTTTGGCCTGATCGGTCCAAACGGTGCCGGAAAAACAACCACAATGGAATGCATTGAGGGCCTGCGCAAGCCAGACCGCGGCTCGATCTCTGTGCTGTCGCTTGACCCCTTCCGCGATGTCTACAAACTCCAAAGCCGCATTGGCGTACAGCTGCAGCAGGCGCAGTTGCAGAAGCGAATCAAGGTTTGGGAAGCGGTGGATCTGTGGGCCACGCTTTATCGGAAAAAGACCGCCGATGGGGATCGGCTGCTGGAGCAGCTCGGTCTTGAGGACAAGCGCAACGCCTGGTTCATAAATCTCTCTGGTGGCCAGAAGCAGCGGCTATTCATCGCGCTGGCGCTCATCAACGATCCAGAAGTCGTGTTTCTTGACGAGCTGACTACCGGACTCGATCCGCAGTCGCGCCGCGCAATTTGGGATCTGGTACGCAGCATTCGCGAACGCGGAAAAACGGTCTTCCTCACGACGCACTTGATGGAAGAGGCTGAAAGGCTGTGCGATCGCGTGGCCGTCATGGAGCATGGGCGCATCATCGACATCGATAAGCCCGCGAACCTGGTGCTGAGGCACTGTCCTGAACGTACGGTTGTGATTGAGGTCAGCGAACCAGGCGTCGCGGAACGCTTCAAGTTGATTCCATGCGTGGATAGTGTCGAGCGCAAGGGAAATCAACTCACGATTTGCGGACACGGCGATCTGGTGACTGAAGTGATTCACTGCCTGTCAGAAAATCGGGTACGTGTCACCGATTTTCGTGCCATTTTTCCCAACCTTGAGGACGTTTTCATCAAGCTGACCGGCCACTCTATTCGGGAGTAGGAAGAATTACGATGTTTCGTGGATTGGGTAAACTCACCTGGATCGAAATCAAGATCTTCATGCGCGAGCCGCTGGGGGCGATCGGGACGATTGTGGTGCCGGTGCTGGTATTTGTCCTGGTCGGCCGGGCGATGACCTCAAAATCGCAGGCGCTTTCGATGAGCAATTTTGCCCGAGTCGGCCTTCCGGTCATGGCGTCCATTCTGATCGCCATCAGTGCGGTGCTTTCACTGGTAACCATCATTTCCATCTATCGCGAGGGCGGCATCCTGAAGAGGTTGCGCGCCACGCCGCTGCGGCCGCAAACCATTCTGGGTGCGCACGTCCTCGTAAAGCTCTTGCTGACGGCTGCAACATTGCTGCTGATGGTTCTGGCCGGCAAGCGCTACATTCCGCCAGGCGTCCACCCCCCAATCTTCTCCTTCATGGTTGCCTTGGTCATCAGCACCTGGAGCATACTCTCCATTGGTTTTTTCATCGCCAGCATCGTCCCCACCGCGCGATTCGCGCAACCGATCGGAGCTGTGGTGTTGTATCCGATGGTTGGGCTCTCGGGATTGTTTGCGCCCGTCGCATCATTCCCGCCTGTGTTTCGCGTTCTGGCGCATTTATCGCCAATGAACTACGCGGTAAACCTGCTCGAAGGCATTTGGGACGGCAACCCATGGTCAGCTCACATGGGCGATGTGGCGATACTGATGCTGTTCTTCCTGCTGTTTACGGCGCTTTCGGCTAAGGTTTTTCGCTGGGAATAGAGCGCGACCCATCGGCTCACACAGGCGACCGTTGTTTCAAAGGCAAAACACACAGTCGCGCCTGAAGCTGAGGTTTGAAAGCTGCCTTCTACAGCGTCACCAGCGCTCCTTGATTCATGATGTGCCGGTAGGTATCTGCTTGGCTGTCCAGCGCCGCATCCCAGTTCTTCGGCTGGTAAATGCAGCAGGGCTCCTGCGCCAGCGGGTCGCCGGTCAAAGCGTACGCCCGCGCCCTCGACCCACCGCAGATCTCCTTGAACTCGCACGCACCACACTTGCCCTCGAGCCGCCCGGTATCGCGCAGCGCCTTGAAGATCGGCGCGTTGCGATAGATCTCGCCCAGCGGCTTCTCGCGAATATTTCCCGCATGAATCGGCAGGAAACCACTCGGATACACATTCCCCATGTGCGAAATGAACACGAATCCTTTGCCGTCGTTCACCCGCCGCGTGGCCCAGCTTCGGTTCCGCGTGGCGGCATCGGCCGTCGGCGCGCCCGCTTCATACGCCGCCGCATGCGCGTGCCCCGAGCTTTTCCCGTGTCCCGGAACGTTGCCATTTCCGTTCGCTGCGCCATGCCCCATGCGCTTCTCTTCCAGGTTGTGCTGCAGCAGGTACCGGCGATAGTGCATCGCTTCCGTGGTTTTGATCTGGAAGTTCGCCCGCCGCGAAAGTTCGTAAATCTTTCCGAAAACCTGCTCGAACTCCTCGCCGCTGAGCAAATCATCCAGCTGACCGCGCCCTACCGGAACCAGAAAGAACACATTCCACATCACGATGGCCAGCTTTTCGAACAAATCGCAAAGGTTGTCCAGGTCGTGCACGTTGTGGCGGCTCACGGTTGTGTGTACCTGGATCGGAATGCCTGCTTCATTGGCCCACTCGATGGCTTGAATGGTGCGCGCCCACGCTCCCGGCAATCCGCGGAACGCATCGTGAATCTCGGGGCTCGACCCATCGAGCGAGATGCCCAGTCGGACCAGCCCGGCTTCCTTCATCTTGAAAATCGCCTCGCGAGTCAACAACGGCGTCGCGCTGGGAGTTACGGCAACGCGAACGTCTTTGCTGGCCGCGTAGCGGATCAACTCAAAAAGATCCTTCCGCTTCAACGGATCGCCGCCTGTGAAAACGAAAATTGGAATGTGCATGTCGGCAATCTGGTCGATCAGCGCCTTGCCTTCCTCGTGCGTCAACTCATCAGGATGCGGAATGGGCTGCGCGGCTGCGCGGCAGTGTTTGCATGCCAGATCACAGGACTGCGTCACTTCCCAAATAGCGAGGAATGGCGTTTCATCGAAGTCGATCCCGCCTCGTGCGGGAATGTTCTTCATGGGTTCTAACGGCATAGGGCCTCCTGCTGAAATCGCTGGGCTCCGGAAATTTGGAGCGTCTGGGGCTTTGGACGCCTGAGATTTCGGGGATAGTCCCCCTTCTCCGCGTCACGATTCCGGTCCAGAAGACCACCGTTTAGCTGGGTGAGGCTGTGATTGGGATCACCTTGCGGGGTAGGTTTGGAATTGCTAAATCCCTTTTCTGGACAAAAACGGGAAACAGGACCACAATTCTTTCACCGGCAACGCCGCATGCCTCGGCCCGAGCCGATAGTGAAAGTGCGGGAGTGTCGCAGCCGGCGCCTTAAGCTGGCAAACCGCCGTTTCGGTGACCAATCCCCGTAGGGTGAGTCAGATCACGGTCTTATGTGCGGCCGAACACCGCAAATCGAGCACTGCCGCTGCCACTATTTGAACGCACCATAAGGAGGTACCCATGGCCGCCCTATTAAAGCCAGGCTGGACAAAGCCCTCCACCATTCTGTTCGCGACTGAGTTGCCGCATAACGAAAGGGCTTTCTCGTTTGCCCTCGCTCAAGCCCGGGAATTCGGTTCCAACCTCATCCTCTTTCACGCCTTTGACACTCTGGTAGCCGCTGCTTCGGAAGCCTCGGGCATTCGTTACTACGACTACGCAGCTGCCGCGCGCAGTGAGAAGGACCACCTCGAACCGCTTGCCGCGCGCATTCGCGAGGCCGGCTTGAAGTGTGAAGTAATTGCGCGCCCGGGACTGCCCGCCGATGAAATTTTCGCCTTTACGCGCGAGCGCCAGATTGACCGCATCGTGATGGGCACACACTCACCCGGTCCCATCGGCAAACTACTGGTGGGTTCGGTCGCCGAGGCTGTATTGCGCACTGCGACATCGCCGGTCTACGTCATCGGGCCGGAAGTCGTCGACGGAAGTTATCGCAATTTTGCCACGCGATCCATTCTCTGCGCCGTCAGAATGAATGAAGCCAGCACCATCGTCGCCGCGTTTGCCGCCGAGTTGGCCGTGCAGCACGAGGCGCGTCTGATCCTGCAGCATGTCATCCGTCCACAGCACCGCGCGGAATTCCTCGCCGGCCGCTCTCTCGACGAAGTCGAGGCCGCGATGCTCGCACTCGTCCCGCGCAATCTCGAAGGCCAAATTGCCGTCCAGACCGTTGTTGTTCCCGGCGATCCCACTGAAGAGTTGCTCTATCAGAGCCGCGCGCAACACGCCGATCTTATTGTCCTCGGTGCGCAAGGCGCATCTGCCTTCGCGGCCATTACCCGGCACGGTGTGGTCTATAAAATGCTGGCACACACGCAGTGCCCCGTGATCACGCTCTCGCCGGTGGTTCTCGCCGAATGCGGCTCAAAGGTGGAGAACCTGCATCCCGCGGAAGCCTACATGGCGGGCGTCTTCTAGTTTTTAAACAAGAGCGTTGGCCCGCTCGAACAGGGACCGTGCATTGGATCGCGCGAGCGACACATTGCATCTTATCCCCCGCGCGCGCTTGCGCCTTCGTGTCAAATCACCTTCAGCAAGAGCAGGATCAGAATAATCGTGAGGATCAGGCTGATGCCTCCTCCGCCGTAGTATCCCCATCCTGGCCCCACCCGATAACCGCCATATCCAAATCCCAAAATCAGCACGATGAGAATGATCAGCAATAGCATGCCGCTCTCCTTGGCGCGCTTCCCTCTCGTTGCGGGGATGCGACTCCCAAACCTTTTTCTGTGATGCCTCTATCGATATCAACGGTTACTTTTGACGGGGAAAAAGATTCTCTGCGGCAAACCCGCAGTCGCGCTTCACGATGCGTACCTCCGCATAGCGGTTGCATCACCGAATTGATTCACGGGGGCAGGCGTTGTTGCTTCGCGCTGGTTTGCCCAATGGAAAAAAATTGAATGAACAACCCGCGCACAGGGCTGGGCGTCAAAGCGGGAGTGGTAAAGGAGAATTCACCGGGAGGTGAACGATGCTTTGGACGATCTTTGTAATTCTTCTTGTGCTGTGGTTGATTGGAGTCGTTTCGTCGTATACACTCGGCGGATTCATTCACATTCTTCTCGTGATCGCACTCGTGGTGCTTGTCATCCAGCTGATCACGGGACGCAGAGCCGTTTAGGCGCCAGCTTTTTTAGGGCAGGTGGGAATTGACGGTGGCTTCGCGCATTTAAGGGCAGGCGCTCAACCGGGGCGCCCCATACATATCGAAGGAAAACCCCACGGAGGTGGAATCATGGATAAGGATCGGATTAAAGGTGCGGTGAACGATGCTGCCGGACGCGCCAAGCGCCAGGTAGGCGAGTGGACCGGCGACACTAACGCTCAAGTGGAAGGAGCGGCGCAACAAGTCAAGGGTAAAGCGCAAAAGGTCGTCGGCAACGTGAAGGACGCGGCACGCGAGGGAGCCGCGAACGTCGATCGCGAGCAAGAACAGGAAAAGGGAAGAGAACAGGAACGCGAGCGCCAGCGCGAGAGCGATCGGCAGCACGCGCACCACGGCTAATTAACACTGCAGAAACATCGCGGGGCAGGCAATCGACGGAAGCGCAAGCTTCTTTCGCTCTCCTGCCCCGCTGTGTTTCTGCTCTGACGTCGATCGCAGCTGGCTCATCGAACGCCGGTGGGCCACCGGAATTTCTGCAATAAGTTATACTTTCCGCATTGGGCCCTGATCCGTTTTTCGTCCGGCTCGGCGTTGCCCCATCGCGAGGTGCGTCTTCACAAGAGACATCGCCATCCGCATGACCGACGTTTCATTAGCGCCGACAGCGCGGTGGCGTGCCGTAGTTCGCGTGCTCCGAAGTCCAATCGATAGTTTGAGTTGTGCGCTTTTCCCCTCTTCCTGCGACCTTTGCGGCTCGTCTCTGCCGCAGCTCTCTTCCGTTCCAATTTGCGGTGTTTGCTGGTCGGAATTCTCCGTCCAGGCCGGCACAGTCTGCGCACGCTGCGGAGACTCCGTCGGCCCTCCTTTAAACCCCTCGAATTCAATGCTTTGCCGTCCATGCCGCATGGCCCCGCCGCCGTTTGTCCGCGCGGTCTCCTATGGCATCTACCAGGGCCACATGCGGGACGCAATTCATGCCCTGAAGTACGACCGCTTGCACCCGGCGGCGCGCGGATTGGGTCGCATGTTGGCCGAGGCCATCGCGCAGCTCGCTGCAGAGGCTCCCGACGAAATGCTGGTGGTTCCGGTCCCGTTGCACCGCTCGAAATATGCGCAGCGCGGTTTCAATCAGTCGCGCTCGCTTGCCGTGGAGGCCCTTCAATCCCTTCGCAAGACGCATCCACAGTGGCGCCTCACGCTCGCCCCGAGCACGCTGATGCGCCTGCGCGCCACCGATACGCAGGCCGGCCTCACCCCGCGCCAGCGCCGCCTCAACGTGCGCGGTGCGTTTTCCGTTTCCGATCCGTCTCAAGTACAGGCGCAGCACATTTTGCTGGTCGATGACATCATGACCACCGGCGCCACCGCGCGAGCAGCCGCGCAAACACTGCTCAAAGCGGGCGCGGCCTCAGTTTGGGTTGCCACGCTGGCCCGCGCACAGCGTGCCGTTGGATTCAGCCGTTCAACGTTCGACGCCACGCGGGCCGAATCAACTTCCGAAGAAAGCGAGTTCGAAGACCAAGCAGTCACCAACGCAGGCCTACAGGCAGGAGAAACGAGTTCGTCAACCGTGGGTGAACAACGATCTTTTTGATTCCGGGGGAAGAGATGTCGTTGGGAAAAGCCATGATTCACGCGCGCAAGCAGAAGGCAATCACTAAAGCTGTCGTTCTGGCGGCCGACCACGGCGCCGCGCCCCATGCCCACGCGCACATCCTGCAGATGCCGGTCCTCGTGCTCAATGCCTCCTATGAGCCAATCAACATTTGCGGCGCGCGGCGCGCACTGGTGCTGGTGCTCAAGGGCATTGCGCGCACTGAGGAGGAGCACGGCCTCTCGCTCCACGCGCAGCGCACCATCATCGCCATGCCCTCGGTGATTCGCCTGCTCGAGTATCGCCGCATTCCGCACCAGACCCGCGCCCTCTCGCGCAAAAACATTCTGCTCCGCGACCGCAACACCTGCCAGTACTGTGGAGAGGCCTATCCACCCGGCGAGCTTACGCTCGATCACGTAGTTCCGCGCTCCCGCGGCGGCAACTCCACATGGGAAAATCTCGTCGCCTGCTGCCATGAGTGCAACCGCAGAAAAGGCAATCGTCTCCTCGACGAAATCGACGACATGATTCTGTTGCGTGAGCCGCGCCCCTTTTCGCTCCATACCAGCCGCCAGATTATGCGCATGCTCGGCCGCAGCGACGACCGCTGGCGCAAATACTTGTTCTATTAAAAGCGAGTCCCAAAGAAGAATTCGGCATGAGCGGAACTTCGAGCTCAATCTCACCCTCAGGCTGTCATCTTGAGCCAAGGTCGCCTTTGCGGCCGGAGTCGAAAGATCCGCGGTTGCTCTTCGTACTATGCTCGGAACCCAAACTAAGGCTCTGTCATCCTGAGGCGCAGCCGAAGGATGACAGCGCGTGGAAGGAACGGTACGCGCAATTGCGGCCATCGCCGGCGGGTGGCCGCCTGCTCGGAAATAACTTTTCAATCAACAAAATTGCCGCTGACCGTGCGGCACAAAACGAGCACAACAATCCGCAGGCTTCGCGGCGGCATTCATCGCGTTCAAATTGGCGCGTATTCGAGAAACGGCTGCCGCAGACCTCGATTTTGGGATATGGGCACGCACGTACATGATTGCCGGCAATTTAAAGTTCGTCTTTTCGTTGACTCGGTCCGTCGATTCCAGTATGTTCGGCCTGCGCGGGTCCTCGCACCGTGCCTGCCCGACGCCCCATCGCGGCTTTTCAATTTTGGTCTCATCGCGTTTCTGAACGCGCAGCTCATCGTTCAGCACACCCTCCCCACGTGTGTTCATTGACTTCGCGGAAACGAAAACTGCTTTTCCACACTTTCAGAGGAAGATACAGATGAAGATTCGCCGGTCAATGTTGCTGTCGATCGTTTTGCCCGCAACCCTCGCCGCCGCCTGCGCCGCCCAGAATCCGCTCGCCGAACTCGAGAATGCGGCCAAAGAGAAAGCTGCGGAAACGGCCATTGAAACGCTGCTGAACAATCAGCTCCCTCTCACCTTGAACGCCAACGACGTGTATCCGACCGTCACCAATCCGCCCGGCGGCCCATTCAATCCCACTCCCCTCAAGCTCACGGCCGCGGACCTCAATGAGCCGCTGGCTCCCGGCGACTACACCATCAACACACTCGATTTCTGTTCGGAGTATTCCGTGCACGAGCCCGGCGCCGGCGTGGCTTACATTCTCGGGCCCTACGAAGGCAAAGCCGCCGGAGCCATCGGCGCGCTCATCTGGCGCGGAACCGTCCAGTACAACATCAATCCCAACTCCCTGCAGGCAGTCTCCTGGGCTATCCAGTCCGGCCTTTCTTACGCCCAAATGCCAAAAAGCTACCAAGCCATCGTCGATCAGGTGATTCCCGATTTTAAAAGCCAGATCAACAGCAACTTCGTCACTAACCTTGAAACCACTTATAACAACGCCGCCAGAACCGCGAAGCTTCCGCCACTCGATGCCATCCTCGCCAAAATGGGCACGCCCGGCCAGCTTGCTCTCAGCGCCGAGCGCCAGCGCTCCATCCTTCTCGCGCAAAATACCAACGATCAGATCCGCGACCAGACTCTGTTTCAAGGCCAACAGAGCGGCCTTTACACCCCGGTCAAAGCCGAGAATGGCCCATGGACCGAGCGCGTCAAGGGCCAGGTCTACATGAAGCTTGAAATCGCAGGCGGCAACATGGCCACCAACAACGTAATGATGATCCGGGTGCTGCCGCCTTCCACCGTAAATGCGCGCAATGCCGGCCCGACTCCGTCTCTCGCCCCGCACCTGGTTCGCGCCGCATACGGCGAGCCGCAAACCACACCCGCCGGCGAGGGAACATTCGCCACGATCTACAACCTCATGCAGGGCATGCTCGGCTACTCGCAGGGCCGTGGCGCGCAGGCGCTCGGACAGGTCCCGGTGGTTTCGCAAGGTTCGGCGTCAACGCCCGCCGGCAACGTGATGTCGCTTGAAGGGACTGCCAGCGTGATTCGTGCCGGCTCGAATACTCCCGTTCCGCTCAAGGCCGGCGACAGCATCGGCATGAACGACACCATTCTCACTGGACCGCAAAGCCGCGCCTACATTCTCTTCAGTGACAACACGCAACTCACCATGAGCGAAAACGGCAAGCTTCTGGTCGACGACTACGTCTACGATCCCAGCGGCAACGGGCCCAGCGCCTCGCGCTACAGCTTTCTTCAGGGAGCTTTTCAATACGTCAGCGGATTGATCGGGAAGAAAAACAGCGAAAACGTCAATATAGAAACTCAGGTTGGCGGCATTGGCATCCGAGGCACGGAGTTCATCACAAAATTGAACCCCGCCGGCAACGCCATTGAAATCGACCTGATTACCGGCGCCGTCGCCTTCACGCCGAAGAACGCGGCCGCCGGACCCACCATGTCCGCTCCGGCACAGATTGAAATCGGGCCTTCAGGCATGCAAGTGCTACCGCTCACCCAGGACCAGTACAACACCATCAAGACGCAACTCGGGCCGAATCCGCCCACGTCCTAGCGCAGCCGTCGAACCTGGTCTCCCAACCGTTTCCGCTGCTGGGATTTTGGCTTCGTTCGATATGCAACCAATCCGTTGCGCCTTGAAACTTTCGTCGAAGACTAGCTTCGTACCAGCTGCGGGGTGGCCTTCTAACGGCCGGCGAACGTCCGATTTCATTTTCATGCCCTCGCAATTGCCGACAAACAAAGCGGTTCCCTCGATGCGAGTCTCCGCGCGCCTGAGTCGCCCACCTTCCTTGCACATCTAAACCATCGGAACAGGGTTGAACCTATTGGTTGGGAGGAAGGCTTCCCCGATTAGCAAAAATCATCTCGGTCGAGTCGTTTTTTGCCGAACCGCTTTTTAATTAAGGAGCAACAGCCATGCACATTCAAAAACTTAAATTCGCCGCACTGTTGGCAGCCGGATCGTTGCTCGCGGCCGTTCCCGCATTCGCGGCCGACAACACGAACCAGCAGCAGGGAAGCGCCGTTGTCACCGTGATGCCCAAAAACGAAGTCCCCGGCGGCATCTCCCAGGATGCGCTCCATCTGAAAGTTGACGGAAAAGACTCCACCGTCACTGGCTGGACACCTCTCCGCGGACGTGATGGCAAAGTTGAAATGGTCGTGCTCATCGACGAAGGAGCGCGCCAAAGCCTCGGCCTGCAGTACTCAGGCGTGGCTCGTTTCATCCAGGGACTGCCGCCGGACGCCAAGGTCGCCGTCGCCTATATGCAAAACGGCGAGGCTCGTTTCTCCGGGCCGTTAACCGCAGATCACGCAGCGGCCGCTCGGGAGCTTCACCTGACGATGCCCGGCGGGGCCGGCATCAGCGCCAGCCCGTATTTCTGCCTCTCCGACCTTGCGAAGCACTGGCCATCGTCTGACCTCAACGCCCGCCGCGAAGTTGTGATGATTACCGACGGCGTGGACTATTACAATCCGCGCTACGATCCTGAAGATCCGTACGTGCAGGCGGCCGTCCAGGATGCTGTTCGATCGCACCTCGTCGTCTACAGCATCTACTGGCGCAACTCCGGTCGATTCGATCGCAGCGGCTATGCGGCCTTCTCCGGTCAGAACCTGCTGTCGGAAGTGACTGAGGCAACAGGCGGCGTCAGCTACTGGCAAGGCAATGGCGACCCGGTCACTTTAGAGCCGTACTTCTCTGACATTGGCCGGCGTCTCGACAACCAATACGAGCTCAGGTTCATGACGCCGATTGGCGGAAAGGCGCAAATGGCGAATCTGAAACTGAAAATCAGCGCAGAAGCCAAGGTCGACGCGCCGGGAGAGGTCTACCTGCACCCGGCCGCCGAGTAATCGGAAGGAGCATGGGCCAGCACAGCTGAATGGCACGCGTTCATCTGCGCGCGAAAAATCCTCGCGCAGCATGCCGCGCCTCAATACGCCAGCGCAACCGCATCGCAACGCATCTCGCTGCCCGCCGCATACACTCGGGTCGCTCCTTGCCTCCGGAGCTCAATGCATTCATAGCGCCCGAATCCGCCATCGCTTTCGCCCATCGGCCAGCCCAGATCCGCGAGCGCTTTTCGCGTCTCCGCCGGAACCCCGGCCTCAAGTCGCAGCATCCCGCGCGGTCCCAAGCCCGGCTGATCTTCGCCCATCGACTGCGATGAGCCCTCATGATGCCAGCGGGGGCTGTCGGCCGCGGATTGCACATCGAGCCCGTAGTCCACGCGGTTCAAAACAATCTGCGTTTGCCCCTGCGGCTGCATGTCGCCGCCCATCACGCCGAACGAGAGCCACGGCACGCCGTCCTTCGCCGCAAATCCCGGAATGATGGTTTGGAACGGCCGTTTCCCCGGCGCGTAAATATTCGGATGTCCATCCTGCAGCGAAAACAATTGCCCGCGGTCTTGAAACATAAACCCCAAACCATCTGCAACGAGCCCCGATCCCATGCCACGAAAATTCGACTGGATGATCGAGACCATCATGCCGTCCTTGTCGGCTGTCGTGAAGTACGTCGTATCTCCGTGGCTCGGCGCCTGTCCCGGCGAAACGTGCTCGTTAATGCCATCCAGCCGGATCAGCTTCGCGCGTTCCTTCGCGTAGTCCTTCGAGATGAGCCACTCAATCGGAATCTTCGCAAAATGCGGATCGGCGTAGTACCGCGCGCGATCTTCATACGCCAACCGCTTCGCCTCAATCTGCACCTGCAGCGCGTTCGCCGACTGAAACCCATAGCCGCGCATGTCAAATTGCTCGATGATATTCAGCATCTGCAGCGTTGCCAATCCCTGCGTGTTCGCCGGCATTCCGTACACATCCACGCCGCGATACTTCGTGACCAGCGGCTCAACCCACTCCGCCTGGTGCTCACGCAGATCGTCGGCAGAAAGCCATCCGCCGATGCGCTGGAAATATGCGTCGATGGTTTTGGAGATGGGCCCATCATAAAACGCGTCGCGCCCGCCCTCGGCAATCATCTTGTAGGTGTGCGCCAGGTCCGGATTGCGTCGCACGTCGTATTCCTGCGGCGGCTTGCCGTCCGGCTGCAGGTAGGTCTTCATCGCATTGGCCGTTTCTTCAATGGCCGATCCGGCGCGTTGAAAAAACTTCAAATTGCCGCTGATGTAGTAGCCGATAATCTGCGGCGCGGGATCGCCGGCCTCGCAAGCCTCAATCGCCGGCCCAAACAGCTCTGCCCACTTCAGCTTTCCATAGCGCTGGTGCAGCGCCCACCATCCGCCCAGCGCACCCGGAGTCGACACGGTCACCGCTCCCACCGAGGGGATGTGGCCATTCACGGCGCGCGAACGCACAGTGGCGAGCGAAAGTGATTTTGGCGATCGTCCCGAGCTGGCCATTCCCATCACCTTGCCGGCTCCCGGGTCCCACACGAACGCAAAGCAATCTCCTCCCAGCCCGCTGCTCGTCGGCTCTACAAATCCAAGCACGGCGTTTGCGGCCACCGCCGCGTCCACTGCGGACCCTCCGCGCTTTAGCATCGCGATTGCCGTCTGTGTCGCCAGCGGATGCGCAGTCCCCGCCGCTCCGTTCAGGCCCAGCGCGGGCGACCTCGTGGCAAAGCTCGCGCCTGCCGGTCGGTCACCAGCGTGTACATCGGGGCGAATGAATTGCTCTGCGCCTGCAGGTTGGAATTTCGGCAGCTCTGATGTTTTACCGGAGCCACCTTGGCCCGCACTCGCCTGTCCCAGGCCCGATGCATTGCTCTGAATCGCGGCAGCCGTCCCCGCGGCAGCCAGTGGAAGCGTCTGAATAAAGGTTCGACGGCGCATGGCAATCTCCTCGGTCGTCTTTCAATCAATGTACATGCCAACTCGCGCAGTGGGTCAGTTTCGATTTGTTTTGGAGAGGCCTGACTTTAGTCGGACCGCAAGTTCAATAAAGCGATTGCGGGTTTTAACCCCTGAGGGGCGTTTTTTCAAATTGACCCATTGCCGCCCACTTGCGCCAAAACCGCCCCGGAGTAGAATGGCCCCGATGAACGCCGCTCATAAAATCTGTTTGTTTGCCTCCCTGTTTGCCCTCGCACCCGTGGCCTTTGGCGCGGCGCCGAATGCTCCCGACTTCGGTCCCAACGTATTCGTCTTCGGGCCAACGATGTCCGCGGACGCAATCCAGCAGCAAATCGACAAGGTCTACGCGGTCCAGCAGCACAGTGAGTTCGGCCCGGCGCGCGATGCCCTGCTCTTCCTCCCCGGCAACTATCACGTTGATGTGCCCATCGGCTTCTACACTCAGGTACTCGGTCTCGGCGTGGCGCCGGATGCCGTCCACATCACCGGCAATGTGCACGCCGACGCCAGCCTACCGCGCAACAATGCCACATGCACGTTCTGGCGCGCAGTTGAGAATTTTTCTGTCGCTCCAACGGGTGGCACGATGCAGTGGGCCGTTTCGCAAGCTGCGCCGTTTCGCCGGATGCACATCGACGGCAATCTTGTGCTTCATCAGAACCACGGCTGGGCCAGCGGCGGGTGGATGTCGGATTCTCTCGTCGACGGCAACGTAGACTCCGGCTCGCAACAACAATGGTTCGCGCGCAACAGTCAGTGGGGAAGTTGGAAAGGCGCAAGTTGGAATATGGTTTTCGCCGGTGACGACGCTCCTCCGCCCGGCGAATGGCCTTCGCCGCCTTACACAAAGATCGCCAGCGTGCCCGTCGTGCGCGAAAAACCTTTCCTGTTTGTTGATGCTCGTGGAAATTATTTCGTCCGCGTGCCGGCCCTGCGCCGCAACAGCTCCGGCATTACCTGGCGCGGAGGCGTCACACCTGGCCGTTCCATTCCGATCAGCCGTTTCTATGTTGCGAACCCGAGCGACACCGCTGCCACCATCAACTCTCAGCTTGCAGCGGGCAAAAATCTTCTCTTCACGCCCGGCATCTACGAGCTTTCCGAGCGGATTCGCGTCACACAGCCCGGCACCATCGTCTTCGGCCTGGGATTCGCCACGATCAAGCCCACCGCCGGCACGGCCGCGATCACCATCGCAGACGTCGATGGCGTAACCGTAGCCGGCCTGCTCATCGACGCCGGTCCCGTTGAATCGCCGGTGCTCGTCCAAGTCGGCCCTCAAGGCAGCCATCGAAATCACGCACGCAACCCGATTGAACTCGCCGACATTTTCTTCCGCGTCGGCGGAGCCGGCGTGGGCCGCGCCGCCGTTGACCTTCGTATCAACTCCAACGACACGATTGTGGATCACACCTGGATCTGGCGCGCCGACCACGGCTCGGGGGTCGGGTGGAACCTCAACACCAGCGCCAATGGCCTGGTGGTGAACGGCAACCGCGTTACGGCTTACGGCCTCTTCGTCGAGCATCACCAGCAGTATCAGGTCTTGTGGAACGGCAATGCCGGCCGCACCTACTTTTACCAATCTGAAATTCCTTACGATCCACCCGACCAGGCGAGCTACTCGAGCGGGCTCGATACAAAGGGACAGCCAATCAACGGATGGGCTTCGTACAAAGTGGCCGCCGGTGTCCTAAACCATGAGGCGTGGGGCCTCGGAATCTACTCCGTCTTCCGTCATCCCAACGTCGTGCTGACGCGTGCCATCGAGGCGCCAACCACGCCGGACGTGCGTTTTCACCACATGGTCACCATCGCCCTCGACAACCTGGGCGAAATCTCACACGTCATCGATGACAAAGGTGCCGCTGCGGTCCCTCGGACACACTTCATCGAGAAGCTCGCCGAATTCCCATAAACGGGGCCTCTGTTTTGACGGGGCACGGATTTTACAGCTTGCTGAAAAAGTCTGAGTTCGCGGTGAAAAATCTCAAAAGCATTCCTCCGCCCGCCCCATTTCCCTGCACCCTAACCGCCTCTATGCGAATCTAGATAGAAGCACACCGGTTTGCTGAATGCCGCGCTTTCCCGGCCCTATTTCTGAAGAAGATCGAAACAATCAAAGAGCTCCAGGAAACCCCAAAGTTCTAACTACTCAGGAGAACACTGTTGTCCACAATCGGCTCCGCACTGCCCGGTCTACCCGCTGATTCCGATGCCTCCAATGGGCGCAACGGATCGGGGGCGGCCGTGCGGCCTGCGCCGGTTGTGAATCCCGACCTCGACCTGCACGCGACCTGGAAGCCACGAGTCAATCCCTGGCTGATTGCGATGACCGTCGCGCTTGCCGCCTTCATGGAAGTGCTCGACACCTCCATCGCCAACGTAGCACTGCCCCACATTGGCGGCTCGCTCGGCGCCAGCACGGACGAAGCAACCTGGGTGCTCACCAGCTACCTGGTTTCGAACGCCATCGTGCTGCCGCTCGGCGGCTGGGCCTCCTCCGTCATGGGCCGGCGCAATTTCTTCGCCGTCTGCATTACCGGTTTTACGGCTGCAAGCTTTCTTTGCGGCATCGCGCCGTCGCTGCCCATCCTGCTTCTTTGCCGTGTGCTGCAGGGGATGTTCGGCGGCGGCATGCAGCCCATGGCGCAGGCCATCATGGCCGATTCGTTCGAGCCCCACAAGCGCGGGCAGGCCTTCGCCCTTTACGGTCTCGTCGCGGTTCTCGCGCCCTCCATCGGCCCCACGCTCGGCGGCTGGATCACCGACAACTTCTCATGGCGCTGGATCTTCTTCATCAACATTCCCGTCGGCATTCTGGCCTTCATCCTGGTCACGCGCCTTGTCGAAGATCCGCCGTGGATCAAAGCCGACCTCTCCAAGCTGCGCAACATGGATTACACCGGGCTCGGCTTCCTCACGCTGGCCATGGGCGGCCTGCAGATCATGCTCGACAAGGGCGAAGAGAACGATTGGTTCTCCTCGCCCTTCATCTGCGGCTTCGGCGTTCTGTTTCTAATCGGCATGGTCGGCCTCTTCGCGTGGGAGTGGCGTCAGAAAGATCCGCTCATCAACCTGCGTCTTTTCAAGTACCGCAACTTCGCCATCTGCTGCTTCCTCATGATGCTGGTCGGCGGCGTGCTCAATGCCAACACCGTCCTGCAGCCGGAGTTTACCCAGCAGTTGCTCGGCTACAACGCCACCACCGCCGGCCTCGCTCTCACCTATGGGGGAATTACGCTCGTCATCATGATGCCGCTGGCCGGCATCGCCACAGGAAGAATCTCCGCGCGCTATCTCGCCGCCTTCGGCTTCATGATGCTGGTCATTACTTTCCGTTATGCCGCGAACATTACCAATCTGCAGATGAGCTTCGCCGAGGCGTCGTGGCTGCGCGTGGTGCAAATGTTTCCGCTGCCGTTCTGTTTCATTTCCATCACGACCGCTGCCTACGTGGGCATGCCGAAGGAGCAGAGCAACCAGGTTGCAGGACTCATCAACTTCGTCCGCAACATCGGCGGCTCCATCCTGATTTCCATCACCAATGCTCAAGTCACCAGCCGGGCCATGTGGCACGAGCAGCACTTGCAGCAGGTCATGCAGCCCGGATACCTCGCCTTCGATCAGCACCGGCAGGCCCTTATCTCGGCTTACAGCCATGCCTTCGGTTCGGCCAACGGCGCAGCCCTGGCGCTGGCGCAGATCTATAACCAGCTGATTGCTCAAGCCACCACGCAGGGCTACCAGGACGTCTACATGGAGCTCTCCTACGCGTCAATCGTCCTGGTCTTCCTCGCATTTCTCCTCAGCAAAAACAAGGCCGGCGAAGGCGGGGGCGGCGGAGGCATGCATTAACTTCCGCTTTTCGCGATCTCTCTTCACCGGGAAATAGGGCGCCCCATCCTAAAGATCGACACGCAGCGGCGAGTTTTAGAGTGGGAAGCACATAATTCAAATCCGCCTCTACCTCCCTGCCACCTGTGTGCCGAATCACATATCCCCACCCAGCTTTTGGGCCTATAATTCCTCCCAGAATTCACTGAAAGCGAAAGATGCCTGCTCGTTGACATCGATTGGGGAGGCTTTTATGTTGAAGTCGTTTTTGCTCTTTTTTGCGGTGGCGCTGCTCGCCATAGCCTTTTTGCCATTGCAAGGCCGCAGTTCGCAGCAGGCAACGCCCGAGCCTGGGCCTGCTCTCACTCCTCCGCAAACGGCTGCCACACCGCCGGCCGCGCCCACCAGGAATCCCGTCAAACCCACCGCCGAGTCGCAAGCCAAGGCGAAAGCGATCTACGGAATCGACTGCGCCGTGTGCCACGGTGACAACGGAAACGGCAAATCCGACGTTGCAACCAGCATGGGAATGACTCTCGGCGATTGGACGAAACCCGCGACTCTCGCGGGATTGCAAGACTCGGATCTGTTCAGCATCATCCGCAACGGCAAGGACAAGATGCCTCCCGAGACAGAAGGCCGCGCTACTGATGCAGAGGTCTGGAACCTCGTGATTTATATTCGCTCGTTCTCGAATCCGCAGGCAGCAGCGCCGGCTCCGGCTCACTAGCGCGATTTCGGCCTATAAAAGCTCATCCGTCACGAAAGTGGGTGCCCCCGGTCCCTCGCATTTGGGGACCGGGGAACAGCTGCTCCCAACAGAAAGCGACGCCGCCCCGCACAACGTTAGTGGGTATTCGAGCCGTCCTCCAGCTTCGTCTTCTGTCATCATTGGAGAGATGGCGAAGATTGCAGAATTCGAAAACAAATGGGCGCTTGTCACGGGCGCCAGTTCCGGAATTGGCGTGGCCCTTGCGCGTGAGCTTGCCGCGCATGGCGCAAAGCTCATCCTCACCGCACGCCGCCGCGACCGCCTCGACGCCTTCGCCGCGGAACTCGCAGCACGCGGCACAGAAACACGCGTCGTCGTCGCCGATCTCAACGACCCATCCGCGCCCGAACAAGTCTTCGCCGCCACTGAAGGCGCTGGCCTCGTCGTCGACATCCTCGTCAACAATGCCGGCTTTGGCCTCTACGGTGCATTTTCGACCAGCGACGCCGATCAAGCCGCCGGCATGGTGCGCGTCAACTGCGAAGCTGTCGTCCGCCTCTCGCACCTCTTCCTTCCTCGCATGGTTGAGCGGCGTCGAGGCTGGATGCTCGTTCTCGCGTCAACCGCCAGCTTTCAGCCGGTTCCCTATCTCTCCACGTACGCGGCCACAAAGGCCTTCGACCGCTTCTTCGCCCTCGGAGTCGGGGCTGAAGTCGCCCGCTTCGGCGTGAAAGTCACTGCGCTTTGTCCCGGAACCACCGAGAGCGAGTTCTTTGAGGTGGCCAACGCCTCCGCCTTCCGCAGCCGCAAACTGCAATCGGCGCAAGATGTCGCGCGCATCGGCATCCACGCTCTCGCCCGCGGAAGGCGCACCGTTGTTCCCAAAGCGGACGGAAAAATCACGGCGTTCTTCGTTCGATTTCTCCCCGTCGATCTCATCACCGGGTTTGTGGAGAAGGCCGCGCGCCCAAAGCCTTGAGACATCCGAGCCGGCTTCTTTATTGTTGCCCTGTCAGGCTGAACGAGTCGAAGAAGCGGTCCACATCTTCCTGGTGCCGCGCGCTCACTGAGGGAAACGTCGCAATCAGCATGTAGAGATGGGTTCCGGTCAGGATCAGGCGGCCGTTCAGGATTCCGCCGCCTGCGTTGCGCGCCAGAAAGGTGCGCACTCTGTACCCATCGCGGTCGTTTCTGGATTCGCCGATCAAGCTCGTCTGGGTGCGCCCGAGGGCGCCATCCCGAGCCATATCCAGCGTTTTTTCTGCGTCTTCCCCGGCCGCCTGCTCCACCGGAGGATTGTTCGCCCAAGCCACGGCATAGGTTGTGCCGGGATCGGTCGCCGACTCGATCATCGGCACCTGCTCCACCACGCCGTGATCGGTATAGGCCGGAATCTGAGTCTCTGTCGCGGCTGCGGGCATCTCGACCTTGAAGTCATCCGAGCTGCGGTCGACCGTTTGCCAGCTCGGCGTTGAATTCGCCCCCGATCCGCCGCTGCCCTTGCCGCCCAGCCCAAAATCTGCCCGGTACTGGTACGCCAGATACGCGACGACTCCGAGAAGCACAATAATCAGGAGGCTGAAAAAGAGCTTCACTCTTCAAAGAGTGCCCAATTTCCCCTGTATTTTCAAGCAGATTCCCCTTTTGGGGCTTCTATTTGTGCCAAAGCGGGCAACCAGAGATTTTTTCCACAGGCTGCGTCCACATCTTCACGCGAATCGCCTTGCAACCTTTTCTGAGAGTAGGCATCCTACCTAGTAATTAGCAGAGGCTTCCCCAAATGTCCCGCCAAAGAAAGGCAGTAACTCTCTCTTGAGGGTTCTTCGGAACCTCTTCCCACAATCCCCCCTGGTTACCCTCCCAAAATTGCCTCTCGAGCGGGCCTACCGGAAGGTAGGCCCACATGCTCACCCTTCCAGCGCATCTGTGCCGACTAAAATTGATGCCAGCAATGCGCTCTTCTACTGCCCACAAAATCTCATCCACTGACGCAGTTGCTGTGAGCATGAACTGTGCCGGACTCACGCGCAGCGCACATGCGCGCGCCAAGCCGTCCCGTGATCCGCGTTCATCCCGCACTCCGCGCCCGTCTCGCACCCCGAAATTCGACCGCACGACTCAGGAAGAATTGACCCCTCCCGCGCCTGTTCCCCTTCGCGCGGCAAATGGTGTCGAGTGGTTGCCGGCTCCTGGTTGGGATTTTCCCTGGCTTTGGGCTGGATTCTCAACACGAAGAGGTGGCCTTAGCCGCGCCTACTGCGCGGAAGATGGGCCCGGCGAACTGAATCTTGGATTCACTGAAGCCGACCTGCGCAAGTCTGTCCTCGCCAATCGCCGGCTCCTGGCCGAGGCCGTCACGTCCAACGCGAAAACTCCGCTCATCGCTCTCCGCCAATTCCATTCCAACCGCATTGATCAAATCGTCCGCGCCAGCGCCAACGCGCACCCGCACAAAGCGGACGGACAAATAACCAACGTACCCGGTCTGCTGCTCGCCATTCAGACCGCCGACTGCATTCCCGTTCTTGTCGCCGACACCAAACACCGCGCCGTAGCCGCCTTCCACGCCGGTTGGCGCGGAACAGTCAAGCGCATCGTCGAATCCGGTGTGGGCAGCATGCGCCTGGCCTTCGCTTCAGACCCGCAGGACCTCGTCGCCGCCATCGGTCCCGGCATCGGCCTTTGCTGCTACGCCGTAGGCGACGAAGTCCTCTCCGACTTCGAATCCCAGTTTTCTTACGCGCGCGAATTGTTCAAGGAAGTTTTCGATTCCGATCCTGTGCGCAAGAAATATCCCATGCTGTTTCTCACGCAGCGCGCGCCCGGCCACTCGCCCATCGGCCCCAGCCTGCACGTCGACCTGGTCGAAGCCAACCGCCGCCAGCTGCTCGCGGCCGGCCTCAAGCCCGCGAATATTCAAGTGATTGGCGGCTGCACGCAATGCCACAACGATCTTTTCTTTTCGCATCGCGCGTCTCATGGACACGCGGGGCGCATGATGGCCGTCATCGGGATTCGCGATGCGCAGAAACGCGGCCCCGCTGCCGGCGCGCGAAAACACCGCTCGCGCTGACTCAATGGAAATTAAATTTGGGGGATTGAGTTGCGCGCTACTAAGCTTTCGCTTCGCCCGGATTCACCAGGTCGCGCAGTTCCTTCGACGGTTTGAAGTAGGGAACTTTCTTTGCGGGAACGTCGACACGCGCGCCGGTCTTGGGGTTGCGCCCAATGCGGGGTTTGCGCTGGCGGATGCGAAACGAGCCGAAGCCGCGTATCTCGATCTTGTCCCCGCTTTGCAGGGCGCCAATCACGGATCCGAAGATGGTTTCTACAATCACTTCGCCGTCGCGCCGGGTCAAATCGCCCAGGCCGGTCACCTTCTCCACCAAGTCCGCCTTTGTCATCTGCCACTGACCTCCGCATCCAGCATAAACGGATTGTGCCGAGGAAAGCACGAAAATGCAAGCCCCTCTCTGGAAATTATCCTTTGCGGATCAGCACTTTGGCCAGTTACCCCACCCCCGTCGCCCGGCCTTTCCCGTCCCATTCCGCTCGCATGGCCTCGCCGGATTCGCGCGCTCTTGGTGCATCGCGGCCCCCTCGGCCGGCATCGTTTAAAGTGATCCAAGCACGTCAAACCCCCCGATGGCCTATCCGCAATACAGCATCGTGATCCCTGCCTTTAACGAAGCCGCGCGCATCGGTAATGCGCTCGATGCCGTCCTGGCGTTCGTGCGCCGGCGCGGCTGGGACGCCGAAATTGTTGTGGTGGACGATGGCTCGCGCGACCAGACCGCAGAGATCGTTCGCGCCTTTGCCTCCAACGCTCCCGAAGTCCGCATGATCCAGAATCCCGGCAATCGCGGCAAGGGCTACAGCGTGCGCAATGGCCTGCTCCACTCTTTTGGCGAAATCGTCATGTTCACCGACGCCGATCTCTCCGCGCCCATCGTGGAAGCAGACGACTTGATCGCCGCCATTGCCGCAGGCGCCGACATTGCCATCGGCTCGCGCTGGCTTGAACGCACGCGCCAAACCATTCGCCAGCCGCTCTACCGCCAGTTTTTCGGGCGCTGCTTCAACGGCGTCACGCGCGCCGTTATGGGCCTGCCTTTCGCCGACACGCAATGCGGATTCAAAGCCTTCACGCGCGCCGCCGCGCAAACCATCTTTCAGCTCCAGACCATCGAGCGCTGGGGCTTCGATCCCGAGATTCTCTTCATCGCCCTCAAGCGCGGCTACCACATTGTCGAAGTTCCCGTGAGCTGGGGCCACGACGAGCGCACGCGCATCAGCTACCTGAAAGACGGCATGCGCATGTTGCAGGACATCGCCATCGTCCGCTGGAACGCGCTGCTCGGCCGCTATAACAAGCCGGTGGAGCGCATCCACCGCGCCGACCTGGCGAAGTGAGGAAGTAGGGTTGTGGGGAGATGGCAAAATTTTACTAGAAGAACAACAGTAATTTTCTGGTAAACTTGCACTGAAAATGGTGCAGTGCAGATAAATTCTAAACGGCTTATATATTGATCAAATGTACACTCCCCTCGTAAAAAATGAAAAGTGCAATTCTTGTTCTGTGAGGCGTGTGTTTATTAGTCGGTTAACAGGATTCCGGCCGAAAAGACAGCTTGTAGCCAGTAGACGGTGGCTCGTGGTGATCATGGGACTATTGTGCGCCAAATGGGGGAAATGATCGGCAAACTTGGGAAAAACAGAGAGCAGAGATAAGAGATAAGAGAGAAAGGACTTAGGGGAAGCTGGCGGAAGTATTTTGGCGGAAGGGGCTTGACATCAAGCTGGGGTGCAGTCCGAAAACAGCGGTGGCGCGGGCAGGAGATGGTGAGACGAGATTTGTGCGATCGCGCCCTTACAGCGCGGTGGGCCTGGACAAAAAGGCCCGTGCCTAAAGGCTATTGAGATGCGCGGGGAATTCAGCAGCCTGAAGGCTGCTGCTCCTTCCGTTGGTGCTATCCCAGGTCTCAAAGTCGAGACATACTGCACCCCATTTTGTGGTAGGTGAAAAGCAACCGCAGATCCTTCGCTGCGCTCAGGATGACACGGGGTTTTTGAAATGCAGGTCCTTCGACTCGTCACGCCTTGCGTGACTCGCTCAGGATGACCCAGAGGTGGGTTGAGATTTGTGGTATGCCACCCTTTCGCGAAGTACGCGGAAGGATGGGGCAACCCATTTTGTGGTAGGTGAAAAGCAACCGCAGATCCTTCGCTACGCTCAGGATGACACGGGGTTTTTGAAATGCAGGTCCTTCGACTCTTCACGCCTTGCGTGACTCGCTCAGGATGACCAGAGATGGGTTGAGATTGGTGGTATCCCACCCTTTCGCGAAGTGCGCGAAAGGATGGGGCACCCTCAGATCGTGGTGGGTGAAGAGTGAGTGGATGGGATTTGTGGTATCCCACCCTTTCGCGAAGTGCGCGAAAGGATGGGGCAACAGTTTTTGTGGTGGGTACGACAAGCCCGTGTGACCGCCGGCGATCGCAATTCAGCCTGCCACCCCGGAACCGCAACCCCGCTCGCGCGCATCAGACTTACTGGCTGAGCCACTTTGCGGTTTTGGGGAGATGCGCAATGAAAGCAATTGTCCTGCATGAATATGGCGGTCCCGAAAAGCTGAAACTCGAAGAAAACGTTGCCGAACCGCTGACCGGCGGCAACACGGTGCTGATCGCAACCACCGCCGCCAGCGTCAATCCCATCGACTGGAAACTGCGGTCCGGATCGCTCCATCAGCGTTCTCCCTTAATTTTCCCCGCCATTCTCGGCCGCGATGTCAGCGGCATCGTCCGCCAGGTCGGGGCAAATGTAAATCATTTCAAGGCCGGAGATCGCGTCCTCGCGCTCACCAACAAGACGTATGCGGAATTGGTTGCGGTCGACTACGCAGACGTCACACACTTGCCCGATGGCGTGGACCCCATAGACGCAGCGGCAATCCCATTGATTTCGCTCACCGGCGACCAGCTTGTGCGCGTCGCAACCAATGTGCAAAAGGGACAGGTCGTTCTCGTCACCGGTGCGCTGGGCAGCGTAGGGCGTGCAGCGGTTCACACGGCAAAAAAGATCGGCGCTGAGGTCATCGCCGGCGTTCGCGGCAGGGAACTCGATGCCGCCCGCTCCCTCGGCGTCTCCGGCGTGCTGGCGATCGACGACGATCAGGCCATTGCGAGCTTCCGCTCGATCGATGCCGTCTCCGACACCGTTGGCGGCGATGTTGCAGGCAAACTGATCGCGAAGGTAAAGCCGGGCGGATCTTTCGGCTATGCATCCGTGGTGCCCGAGTCCATCGCGGCCCAAAATCCCAGCGTAAAGATCAACCGCGTGGGCGCAAGGCCCGACCCATCGAAAGTGCGCGAGTTTGCCGACGATATTCGCGACGGCAAGTTCATTTTGCCCATCGGCCGGCGCATGCCTCTGCGCGATGCGGCAGAGGCCCATGTGCTGGGCGAAAAAGGCGGCATCGGGAAGATTATCCTGCTCGCCCCGGACTGCGAAAAATAGCCTTACAGCCCTGCGGCCGTAGCCCCGAGCCCGGCGAATCCGGGCTCAATTGAGACTCGAAACGGCTTTTGAGCGTCTTAGTTAATTGGGCGATTGCGTCTTAACTGAAGCTCCGCCCGAAAGCACCTGACGTTGGGAGACGTTCACATGATCAAGAAACTCGGAATCACTCTATTGTTTATCGCGCTCGGTTCCGTCAGCGCGATGGCCGCCGACTTCAACGGCAAATGGACCGGCGATGTGCAAGGGCGCAATGGAACGCAGACCCTGACCTTCGACTTCCACGTTGATGGATCGACATTGACTGGCAAGATCACCACGCCGCGCGGCGATATGGACATCGCCAACGGCAAAGTCGATGGAGACAACATCTCCTTTGACCAGGTGCTGAACTTCAACGGGAATTCGTTCACCATTGGCTACGCCGGCAAGGCCGCTGCCGATGGCACCATCAACTTCACGCGGACCTTTGCGGGCGGCAATGGCGATCGTCCCCCGCAAACGTTTGTGGCCAAGCGCGCTACGGATGCGGCTCCTGCACCGGCGCCGGCGGCTCCTGCAACGCCGCCTGCTCCGCCTCCGCCGACAGGGACGACGGCAACGCCTCAGTAGGTTGGCTCTTCTTTGGGTATTGGATTAGTGCTATCCCACCCTAAACGTCCCGCCGCCGCGGACGTTTAGGATGGGGCGCCCGATTTTGTGCAGGGCGAAGAGCTAGACGCCGGTGACTCGGATGCGTGCGGCGAAGTTGATGCTCGCGGTGTTACCCACTTATGCCGTCGCGGTCGTCGCCACTGCCTGCAAGCCGCGCGCTTCAATCTCGAACTCGCGCATCTTGTACTTTTGGATTTTGCCTGAAAGCGTGGCGGGGAATTCGTCAACGAAGCGAACGTGCTCCGGCACTTTGTAATATGCAATTTGGCCCTGGCAAAAGTCGCGAATCTCCTGTTCGGTGGCTTCGACTCCGGGGCGCAAGCGGATCCACGCAACAACGAGCTCGCCGAGCCGAGCGTTGGGAATACCGATCACCTGCACTTCGCCGACCTTGGGATGGGTATAAAGGAACTCCTCCACTTCGCGCGGATAGATGTTCTCGCCGCCGCGAATGATCACATCGCGCGAGCGGCCGGTGATGTGAATGCATCCGTCCTCGCGCATGACACCCAGATCTCCAGTCCTCAGCCAGCCGTCGCGCTGGATGACCTGCGCTGTGCCTTCGGGATCGCCGTCGTAGCCC
Source organism: Occallatibacter sp. (assembly GCA_036489735.1). Taxonomy (GTDB): domain Bacteria; phylum Acidobacteriota; class Terriglobia; order Terriglobales; family Acidobacteriaceae; genus Telmatobacter. The sequence goes on along the minus strand of DASXFF010000154.1, from coordinate 7,293 downwards.
TTCATCAGCGCGTAGCCACGCACGCAAACTTCGCCTTGCCGACCGTGCGGCAACGTCTCGCCGGAATCAATTGCGGCGATCTTGATCTCGGTCTGGGGCAAGGCGCGGCCCACGGTGTTCACGCGGATATCGAGCGAGTCGCCGGCGTCGCTCATCGTGACGACGTGCGAAGTTTCCGTCTGTCCGTAGGCGATGACCAGCTCGCGGATGTGCATCTCTTCGAGGACGCGCTTCATGAGCTCGACGGGGCAGGGCGCGCCGCTCATCATGCCGGTGCGCAGGCTGGTGGTGTCGTAGTTCGCGAAGTCGGGCAGCGCGAACTCGGCGACGTACATTGCAGGGACGCCGTAGACGCTGGTGGCGCGTTCGTCGTGGATTGCTTTGAGCGTGGCGCGCGCATCGAAGGTCCAATTGGGAAGAACAATCGCTGCACCGGAGTTGACGGCGCTCATGGTTCCAATGACGCAGCCGTAGCAGTGAAACAGCGGCACCGGAACCACGATCTTGTCCTGCTCGGTGTAGTGGAAGCCCTGCGCGAGGAATTGGCCGTTGTTGACCACGTTGTGATGGGTCAGCATGACGCCTTTGGGCAAGCCGGTGGTTCCGCTTGTGTACTGGATGTTCGCGATGTCGTCGTTCGCGACATGATCGGGCAGGCGCCCTTCGGCGTTGAGCAAGGCGGGCCACTCAGGCGAATCGAAGTAGATGGTGTGTTCGAGTGCGAGGTCGAGCCCGTGACGTGCGCGGCCCAGAATCTCCTCGTAGTCGGCGCGCTTGTCTTTGTGCCAGAGAAACAGCGCCTTCATCCGCGAACGGGTCAGCGTGAATTGCAGCTCGTGCGAACGGTAGGCGGGGTTCACGTTGACGAGAGCGGCGCCGGCGCGCGCGCAGCCCATGTGCATCATGATCCACTCAATGCAGTTGGTGGACCAGAGGCCGACGCGGTCGCCGCGACGAACGCCAAGCGACCAAAGCCCGCGCGCCACGCGGTCAGCTTCCACGCTGAGCTCGGCCCAGGTGAGCCGCTTCGCCTGGTGGCGCGATGCGACGGCCAGTCGATCGGGATAGCGATCTGCGGTTCGATGCAACAGGTCGCCGATCGTCAGCTCCAGCGACGGCCTTGCTGGGCCACGCGCATAACTCTGGGTCGAGGTCAGGCCGTCAGTGCTTGTCGCGATCGCGGGCATGGTTCTGCCTTTGTTTCAATGATGAAGGGGCAGTGTACGCCTGCGCGGCGAGCCCTCATGTGATCTAGCCCACATGAGGGCGCAGGCCGAGCCTAAAGGGTGGTCGCCGAGCGGAGGAAGCCCGGCAATCGCAACTCCGGTATCATCAATGTATGGCGGTGGATCAGGCCGGGAACGGAACCAATGGCGCACATGGGGCGCAGGCAGTCGAGGCCCGCGCTTTCAGGGCGAGTGACCCGCGGCTGAAGCCCATTGCCGCCAAGGTGCTGGCCCAGGAGCGTTTGACCGCCGAAGACGGGCTCGTGCTCTATTCGACTTCCGATGTGCTTGCCGTGGGCTGGCTGGCAAACCATGTGCGCGAGCGGATGCATGGCGACCTCACCTACTTCAACGTGAATCGCCACATCAACCCTACCAATGTTTGCGTGGCGGCCTGCAAGCTTTGCGCCTTTGGCCGCAAAAAAGGCGACCCGGCGGGGTACACCATGGCGCTCGACGAGGCATGGGAGACGGCTGCCTCGGGCTACTCCGAAGCCGTAACCGAATTTCACATTGTCGGCGGCCTGCATCCCGATTTGCCCCTTGAGTTCTTCCTCGATCTAATCCGCGGCCTCAAAGAGCGATTTCCGAAGGTTCACATCAAGGCCTTCACCATGGTGGAGATCGCGTTTCTCGCGCGGCGGGCGAAATTGCCGGTGGAAGAAACGCTGATGAAGCTGCGCGATGCCGGAGTCGACTCTATGCCCGGCGGCGGCGCAGAGATTTTTGCCGCGCGCGTGCGGTCCATTATCTGCGACCACAAGATCGACGGCGAGGAATGGCTTGAAACCGCACGCACGGCGCACAAGATGGGCTTCAAGTCGAATGCGACGATGCTCTATGGGCATATTGAAAACGACGCCGACCGCGTGGATCATCTGCTGAAGCTGCGCGCTCTGCAGGACGAGACAGGCGGGTTCCAGACTTTTATTCCCCTGGCATTTCATCCTGAAAACACGCCGCTCGACCATCTTCCCGTAACGACCGGGCTCACCGACATTCGCCAGATCGCGGTCAGTCGCCTGCTGCTCGACAACTTTCCACATATCAAGGCGTACTGGCAGATGATGACGCCCAAGATCGCGCAGATCGCACTGCGATTTGGCGCTGACGACCTGGACGGCACCGTAATTGAAGAGAAGATTTACCACGACGCCGGCGCTACAACTCCCCAGGGCATGACGCGCAAGGAGCTTTGCCGCCTGATCACCGAAGCGGGCCGCGTGCCCTTCGAGCGCGACACGCTCTACCGGGCCGTGACGCGAAGCGAAGAGAGCTTCACGGTTGCGGTGTAGCACCACGCGTAACCCTTGCGGAGTGCTAAGCTTTCCGCAAGGAAACTCCATGAGACAGGTGACGCGCTGCGTTCTGATGGCGGCTTTGCTTTCCGCGTTTAGTGCGGCCGTCGCAGGCCCGCAAGAGCAAATCGATCGATCTCGGAACCCGTCCGAACAAGCACTTCTGATGCCCCAACCAAAGCATGTGAAACTTCTCGTGGTCGGAGACGACGGGGCTCCGATGTCAAAGGTGGCTGTAGAACACGCGAATCATATAGACGAACTGACGACAGCCCCGGATGGAACGGTGGAGTTCAACACCTCAGCTCCTTATTTTGTTCTTGGCAAACCGGGATATGAAAGCGTGCGGCTTGCGACGGAAAGCACCGCAACGAGTCGGGTGGCGTTACATAAGCTGCCGGGAGGGGAACAATTTCGAGTCTGTTTCGACGCCGAGTTATCCGCGCGAGCGCCTGGCTGGAACGGAATCTTTCAAGTTCCAAAGAGTAAAGCGAGGAAGGCACGTGCGGAAAAGCGCGATGTCGACTATGTTGCTCGGGTAGTAACGATAAAGTCTAGATCGAAGCGACTGTGGGTGGAGCAGGGCCGGGGGCCGATGTGGGGCGGAGGAATCCCTGAAGATTCAGATGTCTGGAAGGCCACGCGCTATCGAGAAGTCACTTACAAACTGGGAGATCTCCCGGTCGTAGATGCGAAAGAATGGATGCCGGACGGAAAGTGCATGCGGTCGGTTGGATTGTTTACTGAATCCATTCTGTACTACGGCTTGGACTGCGAGTCGACCCAGCCTCTTGATGATTTAGTGGACCAGGCATGTGCGATTCCGGACGCTGCGAAGCATCCGATCCCCTAAGGAGAGCTTCACGGTTGCGGTGTAAGGCAGTCGGGCGCTTTCGAAACAGTCGATATTCACATCTGGATCGTCGAACAACTTTGACGCACCTCTTCGCGAGGATCTCCCGATCGATACCCGAGGGCTAGTGGTCTGTATTTTTCTCACCGCCTGAGCGGCACTGGATATTGACAAAGGCATCTTTCGCCTGTGTGATGAAAAGCGCATTGTGAAACCCTGGACGCGATTGGGAAGGCGCGTGCATGCCGAACGCAATCTCAACTCAAAACGGGCCGGCAATCGGGGCTATCGACCTTGTTCTTCGCTCGGGCCGCTGGATCTTTGCCTTCGCAGTGATCGCGCTGGGCATGGAAAATATCGTCTGCGCCACGGGCGCGTTTCCGGCGCCAGGACCACCCTCCCATTCCATGCCAGTGCTTCCATTCATGCCAGCGATTCCGTGGCTCGTGATTCTATTCGGCGCCCTGTGGACCGCATGCGGCGTGGGTCTGCTGGCTGAACGCTGGCTGAGGATTTCCGCGTATACGCTGGGCGCGACCTACATCTTCTGGACGCTCGTTCACGTGTTGCCGCAGTACATTGCCCAGCCCGGCAACATGGGGCTGCGCACGATTGTCTTTGAGCCGTTGTCGCTGGCGTCTATCGCACTGCTGCTGCCAGGGGCCGCAGTCACGCCGAAATGGCTCTCTATCGGCTGCCGCGCTATCGTAGCTATTGCAATGATCGTTTTTGGCGTCGATCACTTCATCGGGATCGTCTTCATTGGATCGTTGATTCCGGGCTGGATTCCGTGGCACGAGCCTTTCGCGGCATTTTTCGGCGTTCTGTTCATCGCCTGCGGCGTGGGCATCGGCCTGGGAATTCTGGAGCGCTGGAGTTGGATCGCGATCGGTTTCATGTTTGCGGTCTGGGTGATCACGCTGCACGTGCCGCGCACGATCGGCTTCTACGGCATTCCCGGCGCCATCACCGACCCCGACGAGTGGTCGAGTCTCTTCATTGCCGTTGGCTTGTGGGGCGGGCCGTGGGCAGTGGCGAATCTCAGCTCTCATCGAAAGCCCTGACGGTGTGCCGTGCGTTTTTTTAGCAATCAATCAATGCATCAATTGATGCATTGATTGATTTATTGATTAGACTGATTTATGTATTGATTGCGAGGAAGTACGAGGAAGTATATGAACAGCAGAATCGACGCCCATGTGGCTCGTACTCAGTTCGGGCAGCTCATGGATCGGGCAGTCCGAAAGAAAGAGCGGTTTGTCATCGACCGGCGGGGTGAACCGGCCGTTGTGATCCTTAGTGTTCAAGATTTTCTGGAGACTGTTCCATCCGCGCCGAAATGGCTGCGGCGGGCTTGGATTGAAGCCCGGCGAAGAGGACCGGAACGACTGGCGATGGAAAGAAACGATGCTCAACTCGACGTGACCTCGGAGGCGAAGATCGCCACGGGAGCAAGACGTGGATAGCGATCGATCCGAGCGTGACCAGAAGAAGTAGTTGATTCAAGCATGAGACCGGCTGGGCGGTCACCACTGCTCGTAGTAAATGTACCAATGATCCGTGAGTGCATCGTCCGACGGGAACGGCCTTGGGATTGCGGCCGAAACAAATATGCCCAATGGGCTCAGAACCAGAGCGGCGACCAATTTTTCCAATAAAAAGTTCATGTGTCTTCAGTAAGCCGAGATCCCCGTTAGATTTTGCCCCAATATCAAAGTGTGGATGTCGCCTTCGTAGGTCTTGACCGACTCCAGATTCATGCTGTGGCGCATGATCGGATAATCCTCCGTCACTCCGTTCGCGCCGAGGATGTCGCGAGCCAGGCGCGCACACTCAAGGGCCATCCAGACGTTATTTCTTTTGGCCATGGAGATGTGCTGATGGCCCGCACTGCCTTTGTCTTTCAGCCGGCCCACGTGCAGCGGGAGCAGTTGCGCTTTGGAGATTTCGCTCGCCATCCACACCAGCTTCTCCTGGACGAGCTGATGTGCGGCGATGGGCTGATCGTGAAATTGCTTTCTGATTTTGGAGTAGTTGAGCGCGGTCGAGTAGCAGTCCATGGCTGCGCCGATTGCGCCCCAGCCGATGCCGTAGCGCGCCTGGTTCAGGCACATCAGCGCGGCTTTCAGGCTGTCAGCACCCGGCAGCAGGTTGGCGGCGGGCACATGCACGTCCTGAAACGACAAGCTACTGGTCACCGACGCGCGCAACGACCACTTGCCGTGAATGTCGCTGGATGAGAAACCGGAACGGTCGGTTTCAACGAGGAAACCGCGAATGTGACCGGCGCCGTTTTCGCCTTCGGTGGCGGCACCTTCCAGCTTGGCCCACACTACGGCCACGTCGGCGATCGAGCCCGACGTGATCCACATTTTCTCGCCGTTCAGGATGTATTCGTCGCCCGATTTGCGCGCGTGTGTGGTCATGCCTGCCGGGTTCGATCCGAAGCCTGGCTCGGTGAGGCCGAAGCAGCCGAGCTTTTCTCCCTTTGCGAGCGCGGGCAGCCAAGTGTTCTTTTGTTCTTCTGAACCGAATGCGTAGATCGGATACATGACCAGGGCCGATTGGACGCTGACAAAGCTGCGCAGGCCCGAGTCGCCGCGCTCCAGCTCCTGCAACATCAGGCCGTATTCGACATTCGACATGCCGGCGCAGCCGAAACCTTGGGGGTTGGCGCCATAGAAGCCCAGTTCGCCCATCAAGGGGACGAGCTCGCGGGGAAATCGCCCTTCGCGGAAGCAGCTTTCGATGATTGGAATTACGTTCGCGTCGACAAAATCGCGCGCGGTACGCCGAACGAGCAATTCCTCTTCCGTCAGGCTGGCATCGAGCCCAAGAAAATCGAAACCCTGAAATTTGAAGGCCACAGTCGTACCTCTGCCGTCTCGGCGCTTCACCGGGACAGATGAGAGTACCAGCCCATGGCCTTCTTTTCAATCGAAGTCGTGCATAAGACTCACTGTTACGCCGGGCGCTGCATGGGCTTTTCGTGAATCACCATCCAGTTGACGCCGAACTTATCACGAAACTGGCCAAAGCGATGCGCGAAGAATTGCTCGCCCATCGGCATAAAGATTTCGCCGCCTTCGGTGAGCGCGTTGTAGATCCGTTCGGCCTCTTCGTTGCTGTCGACAGAAAGGGACAGATAGGCACTGCGCATCGGCTCGACCTTGGGGCCGTCGCTGGCCATCACCGTCGTGTCGCCAAGAGTGAAGCGCGCGTGGAGAATGCCGTTGCGGTCAAGGCCCGGCGGCATATTTTGCGGCGCGCCCGAGGCACTCATTTCGGCAAATGTCGATTTCATCAGAATCTTTGCGCCCAAATGCTGCCCATAAAAATTCATTGCCTCTGCGCAGTTTCCAGGAAAATTCAGATAGATATTCACCTTCATGGTTGCGACCTCCTTATTGGGGAATGGATTTGATTTCGAAAGAGCCACACAACCGCATCGTATGAAATTGACTTGCACTTTGCAATCGAGCAGTGGTGGAATGGATTCGGCTGCGACTCCCTGCACGGCGGCCAATCCAAAAACCAGGTGAACCTGATGAGCGCACTTGAATACCCTTCGCGGATTACGCCGTTCTTGTGGTTCGAGTCGAATGCAGAATTGGCCGTGGAATTCTATTGCAGTATTTTTCCCAATTCACGCAAGCTTAGCGAATTCAGGAGCCCGGCCGATACGCCGAGCGGACCAAAGGGGTCTGTGCTCACCGTCTCATTCGAGCTTGACGGCCTGCACTTTACGGCGCTCAACGGCGGGCCGGCTTACAAATTTTCTCCAGCGGTCTCGTTTGTGGTGAACTGCGATACGCAGGAGGAGATCGACCGCTACTGGTCGAAGCTCACCGCCGATGGAGGCAGCGAAGTCCAGTGCGGATGGCTGACGGACAAGTTTGGCCTGAGCTGGCAGATC
>DASXFF010000123.1:0-11861 GCA_036489735.1 Occallatibacter sp. | reverse complement strand
GCGTGCTTCTGATCTGCGCCCCCATCCACATTCCCTCAGAAGCAGGGGAGTGCAGGTAGAGCCCGCTCATCTTCGTTCCAGCGCGCAGGCTCGCGAGGTACGAAACCAACATAGCAGAATTTTGCGATCCGCGGCATTGCCTTGCGCGGCCTAAATTCAACGGCCCAGCCACAACGAGATGCCGCCGGTGATGGAACGGCTGGGCATGGCCACGCCGTCGATCTGCTCGTAGCCGGTGTTGCTCAAGTTGCCGAGGTGCAGGTAAGGGCGAATGCGGCCCGTGTCGCGGAGCAGTGCGGCGCTCCATACGGGATATGCGCTGCGGTTCCAGAGCGCGATGCCGGCCTGCTGGTAGATTTTGACGACTTCAACAGCGTTGGTTGCCACTATTCCGTGGGGCAACTGGGCGGTCCACTCGCCGTGAAAATTCTCGACCGGATAGTTGAGGGCGTATTCCGATTGCAACCCGTTGAGCGAAGGCTGCGCGCCGGCGAGGCCCGTCCACGCAACGCGGATTGTCTGCCGCCGGGCCGGCTTCCATGTAAGCATGGCCTCGGCGCCTGCAAAGCGAAGGCCGCTGAGGTTCGCGGCCTGCCACTGCATCGCGGGTGAAGCGCGCAGGTAGTCGATAGTGTCATGCTGGCGGCTGTAGAAGCCGGTGACAGAGAGCGTAAGCCGGCCGCCGGCGGTCCAGTCCGCACCCGCCTCGCCGGACCATGCCAACTCCGGTTTGAGATCAGGATTGCCTACCGTTGTGGGGTCAGAATAGTAAAGGTCGGTGTAGGTAGGAATCCTGAAGCCGTAACCCGCACTGGCGCGCAGCTTCAGGTTCCCGGCAACACGCAGGCTGGCGCCGAGGTGAGGCGCAAAGGCCCACTGCGGCCCGCCTGAGAAGCCCTCCTCACGCGCGCCGGCGGACAAGCTCCAATGGGCTTTGGCCGGGTGCAGGTCCAGGTCAACATACCCGGCTCCACGATTGCGTGCATGCAAGCCCAGGTTATTGCTTTGAATGCTGTCTCCGTCCGACTCGAGGCCAAATAACAGAGCCGGCCTGCTGGCGATGGAAACGGTGTGGCGCAGCGATGCCTGCCACGATCCGTCGATGTGGTTGTTCTCGTACACCGATGGATTGTCGCGTAGAAGCACAAACTCGTCGCTGTGACGGCGATAGCCAAAGGCCGCCACATCTTTGCTGCCCAACTGTTGGCGGACCGCGGCGAACCAGCCCTTGGTGCGCTCCCAGGATTCGTACGGACCATAAAACTGGTTTGCTCCGAAGGCCCGGTCACTGCCGGCAAACAGCAGATCGGTAATGCCGAGGCGCGTGGCGGCCCAGCTCTCAATCGACGCGTCCTGGTTGCGATAGTCGCGGTCTGCAGCGAAGCCGGTGGAGGCGTTTCGGCCCGCAGCGATGCGGCTGCTCCAGCGCCCGCGGGCAATGGCGGCCAGGGCCGACTCTTCATCGGAGCCGAAGCTGCCTCCGCCGGCGCGCAGCCGCAGTGAGTTTCCGGCAGGCGCAGCGGTAAGGAAATCGACCACGCCGCTCAAGGCGTCGGTCCCATGCAGCGTTGAACCCGCGCCGTGCAGCACTTCAATCGAGTCCATGGCGTCGAGCGGGATGGGCAGATCGAGGTTATGGTGCGATGTCTGCGCGTCGTCGATGCGGAAGCCGTTGAGCAGAACCAGCGCCTGCTCGAAAGTGCCGCCGCGAAGAACGATATCGGCCTGCCCGCCGCCTGCCCCGCGCTGCTCAAGGAAAACGGAAGAGTCCTGGCGCAGCAGATCCTGCTCGGACTGCACCGTGAGGGCCTGCCCGGCGACCGGCAGAACCACAACCGAAGCGGGCGACTCGGCCAGCGGCGTGGGGACGGGAGAACCAAGCACCACCATGGTTTCCGTAGGCCCGGCAGGGATGCTGGACGCATCGGTCTGTGCGCGGCACTGGCTCGCGCAGGCCAGACTGGCGACTATGAGTGCAATCGAGATGAGAGGAGGGTTTTCGGTCGGCATGATCCCCATTCATCCTCAATGCGGAGAGACCGGTTGGCAATGTTAATTTGATATTGTATTGAATAGTTGAATGACTCAACTAAAGAGGCCGAATTATGAGGATCGACGCGTTTCTGAATGAAAGCCCGATGTTTGCGGTCAATCGCGCTGCGCGCCGGTTTGAGTCGATTACCGGCAAGGCGCTCGAGGCTGACAATCTCAGCTTTCTGGAAGGCCTGGTGCTCTCGGCAATGTTCTTTGAAGCGCCGCGCCTCATCAAGCCGTCAGAACTGGCAGACACCTTTGCCACCACGCGGGGCAACGTGAGCCATTGCGTGTCGTCGCTTGAAGCCAAAGGGCTGTTGCAGAGACGGATTGATGCGGAGGATGCGCGCGCTTATCTACTGACGCTCAAGCCGCAGGGCAGGAAATGTGCTGTCCGCGTGATCGGCGTATTCGACAAATTGCAGAAGCAGTTTGAAGACGAGATCGGAAAAACCGCTCTGCGCGAAATGCTCAAGACACTTCGCAAGCTGGACGTGCGCAGCGCGCCGAAGTAGAGCGGGGCGGATTGGCGTCAGTCCGTCGATTTGACATGGCGCGCGATTCCATCGGGCACGACCTTACCCTCAACACTCTACAGAATGTAGCGCGACAGGTCCTGGTCCTTCACCACCGAAGCCACCATCTGCTTCACATACTCGGCATCGATCAGGAACGTCTTCTCCGGTCCTGACGCCGTCATGCGCTCCTCGTAAGGTAGCGCCGTGGTTGACTCCGCCTTGATGGCCTCGCTCAGCGCGGCCGCCGCTTCGTCGTTCACTACACGTCGCGCTACATCGGGAGCCAGAAAACTCACATCCTCAAGCACCCGCTCCATGATGGTATGCAGCCGCCGCGCGCCGATATTCTCAGTCTGCTCGTTCACCTTGAAGGCAAACTCCGCCATCTCCCGCAGCGCGTCCGGCGCAAACTCCAGGCGCACGCCTTCGGTTTCAAGCAGCGCTGCATACTGCTTGGTCAGCGAGGCTTTGGGCTCGGTGAGAATGCGCAGAAAATCATCGACCGTAAGCGATTGCAATTCCACGCGAATCGGGAAACGGCCCTGCAGCTCCGGAATCAAATCGCTCGGTTTCGAGACGTGAAACGCGCCTGCCGCGATAAAAAGAATGTGATCGGTGCGCACCATGCCATAGCGCGTGTTGACCGTGGTGCCTTCAACGATGGGTAGAATGTCGCGCTGCACGCCTTCGCGCGAAACATCGGGCCCATGCGAGCCCTCGCGCCCGGCGATCTTGTCGATCTCGTCGAGAAAGATGATGCCGCTCGACTCGACCTTTTCAACGGCCACGCGATTCACCTGGTCCATATCGATCAGGCGGCCCTCTTCTTCCTGCACCAGGTAGTCGAACGCGTCGCCCACCTTCATCTTCCGCTTCTTCGATCCGGCGCCGAAGATGTTCGGCAGCATGTCCTTGAGGTTCATCTCCATATCCTCAAGGTTCTGGTTTGAGATGATGCCGAACTGCGGCGTTCCGCGGTCGCGCACATCCAGCTCAACCTGCCGCTCGTCCAGCTTGCCCTCGCGGAATTGCTGGCGCATCTTCTCGCGCGAACGCTGATAGCTGTCCGATCCCGGCAGCGTCAACTGGCCTTCCTGCGCGGGCGGCGTGGGTGGAGGAGGCGGCAGCAGGATATCGAGAAGCCGCTCCTCGGCATTCATCTCCGCCTTGTCCTCAACCTCTTCCAGCCGCTCTTCCCTCACCATGTCGATGGCGATCTCCACCAGGTCGCGGATCATCGACTCCACATCGCGGCCCACGTAGCCGACCTCGGTAAACTTCGAGGCCTCGACCTTGAGAAACGGCGATCCGGTAAGCTTCGCCAGCCGCCGTGCAATCTCCGTCTTGCCTACGCCCGTAGGCCCGATCATGATGATGTTCTTGGGCATGATGTCGTCGGCGATGTCGGGCGGCAGCTTCTGGCGGCGCTGGCGGTTGCGCAGCGCAATGGCCACAGCGCGCTTTGCCGCCTTCTGGCCAACCACATGCTTGTCCAGTTCGGTCACAATTTCGCGCGGCGTCATCTCGTCCAGCGAGAGATCCTGTTCTTCAGCGGATGCGGGTAAATAAATAGCCATGCAATTCCAGTCGTAGGTGCCTAATGTGTTCCCGTGTCAAATGATGTCCGAAGCTCTTTGCGAATCACCAGTTTCAATCCCGACCAGGTGTCATCGATCGCGCAAACCTTGACGTCCACAAAGTGCGTTGCGAGGGCGCAATCGCGAATCGCTTTCTCTGTCAGATCGGTGCGAATGCCTGAGGCTTTCTTTGGCCAGGCTACCCAGATCATCCCATTGGTGTTGATGACTTGCATCAGCCTTCCAAATTCCGCCCTGAATACGGCGAGAGAGTCGGCAAACAGCAGCACAACATCAAGATTGTTCCCAAATCGCGTTCTTGCATATTCCTTCAGCTCTTCCGGCAGATCCGCAGGGGCATTGCGCAACAGGACGCGATGGCCGTCCTTGATACCGAGTTTCTTCAGCAACGGCGTGCCAGAGTATCCTGCCATGCTTCCCCGCCCAGCCCGGGCCAGTCTTCAGCCCTTCAACTCCTCAATCGTGATGCGGTCATTGGTATAAATGCAGATCTCTCCGGCGATCTTCATCGCCTTCTCCGCAATCTCGCGCGCGGACAATTCCGTGTTCTCAATCAGCGCCCGCGCCGCCGCCGTCGCATAACTTCCGCCGGACCCGATTGCCGCCAGCGGCTCATCCGGATCGATCACGTCACCGGACCCCGAGATCAGGAACGTCTGCCCCTTGTCGGCCACCAGCAGCAGCGCTTCAAGGTTGCGCAGCATCTTGTCCGTGCGCCAGTCCTTGGCCAACTCGACGGCAGAACGGTTCAGGTTGCCCGCATACTGCTCAAGCTTGGTCTCAAAGCGGGAGAAGAGGCTGAACGCATCCGCCGTCGACCCCGCGAAGCCGGCCAGTATCTTGTCCTGGTAGAGCCGCCGAATCTTTCGCGCCGAATGTTTCAGCACATGGTCGCCCAGCGTCACCTGGCCGTCCGCCGCCATCACCACATCGCCGTTGCGGCGGACGCAGATCACCGTCGTGGAACGAATGCGCGCGCTGGTTCGATTCGGCTTTTGGGAATCCTGTTTCCCTTTGGGACTCTGCTCCGAAACCACTGAAAAACCTCCGCAAATTGCGCCTCCATCCCAAGAGAAATGGACCAAAGACGCAGACACGAGTATATCGCAGCGGGAGAGCCTGACTTCCTCCGCCTCCACGCGGGAGAGCGCGACTTCGGCTGCGGTATTCTCTACTTGGGACCACCGAGGTGCGGTCCCGCAGTCGATGAATCTCCATCCAGTCAATCTATGGGTACTGGCAGCCGGTGTCGCCGCCATGGCGGCGCTTGCGGTGCTGGCGCTCTGGCTTCTCTTCCGCAAGCGTCCCACGCCGGAAGAGGTGGAGCGCGCGCGCCGGCAGTTTCTCGTCCAGTCCGGCCGCATTGTGGATGGCATGCTGCTCGATGTCTGCGAGGTTGAGGCGGAAGATGGCCGCACCCTGACCATGCTGCTCTATAGCTACCGCAACGGCGGCGTAGACTACGAGTGCTCGCAGGACATTACCGACATGCCCGGCGTCGTCGAGGTATCTCAAATCCGCGCCGGCTTTCCCTGCTCCGCGCGCTACCAGCCCGGCAATCCGCAGAACTCCATCGTCGTCGCCGAAAAGTGGTCCGGCCTGCGCAAAAGCCTGCCCCAGTTCCCGGTCTACGAGGACCCCGAACCGCTCGATCTAAGCCACTTGAGACCCGGCCGCGGCTAGCGAACCTCGGCATAAGTCGGCGACTTGAAGGGTACGGGCTTCAGGTGAAGGGTACGGGCTTGAGCCCGTACATTAAGCCCCACAGAATCAGCGCGGGCTTCAGCCTCTGAGGGACAACTTTGAGCTTCTTCAGAGCTTCCCTGGAACATTTTCGGCTCGAGTGTTTACGGCCGGCTTCGGTCTGCGGATTCCCATCCTAGGCCTAAAGAACGCGCAGAAGATGGGCACTCGGGGTAGTATCTCAGTTTGGTTACGTCCCCTCTTGCGCCGTCCAGAACGAAAAGCCTCATACTTGGTACATGCCGAAACGACCGCGCGATCTAAACCAGCTTGCTAAATTGATTGTGGATATCGCCAGCGGTCAGGCTGAGGACAAAGTGAGCGAAAAGATGCGCATCCCGGCCCCTCAGCAAAAGGGTGGAATCAAGGGTGGAAATGCACGTGCAAGCGCATTAACAGACGAGCAACGCGCCGAGATCGCTAAAATAGCCGCGCGGGCGCGGTGGAAAAAGCAAGACTAGGCTACCACCTTTTGAGGAGGCATCTTCCGCATGACTTCGCGTTCTGCAACGTCATCCGTGTAGTCGAGTACAAGCTGAATCGATGGCCTTTTCCCCCGATTAAGATCGTTGTAAACGTCAACGTCAGTTTTCAGTTGGACGTTGTCACCGATAATTTGTTCACGCCGTTGCGTGAATGCCTTTTCCATGTGATCGTGTGACGCGAAACCCATCATTCCCCAAAAGGTGAGTTGGACCCCCGCTTTTGTTACGCGGACTGCGTGGTTAACTCGGTATCTGCGACCTTGGACGTCTTCGGCATACTCTTCCCTCAGCGCCTGAGACATCTGACCCGCGAGAACGTCGTAAGGATCGACTTCTGGAAGTTGAATCAATCCTGCCTTGACGGCCCATTCAACTGCCTCACGCGCACTCGTCGGCTTATGGTCCCTATCTGCGTCGTATTTATGCCATATGCTCTGGAGCTTCTCGGTTTTCGTTGGCATGATTTCACCTCAAAGCGAAACTGGCGTTACTTGTCCCCATCCATCAGCAATAGAACCTGGAAGAACGTGTTGGCGGACTTTGACCAAATGACGGGTCAGATAATCCCACCGGTTCAGACGTTTCCGAATCTGACCAACGATAATTCCGGGGTGCCGTTGAAGGATACGCGAGAAAGCAATCACGTCCTTTTCGTAGTAGAAAGGGTGCTTGCGCGCTAAGAAGGACGCGATCTTCTCAGAAGGCGCACAGAACTCCGTTGCAGCATCATTTGCCAATCGCTCTTCTTCTGGAACCGAGGCTGATTGGCAATCGAGGTCTGAGTCAATCATTTCCTCTTCTTGTCCGTGCTTCAAAAGTACGTGTTCAATCTCGTGCCTGAGCACAAACCAAAAATTGTCGATGCGGTCGTGCTGCATGGACAGGCCAATTACTGGAGATTGGCGGTCGAGCCAGAAGCATACGCCGTCAATCTTTGCAGCAGGCAGCTTTTCCACCACGATGAAGCGAACGCCGCATTCCATCAGGATTCTAGGCACATGCCTGGTCTCTTCGGGAGAAAGCATTAGTTGTTGCAAGTCTGCAAGAGAAGACCGAAGACTCTTTTCGGAGTACGCTGGGACGCTAATCGAGTAAGCGATCTGACGCACACGGAACAGCCAAGCAAGCTGTGCTGGCGCAATCTCTCTTTCCTCATAGCTGGTTTTCTTCGCCGCGTGCGCCATGTAGGGGATCGCCAGATCGCCAAAAAACTTGGTCAATTGAACTTCAAGCATATTCGCGTCCGTCTGCTCAATCCATCCGCGTTTGATCATCTCTCGAACTGGATAAAGGCTCTGCATGTCACGCCTGAGCGCCACGCTCGGATCGGGCATACGGGCCTGCGAGAGGTCGTATGCCTGCTGAAGATTTGCAAAGAATTCGGCAGGCACATCGAATGCCAAGGCGAAGGCTTTCGCCATCTCCGGACTTATGCCGCGCTTACCATTCAGAATTGGGTTGATTGCCTGCTCAGAGCATCCCAAAATGAATGCAAGGTCACGCTGACTCCATCCCCTCTCATCCATTTCCTCCTTGATGTACACACCTGGGTGAATAATCCAATTTGCACTCGCAGTCGCCATAATCCCCCCGCTAGTCATGGTCCCATACCCGTAAAACATTCAATTTGTTTGGCTTACAATGAGTGTCGATGGTGAAAATCAATCGATACTGCTTATTTAGCCGGATGGATCGTTCTGGCTCGTCCATCTTTTCGTAGTGAAGGCTTTTCCAGTTCCTCAGCGTTCTCTCGTCAGGTGCTGCCCTCAGGACCACTAATTTCTGCCTGAGCGAGTTTATGACAGAGAGCGGTAATCGAGTCTCGGCCGCGCGGTCCGTCTCTACTAGCGCCAGCGACTTGTCCCGAAACTCGACTTCCATGCCACTTTCCGTCAGCCCTTGCCTACATTAACTCATTGATAGCACTATGTCAACAACTACTTAACATTATGCGTTAAACTGAATTTTATGCTTGACAATTGTTCGTAGGATTCTTACGCTGGCTCTATGAATCGGCTACCAATTGCGAAACGCGCACAGATCGTCCAGACGCTTGTTGAGGGCGCAAGTCTCCGGGCGACCAGCCGGGTGGCTGATGTATCCATAAACACCGTTACTAAGCTGTTGGTTGATGTTGGGGATGCCGCTTACGCGCATCTTGACCAGACCGTGCGCAACGTTCGTTGCCGCAGAGTACAGGCGGATGAAATTTGGTGTTTCGTGGGGGCAAAGCAGAAGGACGCCAGCCCATCACAGAAGGCTGATCGATGGGGCGACGTGTGGACTTGGACGGCCATCGATGCCGATACCAAACTCTGTGTTTCCTATCTCGTTGGCAGTCGCGATGGATGGTGGGCAACTGGGTTCATGAAGGACGTTGCAAGCCGCGTTCGTGGGCGTATGCAGTTGACAACGGACGGCCACCGGGCCTATCTGGTGGCTGTAGAGAACGCTTCTGGAGCCGATGTAGACTATGCCCAGTTGCAGAAGATTTACGGGGCATCCAGTGAGCCGGAAACGCGCTTCAGCCCTGCCAAGTGCATCGGATGCGATATGGTGACAGTTAGCGGTCGCCCTGCCCCTGCGCACGTCTCTACCAGCTACGTAAAGCGACAGAACCTCACCATGCGCATGTCCATGCGGAGACTCACCCGGCTCACGAATGCGTTCTCAAAAAAGATTGAGAACCATGCAGCGGCGGTTGCATTGCATTTTATTCACTACAACTTCGCCAGAATCCACAAGACTCTGAGAATCACCCCAGCAATGGCTGCTGGCATCTCAGATCACGTTTGGAGCTCCGAGGAAATCGCCAGCCTGCCATGCACATAATTAATACGCCGATTCCAATACCCACTAAAAGCATTACTACGATCCCGACCCACATGCGAAGGCCAAAACCGATCAGCTTCAATAGATGAGTAATTGCGCTGGCCGACATACTTCAATTTTAACGCACCATTTTCAAACTGAGACACAACCGCACTCGGACATCCATTTACTAGCGATACCCACCCCCGGTATACTACTCACATGCATGTCCACGCAGCGCCGGGCACCAGCCGCACCAAGTCCGTGCTGCGCTTTTCGCTTGTGGCCACGCTGGCTTACGTCGTTGTCACCTTCGTCTTCGGCTTGCGCGCCCACTCCCTGGCGCTGCTTTCTGAGGCCGGCCACAACGCTTCGGACTTTCTGGCCCTGCTGCTCAGCTTCGCAGCCGTCTACTTCCAGTCCCGCCCGGTAAGCGACTCAAAAACCTTTGGATATCAGCGTGCCGGCGTTCTTGCCGCCTTCATCAACGCGGCCACGCTCATCGTAATCTCAGTCTGGATCGGCATTGAGGCCATCCACCGTTTCTCCGCTCCCATCGCCGTCCAGCCCCGCCTGATGATGGTCGTCGCTGCTGCCGGCGTGCTGATGAACGGCGTCATCGCCGCCCTGCTTTGGAGCGTGGCCCGCGACGTGAACATGCGCTCGGCCTTCCTGCACATGGCCGGCGACACCGTCTCCACGGCGGCCGTTATCGCCGGAGGCGCCGGCATCCTGTTCACCGGCCGCAACTGGATCGACCCTGCGCTCTCGCTGCTCATCGCCGGGTTCATCTTCTGGTCGAGCCTGGGAATCGTGCGCGAGACGCTCAATATCCTGCTCGAAGGCACGCCGCGCGGCTGCTCGCTGCCCGACATCCGCTCCGGAATGGAAGCAGTCGAGGGCGTGAACAATGTCCACGACCTGCACATCTGGAGTCTCGGCTCGCAGTCGCGGGCGCTGGCCTGCCACGTCTGCATCGCCGACATTCCCCCGTCAGAAAGCGCCTGCATCCTGGAGCGGCTCAACCACCTTCTCAAAATCCGCTTCCAGATTGCGCACGCCACCATCCAGTTTGAGCACAACCGGTGCGGAGAGCTGGAAGGATGCGTGGTGCCGATTGAAGAGATGGCGGTCGCGGAAGGTTCCCACCACCATCACGGCCACTCGCACTGACCGTGCGGTCCCGTAACCGGGCGTGATGCCCGTGCCCATCCATGGCACGGCTTCATCGCGTCATGGATGGGAAGTTGCGAACCTTCTCTGGCAGCAATGTGGCGGACCGCAGCTACTGCTGCCGCTGTTCCGCCAGAAGCTGCTGGAAGGCCGGCACGCCGCGCAGGCCGGCGAATTCGCCGTCGGCTTCAATCTTCTTGGGACTGGTAAAGCCCTCGTTCAACGCCGCGCGCAGATACTCGATCGCGCAATCGTTCATTCCCGCCCGCACGCATCCCTTGGCCATGTAGAAGTTCATGGCCCCGCGTTCTTCCAGGCTGGTGGCGTTCTGCACCCGCGGGCTCGAGCTGTCTTTGAAGATGCCGGGGTTAAGTTCGAGCGCCGTCTTGTACGCTTCCCAGCCCTTCTTGTACTTGTGCTGGGCCAGCAGATTGGTGCCCAGGTTCTTATAGATCAAGGCCGACTTCGAGTTCTGTTTCAGCGCCTTGTGGTAGTAGCGCTCCGCGTCGCCATACTCTTTCTGCGCGTCGTAAATGGTCCCCAGGTTGTTGATCACGTTGGGGTTCTTGCCATTCATCCGCAGCGATTGGCGGTAGCAGCGCGCGGCCTCGGTCAGGTTGAACATCAACTGGTAGGCGATGCCCGTCTTGTTCCACACCTCGGCCGAACGGCTGGCCTTCCGGTAGGCTTCAATCGCCGCCTGATAGCGCTGCTGCGTCATCAGCAGATCGCCCTGCTCCTCGGGAGAAATCGGGGCCTTCGCCTCAACCCGCACTGCCTTTGCCTGCGGCGCAGCGGCGGAACCGGGAGGCGCGCCGGCACTGGCCTGCGCGGCCGTCTGCATGGGAAACTGCCCTGCATTCTGCGCATAAGGCTGGGGAGTGGTCTGGTTGCGGGTCTCGCTATACGCTGTTGAGGAAGCCAGCGCCACGGCAATTGCTGCAGCCACGGCTGGCAGCACGCGTTGCTGATAGGTCCAATTCATATTCCCTCCTTCGAGAAGGAATCGGGCGATTCATTCATGCCATCGTCCGCCGGGGATCGAACATCACATATTAGACCATCGAAAGCGTCATATGCGATGGTCAAAATGGATACTTGGCGGCTGGTCGGGCAAATTGGATCAAAGTGGTCAGGTTTCGGGGTAGACTCTGTTTCTGCGGAGATGACGCAATGAATGTAACCGGTGAATCGATCGCGACAACTGAATTGGCAGCACGCTTCCACGCCACTCGCCGCCAGACACTGGACCTCTGCGAGCCTCTGACGCCCGAAGACATGATGGTCCAGTCCTGCGCCGAGGCTTCCCCCGCCAAGTGGCATCTGGCTCACACCGCGTGGTTCTTTGAATCCTTCATTCTGCGCGAGTTCCTGCCCGGCTACCGCCTGTTCAACCCCGACTTTCCCTGGCTGTTCAACAGCTACTACCAAAGCTTCACCGCATTTCCTGAGAAGCGCCTGCGGTCGTCTTTCTCCCGGCCTGCCCTCGATGAAATCCT
>DASXFF010000131.1:0-9846 GCA_036489735.1 Occallatibacter sp. | reverse complement strand
TCCAATCCCAACCCCACGATCCCTGATCAAACCAATCGCTTCGAGCTTGTACTCCCGCGTGTACTTCTTCCGTGACATGACCCACCTCCAGTTCCATGATCCCACCTAAACTCGGTGTCCACAAAACCGGCAGCAGCTCAGGGGGCACAAATGCGTTTGTCGGGGGGCTGGACGGTTGGACGGTTGCCGATGTGACGACCTCCTTTTCTACTGCTGCCGTGACTGGTGGATCTGGCAGCTTGATTGGTGGATTGCTCGGTGGGGACGGCCAATCGAGTCTGTCGGACAACTATTGGGACACAACGACGAGCGGAGCGGATCAGGGCACAGGAGAAGGCAACGAATCCGGTGTCACCGGTGTGACTTCCAGGCAGCTCAAATCCGGCCTACCTGCAGGCTTCAATCCGTTGATATGGGCGGAGGACAAGAAGATCAACAACGGTTTCCCATATCTAATCGCCAACCCGCCGCCTAAGAAGTAGAATTCTCACGCTAGGCAGCTCGGCCGAATAACTGAATTTTGTTCCGATTTGAGGAGGAAGCCTCGCTGTCGAAAGGAGCCATGCGACGACGAAGCATGCGCGATTCATAGAAGGATAAATCGTCCCCCGTGAAGAATTCCCAAGCCGTTGATTTTGAATCGGAAATTGGTGTTGGGCAGGATTTGATTTTGCCGGAAAGCCGGGGGGCGGATGGGGATTCCTTGCAAAATGGAATCGTGATTCTGTTCGCTTGAAGTCGATTCGGGCGAGGGTCTGTTGCGTCCCAGGGAACGGCGCGAGACGGGGCAGAGCGATCTCCTGCGTTCACGGCTTGATGCGATCATCGACATGAATCATGCGCTGGTGAAGCTGGCGCGCACGGTGGACTGTAAGCGATTCACCGACACCCTTTCCGTGGCGGCGTAGATATTGGCTGCGCCTCACGCGGCCAGTTGCTTTGGCTTGCGAGCCGCAGCCCAAGTCCACGGCAAGAGTTCATCCAGGCGATCGTTCGGCCAGAGGTTCACAAGGCGGGTGATCACGTCGGCCAGATAGGCTTGGGCGTCGATGCGGTGGAGTTTGCAGGTCTCGATCAGCGAGGCGAGGATGGCCCAGTTCTCGGCCCCATCGTCGTGTCCTGCGAAGAGGGCATTCTGATGGAGAACCGCAACGGGCTCTTCGTCGAGGCGCGGCTGACGAAGGTCTCCGGCCACGCCGAACGGCTGGCCGCTCTGGACATGATCGAGCCGCATGCCGACAGGCCGGATCCGATCACGCTCGGTGCCGACAAAGGCTACGACGCCGCAGACTTCGTCATGGAACTGCGTGAGATCAACGTGACACCCACATTGCACAGAACACTAGACCTGCCCGCCGGACCAATCTGGCGGCGCGCGCATGCGCACCTTGGGCAGTTGGGCGGGCGCCGGCAGCCCGGCACGGCGGAGGGCGGGTCTATTGCAACCACGATGCGTGTCAGGTCCGGCGTGGTTTCTTCGCGTGCTGCATCTATCCAGTCGGACTGCGAACAATGCACCGGGCACATCCTCCAATACTTCGGCATTCAGTTCCTGCCGCCCGATGCGCGCATTTTCGTAGCGGCGCACAATCTCGGCAAAGAGCGCGGGCGCAAGGTTGTCGCGGTTTTCGTAAGACGTCCCCCGGCTCACGACAACGTCTTGCCCTTCGCGTGCCAGCAATTCGCGGATATTGCGACAAGGCGGTTCTACACGATCCATGCCTTCAGACTGTTCTCCTATTGGGTGTTCCGCGATGGTTCGTCCATGGCAGGACAGGTCGGATGCCAAACGTCGATGCCGTCGGTAATCCGTGTTCCGCCGGGCGTCATCGGCTCGCCGCAGTTCCGGCAGCGCAGGCCGTGGTTAGATCGCGTGGCATTGAAGGTCTCGCGATAGATGTCGACGAGCTGGTTGTCGGCGATCGGCCACGACAGCGGCGACCCCGGCCGCGACGACGGGGCGCCGCGCACCACATCGGTGGCGGCCTGCTCCTGCAATTGCAGCCAACCCATGGCGTTCTCGAACGAGGAGTTGAGCTGCTCGGTGTCCCAGGCAAGTGCATGAACCGCGGAATCGACCTGGTCGTCAAATCTGGCGTTCGGAAATGTTGTCAGTTCGAGGACGAATGAATCAAGCCACGGTGCGTGCCTTGGCAGGTGCACGAATCCGCTCTCGAACTTTGCGGTCTGGTTGTTCAAGCGAGTCATTTTGCTGCCGTCCTGGATCGGGGCCGCTCTGACGGCAACGCCTTCATGGCGGAGCTCCTGAATCAGTTGCGTGCCTGACGCCCTGTCTTCGATCAGCACGACATCGGCGCGAAAGAGATTGGCGAGCTCCTTTACCTTGCGCTTCAGCTCCGGAAATTCCATGCGATCGCGGAATACGTCGATCAGCCAGAAATGCCGTTTGACATACCGCCACGTCGTGCAGACGCTGAAATCGCTTCCCTCCGTGTCCTTGTTGGCGGTATCCCAGCTCTGCAGCAGCGTTCCACCGTCGGGAATTTCGCGAGGCTCGTAATACTTAAACCACTTCGTCTTTACGATAAACCCGGCGGCGGGTTGCGGCTGCTGCTGGTATTGGGCCGCAAAGACATATTCCGACATCGAGGCGCGCAGTTCTTTGAGCCGGGCCAGAGACTCGCGATCGGGATGCATCGCCTCGCCTTCGCGGCGAACGATGCTGCGCAAACCGTATGGTGTGATGATTTCATAGCGTTCGTCTTCTTCAGCGACGGCAGGCAGCGCCAGGACTTCCCAACGCTCGCGCTGGGTTACATACCCCACGAGGTCGTCCATATGCAGCCGCTGCATGATGATGACGATGGCTCCGGTCTCCTTGTGGTTCAGGCGGCTGTAGAGAGTGTTGTAGAAGCTTGCATTGGCAGTCGTTCTGCGAGCATCGGATTGGGCGTCGTCAGCTTTGATCGGATCATCGATGATGATGAGATCGGCGCCGCGGCCTGTGATGCCACCCAGCAGCGAGGTAGAACGGCGGGCGCCATCTTCCGTGGTTCTGTAATCGTCGATTTTCTGACGGGTGGCAGATAGACGTGTTTTGAACGCTGCCTGATAGAATGGGCTGGATATGAGCGTGCGGCAGGAATCCGCGAAATCGTCGGCCAGATCCTGCCCGTAGCTGACGCAGAGTATCTCGGCCTTGGGATTGTGACCCAGCACAAACGCCGGAAACGCCACCGACCCGATGATGGACTTTCCCTGCCGCGGTGGCAGGTTGATGATCAGGCGCTTGATCTCGCCCCGACGGACCGCCTCAAGTTTCGAGCAGACAGCCTCAATATGCCAGTTGAACGAAAAGTTGTCCGCCGCCTTCAGTTCTCGAAACGTCCGACTGGTAAAGGCCGCGAAGTCGTTTCGCAGGATATCGAGCCAGACGGGCAGCGCTCGATCGCTCAAGGACTGCCGGAACCTAGGCAAGCCTTCATCCGGCCGTGAATTTCGGCAATCATGTCGCGGTCTGCGTCGGCGAACGAATAGTCTGGCCCGCGAGCCTTCTCCGCAGCCTCTTCCACTTCCGCCCAAAGTCGGATGACGTCCAACAGGGCGGGACGGTCTCCTCCAAGTGCCTTTTTCAATAGCAGGCGGACTGCGGCTTCATTGCTGCGGATTTTCCTCCTCCGACCGCCTAGCTGTACGGGCACGATCTCGGCCAGCACTTCCCGGATGATGGTGTGGCGGCTGCGCGAACCAGTAGGCCTGCCGTCCCGATTAGCGGTCGAGCCCTTTTTGAATGTCCCATCGGGCCTGCGCTGGGGTTTGCGTTCTGGGCAGTCACTCGACATCGCGGCTCTCCTGATCGGACGCGCGTGCACACGCGAGTGCGTTAAAGTCCAGCCCGGAGTTCGCATGAATGGCTTTGATACCGTACACATCTGCGAATCGGCGGATGATCGTGTCGCAATAGAGGGGATCAAGCTCGATTCCGCAACCACGACGACCTGTCTTCTCCGCCGCAATCAGCGTGGTGCCGCTACCGGCAAAAGCGTCGAGGACTATCCCGCCGCGGTGAGAGGAATCGAGAATCGCGTCAGCGACCATTGCCACCGGTTTGACGGTTGGGTGCATTGCAAGCTCCGCGTCACGGTGCTTGCTGAATGTGTTGACGCCAGCATATGTCCAGAGATTGCTGCGGTTACGACCGAACCTGCCCAATTCGACATTATTGATATGGGCGGCAGTGCCATTCTTGAAGACAGAGACCAGCTCATACTGCGAGCGATACAAGCTACCCATTCCCGCATTGGTCTTGGCCCAAACGCAGACGTTCTTGAGCTCGGTGAATTTCGCCCCGGCTGCCAGCAGCTCCCCCATATGGCGCCAATCCATACAGATATAATGTAAGGACCCTGGAATGCTGAAATCCCGCAGATTGGTGCAAACCGTCAACAGGAACTGTGTGTAAGCGGAGCTGGTTAGTTCGCCGGACGCCATCGGAAATTCCCGGTGCCTGTGCCTACCGAGACCGGAGACGTTTCCGTCTATCCGTAAATTGTAGGGTGGGTCCGTGAACACGGCTTGAGCCTTGGAACCTTGCAGAAGCGCCGCGTACGTCTCGGCCCTGGTTGAGTCTGCGCAGATCAACCGGTGCACACCGATCTGCCACAGATCGCCGCGACGCGAGACCGCGGGCCTGCCCGTTTCAAGTGTTGGAATTTCATCGGCGACGTCCGGCGACTCATCGAGTTCGCCAATCAGCAGATCCACCTCGGCAGTCTCAAACCCCAGCGGCCCGATATCGAAATCGAGGTTGACCGTCAGCTCCTTCAGTTCCAATGCGAGGAGATTGCGGTCCCAACCGGAATTCTCGGCCAGCTTGTTGTCCGCGATCACATACGCCCGGATCTGTGCCGGCGTGAGATGATCGACCCTGACCGCTGGAATATCCGTCATGCCCAGCGCGATGGCAGCCAGCGTCGAACCATGGCCGGCGACGATACCGTCGTCACCATCGATCAAAACGGCTCGGATAAACCCATATTCCCTAATGCTGCGCTGCAGCTGCCCGATCTGTTTCCTGGAGTGCGTCCGTGGGTTGTTGGCCCGAGGCTTCAAGGTTTTCGGGTCTTTGTAAACAACCTGAAGTTTCAGCGCGGGCGCTCCTTTGGCGGAGTGACCGGATCGGGGCGCCAAATTTGAAACAGCATTGCGTGCCATTGGGTTCGCCCCTAAGCGCTCGTGATGAACGGCCACCGGACATCCCAAACGGAAGGAGTGCCGTCCCCGCAGCGCGGGAGCGTTTTCCCGTTCAGCAGCCAAGATGGCCCGCCGGGAATTGAATTCGCAGTGTGGGCTTAAGGGTTTTCCTGGTGCGCCGCCGCAGGATTGTGCGGACCCTCTCCCGCGTCAGGTCGTCCCGACCAAACGTCACGTTGGCAACGGTCGCCAAGACGCCGTGGAGCGGATTTCCGAACAACTGTCGAAGCTGGATAGCCATCTGCTCGACAAACGCTTCGAGCCGCGGCTCCGTACGGTGGCGAGCGACGATCAGTCTTTGCACATTTGGATCGGCGACTTCCCTATCTATAGCAGCCGCAATTGACGTGTTTCCGGCCGCTAACTCTCGCTGCTTCCACGCTTCGACCTCCTCTTTGCTGACAGAAGTTAGATTAGAGGCATACAGCGATAGCGTGCACAGGAACAACAACGCCAGCGAAAGCTGATGCTCTTGCGCGGAGTCAATTGACGGTTTGGCCCGCATGCAATCGAGAAAGTCCATGCCCTCGGCGAGTTGTTTATATGCTTGGGCGCCTTCCGCGTCGCCGAGATCACCGATTCTGTTGCTCTGTGCGCGTTCCGCACCGGCAAGCGCACCCCACGATCGGACCGCGTCAGGAAGTCGTCCCAAATGAAAGGCGCGGCCAGTGGTTCCATCTGTGTCCCGAGCCTTTTTTGTCAATTCCGCCCAGACATTACGCATACGGACGTCGGTCGCCAGCCTTCGGATTACCTCCGGATCGACTGGAACGGGCGTACTATCCGGTTCGGAAAGCTTTTCGATTAAACGTGCCACGCCCGGAGGAACCCAAGATGGCGTCTCGAACGTTAGCATTGGGCGACCGTCTGTTGCATTCATGTGGGTTGGCTCAGGGCACCCTGCTGTACATGGGATTTCCAGGCGGCGAACAAATCGGGTGACGAAGGCCCTTCAGAGTTCACGGCCAATTCGTCCATGAATTCACGGAAACCCGGTTCCCGGTTGACGCGCGTAACGTGCCAGAGCGCACGATAGCCGGGGTTCATCAGAAAGGTTCGCGCACTCGCCGTGGCGCTGGCAAAATGGGCTCCGCCGATCAGGCCATCCCGATGTTGCGTGAATGCGTTCTCCGTCGTTCGCAGAATGGCGCTCGCAGCATAGAAGAATTGCCATAACTCGTCTTCGGAGATTTCGCGTGCGCCGGTGAGCCCGGCGCGAAATGAATGTGCCAGCCCCGAGTCCGCGATGCGCAACATCACGTCCGTCGACAGCGACGCCCGCATCTGGTGCATGGTGCCTCGTTGGCTTTTTGTCGTCTGCCGAATCTGGAAGGAAAGGTAGACCAGCGAAATCACCACGGCGATGCCGCTGACGAAGCTGCCGATAGCTGCGAGGTCGGAGAGCGACATGGGTGGCTCCGCTAGCTGAGCCACTTCGCAAGCGGTTGCCAGTAGTTGATGTGCCAGCCCTCAGCCAGGTGAACAGCGGCTGCGTCGGGAAATCCCGTGTGATCGAATGTGAGTTTGGTGCCAGCGCCCGTCTGCGAAAGCGCGAAGCGGGCGATTGAATACAGTCCTTCATCCCAGCTGCCGGCCCGCCATGCCTGAACGATCCTTGTATTGGAAATGAGTTCGAGCATCCGGCCGGTGACGTACCCGCCGAACAGGGAGAATGCGCCGCCTGGCGTCGGATCGATCTGCGTTGGCGTCGTTCCCAGCGCGGTCGTCATGCCTGAGTTCATGGCCGCGCTCAGCTGCGCGACTTTGTCGAATTCTGCCGCATCGGTCAGCGCGCGATAGACCCGCGCGACGTCTGCTGCAAAAACGATCTCCTGGTGAATGGCCGCGTTCGAATGCGAAATCTCTCCCATGAGCGATTCTGCTGCAGGATTGCCCGATGCACCAATCACAAAGCCCGGAGACGCGACGATCGAGCCCGCTGCGACGGCGACGTCCCTGCGGTTGGGATGAATGATGGTCATGACGTCTCCTCGCTTGGTGGCGGCTGCTTCGTGTCGGGCCTGGGGTATGGAAAACCCTCCAGTTCGGGGCCATAGGCCGGAGCTTCATCAGATGGCGTGGAGGATTGGGCGGTCATGGACATGACGGTACAGGGCGTGCGGCGAGGTCTTCAAGCTTGCCCACCAATAATTGAGAGTTATTCGCCATCGCCGAACCGTACGCATTTAGTCTGGGACGTGGCTTTTGCGCGGCGCATTCGTCGGTCCATTCCAGCCGAACACAGCATTCTGTTCATCGGTGATAACTGGTGACCTTGCACTGGTGAAGACATATTTCCCCGGCGCGAAACACGGCGATCAAGGGGACGCCACCACTCAAGCCCTCGCCTATACGTCGTCTTTGCACAGGCTTTACGCTGCGTTAGCACGAAAGGGTTATGATACGATTGTCGGTCATGGGAGCGCGGCGTGGCGGATAGTCGGAGAGGGTCAGGACAAAGCCAGAGACAGTTTGGCCGGGCGCCGTCGTCAGGGAGTAGTAGTCCGGGTGGCCCGGATGAGCCGCGTTCGAGAGACGTGTCGTCGAGCGGCAACACGCTGTTCGCCTCCGCGCTCGTCGTCATTCTCATCGCCCTCGTCGCCGGGACGGGGGCCATCGTGGCGTCGGACCGCGCCGCCGGCTTCAGGCACACTGTCTGGAACGACCTTGTAGGGCCGCCTCCGGAACCCGCCTATCAATCCCGAGTCGCGTCAGTCTGCGACAAGGGCTGGCAAGACGACCGCGAAAACCGCGATCAGGTCGATTGCTATATGACGACCGACGTCGAGCGGCTGTGCGATCCGCGCGAACGGCGCGCGCTCGCGGACAAATTGGTCGCCTACCAGTTCGCATCCGACATCGCCATCGGGCGGGTGGCCGTTTCTGTCCTCCAATCATTCGGCAGACCCGGCGTCATGGGAATGGGAATGGCGGAGGCGAAGAGCCACGACCCAAACCTCAGCGAGGAACAGCGCGCCGCGCAAATGGCAAAGGTCACGGGCATGGCCCACGACTATTTGGCGCCGACGGACAAACCGCTTCAGGAGGGGTTCACGAACAAACACGGGATCGTCACCATCCTCAACGACGTCAAGAGCCTCGCGGAACAGGGCAACCTAGCCGCCTCGGATTTTCCGACGTCCATGCCAAAGATCGTCAAAGAGGGCCTCGCCGCCGCACATTCTATCGCCGCTTCATCCTGCACGACACGGTAATCTGGATTGCGGTTGACATGCCCGCGAAGTCTCTGTGCGACTAGCCCGAGACGTTCAAGTTACAAACTTCTGCGATTTCCTTCGAAGCGCAGGGGCCGGCTGCCGACCCGAAACGCGACTCTCCACACGCTCGATCACGCGCTTGCGAAGATCGACCGAAAGAGCCTTGCCCATGTAGTCGCTCATCTGACCTTCGCTGAGCAGCATCACCAACGGCCGACCCTCACCATCGCAGACCGCGTGCAGCTTTGAGTTCAGGCCGCCCTTCGTGCGCCCGATACGGCGGGGAACAGCCCCTTTTTAAGCAGGCTGGCAGCGGTCCGGTGAGCTTTGAGGTGCGTGGAGTCCCCTGTTGACTGGCTGTGCTCTTCGAACAGGCGAGCGAATATGTGGTCGACCCCCGCAAGGCTTGTGCCGACGTAAATGCCCGAGAAAAACCTCACCCCTGGCTTCAGGAATTGCGGTTTCGGTTGAGAAGCATCAGAGGATTTGGCGCTGGCTCGGCCACTTTCACCAGCGTGTTCACGTCGCGATGCGGAAAGGGCTGACGCCTTTTTCACCTCCGAGGATGGTGCGGTTTCCCACGCAGTAGGTGACGTTGATGAGCCGAATAGCGTTCCTGGATTTGGCGAGAAGCGTTTCGACATGATCGCCATCGACTCTGTAAAGGTCCTCTAAGCCGAGTGATGCGAGCAGGCGGCCTTGCGGGTCGACGGCCCACGAATAGGGCGGCACGCCCTTGAAAATCAGGAAGCATCATATACCAGATGCATGATTTGCGGCGCTTCGTCTGCAATCCATTTTTACTACTGCGATCCCACGCCCTAATTTTCCCCGGCAGGTAGCGTGACGGTTTTCACGAGATCGAGATCAGCCCAGATTTCGGCACGGGCGATATCGCCCTTGAGCATGGCCAACGCCTGCAATTCGGCTTCGTATTGGCTTGTCCCTCCAAGCACCATGGTGATCGAAAGAGTCCCGTCAGCACCGAATAGCCGTATTTCATGGTCTGGCATGTCGCCCCGCAGTCACCGTGGCACAACCATACATCAAAGATCGCTGATTGGCCCTTGATAGTGATTCTCAAGTAGAATGGTGCAATCCCGTGAGCGCCCGCGACACCGTTCAATTTTGAACAGCTTGCTACCTCTGGAAGGAGTTCAATTTGAACATCTAAGAGTCTGTCCGGAAACATCAGGCTGGATTACAGAGTTTTCGCAGCATGAGGCGGATTGATGCGAGTCGCAAGAACGCGAGCGCCTTGCGGTTCAGGTTTTCCCAATCCTTGGCGAGCCTTCGGCACCGATTGAGCCATGCGATGGTACGCTCAACGATCCATCGCTTCGGCAGCACGATGAAGGTGTGCAATTCGTTGCGTTTGACGATTTCGACGACCCAGTTGCCGGAGCGTGCAGCA
>DASXFF010000072.1:0-3998 GCA_036489735.1 Occallatibacter sp. | reverse complement strand
CCACGGCAACATTCGCCGGGGTCGTCCTAAGCGTGGCGCTGCTGCGCTCCCCGGTCATCCTCTGTTTCCTGATGCTCCTGGGAGGAGCCTCGTGGACGGCGCTCATGTCCCTTTTCAACATCATGGTGCAGGAACTTGCGCTCGATTGGGTTCGCGCCAGAGTGATTACCGTCTATCTCTTTGTATTTCAGGGAAGCGTTGCCGCCGGAAGCACACTTTGGGGATATGTCGCGTTGCACACAAATGTCCATGAAACGCTAGTGTTGGCGGCCATCGGCACCGGAGCATGTCTACTGCTGCAGTTTCTCGTCAGGCTGCCGAGTGTTCCGGCCGATCTTAGTACCTGGAATCATTGGACTAAATTGACGGCACTTGTGGAACCTGATCTCGGACAGGGGCCGGTGCTCGTGACAGTGCAATATGTAATCGATCCGGCGAAAGCCTCGGAGTTCCTCCATCAAATTTATAAATATCAGAGGGTTCGTCGGCGCGATGGCGCGACGAGTTGGGGAGTTTTCGTCGATACGAAAGCTCCCGATACCTACCTCGAGAGCTTCAAGGTTGATTCCTGGGCCGAACATGAGCGCCAACACGACCGCTTCACAGTAGCCGACCGTGAAATCGAGAATCAGATGCTTGGTTACGCTATCCAGCCTGTCGAGATCAGGCATTTCATCAATGCCCGGGAAGAAACTTCACCGAGCCTTTCACAAATCCGGCATACTCCTCAGTTAGTTGATGGGGAGAAGCGTAACTCTCAATATCTTTGAAACCCCACGACCCATCCGTTTAGCTCGCTGATGGACGGTTGTAGTCGGGTCGCGAGGGTGAGCACGAATCCTCAAGCCAGCGGCTGATATAGACCCCGGCATGAGCTTCTCCGCAATAATGTCGAGTGCCAGGAAG
Source organism: Occallatibacter sp. (assembly GCA_036489735.1). Classification (GTDB taxonomy): domain Bacteria; phylum Acidobacteriota; class Terriglobia; order Terriglobales; family Acidobacteriaceae; genus Telmatobacter. The sequence continues at coordinate 3,092 of DASXFF010000072.1, read as the reverse complement.
TGAGGCCTCCTCGAAGTTCCACTTGAGCACTTTGAGTTCGTTGGCATTGCATCGAATCATGAACCAATGCAGTGGGTTTGAGGTTTCCGTACCGCACATCTCGCATCGATACTGCGTCACTGCAGACATGGTGAAGCCTTTCTGTACAGCAAGCCGATCCACAGCCGTGTAATTGTCGTTGGATGAGACCAAGAATAACTTAAACAGGTGATTGGAAGAAGGCTCGCGGTAGGTTTAGAAGGTTGCAGTGCCCTTGCCGCTTACGTGAAATCCGAGATCGAAGAATTCATGGCCAAATCCCAAGTGTCGCGGGACTTGCGGCCGCAAATGGGGAGCCACGGCGGCTGCCTGGAAGACGAGGACGAGCTGGTATCCGCTGACCACAAAAGGTCACGTGGTAGCTCCGGAACTTCAGCGATTCATGTCTAAGCGAGCTGACTCAAAGGTTGTCGAAGTCAAGGGCATCCACGGGAGGATTTGTTTCCGTGGGAGCCGCTGGCAAGATGAAGTGGAACGTCGCGCCACGCTCGCCGTCCCCGTTGGCCCAGATCCGGCCACCATGCGATTAGACGATCGACTTGCTGATTGCCAGGCCCAGGCCGCTGCCTTGTGGTTTCGTAGTAAAGAACGCATCAAATATCTGGTCGGCGTTGCCCTGGGGTAGCCCGGCGCCTGTGTCATTTACAGAGATCTCGATCTGGCCGTCTTCGCCCAATTGCGACTTCACCGTAACCACGCCGCCCGTGTCCTTAATCGCCTCGATGCCATTCAGCATCAAGTTCATAAGCACCTGCTGCAGTTGCACCCGGTCGGCGACGGTCATTGGAAGATCGTCTTTCAGATCGGTGCAGATCGATCCTCGAGGTCCTCTTGCCTGACCTCCCAGCATCCCGGCCATTTCGCTGATGACCTCATTTATCGCGACTAACTCTCGTTTGGGGGGGCCTTTTTGTACAACGATCGCAGACGGTTGATGATTTCCGAGGCAAGGGTGCCCGCCTCGACGATTCTTTCCGTCCCTTTGCGAACTTCCGTCAGTTCGGGCAGGACGCTGAAGCCATCGCAAAGATGCCTTGGCATGAGCGGTGGTCACCGTGATCGGCTGTGCGAGTTCGTGCGAGATGGAGGCGACCAGTTCTCCCATTGTGCTAACCCGATTGATGTGTGCCAGATCGGCTTCGAGTTGTCGCAATTTCTCGCGCTCTTGTTCTGCACGCTTGCGATCCTCAATGTCGGTCGCCACTGCACACCACTTCACGATCTTGCCCCGGTTATCGCGCAGTGGCCGGGCGCGCGTCTGGAACCAGCGATAGACTCCGTCCGATCCGCGCCGAAGCCGCGCTTCATAATCCAGCGGTTGGCCGGTCGTCAGCGACTCGCGCCATCGTTCGGTGACTCGCTTGAGATCGTCAGGATGAACCGCGTTCTCCCATCCTGAACCTGAGGCCTCTTCAGAGCTCAAGCCGGTGTATTCAAGCCATCCCATGTTCAAGAAGGTGCGATTGCCATCGGGGCCGACAATGAAAGCCAGGGCGGGCATGGTTTCGACTGCGTCGCGGAATTGCTTTTCTTGCTTCTGCAACTGGCGAACACGTATTTGATAAACGGCCCAGAGCAATGGAGGGACGCGCTCTGCGCTGCCGCTTTGCCGTATGGGACTTTCTCGCCGCGCCACCGCCTGGCGGACCGTTCGAGTTCGTGTTCGACCGCGGTTGTTTTCATGTGTTCGATGAATAAGGTGAGAGAGAGCAGTTCGCGGCACAGGTCGCTGCCGTATTGAAACCGGGCGGCTTGTGGCTGAGCTTGATCGGCAGCACTGAAGGTCCGCCGCGAGAGATCGGTCCACCGCGTTGTTCGGCACGCGAAGTCACCCTCGCGATCGAGCCTGCGCTGGAGATCGTGGAGTTGCGATCCAGTGAGTTCCGCGGTAGCAATGCCAAAGCGTGGTTCTGTCTCTCGCGGCGGCGAACGATGCCGGCGGCGCCGCGGCATGATAGAGGTTGGGGCAAACACTGTTCTCGTTCTCGACGAGCGCCAAAATCGCCGAGTCACTGATTGAGTCGCGATTGGCAACCGAAAATCAGCTCTGGGACGGAGGTCCTATGGCGAGATGAGCAGCTCGTTTGCTTTCATGATCTCGCTGCGCACCCTCTGAAAAGAGAAAAAAACTAGACAAGCGAGAGAGAATCTCAGCGGGCCGTTCCCTCCCGCAACGCCCTCCCAGTAATCAGGCACGCTACCGCGTGCAAAGCACCAAAAACAAGCCTGGCTAAGGGGCTCTGCCTCGATCGCGCGCCCACAAGGGGCTTCCCCAATCTTCCGCGCTTCGCTTGCGCAGACCTCCGCTAACGGTCCGCCCTTTCCGCTCCGGCTTCGCCTGCTCTCCAAGGGTGGGGAGATCCCTCCCCCTGCAGCTTGTACCCCCGCCTTCGCCAGGAGGCGTTCGGCATGTGGATGCCGCGATTCAACGCGGAAAAGCCAGAACCAAGGAGAGCAAAGCAACCATGAACAACACAGCGAAAACCAACGTCGCCACCCTGTCCTCGTCCCCTAAGGCGCAAACGATCTGGGATTTGCCGACGCCGCAGGCGCCCCAGATATGCGGGGGCACAAGTTGGCCGATCAGCGCATGCAGCGCCTCAAAGAGTGCTGAGGGTTTCATGGTTGTCCTTTCGGAGTGATTGGTCAGGCGAGGTCGAGATGAAGTGGAAACGGCGACGCGAACTGCCGTGGAGTCGGCGAACAGCTAGGCTTCGAATCCCCTATCTCTCTTTGCGTCGTTCCGGAACAGATGAGCGTGTATCGATACTCGCAGCTTCCGAAACGCAGCTTTCCGCGAACTCTCGACACACATAAGCCAGGGAACGTTACACTCAAACGTGTGATGAATAAGGCCCTGTTTGTATCTGTCCTGTCTGTCTCTGTTTTGGCGACTGCGCTCGCCCCGACTGTTTCTGCGCAAGGCACTCGAGAGTTTCTTGGCCGTTGGGATGTGACCGTCACCCCGGCCGATGGCAAATCGTATCCGCAATGGATGGAGCTCACCGATGACGGGGGTAAGATCGAAGGCCGCGTGCAGCCAAGGGGCGGCG
>DASXFF010000047.1:0-10712 GCA_036489735.1 Occallatibacter sp. | reverse complement strand
CCGCTGCCGAGACCGCCGGTGAGGCCGACGCGAAGCACGGCTTAGAGCCCCCGCCGCATTCTTGCGGCACGCACCGTGTTGGACATCAACATCGCAATCGTCAGCAGGCCCACGCCGCCGGGCACAGGCGTGTATGCGCTGGAAAGTTCGAAGGCTTTCGGGTCGATGTCGCCGACGACGACGGAGCCGCGCTTTTCAAAGGCGGCTTCGCGCTTGGCGTTGCCCTTAAAAAAGCGATCGAACTCCTCGCGCGTGGTGATGCGGTTAATCCCCACATCGACGAGCGTGGCGCCGGGAGTGACCATCTCCGGCGTGATGAAACCGGGTCGGCCGATGGCGGCGACAAGAATGTCGGCCTGCCGCGTGATCGCTGGCAGGTCACGAGTCTTCGAGTGGCATATCGTCACAGTTGCGTTCTGGTGCAGCAGCAGCATGGCAGCGGGCTTGCCGACGATATCGCTACGCCCGACGACGACCGCATGCTGCCCGGCGATGGGAATGTCGCTGCGCTTCAAGATCTCAATGACGCCGGCGGGCGTGCAGGGTGCGAGCGCAGGACGGCCAGCGAGCAGGCGGCCGGCATTCACAGGGTGAAAGCCGTCAACGTCTTTCGCGGGATGGACGGCGTCCAGCAGCCTTTTGGAGTCGACTTGTGCTGGAAGGGGAAGTTGAATGAGGATGCCGTCGATGTCTTCGCGCGCGTTGAGCTGGGCGACGAGCGCGAGCATCTCGTCGGTGGTGACGGTGTCGGGCGGGGTGATGAGATCGCTAAAAAGACCGAGGTCGGCGCAAGCCTGCACCTTGCTGCGGACGTAAATCTCCGATGCAGGCACATGGCCTACAAGAACAGCAGCGAGGCCCGGCTTGATGCCGCGCACTGCGAGCGCGCGAACCTCCTCGGCGACCTCCTGTTTGATGGCGGCTGCAATGGCCGCACCGTCGAGAACCTTTGGCATTCTTGTCTCCAAGGTTCATGGTATCGCGCGGAACCGCTGCTCTTGTTGGTGTCCCGGTCCCCAAATGCGAGGGACCTGTAGCACCCATATGGCGTCCGTTCACTGGACGATTTCAGGGCGATAGACATCGCGGCGAAAGATCGGCCCGCTCCTGGGAGACGGTTTCGCACTGCGGCTTTCCTCGCCGCGGAGTTTCATCTTGCTGACGTGCACGTCGTAGTCCGTTCCGGGGAGCAGGGATTCCAGAACAAACGTTTCCGTGCCGCTGCTCTTGAGCTCCCGATCGCGGTAAATGCCAACTTCGCCTTCGCTGTTCTCCGATCCTTCCGAGGGCGCGTCGAGAAAGCGCTGAGCATCGGCAACGGTAGACGCGGGGTGATCCTCCCCTTCCATCAGGCTCTCGGCGGCGTAGGAGCGGACGAGCTTGGTCCAGTAGCGGGAGAGCAGATCGGTGTCGGCGAAGAGGTCCGCCCAAATGATTTCGCCGCGGACGGCCACCACCACACCGATTGCATGTTCATCGCGCAACTTTGCAAGCACCTGCTCGCGGGCCTTCATTACGGGAGCAGCAGCTTCATCCACTTTTTCGCTGACAGTATTGTCCTCAATCGCCTTGGCATAACTGCTGGTACCCAGGGTGCGGCGATATTCGCCTTCAGGGCGCGGAGCTCCGGGGCTGGGCGGCGGTGTTGCGGCCGCCTCCATGCGCGAGATTGCGCCGCCCACCGAGTTCCAAACCTGCTGTTGATCCTTGTCGACCATGGCTCTTTCGCGCACTTCGGGCTGAACCATAATGCTCCTCGCCGCAGACGTGCCGGCGACGCCAAAGCTGGCTGAACTTTCAGTCCAGCGGCCCGGCTCGATGCAAAAAACTCCGAGGTCGATGGGATCGGCATCGGCCGGAACGATGCGGTCCTTGGCGACGATGCGGTCCTGCTTGCCGCCGGTGACAATTTCGCCGGCAAGCAGCAGCAACGGCCGCTTGGCGTGATTGACGAGGACGAGTGTATTGACTTCGTCGCCGCGCTCGGAGTCATCTACAGCGGAGCCTCTGGGCCGGACCAGACCTCGCGCGCGCCCTGCCTCGGTGACTTCGACTTCACCGTTTTTCAGGCCCTCGTCAAGAGTGATGAAAGGCGTTTCCGCCTCGGACTTGCCATCCGCGCGCACAACGGGAAACAAGAGAAGGTTCCCGCTTTCGATGGGTGCGAGCACACAATAGGGACCGGCCTGGTCCGGCGCCGGACCGCCGGCAGCTCTCACGCTACCCAAACACCACAGCGCCGCGACGACGAGCGCCGCCGCCAGCACAAATCTTCCCCAATTCTTCATGCGTCTCCTCCGCCGGATTGTGTGGTCGACTGCACCGGCCTTCGAAGGTAGAACGGCGGGCTGTCGGGAACTTGCAGTTTTTTTCTAGTTTTGGTCAACAGATGCGGCTGGGGGGCCAAAGGGCTGGCCGAAACGTCAAAGTCACTATGCGATCCGAGTGCGAGTGAGATGGCGACCGCTGAGTCCGTTGCCGGCGCGACACAGACGGCGGTCCCCGCAGCAGAGGGACCTGTGGACCGCCGTCTGCTCGATGAGCTTTGGCGAGCAAGTGATGGGCCCGCGTGGGGATTGAAGCGCGATGCGTTTGAACGGATCGTGGCGGGCGTGGGCGCGGCATCGAACTATGGGTTGGAAACGGGAGTGGAAGCGACTCACCGGCAACAGGCGGCATTTTTCGGTGGCCTGAGGCTCAACGATCTGGTGCTGGCGCGCGCCTGCGCGGAGGGAAGCGAACGCGCGTGGGAGCGATTCATTGCTCTGCATCGGCAGCCGCTGATTCGTGCGGCTATAGCCATCACCGGGAGCGAGACACTGGGGTACGAGCTGGCCGATCAACTCTATGCAGAGCTATTTGGATTGAGCACGTGCGAAGGCGAGCGGCGCTGTCCTCTGCTTTCATATCGCGGGCGTGGATCGTTGATGGGCTGGCTGCGCACAACGTTGGCGCAGAGGCACGTGGATCATCATCGCCGCAACCATCGACTGACGGACTTGGAAGAGATTGATACACCAGCAGCAGAATCGGCACCGCAGGCAGACGGCGCCGAGCTCTCGCAATTGGAGCGGGCCATTGAGCTGGGGTTGCAGCAGCGGGACGCGGAGGAACGGTTCCTGCTGGCGGCATATTATCTTGACGATCAGACGCTGTTGCAAATTGCGAGTGTGCTTGGCGTGCACGAAGCCACGGTGAGCCGCAAGCTGCGGCGGGCGACCGAAGGCACGCGAAAACAAGTTCTCAAGAATCTGCAGGAGGGCGAGATGAGCAGGCGGGCAGCGGAAGAAGCGCTGGGCGCAGATCCGCGTGACCTGGATGTGAACCTGAAAAAAGCATTGCAACATTCGCAAACGGAAGCGTTCAAAGAACAGGCAGCGCAATGAGGACAACGAGCCAACACGAGACTCATCCCGACGCCGAAATGCTGAGCGCGTTCACGGAGCAGGCGCTGGGCGAAAAGCAGCGTGGCAAAGTGCTCCGGCATCTGGCGCTGTGCGGCCGATGCAGGCAGGTGGTGATGCTGGCGCGCGAGGCCGCGGATGCAGTGGAGGGCGGGAAAGGTGAGGCGGCGCGGCGCAGACACGGCAGTCCACGAGCATGGTGGAGAAGCTGGGGATTTGCGCTGGCTCCGGCAGCTGCAGTGGCAGCAACGACTGTGATTGCGATCTATATCCACGAGCGGAGCTTGGAGAAGGCCGCGGAAGTGGCGAGGCTCGAGCAGCTCCGAACGGACGAGAAGCCGCCGATGCAGCAGCCGGTTTTGCCGCAACCTCAAGTGCCGGTCGCAACTCCCCAGGTGGCTCCGCGAAGCGCCCCAGAAAAATTGCATAAGACGGAGCCAACAGCCGCAAGAATTCGGGCGCCTCTTGCGGAGCCGGATGAGACGGCTGCCGCGCCTCCTCCTGTGGCAATGAATGGATTGTTACCGGCGCCAGGGGCACCGGCGGAGGCTGCTGAGCCGGCAGACGCTGAGAGATTGGAACGTCACAGGACGAACGATAAAGCGCTCGCTCCGATGGGAGCATCACAGGGCGGCCCGACGCCCACCCAGGCCGCAGTGTTCGACGAGGAGCTGAAGAGACAGGACGAAGAGAGGACGAGACAGACCGGGGAAGTTGAGGAAAGGCGCCGATTCGAAGCCAAGACGCCCGCGCCGGCGAGTGAGCGGGGGCCGGAAGACGGCGGTGCGGGGAGCGGGCCAGCGGGAAGTAACGAGACGATCGATCTTCAGGCACAGCAGCGTGAGCCAGAGCAAGGTCCAACACCGGGCGCTCTCCAGATGCATCGGCTGGGTTCCATGGCGGGGATGATCGGTTCGCCTCGCATCTTTCACTTGCCGAGCGGACGACCCGCAATTTCGGTCGCTTCAGGGAACCATCGCATGCTCGCCGTCGATGAGCGCGGCGCGTTGTTTATCAGCGACGACTCCGGAGAGACATGGGAGAAAGTCGATCGACAATGGGCCGGGCGCGCTGTTTTGGTGCGTCGACATTCAACCGAGCCGAGCACGGTTGGAGCAGCTCCTGCTCCCGACACTGCGCCGGGTAACTCAGGTGCAGTGTCCCATCCTGATACAGTTTTTGAACTCGTCAATGACCAAAGTCAGGTGTGGATCAGCGTGGACGGAAAAACCTGGACTGAGAAATAAGATCGGGCGGCGTCGGGCGGCGACCTAATATCCCGAACTTTCCCTGTTGAAAAGGCTGCTCATTGCCGAAGAAACCCTTACGGGACGCGCGTGGGCCTTGGAATGGCGCTTGCGCCGAAACCATCGGCGATTCCTGTGCCCGCAAAGACTGCGGGATCGGGAGCTGCGCCAGTGAGGGCTACAGATTTGGATCAGCGAAGCGCAGGCTCGGCCAAAGTGCCATGGGCGTATCTACGCCTTCCGCCGTTTCCGCAGGTTGCAGTGAGGGTCTTGCAACTGGCCAAGAACGAGAATGTCCAGTTGCACCAACTGTGCGATTTGATCTCCTCTGACCCGGCGTTCGCCAGCGAAGTTCTGACGGTTTCCAATTCCCTTCTCTACGCTCCGCGCTACCCCTCGACGACGATTATGCAGGCAGTGGCCGTGCTTGGCGCCAACACCCTGCAAGGAATGTGCGTGACCGTTGGCGTCAGGGCGTATCTCGGCAAGACGATGAGCTATCCCGCGATGCGCAGCCTGTGGCGGCACAACCTGGCGACCGCCATGATCGCCGCACGCATTGCGAACTCAGGATCGTTCGACAAAGATACCGCGTACACTGCCGGCATTCTGCACGATGTTGGACGCATGGCGCTGGCGGTGATTCAACCCAAGGGCTACGCGGCCCTGCTGGAGAAGCATCACGGACCGGCGGTTTCAATGCTCGAGGCCGAATGCGAGTTATTCGGCTGGGATCATTGCGAGATTGGGCGGCAACTGATCGGCGACTGGAAGCTGCCACAGAGCTTCGAGGTCGTGGTGGCCGACCATCATGCGCAGAGGCTGCCGGACGGCGAGTGGAATGTTTCGGAATTGGTAAAGGTGAGCTGCGCGATGGCTACGGCGATTGGCTTTGCTGCGTTTGCAGGGTGCGAAGCGGAGACGTACCAGGAGCTGGTCGACGATCTGCCTGAAGAGGTACGAATGGAGTTTCATCTTGGCGCGGAGACGCTCAAAAGCGAAATTGCCGAGAGCATCCGTGCGATTGAGTCGGTTTGAACTCGACGTTTCACCTTGTAATGGTTGCGCCGGGAAGCATAGGCCCGCTTCCCGGCGCGTTTTTTGCCCGGTGCTCACTCTTTCAGGTCCGCATCAGCTTGCGCTGCAGCTCCTCAAGAGTTTGCCCCTTGGTTTCAGGGTAAAAAAGCGCGACCACGATGAATTGAACGACCGTCGCAGCCGCGAAGAACAGAAACGGCGTAGCTGTGCTCATCATCGTTACCACACTGGGAAAGACGAGCGCGATTACGGTGTCTGACAGCCAGTGACTTGCGCTGCCCACACCCTGGCCTTTGGAGCGGACCGCGGTGGGAAACACTTCGCCAATATAGACCCAGATGACGGCGCCTTGCGAAACGCTGAAAAACGCAATGAAAGCGACGAGGAGCCAGAGCAGATCGCCACGATGGGATTCGGTGGCAAACACCCAGGCCACGCCGGCCAGGCAGCTGGCGCAACCTGCTGCGCCGATCAGCAACAGAGTTTTGCGGCCGAGCTTATCGATGAGAGCCATGCCGACAATGGTGAAGAGAAAGTTGGTAGTACCGATGGCGATGGCCTGCTGATCGCTGGAAATCTGGCTGAAGCCTGCGGCGGCGAAGATATCGTTCAGGTAATACAAAATGGCGTTAATGCCGGCAAGCTGGTTGAAAGCGCCTATGGTGATGGCGAGAAACAACGGATAACGATACTTCGATTGGAAAACGCGCTCATGAGCCGTCACATGCTCCTGCGCCAGGGCAGCCTGAATATCGGCCAGTTCCGCATCGGGGTCGGGATTGCCCATCAGTTTAAGCACCGACAGCGCTTCATCCATTCGATTTTTCGAGACGGACCAGCGCGGGCTACGCGGAATTCCGAACAAGAGCGCAAGAAAGACCATAGCCGGGATGACGGCGATGCCCACCTGGTATCGCCATTCCACCGCACCAAGGTGCATGGTGCGGATTACGTAATTGGAGATGTAGGCTGCCATGACTCCAAACACGACGTTCAACTGAAAGGTCGCCACCAGACGGCCGCGCAATTTGGCTGGAGCAAGCTCCGCAATGTACACCGGACCGAGCACCGACGACGCGCCGATCCCCAGTCCGCCAATGAAGCGGAACGCCATGAACGAAAACCATGTGGAAGAGAGCCCACATCCAAGCGCAGAGACGATGTAGAGCAGCGCGGTGATGCGCAGCGTTTCTCGGCTGCCGAGCCGTTGTCCAACATGGCCAGCGCCCAGCGCGCCGATCACCGTGCCAACCAAACCAATGGCGACGGTGATTCCTTTTTCATGCGGATTAAGGCCGTAGAGATGAACCAGCGCGTCAATGGCGCCAGAGATCACGACAGTATCGAAACCGAAAAGCAGGCCCGCCAAAGCACCGGAGATGGTGGCGCGGAGCAGCCTGGAGTTGAGTTGCATTCCCGTTGCACCCTCGAGTTCCAAACTATGCTACAGAGTGAACGCGAGGGCGGCAAACTGGAGCAGGCCCTTCAGAAGAGAGATTAAAATATGAATCGATCGCCGGCGACGAGTTTCTTTGCGCCTGTGTACCGCCAGGAGAGCCAATCACCCCATGAATCCCTTCCCCTTTCGCACAATCCAATCCCAGTTTCATCGAGTAACTCTCACGACAGTGGTGGTGGCCGTACTGGCATCCGCGGGGCTTCTGCCGGCCCAGAGCAAGCCAGCTGATTCCGCGCCCGATGTGCTGGTTTTGGCCAATGGCGACACCCTGCACGGCAAGTTTGTGAACGCTACGGCCGGCAAGGTCACTTTTCATAGCGACCCATTGGGAGACATTTCAATTTCCTGGGACAAGATCAAGGAGTTGCACGCGACAGGGGAATTCGGTGTGCTCAATCATGCCGTTGCTTTGCGCGGAAAGCAGCGACCGATTCAATTCCCGGTGGGAACGCTCGATGTTGTGGATCAGTTGGTCACCGTTCATCCTGAAAACGCTCCAACGCCCGCCCCCATTCCAGTAAAGAATGCCCAGTACATCATGGAGAGCGCGACGCTCGACAAGGAGATCAATCGCGAGCCGAGCTTCTTGGCGGGATGGAACGGAGCAGCAACCGCCGGCGCCACGGTAGTGTCTGCGACGAGCAACCAATACACCTTTACCGGAGCGGTGGATCTGATTCGAGCCGTTCCCACGGTGACGTGGCTGGACGCGCGGAATAAGACGCTCATCGGATTCAATGAATCGTATGGCAAGATCACGCAGCCGGCGTACTCGTACCCGGCACCACCGCCCGGCACAGGAACGATTCCGGTTCCGTCGATCGTAACTGAATCGTCGATTTTGCACTTCGGCGCAGAGCGCGATGAGTATTTTTCGCCGCGCGTTTATGCCCTGGTGCAGGCGGCCTTCGATCACAACTTTGCGCAGGATTTGCAGTTGCAGCAAATCTACGGCGCGGGCGTGGGATGGACCGCAGTACAGGATCCCCACCAGGAGTTCGATCTCAAGGCCACCATGCAGTACGAGAAACAGCAGTTCGCCCCAGGAACCGGAAATGTGAATCAGAACCTGATCGGCTCAACCTTTGCGGCAAACTATCTTCTGCACCTCAAGTTGCTCACCTATGCGCAGACACTGTCGTTCATCCCGGCGTATAACGATTTCCGGGCGTACTCGGCCGCGGAGACAAATACCGTGACATTTCCCGCATACAAAAATTTCGGTTTCACGTTGGGCACGCTGGATACGTACCTGAACGACGCGCCATTCATCGGCACAGCAACGACACCACCGACGAAACCTAATTCTTTTCAGTTCACGATGGGGCTGACGTACGCATTCAAGTCAAAGTACTGAGCACGGGGGAGGCGGTCATATCTTCACGAAGATTCGCTTGCGGTAGAGCCACAAGACCGGCACAAAACAAAGGGCGGTGTAAGAAAGCGAATAGAGAAAGGCTCTCCAGCCAATATCGGAGATGCCCATAAAGAGGTGCACGTAGATATATTGAAGTGCGTCGGTTCGGTGGCCGCCGGAGGTGAAGGGCACAAGGCCGACCACAGAGGAAAGCAGCTCGCTGATCATGTAGGCCACGATGGCATTCGATCCGAGGACCAGGCACGGCCAAAGTAATCGCTTCGGCAGGCCGGCTTTGCCCCAGCCGCGCTGCTCCATTGCCCAATAGAACATTGCAAACAACAGGAGAGACCAACCGGCGGCAACCAGCACATAGGAGCTGGTCCACATTTTCTTGTTGAGCGGGAACCAGATGGACCAGAAGTAGCCTGAAGCGAGACACGCTGCTGCGCCCGCTGCAAGGCCGAGCGTCTTGGTTTTGATTGCACGCTGGCCGCGGAGCCACAAGCCAGCGAGCAGGCCCAGCAGTGTTGTTCCGATCGCGGGAATGTCGCTGAGCAGGCCTTCGGGATCGCGCGCATCATGCAGCGGAGGGTCTTCGTAGAGGTGGCCGGGCATGAGCTGCCGGTCGACCCACGCGACAATGTTCTGGTTCTTATCGAGAAATTGAATGTCGCGACCGGGAACCCCTGCTCCCGGAACGGGAACCCATCGCACCAGAATCCAGTACCCCATGAGCACGAAGAAAAGCAGCGCAACCTTGGTCCAGACGTGACGGTCCCATAGATAGAACAGGCTCACGATCAGATAGCAGACGGCGATGCGCTGCAGGACTCCGTAGAAGCGCATGTCGTCGAAGCGGAAATCAGGGAAGTTGTTGACCACGATGCCAAACAGGAAGAGGATGACCGCACGCACCAACGCGTGCAGGGCCAGGTTTTGGCGGGATTCGCCGCGCTTGAGCCGCGCTTGAATCGAAAAAACAATGGACACGCCGACCACGAAGAGAAATGTGGGGAAGACGAGGTCAGTTGCCGTGAAGCCGTTCCACTCGGCGTGGAGCATCTGGGGCCATGCGCCGGGGCCGCCTTTGTTGTTCACCATGATCATGAAGGCAAGGGTGAGGCCGCGGAGCACGTCGAGCGAAAGCAGGCGCGTGGGCGGCGTCTGCGCAGAGTCCGGCTTGGCCATTCGGGTCCCGTCCGTACGATTCCAGAGATGGTCAATACCCTACGCGCACGGAGCCGGGTTCGCCAAGGTGAAAATGGAGAGAGGCGCGGGCTGCCTCGCCGGCGAACGAGATGAAGAGCGCGGAGTTTGGCACTCGCCACAGTTCGAGTTTCGGATGGAGTTTGTGAGCGCGTTCGGCCCGCGGCCTCCGGTGACGCGCTGCCGCTTTCGCTGCTACACTCGCCCTTCAGGGTTTTCTCAGGAATCTCGCTTGCCATCATCCGGAGGCTAGCCGTGGCCGAATTTCAGCCTTTCATCCCTGCCAATCAGAAGCCGCCGGAGCTCACGTTCCGCGCACTTTTGCTCGGCTCCATCTTCGGGCTCATCTTCGGCGCGGTCACTGTGTATGTTGGTCTGCGCGCTGGACTCACCGTAGCGGCATCGATTCCCATCGCTGTGCTTTCGATCAGTATTCTTCGCGCGTTTGGGCGAGCTTCAATTCTTGAGAACAACATTGTCCAGACCACGGGTAACGCCGGACAGTCGATTGCTTCAGGCGTCATCTTCACCTTGCCAGCGCTCGTGTTCCTGGGATTCGATCTCGAGTACTCGCGCATTTTCATGCTGGCCCTGATCGGAGGCTGGCTCGGCGTCCTATTCATGATTCCGCTGCGGCGGCAGCTTATCGTGCAGGAACACGACGCGCTTCCCTATCCCGAAGGAACCGCGTGCGCCGACGTTTTGATTGCCGGCGAAAAAGGCGGCTCGCTGGCCAGCCGCGTTTTTCTCGGGCTGGGACTGGGCGGAATCTACACGCTGTTTCAAAACAAGAATTTATTTGGGGCATGGCCGAGCGCGCCGGAGTATCAGCCGGACTTCGGGCCGCAACATGTGCTGAAGGGCGCTTCGATCAATGCAGAAGCTACGTCGGAGTACCTCGGCGTTGGCTACATCATCGGTCCGCGCGTTGCAGGTGTCATCTTCGCCGGCGGCGTCCTATCCTGGCTGGTCATCATGCCGCTCATCTACTTTTTCGG
>DASXFF010000112.1:0-123709 GCA_036489735.1 Occallatibacter sp. | reverse complement strand
GGCAACCCTGCAAACTTTGCTCAAGATGATGAAGTCGAAATATGGAAGATCGTGGTATCCCAGGTCCCAGAATCGGGACCCTGGGGCACCCCTTCTTCGTGCGGTGTTGAGTATGAGAAAGACAGCCGTAGATTCTTCGACTGTGCCGAGCGCGACCCGCATCGCTCGGGATGACCGTTGGAGGTTGACGTTCGTGCGATCCCGCCCAAGCAAAGCTTGGACGGGGCACCCCAGGTTGTGGTGGATTGAAATTGCCCAGATGTGCGGGGCGCGACCCGCTTCGCTCGGGATGACCCACACACGTTGATATGTACCCCAGGAACAGCGCGCTAGAGGCGCTTGATGAAGGCGAGCGCTTCGGCGAGTTGCGGGAAGCGGGATTCATCAGCCTTGAATTCAGCCGAGTGGATGCAGCGGCGCAGCCCGCGAGCCTTGATGGGGTGCTTGAGATGAAGCATCTCGTGGTAGAGCAGATACTCGATTGCGTAACGAGGGCTGGAGGGACGATCAAAGACGCGGCTGACGACGATGGTGTTGTGGGCGGCGTCGTAGTGGCCGAGCAAGCGCTTGGCGTGGTGCTCGCTCCAGGTGAGCTCGGGACGGCCGAGCAACCCGCCGAACAAGCGAGTGTTGAGCGAGTCGAAGACCTCTTCAAGATTGAAAAAGCGGCCCTGAGGGCCGAAGTAGCGCTTGGTGCCGCGCGCATGGCGGATCAATTCTGTCTGGCGCGTCACGGCAGCCGAAGAGGCGAAGCGTTTGTAGCGCAGGTTGTGGCCTGCCTCAATGGGCTTGCGATAGAGCTTGGCGAGGAGGATGTGTGCGATGGCGTGAAGGACGGACTCCGGCGCGCCTTCAAGTAGATCGGAGAGGCTCGCGAAGATTTCGCCATCGCGAAGCCGGATGGTGGTGTTGAGCGATGTGAATCGGCGGAAGCGGATGTGAAAGGGCGGCATGGGCGCGCGCGGGCGGAGTGCGCGGTATTCATGCTGAAAGAGGGGGATGAGATCGACGGTCACCAAAAACAGGTTACAGCTTCCAGCTCCTAGCCTCTAGCTTCGAGGTTCTTTTTTGCGCGGTGAAATTTGCTGTGCGGACCTGTTTGTATGGCTGCAAACTGTATCGCGACTCAAAATGCGCGGCTCCGATTGTGAAGTTGGGTTTCCGCGGGCTGAAAACTAACAGCTGGAGGCTGCCTTATTTGGGCTCGGCGCGGTCCTGGTTCTTTTCGTCGGGGTGGGCTTTGAAGTAGGCTTCCTGATCGCTCGTGATTTGGCGAGCTTGATCGGAGAGATCGGTAACGCTGTCGAGGGCATCCTTGAGCGAGAGTTCGAAGCCTGGTTCGCTGGGAAGTCCCTTGAGAGTCTGTTGCCAGCGCGCGACGCCTACACTGAGCGGTTTGAGAGCCTTGCGGATGTCGGTCTTGCGTTCAGAATAGACGTCAAGGTTATCGCCGAGCTCGTCCATGAGGGCGGAGAAGTTTTGCAGCTCGCTCACGATGCGTCGATCGCGAGCCTGGCTGTGCAGACGAGGAACGAGCCCTTTGACGGCGTCGGAATAACCATCGATGAATTTGATGTAAAGCCCGATGCGAGCGACGGGGAAGATGCCGGCCTCGGCGATCTGGTCCTGCTGGGTTTCAGTCAACGGCTCGGGTTTGTCCTTCTGGGCGGCGAGCGGCGCCGAGAGCAGAAACGAAACGAAGATGGCAGTGAGAACGCGCATGGCGTGAAGACTCCGACGAGACTATTGAAACACAGGAGGAGAAGAGGCAGAGACAAGAGAAAAGAGACAAGAGAGAAGAGATCAGAGAAAAGAGATCAGAGAAAAGAGAAAAGAGAAAAGAGAACAGCACGTGCTTGCTGCGCCCCATACCAACTGAGACGAGCAAAAACGCGCGAGGTTAGGAGGAAGATTCTGGGGCGCAGGCGGTCAGCGAGCTATTTGCGAAAGACTTGCATGAGCGCGGCATTCTTGGCGTCGGTGACCTGAGCCAGGGTTTGCTCGACCAGCGGACGATCCTCAATATTACTGGCTTGAACCATTTCGCTGAGGCGGAAGGCGGTGTGGCTCAACATGAGCTCGGCGTTCTTAAGGCGCTTGTCGTTATCGTTGACCGATAGGTGGATCTTCTTGGCGATCCGCTGGATCTGCTGGAGCAGGCCGGTAGCCTTGGACACTTCACCTGCCTGGTATTGGCGAATGCTCAGTTCCGTCATCTGCTGCACGAGCTGAGCATAGAGGACGCACTGCTCACGCGGCTGGGCCTGGTTGGCACGAGCTTCGAGCGCTTCAAGAGATTGCTGATCGGGCAGGGAACTATCGGGAGAGGCGGCACGCACTGAGCCGATATTCAGGCTGAGCAGGAGGAGCGCGGCGATGGGAAGCACAGTCCGCATGGGGAAACTCCTATGTTGCGGTTCTGCCCCAAAATTGTCCCTATAGTACGCACATTGCGCAACGAACCGCAAGAACTATGATGCAAGAGTTTTGTCTCGTGAATAACTCCGGTGCTAAAAAGACATGGGAAGAGAGGAACGGTAGAGCGCGGAGGTAGGCCAAGAGTGGGTTGAAACCATTCGCGGTGGCTATTTTTCGAGGATCTGGAGGCGTTGGCGGGCCTGCCACTCCTGGTTGGGGAGCCTGCCGGCAGAGGCGTCGAGGAAGCGGTGGTAGTAGGCGGCGGCCTGAGTTTTCTGGTGCAGAGCGTCGTAATCGATGGCCCAGAGAAAGAAGATGTAGGGGCTATCCGGAAGATACCTAGAGCGCATGGTGAGCGCGTGCAACGAAACATCGGGATGGCCGGTTTTTGAGGCGGCAAAGGCTAATCCGCTCCATGCATCGGCATTGGCTGGATCCTTTTGAGTCGCTTTGTCGAAGACGGCGTAGGCCTGAGCGAAGAGCTCCTGACGCAGAAGATTCTGCCCGTGAGCATCGAGGAGGTCCGGGTCGTCGGGCGAAGAAGCAAGGAGAGAAAGAAAGAGCTGGTCGGAGCCTACGAAGTCGCCGGCCTCGGCGAGGACAGCGGCCAACATGCGAGTGACAGCGGCATCTCCGGGGTGGGCGGCGTGGAGTTTTTGCAGGAGCGGAAGGGCTTCGGCCTTGTCCTGATCGGCAAGGGCGGTGGCGAGCTGGGCTGTGAGAGTGGGATCATCAGGATTTTTGGTAAGCGCGGCGCGCAATAGAGTCTCGGCCTGGGCATATTGCTTGCCGGCGATCAGGAGATGGGCAAGGCCGGCGGAGGCGGGGGCGGAGTTGGGGTCTTTATCAAGGACACGGCGATAGGCAGCCGCGGCGGCTTCGGGCTGGCCGGTTCTTTCAGCGAGCTCGGCGGCAAGGAGGGTGTCAGAGGGAGTTTCCGGCGTGAGCTTGAGGGCCTGAAGAAGATCGTTGGATTCTGCACCGGGATTCGAGTTGCTGTCGATGCGGGCCAATGCGCGCCATGCGCGAGCCTTGGCGGTAGGGTCGGCCAGGCCGGGATCGAGAGCGGTGGCGGCGACGAGCTCGGGCCGGGCCTCAGAGGGTTTGTTTTGTCGCGCGAGAAGCAAGCCAAGAGAGATGTGAGCCTCAAACGATCTGGGGTCGGCGGCGATTGCGCGGCGGTAGAAAGCGGCAGCGTCGTCGAGACGATTTTGGGCATCGGCGACATAGCCGGCATCAAAGAGGGCGCGCCCGTCGGTGGGATGGGCGGCGATGTAGAGGTCGAGTTTGGATTCGGCGGTCTTCCAGTCCGATGCGGCGATCGCCGATTCGGCCGAGGTGACTTGATCGGGGACTGGCTGAGGATTTCTCGCCTGGGAATTTGTTGGCAATTGTGAGCCTTCTGCAGGAGACGATGTAGCCTGCGCGGAAGTGTAAACAGGGGTAAACAGGGTTGCAGAAAGTAACACAAAGGATGCGAACCGATACAAAGAAATCCTCACGTCGTAAGGCCTTTTCTTAGACTCTTTTAGTCTAAACGGGGTGATCGGAGGACGGCGATTGATACCACTTGAGTAACCATTGGAGCCCGACCGGGTAATAAGAAAAATCAACTAAAGGACCCATACGCCAGAGCGATTGTGGATGCATCTTGGGGTTGCCTCAGGGCATCCTAAAAGTAGTGCGGGGGTGCGCAGGGGTTCTACCTACGAGCGCTTCCGTTCAACGCCAATACTGTTCAGGTGAGACCATGAAATTTCTCTCGATGCAGCATATCCCCTTGGCGTCGGCCTATCTGTGTCCAAACTGTAGTTCCATTGGAAACTGTTCAGAGCGTTGCCCGGCATGTGCTTCATCGGCGCTCCTGAGCCTGGCAGGCGTTCTTGACCGAAATGCGGAAGAAGAAACCATCAGCTTTGCACAGGTCCATGCCCTCGCGGCGTAGAGACCTGGCGGTTCGTAACACCTTTCCCCAGTTTGCAAATCATTTATTTAGCTGCGACGCAGTTGTAGAGCGTTCTGCTGTGCGTGTGGCGCTGTGCGCTGCCACGGGCAGGAGCGTGCGCTCCGTGCAGCTGAGGATTGTGGCACGGGCTTTCCGCGCAATTTATAATAAAGATGGACGGTTGCGCCCATAGGCTCGCAGAGGAGACTGTGGCGCTGCCGGAATATTCTTTTGGGCTGATTCAGCAACACTGAACCGGCTATCTCGGTGCCTTCCCTTTGAACGATGCCATCATCATCCGCAATGCGCGGACGCATAACCTAAAAAATCTCTCGTGCGAGATACCGCATGGCAAGCTGACAGTGATCAGCGGCGTGTCGGGCTCGGGCAAGAGTTCGCTGGCCTTCGACACCATTTATGCCGAGGGACAGCGGAGGTATGTGGAGTCGCTTTCGGCCTATGCGCGGCAGTTCCTGGAGCGGATTGAGAAGCCCGACGTGGACGAGATCGACGGCATGGCGCCGGCCATCGCCATCAAGCAAAAAAACACCACGCGCAATCCGCGATCGACGGTGGCGACTGCGACGGAGATTTACGACTACCTGCGGCTGCTTTACGCGCGCTGCGGAGAAGTGCACTGCGTTTATTGCGACGGGCTGGTGAAACGCGATTCGGTAGACGAGGCGGCAGACGGCGTTCTCGGGCTGGGCGAAGGGACGCGGTTGAATGTGCTGTTCCCGGCTATGACGGCGGGAGCTTCTGGAGCAGAGACCGACGCAAAGACAGCTAAGACGCCGGGACGCGCGGCGAAAACCGCAACCAAACCGAAGAGCGCGGCGAGAGCGACCGATGTGCTGCACGCGGAGGCAGTGAAGGCGCGGCTGGCGGAGTTGCGGGCGAACGGATTCAACCGGCTGTGGCAAGAGGGAAGGCTGTTCGAGTTCTCGACGCCGGAGTCGCTGATCGATCTGGACCTTTCAGCTCCGCTGTTTATCCTTTTGGACCGGATCGTGGTGGGTCAAGAGAATCGCGCGCGGATTGTGGATGCCGTGGAGACGGGGTATCGCGAGGCGGGCGAGGTGATATTTGAGGAGGCCCCGCGGCAAGGTGGTGACGATGATGGAGCGCAAATTCCAGCAGCGGGCAGGCGGGTGCGGTTTTCCGGCGCGTATGAATGCAAGAATTGCCATCGGCCCGGGCGCGAGCCGGAGCCGCGACTGTTCAGCTTTAACAATCCGTTTGGGGCGTGTCCGCGTTGCCAGGGGTTCGGCAACACGGTGGATTACGATTTGGGGCTGGTAATTCCCGACCAAAGCCTGAGCTTGGCTGGGGGCGCGATCGATCCGTGGAACCGGCCGAAGTACCGGCCCTGGTTTGGCGAGCTGCGCAAGCGCGCTGCGGAACTAGGTGTACCCCTGGATGTTCCCTGGCGCGATATGACCGAGACCGCGCGCGAAACGGTGTTGCGCGGCAAGGATGGATTCGGCGGAGTGTATGGATTCTTCGCGCAGTTGGAGCGCAAGAAATACAAACTGCACGTGCGAGTAATGCTGAGCAAGTATCGCGGCTATGCGGAGTGCCCGGATTGCCGCGGACAGCGGCTGAGAGCAGAAGCGCGAGCGGTGCGCATGGGATCGGAAGAGGCAGGGACGAAAAACATCTGCCAGGCGACAGCGCTGACGATTGCACAGGCTCAGGAGTTTTTCGACAGGCTGAAGCTTTCGCCGATGCAGGAGGAGATTGCCGGGCCGATTCTGCTGGAAGTGCGGCAACGGTTGAGCTTTCTAGTCGCGGTGGGGCTGGAGTATCTTACGCTCGACCGGCTTGCGTCCACGTTATCGGGAGGCGAGGCGCAGAGGATTCAACTTGCGACGTCGCTGGGATCGCGACTGGTGGGAGCGCTGTATGTGCTGGATGAGCCTTCGATCGGGCTGCACACACGGGACACGGCGCGACTGATTCATATTCTTGAGGAGCTGCGCGACCTCGGCAATACGATTTTGGTGGTGGAGCACGATGCGGACATTTTGCGCGCGGCGGATCACTTGCTCGATCTGGGACCCGGAGCGGGAGAATTCGGCGGGAAGCTGCTGGCGGAAGGCGTGCTGGCGGAGATCGAAGCCAATCCGGCATCGCTGACGGGGCGCTATTTGAGCGGGAAGATTGCGATTCCCGTGCCCACGCGGCGGCGCGTGCCGGGACGCGAAAAGCTGGTGCTGCGCGGGGCGCGGGCGAACAATTTGCACGGGCTCGACGTGGAGATTCCGCTGGGGCTGCTGGTGGCGGTGACGGGTGTTTCTGGTTCGGGGAAGTCGACGCTGGTGCATCAGGTGCTTTATCGCGCGGTGGCGCGGGCGCTGGGACAGTCGGACGGCAGCGATCCGTCGGAGGTTTTTAGTTCTCTGAGCGGGGTGGAGCGGCTGAACGATGTTGTGCTGGTGGATCAGACGCCGATCGGGCGCACGCCGCGCTCCAATCCCATTACGTATATCAAGGGATTCGATCTGGTGCGCGAACTGTTTGCCGCGCAGCCGGAAGCCAAACGGCTTTCGCTTACGCCGGGCCATTTTTCGTTCAACGTGCCGGGCGGGCGCTGCAACACCTGCGAGGGCGACGGAACGGTGACTGTGGAAATGCAGTTCCTGGCGGATGTGGAGCTGCCGTGCGAGGACTGCAACGGCACGCGCTACCAGGCGAAGATTCTCGGCGTGCAGTACAAAGGAAAAAATATTCACGAAGTGCTGCAGATGACGGTGAAAGAAGCGCTGCGGTTTTTTGCCGGACAGACAAGGCTCGTGGAAAAGCTGGCGGTGCTGGATGAGATTGGCCTGGGCTATTTGAGGCTGGGACAATCGGCGACAACGCTTTCAGGCGGCGAAGCGCAACGCGTCAAGCTGGCGGCGCATTTGTCTGCGGTGCGTGCCGTGAATGCGGCGGCGAAACCCTCGCAGGCCAGCCGGGTGCTGTACATTCTGGACGAGCCGACGACGGGATTGCACTTCGATGACGTTTCAAAACTGCTGACGGCTTTTCGCAAGCTGATCGATGGCGGCGGTTCGCTCGTCGTAATTGAGCACAACCTGGATGTGATCAAGAGCGCGGACTGGGTGATCGATTTGGGACCCGAGGGCGGAGAAGCGGGCGGTCGCATTGTTGCGGAGGGCACGCCGGAGAAGATTGCGTCGAATCTGCATTCGCACACGGGGAAGTGGCTGGCGCGGGTGCTGTGAAAACAGCCAATAGTCAAATAGCCAATAGGGCGGTGGTTCTCACCTTCAGCAAAAGACACAGGAAAGGGCCGGGCAACCGCGCTCGAGTCAGATGGACGGCGCAGATTCGACGATGGGTGCCCGCCGCGAGAAGCACCAGCCGTTGCCGTGAAGCCAGCAGGAATCGTCTTTTTCGTGGGGACCGCAACGCAAAGAGCGCACGCTGAAACCGCGGTCGCGCTTGAGCGCACGAAGCAGCTCGCGGCCACTTGCGGGGTCGCGCGCCCCTTCAAAATCGACAAAGAAAACCGAACCGCAGAGTGTGGCCGTGAAGAGATCGGCGCTTCTGCGCGTGAGGTACGCCATGGCGCCGGGACCGCGCGTGGGAGTGAGTGGAAAGAGAAGCTTGCCTTCGGGCTTGAGGGCGGCGAGCCACGCGGAGAGGGGATGCGTAGCGCCTGCGCTGACGACAATCACGTCTGCCAGGTCGAAGGGGCCGCGCGCCCCATCGGCGTGAAGCACAGTGACCTGAGGCCATGGTTCGAGCGCGACGCGGGCGCGATCGGTGAGGGCTGCATCGATTTCGATGGCGACAACGCGGCCATTGGTTCCGACGAGTTCAGCAAGGATGGCCGAGTAATAGCCGCCGCCGCAACCAAGATGAAGGACCGAATTGCCAGGTTGGATATCGAGCAGGCCGAGATGAATCGCCCAAAGGCTGGGCTGGCCGTTGTTGAGGTGCTTTGCCGCATTGAGAACGATGAGCGAATCCCGATAAAGATTGCTGGGGTTGGCGCTTTCGGTGAAGGTTTGTTCGCCGCTGGCCTGGATCATCCACGGACCGGGGCCGACGAAGTGTTCGCGAGGAACGGTGGAGAAGGCGGCAAGGATTGCGGGCGAAGTAATGCCGTTGAGCCGGCACAGTTCCTGAGCGAAAGCACGCCGCGCGGATTCGATTGAAGCATCTTCAAGTGGCTGCATCGGGGTTGACGGCGTTGAGCACGGCGAAGTTTTGCGAGAAACAGGCCGCCTTACGCACGGATTATAGGCGCGCCGGGAGCGCAGGGATCGATCTGCTAGCGCGCTCCGGCCAGAACCTTGAGGTACGCCCGAGCGGTTTCAGTGATGGTTTCGGGATGTCCGGCGTCGATGGCGGCGAGATTCACGAGGTCGCTGCCTACTCCCAGCGCGCGAGCGCCAGCCTTAATGAAACTTTCGGCAGTGCCGAGCGTGACGCCGCCGGTCGGAATCAGCTTGAGATGCGGAAACGGTGCGAGCAACGACTTGAGATAACTGGCGCCACCAAGCGCGGAGCAGGGAAAGATTTTGACGTAGTCTGCGCCGGCGTTCCACGCGGTAATGGCTTCGGTGGGGGTGAGCGCGCCAGGGCACGAGACCTTTTTGTTGGCTTTGGTTGTGGCGATCACTTCGGGATGGAGGCTTGGGCTGACGACAAATTCCGCGCCTGCATCGATGGTGGCCTGGGCCTGATCGGCGGTAGTGACCGTGCCGGAACCGAGGAGCAAGTCGGAGCCGTAGGCTTTCTTCACTTCCTTGAGAAGATCAATGGCGCCGGGGACGGTCATGGTGACCTCAACAACCGTGACGCCGCCGGCGATCATGGCGTCGACCACGGCTCGGCCCTGAGCAACGCTCTTGGCGCGGAGAACCGGAATCAGGCCGACGCGTTCGATGATTTGCTGGGTGGATTCGGACATGGAAAACCTCAAAAAGCGGAGCTAGCGGAGTTAGAACAGCAAGTTAGCAGTCAGCGGTGATTAAACTCAGCGCGCGATGCGGGCCGAGCCGCCTTTGATGATGCGTTCGACTTCGGCCAACGTCGCCATGCTGGTGTCGCCGGGGGTGGTCATAGCCAGCGCGCCGTGCGCCACGCCGCACTGTACGGCCCAATCGATGCCTTTGCCGGCGAGCAAACCATAGATGAGTCCCGAGGCGAAACTATCACCGCCGCCCACGCGGTCGAGAATGTCGATGTCTCGTTGAGGAACGTGAACGATCTTATCTTCGTAGAGCGCGATCGCGCCCCAGGCGTTGCGGCTGGCCGAATGCACGGTGCGCAGCGTGCTTGCAACGAGCTTCAGGTTGGGATACGCGGCAGCCACTTCGCGAAGCATTTCTTCGTAGCCGGCTATGGGCAGTTCGGCGAAGTCGTCGGTGACGCCCTTGATGGCGATGCCGAGCATGGCGGAGAAATCTTCTTCGTTACCGAGCAGGACGTCGACCTTGCCGACAATGGCGCGATTCACTTCCTGCGCCTTGGCTTTTCCGCCGATCGATTTCCAGAGCGAGTCACGGAAGTTGAGGTCGTAGGAGATCGGTGTCGCGTATTTTCGCGCGGCGTCCATGGCTTCAACGGCCACGTCGGCAGTGGAGGCGGAGAGCGCGGCGAAGATTCCGCCGGTATGGAACCACTTCGTTCCGTTGTCACCCGCAAAAATTGAATTCCAGTCAAAATCGCCGGGCTTGACCTGGCTGACAGCGGTGTGGCCGCGATCGGAACAGCCGGCTGCGGCGCGCACGCCGAAGCCACGCTCAGTAAAGTTGAGGCCGTTGCGGACTGTGCGGCCGACGCCATCGTAAGGAACCCAAAGAATGAGCGAAGGGTCGACGCCACCGTGGAGAACCAGATCTTCGACGAGACGGCCGACGGGGTTGTCAGCGAGCGCAGTGGCGATGGCGGCACGCATGCCGAAGCAGCGGCGCAGGCCTCGTGCAACGTTGTATTCGCCACCACCTTCCCAAACTTGAAATTGGCGCGCGGTGTGAATGCGGCCCTCGCCTGGATCGAGGCGAAGCATGACTTCGCCGAGGCTGAGGCAATCCCAGCGGCGCTTGGAATCGGAAATGGAAAGCGATTTCATGGTCAATGAATACTGTAGCTCAATGCGGCGCTGGTGGTCAGTGAGGCTAGCGCGAGATTTGCAGATGCTACATCATTTAGCCTAGGTGTGTTTAACAACGTCTGGGTTTGTGCAGCCGGAACCGACGGCATGCGCCACGGCGGGAGGATTCGTTGAAGGGGCAGGAGCTTTTTGAACTGGACGGCAGGGTTGCAGTGATCACGGGCGGAACGACCGGCCTGGGGCGCGAGATTGCGCTCGGTTTCGCCGCAGCGGGCGCCGATGTTGTGGCGAGCTCTCGAACAAAGGAGAACGTGGATGCTGTGGCCGCGGAGATCGAAGCGCTGGGCAGGCGCACTTTGCGCGCGACGTGCGATGTTCTGGACCGGGCATCGATCCAGCGATTACATGATGCTGTCGTTCAAGCGTTCGGCAAGGTGGACATTCTGGTGAATGCAGCCGGAATGGCGACTAAAGCGCCAACGCTCGATGAAGATGAAGCGGAGTGGTCGAAGATTATCGATACGAATTTGACGGGTACCATGCGCGCTTGCCAGATTTTTGGGCGGACGATGGTGAACGCGCGGTATGGACGCATCATTAACGTTGCGTCGTCGACTGCATTTCGCGGTTCATACCAGCTCGCGGCATATGGCGCGAGCAAAAGCGGGGTGGCTTCGCTGACCAAAACGCTGGCGATCGAATTGGCGGAGTCGGGTGTGAACGTGAACGCGATTGCGCCGGGCGTGTTTCCCACGGAGATGAGTGAGCCGCTCGTGAAGGACACTTTGCGGGGAGAGGAATTGCTGATGCGCACGCCCATGCATCGCTTTGGCAAACCGCGTGAGGTCGTGGGGCCGGCGATCTTTTTGGCGTCGGAGGCGGCAGGATTCGTGACCGGCGAGGTGCTCGCGGTGGACGGCGGCTACCTTGCCAGCGGCGTGAACGTGTAAGAGCAGGGAACAAGGGAACGAGGGAACAAGGGAACAAGGCGGGAAAGGGAAGTGGTGATGGCGGAAGAGCGCAAGCTGCGCATGGGGATGGTGGGCGGCGGCCCGGGCGCATTTATTGGTCCAGTGCATCGCATCGCAGCGGAAATGGATGGAAAGATCGAGTTGGTTGCGGGAGCCTTCTCGCAGTCGGCAGAGCGGTCGCGCGAAGCGGGCGCAAAATTTCGCGTTGATCCTGCGCGTGCGTATGCGAATTACGCACAGATGATCGAGGCGGAGAGCAAGCGGCCGGATGGAATCGATTTCATCTCCATCGTGACGCCGAATCATCTGCACCTGCCGATTGCGGTTGAGGCGCTGGAAGCAGGGATTGCGGTGATGAGCGACAAACCGGCAACAGCGACCTACGAAGAAGCCCTGAAGCTTGAAACGGCCGTGAAGAAGGCGGGCGTGCCCTATGGCCTGACGCACACGTATGCGGGTTACCAGATGGTGCGGGAGGCGCGCGCAATGTGCGCGGCGGGCAAGCTGGGGAAGATTCGCAAAGTGGCCGTCGAATACTTTCAGGGGTGGCTGAGCCGCGCGATTGAAACGACCGGCCATAAACAGGCTGAATGGCGGGGCGATCCGGCGCGCAACGGACCAGGAGGAGCGATTGGCGACATCGGCACACATGCATTTCATCTGCTCGAATACGTGAGCGGACTTGAAGTGGCCGAGATCAATGCGACGCTGCGTTCTGTTGTGCCGGGGCGTAAACTCGACGACGATTGCAATGCATTTGTCAGAATGAACAACGGAGCGGCGGGGACTCTTGCTTGCTCGCAGGTGGCGGCGGGCGAGATGAACGATTTGCTTTTGCGTATTTATGGCGAAGAAGGCTCGCTCGAATGGCGGCAGCAGGATCCGAACCGGCTGATCGTGAAGTGGCTGGATAGGCCTGAGGAGACTTATCACGCTGCGGCAGGCTATCTGGGCAGCGACGCGAAGGCGGCGGCGCGCACTCCGGCGGGGCATCCCGAGGGGTATCTTGAGGCCTTCGCCGTGCTCTATCGCGAGTTTGCCGATGCGCTGATTGTATGGAAGCGGACTGGCACGACTTTGTTGCCCGCAACGCTGCCGGGGATCGAAGCCGGAGTGCGCGGAATGCGATTTATTGAGCGGACGATTGGAAGCAATCGCAAAGAAGGCTGGGTGGAGTTCTAATCGCGGCCGTGAGTTTCTAGCTCCTAGCTTCTTGCTCACGCGTGCAGCCTGTACTTCCGAGTTCGGTGGGTACAGAGAAGGGCAGCTGGTGTTTCTGTTGCTTCGAGGAAAAACATCATGAAAAACATTAAGGGTCCAGGCATTTTTCTGGCGCAGTTTGCCGGCGATGATGCACCCTACAACTCGCTTGAAGGGATGGCCAAGTGGGCGGCCGGGCACGGCTATGTGGGCATTCAGATTCCGAGCTGGGACCGGAGGCTTTTCGACCTTGAGCGCGCGGTCGAGAGCCAGACGTATTGCGATGAAGTGAAGGGAATCGCGGCGCAGGCGGGGCTTGCGATCACGGAGCTTTCAACCCATTTGCAGGGGCAACTCGTGGCGAGCCATCCGGCGTTCGACACGCTGCTCGAGGGTTTTGCGCCGCCGGAGCTGCATGGAAATGCGAAGGCGAGGACCGCGTGGGCGGTGGAACAGCTTTGGTGGGCAGCCAAGGCGAGCCGCAACCTGGGATTGAACGCTCATGCCACATTTTCAGGAGCGCTGGCGTGGCCATTCTTCTATCCGTGGCCCCAAAGACCCGCGGGGTTGATCGATGAAGCCTTTAAGGAACTCGCACGGCGCTGGCTGCCGATTCTCCACGCGTTCGATGAAGCAGGCGTAGATGTTTGCTTTGAATTGCATCCAGGCGAAGATCTGCACGACGGAGTGACGTTCGAGCGTTTTCTTGCGGCGGTAGGCGATCATCCGCGCGCCAACATTTTGTACGACCCGAGCCACATGGTGCTGCAGCAGTTGGATTATGTGGCGTTTCTGGATCTGTATCACGATCGGGTGCGGGCGTTTCACGTGAAGGATGCGGAGTTTCGGCCTAGCGGAAGTTCAGGAGTGTACGGCGGCTATCAGGAGTGGATCGACAGGCCAGGACGGTTTCGCTCGCTGGGTGATGGGCAGATCGATTTCCGGCAGATCTTCAGCAAAATGGCGCAGTACGACTATCCGGGATGGGCGGTGGTGGAGTGGGAGTGCTGCATCAAGCACCCGGAGCAGGGAGCTGCGGAGGGCGCGAAGTTCGTGCAGGATCACATGGTTCGCGTAACCGAGAGGGCGTTCGACGATTTTGCCGGCGGGGGTGCGGGGACGGCGAAGAATCGAAAGATTCTCGGTTTGTAGTGGTTGGCACGATTACCGCTGCGGGCGTCAGTGGGGGCGAGAACGCCGGCACGACTACGGGTCAGGAGACCGGCGCCACAAAAACCGGCGCTACATGGACCGCCGTTACCAAGAAAGATTCGGCGTTTCGTCGACGGGCGAAGGCGTTTTGCCAGGCGCGACAATGCCGTACTTCACGTCGAGGAATTCCTGAAGCGCATCGGGAAGCATCGCGGCGAGCTCCTGCCAGGTAAGAACCTTAAGGCGTACGCGCAACGCAGCGCTTTTGACCGCGGCCATCACCTGAAACCATTCCTCGCGCAGATCGGGGCGGCGCTCGTCGTGGATGACGCAAAAACTGCAATCGGCTGCGTAGGCGGCGAGTACACTGCGGATGAGTTGGTAGGCGGCGTAGCCAGGATCGCCGGGCGGGCGGAAAATAGTGTCGACCGCGGAGACGAGCGCGGGATCGGTGACGACACTTTCAAATTCCTGTGAAACATCTTCAGGAAACTCGCTGGCCCGCAACCAACGCGAGGTGGGGATTTCAGTGTGCGGGAGCTGGTCGCGGTCAAAGACTGTGTGGAAGTCGCGGTACCCTTCGACAATGGCGGCGGCGCGCGTCTGGAAGCCTACTTCAGTGAGTTTGGCTTCGACGAGCAGGGAGCCGAACCGCATATCGACCTCTGTGCGATCGAAGCGGCCGTTGGTAAGGGGAACACGGGCTTTCCAGCCGAAGACGGGAGCTGAGCCAGCCGCAACACCGAGGGCGTCACAAATTGCGGGCGAATCGGGAACGCCGGGCGTGCAGAAAATATTCATGAGCAGAGCGTCGGAGCTCATGGATGAATCGAGTTCGCGCCAGCGTCGTGCAGAGTCTAGACGCGGCGCTGGGAGCGATCGTGCTGCCTGGGCATGAACCTTATCGAAGCGGCGCATCCAATCGGGGTTCGTAACGATGGCGTTGTATGCAGGATCGAAGAAATTTCCGTGACGGCCATTTTCGGGCTCGTATACGATGACCGGCGCACCACCATAGCTTTCTACGTGCGCATGGCCGCGCGCGTAGCTGCGATTTCGCAGGGCGAGTTCAAGTCGGAGTTGGCTCGCGCAAAGTGATGCCGCTATTGCCATTGCTCTTTAGGTGAGAACCGGGACGTCGGCGACGCCAGCTACGCCAAACACGCGGCGATAGCGTTCGGCTTCGGCGGGATCGCCGAGCGCCTTTGCGTAGTTATCAGAGAGCTTGACAGCTGGTCTGCCGTCAACCTCACTAAGCTTACAGACCAGGCCGACGGGATTAAAGCCGTCGTTGCCACGCGGATTGCAACCCCGGAAATCGTTGGTGAGCAGTGTGCCCCATCCGGCACTGAAGCGGATGCGGCGATCGGGAATCCAGCGTTCCGGGTTGTGAAAGTCTTCCGCCGATCGGAAGTCGTCGGGCGATGTGCCATTGATAAGTTTGCCGGCGAAGTAGGCATGAAGGCCGAGAATCTGTTCCACATCGAGAGCGTCACTGGCAATGAGGCGCTTTTGGCGCGGATCGCGGCCATGCTTCTCAAGCCATGCAATGTACTCGTCGCCCGCGACATAAGCGTCTTTGCTGTCGATGCGCTGGCCGGTCCAATTGGCCACCCAATCTGGCGCGGCGCGTAGAAACTGAGTGGTGCCGAAAGTGTCAGGGAGCAAAATAAGCAACTCGCCCTGGTAGCTTCGTTGCCAAAGCTCAAGCAGAGAGTACTGAGATCTGCGAAGTTCTTCGTCGTCGTGGGCGAGTGCGGCCATGGCCATGGGCAGTTCGTGGCCGTTAGTGCCGATGGCTTCGAGATCGTGCTTGTAAGCGAGGTAGGCGTTAGAAGTGCCGGAAAAGCAGTCGCCGATGGTGTCGTGCATGGAATTGACGACGTACTCATGCCACAGAAAGCTATGCCTGCGGCGCGTGCCGAAATCGCTAATTCTGAGGTCGGGGACATCGCGGAGGCGCTCCATCTTCTCCCAGAGACGGGTTTTGGCTCGCGCGTAAAGAATGTCAAGCTCGAGTTCGCTAAGGGCCTTGAGCGCGGCGCGCGTCTTCAGCTCGCCGATTTCAGAGAGCGCATATATCTCCCACATGGAGGTTCCGGACCAGAGCCCGTCAAAGCGAAGCTGAAGTTGGCCATCGTGGACTGAAAGCTCGTATTCGGAGAGCCGGAAATCATGCTCGAGCCAATCGAGAAACGCGGGTTCAAAGATTCCGCGCCGGCCGAAGAATGTGTTGCCGGCGAGCCAGAGCAACTCGGATTTTCTGAAGCGAAGGCGCCGCGTAGCTTCGAGCTGGTCGCGGAGTTGGGAGAGGCCGACGACTTCGCCAAGGCGTACCGAGGAAGTGCGATTGATGAGTGTAAATGTGGCGCGTGTGCGCGGGAAATTCTTCCAGATGAACTGGAGCATGAGGAGCTTGTAAAAGTCGGTGTCGAGCAAGGAGCGCGTAATGGGATCCATCTCCCAGTTATGATCATGCGCGCGCCTGGCGAAATCGATAATCACGATGACTTTACTTTAACTGAGAAGCGGCGGAGACCGGAAGGCTGGAGAGGTGAGCTGGTTGATTACAGACCCATCCTGACGTCCGCTTTGCGCACGACAAGAATGGGCCAATGCAAATTGTGTGGCATCGGGCGTTAGTAGCTCAGCTCCAGCACATTCACTGAATAGGGGGCAAACGTGTGCGTGAACTTCGGACCCGTGACGGGGACGGTGAGTGAATGCGGCACGACAGCATCCGGCGCGTCAATGGAGTTGGTCGCGTTGGGCGTTTTGCCGCTCATGGTGGTGAGCGTGGCAGTGTGCACCTTGGCGGCGCCCGCTAGATCGATGGCGAGGGGTTGGGCGGTGGAAGTTGCGTTGACGACCTTCACGAACAGCTTGTGCGTCGCATCGTCCCGCGTGGCGGAAGCAAAGACGCGAGGCGGCGCGCTGCTGAGCGCAGCGGGCACAATTTCGGTTCCCAGATGCGTTGAGAACATGACCTGCGTCCAATAAGCAGGCGAGCCGTAACTCTTGAGCGCGTTATAGCCAATGAGATCGGGCGCCCATTGCATAGCGCCGGGATTCACGTTGACGAAGAGTGGCGCATAACTAGTCATCACGATCAGGTCGCTGTTGCGCTCGAGGCCGGTGAGCCAGGCGGCATCGGCAAGCGCAGCTTCTAAATCGGGTGTGGGATCGCCTTCTCGTGTAGCCCACTCGCCTACAAAAATCTTTGGTCCGTTGCGGTCGGCGGCATCGTAGTGATGTGCCTGCGTGAATGTTTCCTGCGCCGCCATATAGAAATGCTCGTCGAGCACATCGGGCTTGATGCTCTTTACGGGAGTTGTAGCGATGATCTGGAGATCGGGGTGACGCTGCTTGATGGCGCGATAGAACTGCGCGAAGCGGCCGTCATAAGAGCCAGAGCGGTCGAACCCGTCTTCGTTGCCCACTTCAATATAGTGAAGCGCGAATGGCTCGGGGTGCCCATCTTTCACGCGCTGGGCGCCCCATTTGGTATCGGCACTGCCGGCGGCGTATTCAATTTCGTCGAGCGCATCCTGCACGTATGGCTCAAGCGCCGGGCCGGGATCGACATGCTCGCCAGCCAGCGAGTAGCCGGCATAGACAGCGAGCACAGGCTGCATCTTCAGATCCTGGCACCACTCCAGAAATTCGAGCAGGCCCATGCCGTCGGACGAGTGATAGTGCCACGGGCTCATGTGGCCAGGGCGATCAACCCAGGGGCCGATCGTCTTTTTCCAATCGAACCGTTCGGCGATGTGTTCGCCTTCGACGTAGTTGCCGCCCGGAAAGCGCAGGAACTTTGGATGCATGGCAGCAAGCAAGTCAGAAATGTCAGCGCGATCGCCGCCGGGGCGGTTGCGGTACGTGGGAGGGAAGAGTGAGACGACATCGAGCCACACCGTCGCAGGCTGAGCGATGGTGAGGATGAGATGGTTGTTCATCGAGACGGGCACCTCTCCGGTGCGTAGCGTGTAGTTGTACTGTTTCCAATCCTTGGTAAGGGCGGGGACGATCGCCGATGCGGCGACTGCCCCGGTTTGATCGTTTTGGAGCGTGGCGGTGACGGCAAGACCCGGAGTATCGGACTTGGCGTAAAACGATGCGGAATACACGGTATGCGGACGCACCGGGATGCCCCAGAAGCCTCCGTTTTCAACTCCGGCCGGCGAAGAGGCAGAGGCCTTCGACACGGTGACGCGCAGGCTGCGAGGCTGGGCTTGGCTAGGCCCATCCGATTCGTCAATGGAGATGTTCACGATGGAGTCGCCGCGCGCCACCATCGGCCAGACCCTCGTCGCATCCCACGCTCGGACCGGCGTGCGATCGCGGATCAGTTCACCATAGAGTCCTCCCTCGTAGGAGAAATTGATCTCCTCGGTCATCAAGCCATAGAACGTTGGGCTGACCTTTGCGGTCGGATGATCGACTTGAATGGTGAGCGAGGGCGCCTGGGCGAGCGAACTGTTAGAAAGAAGGGTGAAAGCGAAGGAGGCGGAGACGGCAAAACAGACGGCAACGATTCGGTTGTTCATGACCTCGCCATCGTACTGCCCAGCGTTGGATTTGACAATGAGGAAAACGCTTTCTTGCGTTGCAGGCTTGCCGTCCGATGGTTTGCGGATCGAGGCGCACGAACTACTTTTTGGGGTCGGGAATCAGGCCCAGCTGCCTAAAAAGGCTGAGCAGGTTCGCTTCCGTCCATTGTTCGACGATTTTTCCGTTTTCGAACCTCTGGATCAGAATCCCGGTGTACGTGGCTCTTTTCCCGGTTGCCTTAAAGCCGAGTGAGTCGCCCAGGTGCGTCCCTTCAAAGTGATAGCGCGTGACAACCTTGTCGCCTTTGGCAATGACGTCATCGATGTGAAATTGAAGGTCCGGGAAGGCTCCTCGCATCCGTCGGATGAATTCCTCGTTTTGTTTTCGTCCCTGACCCTGGGCTGGATCCAAATCATGTCTTACGAACTGGGGGTCAAACAGTTCGTCGATGCCGCTGAAATCTCCCTTGTGCCAGACTTCGTCCCAAACGCGCTGGGCGACACCCGCGTTCAATTCCTCTGTGGCTGACGATGACTTGGTTGGCCGGTGATCCATAAGCGCCTTTGTCAATTATGAAGGTTCTCGCCGAATACGAAAAGCTGAGAACTAGGAGCTGGAGGTTCCCACCCAGCGGTAAATGGAACAGTCCTCCCAGCCGAACGCAGCATACTCGCCGCCGGGCTGGCGCTTGAGGATGTTGTGGTCGGCGACTGCATCCTCATGCGATCGGCGGATCTGCCCTCGAAAGAGCCGCTCGAAGCCCGGCTCGCTACGAATCACGTTCTTCTGTTCGTCGTTCACGTACAAAATGTCCAGTTGTCCTGGGCGGTCTGCAAGGGTACGCTTCCATGCTCGCAAGAGGCGTCGCAGCACAGGAGCTCCGAAGGGATTGAATAGAAAAGCAACGCATGGGCCGGCAGGGAGCGGAAACTCCGACGCATCGCGGCAAAACATGCGCACGGGCACGCGCGTATTTCCGGCGGCGCGCCAAATGGAAAGATTCTTGCGCGCGATGCGCGCCAGCGTGGGATGCAGCTCAACGCCGCTTACGGCGCGAAAGGGATAAGCGGAAGCCAGCAGCAGGCCGCGACCCATTCCCGCGCCAAGATCGATAAACGCATATCGATCGATGGGGGCAAGAGGGCGGCAGCGACGCCAGCGCGCGATCATGTTTTGAAAGACCGAGGGGGCGACGGCGTAATAAGCCGTTACATGACGGTCGTTGCGATGCCCAGAGCCGAGATCACGTCCGGCGACGAGGCCGCTGGTGCGGACTCCGAATTCGAGATCGAAAGGATGCCGGATCAGGCCATCTTTTTTGGCGAGTCCCGGCAAGCGCTTTTTGCCCGCAGCCGGTTTCTTCTTTTTCGCTTTGACTGAGACGTCAACGCTCACGCTTGAACGTTAGCACAGCGTGCGCGGCGAAAACGTTGAATTGCGCTTGCAAGAATGGAGGGCTTTGGCGGTTGACGGGCCGGGAAAGATGCCGTTTTTGACGGGCGGGCAATTTCTCGTAATGAAGGAATTCTTCTTGACTCCGCCTCAGCGCGTCTGCAAGACTGCGTGGGCGCCGCGGCAGGGTTCCTGGTGAGAACTTGGCGCCTGAAATCGGCGCGGCGAGTTCTTTCGGTACCAAGATGGAGGAAACGTGAAGATATTCCTTGCGGAACTGGTGGGCACATTCATTCTCGTGTTGTTCGGCGTTGGAACGGCGGTCATTGCCGGAGATAAGGTGGGCATTTTCGGCATCGCGGCCGCCTTCGGGCTGGCGCAAGTGGCGGCGATTTACGGGATTGGCCCCATCTCAGGCGGCCACGTCAACCCCGCAGTGAGTCTTGGCGTGTGGGTTGCCGGTGGAATCAAATTCGGAGCGTTGATCAAGTATTGGGTTGCACAGTTTGCCGGCGCGATTCTTGCGGCCTGGCTGCTTTTGATGATTGCGGTCGGCTCCGCGGGGTACAGCCTTGCGGTAAACGGGCTCGGCCAGAACGGCTGGGGGCCAGGTTATCAGGGCGGGTACAACGAACCCTCGGCGATTCTTTTTGAATTTTTCGCGACCATGATCTTCGTCATCGTGATCCTGGGGTCTACGCAGAAAAGCGCGCCGACGGGATTCGCCGGGCTGGCTATCGGCCTGACGCTGCTGGCGATTCATCTCTTCGGCATTCACATTACGGGCGTAAGCGTGAATCCGGCGCGGAGCCTGGGGCCGGCCCTGTTCGTACGCGGTCAGGCCATGAAGCAGTTATGGCTGTTTCTTGTGTTTCCGAGCCTGGGCGGAATTGTGGCCGGCTTGTTTTTCCGGACGAAACTGTTGCTAGCGGACTGAGTTGAAGTCAGGAACGAAATTCGGTGAGCGGCCATTGCGGCTGCTCCCCGAAGTTTGCTGTTGTCGGTGCTTGCTCTCTCTGCGCTCCGTGCTTTGCCGAAATAGGCGCCCGACAGCGGCCGGCTTGCTTCAAGTGTGTTGCGCACGCTACGTTGTCCAAGAACGAGCGCGAACATTTTTCAGGTTTCATTCCGCGTCGTGTCCCTTTTACCTTCCAGCCCGCGCAATGAAGCGCAGCCGAACATAGTCCGCCGTCCAGTGGCCGTCGTGACCTCGAAGGGCCGGGGCCAGCAGGGCTACAGTTTCTTCGACTACGGAGTTACGAAGATCTTCAGGAAGGGCATCGAGCGCGCCGCGATAAAAAGTGTTGAGCCACCCAGTCATTCCTCCGTCATTCAATGGAGTTGGGCGCGGGAAAAGAAGGATCTTCTGGACGTCGAATCCATGGCGTTCAAGTCTGCTGCTATAGGCCTCTGAAGTGGGATAGTAATTGCCGCGCTCGCCAAGGCTCGCAAATCCGTGACGAGAGAGAACGGCGGCAAAAGCGACCCGAATTGCGGCGATGTTGCCGTGCCCGCCCATCTCTGCAACAAAGCGGCCGCCCGGCCGGAGCACGCGATGCACCTGGGAAAGCATCTCATCCTGGCCGCGAACCCAATGTAGCGCTGCATTGGAGAAGACGGCTTCGAAGATGCCATCGGGATAGGGAAGTGTCTCGGCCGAACCCTGGTCGACTTTTACTCCGCGGTCGCGTGCTGCCTTCACCATGGAACCAGAGGAGTCGATGCCGACGACACTGGCGCCGGACTCGGCGATGCGCAGGGTCAGTTGGCCGTCACCGCAACCGAGGTCGAGGATGCGTTCACCCTGTTGAGCGGCGAGCCATTCAAGCACGCCTCCGGCCATTTCGTGAACAAAGGCGCCATCGCGGCCGTAGGTGTCAGCATTCCAGGTCTGCGGCATCGTCCAACTTCCGATGTTCAGAATCTTTGGAGATTATTTGAGTGAATGGTTGCTGGGGAAATCGCAACCGTCAATAAGGTCTGGGAACCAGTCAATTCTCTCACGGCATCAGGTTCGAACTTCAGGCGATCGTGATACGAAGGCCGGAAGCGCGAGGAATCAGCCCAGTGAAGGCGCCATTTTTGAGATGGCCGGATTGTGGCACCCGCGCGAGACGAGCTTCACGGCTATCGAGCGAGGGCGCGCGTAAAGTTTCGAGCTCTGTCGCTGCAGTTCGAGCTGCGCCGAAATTCAGACGGAGGTCAAGATCGTTCTCCGCGTCCTTGTTCAGC
Organism: Occallatibacter sp.; assembly: GCA_036489735.1. Classification (GTDB taxonomy): domain Bacteria; phylum Acidobacteriota; class Terriglobia; order Terriglobales; family Acidobacteriaceae; genus Telmatobacter. Next base: position 101,775 of record DASXFF010000112.1, on the reverse strand, counting down.
ACGATAACGGATGTTTGTCCGCTAGCAAGCTTCGCGGCGTGGGCCGTTGCGTTGATCCCTGCTGCCTGTAACTTCGCCGTGAGATCGGTGTGGATCAGAGTGCCTCCGGCGAACGCGCCGGCAAAGATGAGGCCGTAAGCGACCGGCTCAAGAACGTACTCAGAGTCAAATATCGCAATCGGTGAATAGTATGGATGCGGGTGAGAGGCGATCTCGTCCGGCGTCGCGCCCTGATCTTTAAGAACCTGGTCGCCGAACATGATTCCGCCGAGCCCATTGGCGACGTTGGGGCCGGTGCCTCCGTGCAGGTTGATGCCCGAATAATTGTTGCTGGCCAGAAGAAGCGAATAGTCGGCCGACCAGAGTGCTGCAGCGAAGACGTCGGAAACTCCCGGCTTGCCGCCACGATAGCAGGTGTTGCCTTCAGTCATGCGGACGCGAACGCCCATTTTGGCGGCAGCCGAGGAGGCCGTATCCGCCATGCCCTGAACTTTGACCATGGTTGCGGGCTTGAGCAGATTTGGAATGTTAACGTCGGGATTGGTGGGCGGCCCGCCGAAATAATAATGATGCGTAAGCCTGGTTACGTGCGGAGGGTTCTCGACTGAGCGCCAGGCATCCGCGATCTGCGTGAGCCATGACATGTTCGAGGCGATGTCCGGCATTCCGAAGTGGGCGTGCGGCACGCGAGCGGAGATGGCGCGAGCAAGAGTGAGCCACTCGGCGAGGTAGGTTTGGGCAGACCATGTTTGGGCGTCGCGCAGGTGGCGTCCAAACAAATCCGCTTCATTGCCGATTTGGAAATACTGCAATCGCGAGCCGAGAGTCTTGGCGACAAAATCAGCTTCGACCGCGGCGCGAGCGGGTGTATTGGTCCCCATGTTGATGCCGTAGAGGCAGGTCCAGCCGGTGGCTTCAAGGAATGCGGCCAGGTTACGCACCGCCTCAGCAGTGACGGCATAGTAGCTTGCTTTTGGCTCGCCCACCACCTCGCGAGTGCGAGGATGCTCCGGCTCCAGTGAGTTGGGGGTGGGTTTCCACCACCCGAATTCGCTGGTATTGCCGCCCAGTCGCAGCACGCCGTGCGACGAAATGCGCTTGAATGCACGAATCAGGCCTGTGTTCTTGGCCGAAAAGAAATCAGGATTGGTGAGTTCTCTCACTTCGTAGGAGAGCCCGACAAAGTCAGCCGGAACATGAGGCCCCGTCGCCTCTGACGGGATGTCAAGGTTGGCCCTGACCTGCGCCTGGCTTTGCGCGCCAAGGCGTGTTGCGGCGATCGATAAGGCGGAAGTGGCTAGAAATTCGCGGCGGCTCATTGAATTCATAACGAGGACCTTTCTCGAAGAGTACCGGAATCGATTTTAGATCGATTGGACAGGCAGAAGGGTGAGATCGTCGACCAGACCGACTTCTTTTTGCACGAAGGGCTCGCCGAAGCGAACGCCGGCAAGCAGGCCGTAATGGCGAGCCTCGGCAAAAGTCCGCTCGCGAATTTCTTCTTCAGGAACAAAAAGGCCGGAGCCGGAGGATTGGTTCGCGTATTGCGAACGATAAGCCATAAGAGCCTGGTGACGATGTTCGATGAACGGCGTAATGTCCACAATGAACGTGGGGCGGACATCGGCATAGAGGCTGGCATAGACGATCTTGAAGGGGCGATGCGGTTCAGCTCCCGTGTCAATCTTCCGGAGACCGGATAGAAAGCAGGCTTCGGCACCAAGGGTTGCCGTGATGGCGTGATCGGGATGACGCGCCTGCCAGTAAGGCAAAATCACGACGCGAGGACGAAGTTGACGCAGAATGCGAACGATGGCAACGCGATTTTCAAGATTGTTGGAGAGCGAGCCATCGGGCAAATCGAGCGCATGACGCCAGCCGACGCCGAGAATCCCGGCGGCTGCCTCTGCCTCGCGGGCGCGTTCTTCTGCAGTGCCGCGCGTGCCGGCTTCGCCCCTGGTTAGATCGAGAATTGCCGTGCGCAGGCCGCGCGCAGCCATGCGGAGCAGGGTTCCTCCGCAGGTCTGTTCCACATCGTCGCGATGGGCGGCGATGGCCAGAACGTCGGCTCGAAAGTCGATTGCCTCAGAAGGCATCGGGATCAGTAGACAGTATTGTTGGCGTCGGTAATCGCATCCATGTAGGCAACGTCATAGGCCGTACCGGTGACGGTTACGTACTGGTTATCAATAGACGCACCGCTGGATGTGGAGTAGATGTAGACTTGGCCGCCCTCAGCCGTATAGATCTTGTGCAAGCCGGTGACTGCGGCAACGCCCGTGGCATCCCCCAGATAGGGCTCGAGCATGGTTACCGATTTCGTCGAGGTGTTGAACATCGTCAGGCAGCCGTAACCACTTGCGGGGTTGGTTGCGTAGCGAACCCCAACGGTGCATCCACTCATTCCGATCCAGAGTGTATTGTCGTCGGCTTCAATCATGCGGCTAATCGCGCCGGGCTGCCCGTCGCTGATCGCGATGGGGCCGCCGGCGGTCATGTTGGCCAGGTTAACGACTGTGAGATTGCCGGCGTAGAGCGTCTGTCCCTGGATCACCTGCGGCTGTTGGCCCACGACATACATGGTGGTGGTATCGATCAGAGCGTTGCTTGCGCCCCCGGGGATGGGGAGATTCACCATCGGTGCGTCATTGGTATTGGGACAGGAAGACACGGAAGGAAGGTTGCAGGGGAGCAAGCCGGACGCCTGCCCTTGAAGAAAGATCAGCGGCGGAATCGGGACCACAGAGATGGATGCCTTGGATCCATTGCACTCCGGGCCGCAGCTCAGCACATAGGCAGTACTTCCGTCGGCGGAGAAAAGGGCTTTGATGGGGCGGTCGAAGGTGAGCGGAGCGCCATAGTAGTTGCCGGTGGCGTCGGTGTGGTCGGGACTTTGCATCTGGAAAAGGCACCACGACGGCGCCTGCTGCGGCTCGCAATCAACGGCGGCCTTTGGCCAGTTGGCGGGCCCTCCGGAGAAGGCAATTCCTTGCGCCGTGGAGAGCTGACGAGGGTAGTAGGCGTAGTTGGAGTTCTGGACGAATGCCATCGCCACAGAGCCTCCGGGATTCACGCTGACGCGGTATATGCCCGGCAGGCTGAGGCCCGTCGATATGCCGCCGCCGCCCTGGTTCACCACAGTAAGGACCGTGGCAGCCTGACTGGCGGCGAAGACAAATGCCAGGTTACGGGTGACGAAAATGCTGGACGAAGGACCGTTCAAGCCGTCGACAGAAGCAATCGAGGTTTTTTCTGCCTGATAGTTGAGCAGCGATAGGGTGCCATCGCCCGATGAGTACACGGCGCCGGCTTGCTGCTCGGGCATGTTCTGGATCGTGCTGGGCAGAGCACCGCCATAGCCGGCGATGGAAAAAATGGCAGGCGTGCCGTTATAGCCGCTGCGGGTGTCATAAAAGGCGTCGACAATTTGGAGTACGCCTTTGTTCAACGTGCCAGGGTTCTGGATGCCAATCATGACGCGATTTTGTAGGCCGCTGGGCGGCAATACGCGGCCGCTAAAGTAAAAGGTCTTGCCACAGCCGGCCAGCGCCGCGGCTACCACCAGGGCTGCGCCGGCGCTCATGAAAAGACTTCTGTTCTTCAAATTTCCAACCCTCGGTTGATCGCGCGGCAAAACCCGCAACGTCGACGAATAAATGGCGTTAATGACGCACGGAAGGGCTCGGGAATGCGCGAGCCCAAACCGATTTCCATGCAGGCGATAACTCCCGAAGTATAACAAAGCAGCCCGGCTCTCTGGAGCGACGGCCGGCAAAGCAAAAGGGAATATCGGAGAAGAGTTTGGGGTGGGCCGAGCAGCTTCGTGACCGGCGAGGCGAAGGGTGGATACACCCATCCTGTCGATGCGTTAGCATGGCAACAGAATGAGCCGGCTCGCCCAAATCTTTTCCGACCGCCCCGTGCTTGCTGACGGTGCGATGGGTACGGTACTGAATGCTCGCGGCGTGTTTACCAACCGCTGCTACGACGAGCTGAACCTGTCGGATCCCAACCTGATCCTCGCCGTGCACCAGGAATATCTGCTCGCCGGTGCGGAGATTCTTGAAACGAACACATTTGGAGCCAACCGTTTTCGCTTGACCCGTCATGGGTTGGGCGCAAAGGTTGAGGAGATCAATGCGGCGGGGGTGCGTCTGGCTCGCCAGGCCGTCGTGGGCATGAAAGAGAAGCAAGCCGGCGAAGCCTGGGTGGCGGGCGCTGTGGGACCGCTGGGCGTGCGCTTGGAACCTTTGGGCAAGACGGGACTGGATGAAGCGCGCGCAGCTTTTGCGGAACAAATTGCCGTGCTCAAGAAAAGCGGCGTCGACCTGCTGATCGTGGAGACGATGCCGGCCATGAATGAGGCAAAGGAGGCAATCGAGGCGGCTAAAGCGGTAGCCCCGGAGTTGCCTCTGCTGGTGATGGTGACGGTGGACGATGAAGGCGAGTGCCTCGACGGTTCTTCGGCAGCGCAGGCTGCGGCATTGCTCACCGAGTGGGGAGCCGATGCCGTCGGAGTGAACTGCTCCACCGGGCCGGCCACAGTATTGACGGCGATTGAAGAGATGCGGGGGGCGACCAATCTGCCATTGGGAGCGATGCCCAATGCCGGCATGCCACGAGCCGTGGATGGCCGGAACATCTATTTGTGCTCGCCCGAGTACATGGCAAGCTTTGCGCGCAAGGCGATCGCGGCAGGCGCGCAGATGGTTGGCGGCTGCTGCGGCACGACGCCGAATCACATCCGCGCCATGCGGCAGGCCGTGCGGGCGATCGATGAACAGGCCCACGTGGCTGGCAAAGATGCTACGCCTGCAATTAGCAAAGAAGTGCCACCGGCTTCGCTGGCCGAGCGCTCTCGCCTTGGCGCGTTGATCGCACAAGGCAAGTTCATCACCATGGTGGAATTCGTGCCGCCACGGGGCATCGATTGCTCGAAGGAGATCGAAGGCGCGGCATTGATGGCGCGGATGGGTGTGGATGCAATCGACGTCTACGACGCGGCGCAGGCCTCGGCGCGGATGAGCGGTGAGAGCCTCTGCATCCAGATTCAGCAGCACACGGGGATGGAGACAATTCTGCATTACACCTGCCGTGACCGGAACCTGCTGTCGATCCAGTCGGATCTTCTGGGCGCCTCATCGATCGGGCTACGCAACATTTTGTGCGTGACCGGCGATCCGCCCAAGCAGGGAAACTATCCTGACGCGTCTGCTGTCTTTGACGTGGACTCCATCGGATTGGTAAACATCGCACGGCGGCTGAATCACGGTCTTGATATTGGATCGAACTCCATCGGGGCCAGCACCAACTTCACCATTGGAGTAGCGGCCAACCCCGGAATTCCCGACCTGGAAAATGAGCTGAAGCGGTTGGCCTATAAAGTCGAAGCCGGCGCGGAGTACGTGATCACGCAAGCGGTCTTCGATTTGCGCCTGCTGGAAGAATTCCTTGAACGAATCAAGAATCTCCTCGGGGACCATCGTATTCCGGTGATCGCGGGCATCTGGCCGCTGACCAGCCTGCGCAACGCAGAGTATATGAAGAACGATTTGCGGGTTGCGATGCCGGAAGAGATCATGCTGCGCATGGCGCAGGCCAATACGCCAGATGCGGCGCGCCTAGAGGGAATCAAGATCGCGCAGGAGATGCTGGCTGCCGTGCGGCCGCTGGTCCAGGGCGTGCAGGTGAGTGCGCCGTTCGGGAATTATGAGACGGCGGCCGAAGTAATTGCCAGCGCATTGACGCCTGCAGAGCGCGGGAGGGATTAATCGTCATGGCGGCCTTTGAAGAATCGCTAAAGAAGCTGGAAACCATCGTCGAGCAATTGGAAAAAGGCGATCTCGCGCTGGAAGACTCGCTCAAGCTGTTCGAAGAGGGAGTGGGATTGTCAGCTGCCTGCAAGGAGGAGCTGGATACAGCCGAGGGCAAGGTTCAGATGCTCGTGAAGCAGCGGGACGGATCATTGAAGCCTGAGCCGTTTCTTGCAGATAAAGTCTAAGTTCAACTTCTTAATTGCAATCAACGATCAATCGGACCTGGCGGTCTTTGCGTGCGCGCCAATCTGCGCGGCAAGCGCGAGCAGGGACTCGTCGTTACCGCGGGCCGCAGCGAGTTGCATGCCGCCTTGCGCGCAAGGTATGGCGATGGTGGGAACGCCGGCCAGACTGAAGGGCGCGGTGTAGCGCAGCAGACGGGCACGGGTTTGGCTGTGGTCTGCGCCGACGGCCAGCCGCGCCACGGGAATCGACGGCAACAGAATAAGTTGATGGGCGGCAAACAGCTCATCCATGTGCGCACGAAAAGCTGCGTGGCGCCGGCGCAATGCGGAAAGTTCGTCGAAGTTGAGGCTGGCGCCCCAGTTGAGGCGGTCGCGGATCGCCGGCTCGAACCGATCGAAGTGGCCGGCGTGCAGGCGCGCCGCTTCCGACGCCTGAATGGGCGCGAAGACTTCGACCGCGCCCGCCCACCATTCGGGATTGATTGGCTGAGCGACGAGCCCAAGCGATTGCAACATGCGAATGGCGGCGCGAAAGCTCTCCATGACTTCCGGCTCACAATCGCTGAGAAAATCGCTCTCAACATAAGCGAAGCGAGGGAATCGCGAAGGAGGATCGGTATGCGCAGGCGCGAAGGGAGCCGCGAGATACGGTGCGTCTTCGAGATCGCGAAAAAGCCAGCCCATGGTGTCGAATGTCTCGGCAAGATGAGCTCCGCCACGCCAGTCACCACGACCAATCGTGGCACGATAGCCGGCGAGGCCGCACAAAGCCGCGGGCGCGCGCACGGAGCCGCCGGTGTCAGTTCCGATGGCAGCCACCGCCGAGCCTTCCTGCACGCTCGCTGCGGCTCCACTTGATGAGCCGCCAGTGAGGGCACCGGGATCGCGAGGTTGCGCGCAGTCGCCGAACTCAGGGTTTTCACCAGTGATTCCGTAGGCCAGGGGATGAAGATGTGTCTTGCCAACGATCACTGCTCCTGCGGCGCGCAACTGTTCCACAAGCCAGGAGTCGCGCATGGCAGAGCCGTTGAGATCGCGATAGAAATGGATTCCGCATGTTGTTGGTGAGCCCGCAAGATCGAAGCAATCCTTTACGGAAATAGGCAGGCCCCAGAGCGTGGAGTGGCCGTCTCCAAAAAGGCCGCCACTTGACGCAGGTATGGATTCCGCGCGGGAAGCTTCAGCGCGCGTCCACGTCGCGTCCTGCCAGGTATAAGAATTGCGGCCAGTGTTCCCGTTGCTGTTGGCAAGTGCTGCTTCGGCCAGCTGGGATGGGCTGCGAGATCCGGCGGCCAGCGCAGCGCGAAGGTCGCGGACAGTCCAGGATGGAGCAGTCATAGGGTCATTCTAGAAGCTGCCGACGGGTGCGGCTGGAGTGCACCAGGGGGATTCGGCACGGCGGTGCCACAATTGCGGAATGCTGGATCTAGCGTTCGACGGTGGCCTCGATCGTACCATGTGGCTCGTCGATGGGCACGAAGATGCGGTTGGGATTGTCCTGATCAAAGCGGCTGAGATCCGCAAGCAGGTGATGCAGGTTGGGCATGGAGAGATGAATTCGCGCGATCTCAGGAGCAACCTCGAGCGCGGCTTTACCCATATCGAAGAGTGTGTGCTGCACGCTCATGCTATTGTGCGCGGCAAATGTTTTGAGCAGGGCAGTGGTGATTCGTTCACGGGCCGGCGCGTAATCAGACGTGGCGGCCTCATAGTCCCATGTAATGGTGGCGCGCGTGCCGAGGATGCGATCGGCGGCCGGCTTGAGCGTGGTGAGTTTGTCGACGATGTAGCCAGTAAAAGCGGAATTGGCGGTCTTGAGAATCGTCAGGCCGTCGATGCCCGAGCGGACCGACCACTCGCGATCGCGGTCGCGCACGGCACGCACGGTCTGGAGTTCCGGTCCGCCGAGTTTGAACGTGCTCGATTCGGGCGTGCCATCGATCGTCAATCGCTCCCAGGCGCGTTCGGAGATTTCGACAAGGACTCCGGAGACTTGAGCATTGTTGCTGAGAAAATAGTCACCCAACTCCATGGCGAAGGACTCGATGGTCGTGGCCTTTGAGCCGCGCGCCACGAAATACACCGTGTTCTTCATCGTATCGGTGGGAAGAACCTCGCTGTTGTCGGCATTGGTGTAACTGGCGTCGAAGTCTCCCTCGAGCATCACATTTACGGTCCACTCATTGAACTCGTGCAAGTCCTCATCGCGCGTGATGCGCGAGAGGCGCACGCGAGATTTTCCGTAGCGATTCTCACCCAGCTTCGCCATTCGTCAGCTTCCTCTGTAGGTTGTATAGCTGTTATCGCTCAGCAGCAGGGGCAGATGATAGTGCGCATTGCCGTCGCAGGTGAAAACGATCGCAATCTCCGGGTAGATGCTCGTCCGCTTCAACCGGGCAAAGTATGAGCCTGTATCGAAAACCAGACGATACTGACCGGGTCGAGCATCGGTCGCTAGATTAGGACAGCGGCCGTCAGCGTCGGTGATGCTCGCGGCCACCTCAATCCAATCGCCGGGTGCTGCCTGTGCCCGCTCGCCAGGTTCGCCGGGTCCGGACACTTCGATCCACCCGCCGCCCTCACACCTCTCAAGCCGCACGGCAATTCCCGCGGCCGGCTTGCCCTGTGCGGAATCCAACACGTGAGTTGAAATGTTGCTCATTCGGCTAACCACTTTCCTAAACGAATTTGCATAATCTGCCGTTGCTGCTCGGCTGCCTCGCGCAACTCGACCTCCCGATCATTCGACAGGCGCTGTTTGAGAATGGCCAACATCTCTGCGGCGCTTTTGCCGGTTGCGCAGACAATATACGTGAAGCCGAAGCGCTGCTCATAGAGTTGATTGTCTTCTGCGAGTTTAGCCAGCACCCGTTCGTTCGCAGCGCGGGCCAAGGATTGTTCCTGGCGCGACCACTCTTCCGATTGTGTTGAGTGTGCCGCAACCTCCTGTGAAGGTATAGGCGCCGGTTTGCGGTCGCCAATGCGCGGGTGACAGGCAAACGCCTGAAGCCAATCCGATTCCAGCATCGCGCCCCATGCGCTGTCGGCGGCCTCGCTCAGGGCGTATACACTCGTGATCGGCCGCCGCGCAACCATAGCCTCGGCCCATCGCGTTGCTCCGCAGCACGCGAGCATGGCTCCCATAGCCTCGGATTCGCTGGCCTCATTCCACACCGCAAGGGTAGCATTCGCCATTACAATCCTTCCGGTCGAAGCGAGAGCAGAAATTCGTCGACGAGATTCATTGCCACGCGTCGTCGATATTCGGCTGTGGATCGAATGTCGCTTATTGGCTTGATCTCTTCGAGAAGCGCACGGTGTACTGAATCGATCGTTTCGCGCGTGACCCGCTGTCCGAGGAGGGCGGTTTCAGTTCTGAAAAGCCGGGTGGGGAAGGGCGCCAAGCTTGCGGCTCCGAGACGAATTTCCTGAATCACACCATTCTCAAGCAGGGCGGTTGCTCCCAGCGCAACCTTGGCGATGGCCATAGCCCGGCGAGTTCCCACTTTTCGCAAATAACCGGCGTGGCGTGCAAAACGGCGCGGGAGATGAATCGCATAGAGAAGTTCGTCGGGCGCGAGAACATTGCGCTTGTAGCCGGTGTGAAAATCCGAATAGGGAACGCGGCGTCGTCCGCGCAGGGAGACGATCTCGACCTCGGCGTCGTATGCCAGCAGCGCGGGCGAAGAATCCGCAGCCGGCGAGCCGTTCACGAGATTGCCGCCGAGCGTAGCGCGCCCCTGGTTGGCGATCGAGCCAATCCAACTGGCGGCTTTCGCAAGCAATGGTAGTTCGGCCGCGATGACAGCGTTTCTTCGCAGATCGAGAAACGTAGCCGTTGCGCCGATGGAAACACTCTGCGGTGTAACCGCGATCGTTCGCAGATCGGGAATGCCCCAGAGACTGACGAGCTTGGGTGCGTCGAGGCGTCCCGCGGAAAATGCGACCATCACCTCTGTTCCGCCGGCAAGCGGCGTCCACGTTCCGGGTTCGGCGGCAAGCAGCTGCAGCACCGCGCCCAGTTCGCCCGGAGCGACAAGATTGTGCAGGTCTGCATTACCGCGCATGAGGTGTCTCCCTCTTGGTTGAATCCGCGGCGTGGGCAGTGCCTTCCGGAGCGATCGCCGCCCCAACCGACTCGAAGATGCGCATGAATCCTGTGCAGCGGCAGAGGTTTCCGGCCAGTGCCTCGCGAATTTCAGCCATGCTGGGGTGCGGATTCGTTTCGAGAAGTTGCGCCGATGCCATCAACATTCCGGGCGTACAGATTCCGCACTGCGCCCCTCCTTGCTCGAGAAACGCCTTTTGCAGCGGGTGGAGTGCGCCATTGAGCGCCAGACCTTCGACCGTTTGGATTTCTGCGCCATCGGCCTGCAATACGGGAACCAGGCAACTGTTCACCAATTCGCCGTTCATGCGCACGGAACACGATCCACACTCACCTTCGCCGCATCCCTCCTTGGTCCCGGTCAAACCCAGATCCTCGCGCAGCACATCGAGAAGGCGCTTCATCGGCGAAATATTCAATTGGTTATGCTGGCCGTTGACCGAGAATCGAATCGTAGGCCAGCATCGGTCCAACGTTGTGTGTCCGCTCATCGCATCGCCATGTTTTCCGCTGGTTGAGCCGCGGTGAGCCCCGCATAGAGGTCTTCAGGAAGAAGCGGGATGGCGTTGAATGCGACCCCTGTCGCATCGCGGATGGCATTCAGAATCGCTGGCGCGGGACCGTCGTGAGGTAATTCACCGATGCCCTTGGCGCCAAACCCTCCATAGCGGAAAGGAATTTGCTCAAAGTAGACGTGAATCGGAGGAACATCCTCCGCAGTGGGCATAATGTAGTTGGTCATCTGATTGTTGGCCATGCGGCCGTCCTGCCAAACGACTTTTTCGTACAGCGCATAGCCGATTCCCTGAGCAATTCCACCCTCGACCTGTCCGGCAGCCATCACCGGATGAATCACGCGGCCCACCTCCTGCACCGCCCAGAAGTCTTCCACGTCAGCGGAGTAAGTGACTGTGTCAACTGCAACCTGCGCAATGTAGATCGCCCATGCGTACGCACCGTAGGCTTCCCCGTGATACTTCTGATCGTCCCAAACAATGCTGGGCGGCGCTTCATAGCGGCATAATGACATCACTTCGCCACGCAGCGCGCGATAGCGTTCGCAGGCGGCGAAGAATTCCTTCTCCGTGTAGGTGGAGCCGAGGCCGACGTGCTCGTGCAGCATCTTGAGCAACTGCGCGCATGCGCGCTCAATGATGCGGCCAATGACCATCGACGTGCGAGAGGCAACCGTGGGCCCGCTGTTTGGAACCAGGCCCGTGTCAGGCGAAGCCATCATCACATTCGCGTAGTCGATTGCTAATGCTTCGGCAGCAACCTGAGTGAGAATGGTGTTCGTGCCCTGACCGAACTCGGTGTTTGAGACGAGAACGCGGACTGTGCCCTCGGGCGTGACGTCTACTCCCCCAAGGGAATTCAAATACACTTCGCCCGAACCGGTGAAGCCGGAGCCGTGATAAAACGCAGCCAGCCCCAGTCCCCGCTTTACGTTGCTGCCTGGATTTTCGCGGGCATACTGCGCGCGCCTTGCATGGTAATCGCTCTCCTTGAGCGCGCGATCGAGCAGTTGGTCCAGAATCAGCGGCTCGCGCATCTCCTGTTCGGTTGCGTTGGCGTCTCCGGTGTGAAGAAAATTTCTACGGCGCAGTTCCACCGGATCGATGCCCAAGGTCGCGGCAATCTCATCCATGTGGCGCTCCATAGCGAAGATGGCTTGCGGTGCGCCAAAGCCGCGAAATGCGCCGTAAGGGACGAGATTTGTCGCCCAGGAACTTGCACGCACGCGAATGTTGGGGCACAAGTACGGCCCGGTGGAATGCAGCGTTGCGCGTGAAAGCACTGTGGATGAAAGCGTGGCATACGCGCCGCCGTCGGTGGCGAGGTCGATATCGATCGCCAACAATTTGCCATCTTTGTCGAGCGCCGTACGATGACGCACGCGCGATGGATGGCGCTTGGTGGTGGCTGCCAGATCTTCCATACGGTCGTAAACCATCTTTACCGGATGGCCGCTTTTCATCGCGAGCAATGCAGCGTGGCAGGCAAGGTTCGATGGAAAATCTTCTTTACCTCCAAATGCGCCGCCGGTTTCGGTCTGAATCACGCGAACATTGTTTTCGGCAAGATCGAAGACCGCTCGCAAGGCTTTCACAACGTAATAGGGGCACTGCAGTGAGCCCCATACGGTAACGCCAGTCTTTTCGCTGTATTCCGCGATCATGCCCTGGTTTTCGATATAGAGATGTTCCTGCGCGCCGGTGCGGTACTCGCCCTCGACAATGTGAGCCGCAGCGGCCCCCACTGAATCCACGTCACCTTTCTCAAGAAAAAAAGTCTTGAGTAGGTTGTCGGCGCCCCAGACAATCACATTCTGCCGTTCGCTCTCTTCAATCGTGAAGATCGCCGGCAGTGCCTCATATTCGACCCGCACCGCCCCCACGGCTTCGCGGAGTTTATGTTTGTCGGGATGCGCGAGAAGTACAATCGGCTCTTCGCAATGATTCACTTTGCGGTCGGCAAGGCAGGGTTGGTCGGCGACGATAAGTTGAATGCAATTATCGCCGGGAATATCTGCAGCGGTAACGATTGTAAACTCGCTCCAGTCGATGCGGCGATCAAAGACGATAGAGCGGATCTGCCCGCGCGAAATCGAGCTGCGAACCGTGGCTCCGTGCCACATGCCCTCGCGCTCGATGTCGTCCACGTAACGCGCGCGACCCAGCAGCTTGTCCACGCCTTCCTTGCGGGGAACTGAGGCGCCAACGATCCGAGTTGCCAAGTGTTTTTCCAATTTAAGTGTCCTTGCCAGCTAAGTGCGAGGTGACTTTGTCTTGAGAGAAAAAGTCACGGATCAGCAGCACTTCCCACTTGCTTCAATTGGAAAAATGCTGGAAGGCGTGCTCATGGTTGCCGGAAGCCCCTCGTGCCGAACAGGTTGAGGGATAGCATACAACGGTGAGCGGGTAATTTGAAATTACCAATGCCCAATCGCGGGTGCCCAAAACTCAGCGCCCAAATCGCAAGCATTATGACGCGAGCGCTGCCAACGTGCGTGACAGCACGTGAACGCCGCCGCCGATCCACTCGGGCGATGCGTATTCGTCGGGCCGGTGGCTGACACCGCCGCGGCAGGGAATAAACAACATCGCCACGGGAGCGATCAACGACACAAACGATGAGTCGTGATAGGCGCGCGCCACCATCCTCTTGTATTTCTTATTGGCGGCGATGGCGGACGCTTCGAGCGCGGCAAGAATTGTGGGCTCGCATGTTGTCGGCGGGTCGGCATTGATCAATTCCGTGGTGATTGTGACTCCGCGGCGTTTGGCAACCTCTTCAACTTTGGCGGCGAGTGCGGCCAGAACGCCGTCGCGACGCGCACCATCGATGTCGCGCACGTCGGTCGTGATCGTTACGCGCGAAGGAACGCTGTTGACCGCGCCGGGAAATACATCGCAAATGCCGACGGTGCCGACCGTGTCGATTGCGCCGGTGGATTTGGCAGCGGACTCAAGCGCGAGAATCAGTTCGGCGGCCGCGGCCAACGCGTCCTTGCGTCCCGGCATCAATTTGCCGCCGGCGTGCCCGCCCTCGCCTTCGATCACGATGCGCTGGCTGGCCGGCGCGGCAATGGCTGTCACGAGGCCCACGTCGATTCCTTCCTGCTCGAGAGTCGGTCCTTGCTCAATGTGCATTTCTACGAATTGATGAAATCGTCCGCGCGAAACGGCGACGGAGTTGAGGGGCCCGATGAAGCCGGCCTTTGCCCGCCACTCTTCCAGACCACGGCTCTCCTGATCGCGCAATGCAAGGGCGTGCTCGGGTGTGAGAATGCCGGCCATCATTCGGCTCCCCAGACAACCGATGCCGAAGCGTGTCGGTTCTTCCGCGGTAAAGATCACGAGTTCGATGGATCGCCTAGGCTTGAATCCAAGCTGTTGCAGGACGCGAATTGCTTCCAGGCCGCCCAGCACGCCTACGCAGCCATCGTAAAGGCCGGCGTTTGGAATGGCGTCAATATGCGAGCCAGTACCGATTGGCGCGAGGCTTGGATCCATGCCTTCCCAGCGCGCGAATGTATTCCCCACGGCGTCTTCACGAACTGTGAGTCCGGCGGCATGGCATAGGCCTTTCACATAAGCTCGTGCGCGAAGGTCGGCCTCACCGAAGACAACGCGCGTCACGACGGGCGGAGCAGCCTCGGAGATCTGCCCCAGAGCCATCAGCTCAGCGATCAGGCCATCGACCGTGAGTTGGGGGCGCGTGGACATTATTTGCTTTCACCCAGCGGATGGCGGCGCCAGTTTTTGTAGAGGAGATATTTTGCCGGCCGCTTGCCGAGCGCGCCAAACCACTGCGGGCAGTAGGCGCGCATCCAGATAAAGTCACCGGCATACACGGGATACCACGAGTCGCCGAGCCGGTAGATGCCGCCGCCTTCGAGCATCAGCAGGCCGTGTTCCATCACATGAATCTCCACCAGCGGCAGCGACGCGCCTGGTTCGTAGGTGAGGGTATTTACGGCAAAGTCGTAAGGAGAACCGTCGGGCATCAGCGCGCGCACACGCAAGGCATCGTCATCCATCAGGTGTGCAGCCCGCACCGCAGCCTCATCGCCGACGACGATCTTCGGCGCGGCGGCGCCGGCCTGCGGCTCATAAACCTTTTCGATTACCGCGGCGCGGGCAATCCCAGTCGCGCGCACGGAGTGCTCCGTGCCTTGCGGGAGATAGGCGAAACCGCCCGGCTTGAGAACGTGCTTCTTGTTGCCCGCCTTCAATTCGAGCTTTCCATCGAGAACATAGATGAATCGCTGCGCCGGGGCGGAACCCAGATTGCCGCCGGCCACAAACTCGGCGGTCATTTGCGTGAAACCTGCACCTAATTCCGGCGAGGCATGAACAATGAACTCTACTCCGTCAGCATTGGGCAGCGGAGAACGAATAAAAGTGTCCGGGGTCTGCAGCAGATGATCTGCGTTACGGCTGCTGCGGGATGATCCAAGATGATGCACGTGCGACCTCGATCTGGGGAATGGGAAAAAGTGCTCGGAGAAATCCGATGCTCGATTCTATCTGACGTAGGCGGCCAGCCGCTCCAGAAGTTTTCCTCCGACCTGGAGCGCAGCTTCAAGATCTTCTTCTCGAACACTTTCGTCGGGGTGATGGCTGACGCCTCCAGGGCTGCGCAGAAAGAGCATGGCAGCCGGAACGCGGGCAGCCATGACCATGGCATCGTGCCCGGCTCCGCTGGTCATGCGTTTCTCCGGCAGGCCAGCCGCTTGGATAGCGTCAGCCAGATACGCCGTCAGTCGTTCATCCATCGGCACGGCAGGTTGATCCATTTGTTGCGTCCATTCGACAGTTAATCCGCGCTTCTCCACGATGGCCTGCGCCTTCGCGACGAGAGACTCAGCGGCCGCTTTGCGCGTGCGGTCGTCTGCGTGGCGCACGTCAAGGCTCAAACGTGCCGCGCCTGCAATTACGTTGGCGGCATTCGGTTCGACGTCAATCCTGCCGACGGTGGCACTGAGTCCATCAGTGTTCTTGGCTGCCGACTCGACCGCAGCGATCCATTCCGCGGCGCCGGCCAGCGCATCGCGGCGCAGGTGCATGGGGGTGGTGCCGGCGTGGTTGGCATGCCCGGCGAAATCGAGGCTGAGGCGCGTCTGGCCGACAATCGCGGTCACAGCTGCAACGGCAAGGCCCTCGGATTCCAGAACCGGCCCTTGCTCAATATGGATCTCGATGAAGCCGCGCTCATCGTCATCAATGGCAGCGTCGTCGATTCGGCGGGGATCAAGTCCGAAGTCGTGAATTGCGTCGGCGAGTGTCACACCGTTCGCATCCTTGAGAGCCAGCAGCGCGGGGTCGAAGCGCCCGGCGACGGCTCGACTGCCAATAAACGGAACACCAAACCGCACGCCTTCTTCTTCAGAGAATGCGATGACCTCGATGGGCAACGTCAACTTGAGTTCCCGCGCAAGATCGACCAGCTCGATTGCCAGCGCGACGCCAAGTACGCCGTCAAAGGCGCCTGCGTTTGGGACGCTGTCAATGTGCGAGCCAAGAATCAATCGCCTACCCTGAGCGCCCGGCGGCGTCCATAGCCCGCGCAGATTTCCCGCCGCGTCGATCTCGACCGTCATGCCGAGGGATTCCATGCGGCTGCGCAGAAGCGCGTGAACATCGCGCACCGGAGACGTAAGGAAGCGGCGCGTGGTGCGGCCCGGTTCCTCGCTCATTTGGGCGATGTGCCTGCAGGTGGCGATGGCGCGTTGCGCGCGATCCTTCACGATGGCACCTGCTCTCTGCCGCGCGGAGTCCCCACAAATTTGTCTCCCCGTCCATCTTGATAGACACGCTGGCCGCGAAGCCAGGTTTCCAATACGCGTCCTTGTAGTTTCGAGCCCAGATACGGCGAAATCTTGTGACGGAAATGCAGATCGTCCGGCGTCACTGTCCACGTTGCCTCCGGATCGAAAATTGCAAAGTCGGCATCGGCTCCGACCGTGATCGTACCTTTGCGTCCCGCCAGACCCGCGAGCCGCGCCGGCGCGGCTGCCATCCACTGACCAATCTGTTCGATATTCGGACTGCGACATGGCTCCAGGTCGCGCTGTTGCATCGCGGTCCAAACCACCGGCAATGCCAAGCCGAGACTTGCGATTCCTCCCCAGGCACGATCCCATCGGCCTTCGCCCGTTTTACCGCTGTGCTTCATCGCCGGCGGGCACGGGGAGTGGTCGGTGACGATCATTTCGATGAGTCCTTCCTTGAGCGCCCGCCACAAGGCTTCGCGGTTGGCGGCGTCGCGAATCGGCGGAGCGCATTTGTATTCCATCGCGTCGTCAGGAATCTCCTCGCTTTCAAACCACAGATAGTGTGCACAGGTTTCCACAGTCACCGGCACACCGCGATCGCGGGCCGCGGCTAGCAACGGCAAAGCTTTAGCGCTGGACAAGTGGACGATGTGGATCGGAGTCTGAAATTCCTCGGCCAGCCGAATAAGCTGGGCGATCGCTTCAACCTCAGCGAAATCGGGACGCGACGCCAAAAACGTTGAATACTTGTGCCAATCCGCGCCCGCCTGGTTCAGTTCGTACGTCGCGGCATCCACCGGCCCAGCCAGCTCAGCGTGCGCCAGCAAGGGCAGGCCTGTTCCGCGCAGTTTTCCTAAAGCGAGACGAAGGTCCGTCTCGTCAACCCACGCAAAGCCGTCGATGCCGGAATGAATCAGGAAGCATTTAAACCCAGGCACACCTGCGCGCACCAGCGGCTCAATCGAGGGGGCGTTGCCACGCACTACGCCACCCCACGCAGCCCAGTCAACCCACGTCTTTCCCAGCGCAGCTTGGCGTTTCTCTTCCAGCGCCGACACATCGATTGTTTCGGGCACGCAGTTCAGCGGCATGTCGACGAGCATGGTCACGCCGCCGGCAGCCGCAGCACGCGTCGCCGTCTCGAAGCCTTCCCATTCCGTGCGGCCGGGCTCGTTGATGTGCACGTGGGTGTCGATCAGACCCGGCAGCAGTACGGCATCGCCAAATTCGATCCGCTCGGTATCAGCAGTGGTTTCATTCCATCCGCAAACTGCCGCGATACGGTCTTCTTCCACAAGCACGGAAGCAGCCGCGAGACCCGCGGGCGTTAATACGCGAGTGGAACGAAGTGCCTTTTTCATGTTTTTGCGGTGTTATCCGCGCAACTTGGCCAAGAGATCCTGTGGGTGAACGGGCTTGGCCAGAATGTCGAATTCGTAGCCCTCGGCGCGCGCCTTCTCGAGCAAATCCGCGGTCGCTGCCTGGCCCGAGAAGAGCAGAATCTTGATTGCTGGAAGGAGGGCGCGAATCCGGATGGCCGCGTCGATCCCATTCAAGTCGGCCATGATCACATCGGAGATCAACATGTCCGGCTGAAAACTCTCAGCCAGCTCGAGGGCCTTCTCGCCCGAGTAGACCGCGCGAGCGTCAAATCCACTCTGATTCAGAATGATGGTCAGCGTGTCGGCAATGACTCGCTCGTCGTCGGCAACTAGTACTTTCGGTTTCGTGTTCGACATACACTCCTGAGGGGGCAGGGAAGGAATTGGTCAGTCAACGCAAAGTTGGCCAGACCCGCAGCAAAAGGGTGCGGCTTTGCATACGCGCTTCATTCCGTTGAGAATGGTACGCTTTACCAGTGTAAAGCACGGCGCGCAATCTCTGACTTCCGGCGGCCTTTTCTAAATCCTAAGCGAGATCAGCGCCGTCGATCCTAACGGCCCAGCGTTTTCGTTTCCTGCTGATTCATCTGACCTCAATTGCCGGCTTCTATACTGGCGCAAACAAGCGGTATCCTCGCCTCACCATCCCCACTCGGAGCATTGGAAATGCAGGAAACGATCGTCCCCAACGCCAGTCTCGAAGCGCCTCTCGCCACAGACGCGATCATCCGCGCCGAAAAAATCGAAAAATACTATGCGCAGCCCAGCCAGAACCGCATTCAGGTGATTTCAGCCACCGACCTGAGCATCGTGCCCGGCGAAATTCTCGCATTACTTGGGCCCTCGGGTTCGGGCAAATCGACCATGCTGCGCATGTTGACTGGGCTTTCCACGCCCACGGCCGGCCAGGTCTACTGGCACGGCACTCCCATTTCGCAGGCGGAGATTAACGTCTCCATCGTCTTTCAGAGCTTCGCGCTGTTTCCCTGGCTCACGGTTCTTGAGAATGTCGAAGCTCCGCTGCAGGCTCGCGGAGTGGCGCCGGCTGAACGGCGCGAACGCAGCATGAAGATGATCGACGTCGTGGGCTTGGACGGATTCGAGGCCGCCTACCCCAAAGAACTTTCCGGCGGAATGCGGCAGCGTGTGGGATTCGCGCGCGCCCTCGTGGTCGAGCCTGAAGTTCTCTTCATGGACGAGCCGTTCTCCGCACTCGACGTGCTCACGGCGGAGAACCTGCGCAGCGAGCTGCTGGAGCTCTGGGCCAAGAAAACCATGCCGACAAAGGCTGTCTTCATCGTGACGCACAATATTGAGGAAGCGGTTCTGCTGGCCGATCGAATTATCGTACTTGGGCGCAATCCGGGTCACGTCCGCACGGATTTTCCGGTGCAATTGCCTCAGCCGCGCGATCGCAAGTCCGAAGGCTTTACGCAATTGGTGGACTACATCTATAAGGTGCTCACACAGCCGGATGTAAAGCCGGCCGAAGCGCCGGGCCAAGTGGCTGGGCCTCCAGCGCGCGATCAGCGCCAAATGCGTTACCAGATGCTGCCACATGCGAGACCAGGGGGCATTGCAGGCTTGCTCGAACTGCTGCTCGATCGCGGAGGCCGCGACGATATGTATCGTCTTGCCGACGACCTGGCGTTTGAAATCGACGACCTGCTGCCGATTGTGGACGCCGCGCAAATGCTCGCGTTTCTTAAAATCGAAGAAGGCGATGCGGTCATCACTCCCAGCGGCGAGGAGTTCGCGAACTCCGAAATTCTGCGCCAGAAGGAGCTCTTCCGTAACGCCGCAACCGAAAACGTGCTCTTGTTGCGCCAGATTCGCCGCGCACTCGACGCCAAGAGCGACCATACCGTTCCCGAGGAATTCTTTCTCGACATGCTCGATGAGCAATTCAGCGAAGAGGAGTCGCAACTTCAGATTCAGACCGCGGTTACGTGGGGCCGCTACGCCGAGCTATTCGACTTCGATTCCGGCCGCCGCCGCTTTGTGATGCCCGACGCGCTGGAAGAGGAGATTGTCACGAGCGGAGATGACAAGTGAACCTCCAGCATCCTCTTGCGCGATCGCTCGTGATTGTTCGCAAAACGCCGTTTCTTGTCGATCTCGGCGTCGCAGCCGCTGCCTTGGCTGTGTTTTTCGCCATCGTCAGCACCGGGGTCTATTGGCTTCAGAAGCCCATCCCCATTGTGCCGATTTCGAATTCCATCGGCGCGTTGCCGCTTTACGCGTTTTACTCCCTGGTGCGCATGGCGATCGCTTACGGTCTCAGCCTGGCCTTCGCTGTTTCCTATGGATACATCGCAGCCTACAATCCGCGCATCGAGCCGTGGATGGTTGCCGTTCTCGACATCCTGCAGTCGATTCCAGTGCTCAGTTTTCTGCCGCCCGTGGTGCTGGCAATGGTCTCGCTTATTCCCGGCCATCAACTCGGCATCGAGATGGCTGTCATTCTGCTGATCTTTACCGGTCAGGTCTGGAACCTCGCGTTCAGCTTCTACTCTTCGCTCAAAACCATTCCACGGGAAATGCTTGAAGCCTCGCGCATCTACCGCTATTCCGGCTGGCAGCGCTTTTGGCAACTGGAAATGCCCTACTCGGCGATCGGGCTGGTGTGGAACTCCATCATCTCCGTCGCCGGAGGCTGGTTCGCGCTGATCTTTTGCGAGACGTTCATCATGGGCTCGCGGAACTTTCAGCTACCGGGATTGGGCAGTTACATCCAGAGCGCGGCCAATAACGGAGACGTTCACGCCCTGCTGAGGGGCATCGCCGCGGTGATTCTGATTGTCGTCGCCACCGATCAACTCATATGGCGGCCGTTGATTGCCTGGAGCGACAAATTCAAATTCGAGCAGGTTGAGTCGGCCGATCAGGTCACCTCGCCAATCTTGAGTCTTCTTCGCCGATCGAAGATTTTAGAAACTCTGCCGGGCCGCATTTGGAATCGCGTCGAGGAACCGCTGTATCAGCGCATGGCGCAGACCAGGGAATGTCGCGTCGTGCGTCCGCTCGATGAAACGAAGGCCCGTAAGTCTTCGCCCGCACTCTGGGCTGTGGCTGCTGCGGGAGCGTTGGCCATTTGCTGGGCTGCGCTGCAGGCCATGTTCATGCTCCGCACCGTCACCTGGCCTGACTTGCGCCTGTTGCTTGAGGGTGCCGCGGCTACATTTTTACGCGTCAACGCATCGTTGATCATCTCAGCTTTGTGGACGATTCCGGTTGGCGTGGCCATCGGATTCAACCCGCGTCTGGCGCGCATCGTCCAGCCTTTGGCGCAGATTTTGGCATCGGTGCCCGCGACCGCGTTTTTCCCCATTTTGCTTATTGGCCTGGTTGAGATTGGCGGCGGCCTTGGGATTGGGTCCATCGCGCTGATGTTGCTCGGAACGCAGTGGTACATCCTTTTCAACGTAATCGCCGGCGCCATGTCCATACCCTCAGACTTGCGCGAGGTTGCCTCACTGTACCGATTCACACGCTGGCAGCGCTGGACCCGGCTCATTCTTCCCGGCATTTTCCCTTATCTAATTACGGGGATGGTCACGGCTTCAGGCGGCGCGTGGAACGCTTCGGTGATGGCCGAATATTCAAATGTGAAAGGTGTGAGGCTCCAGACCATCGGCCTGGGCGCTCAGATTCAGGGCGCCACCGACAGCGGACGCCTCGGAATGCTCCTGCTGGCCACGATCATGATTTCGTTAATTGTGGTGACGATGAATCGGCTGGTGTGGCGCCGACTCTACCGCCTGGCGGAGACACGGTATAAGCTTGGCGGCTAGTAGAAGTGGGCTATTCGACCAGCGGAACTGTCCCGGTACTTCCGAGTGCAGACGGCACGCGGCTAGCGCCGGCTCGGCTCTTTTTCGATCAGCGGCACCCAAAAATGGAATCGCGCTCCGCCGCCCGGAATGCTTGATGCCTCAATCCCACCGCCATGCGCGACAAGAATCGCTCGCGTGATGGCCAGTCCCATGCCCGATCCTTTTCGCCGGCCAGTTCCGCGCTTGCCGCGATAGAATTTTTTGAAGATGAGCGGCAGATCGTGCGCGTCGATGCCTGGACCATTATCTTCGACAAAAAACTCCACGCGCTCGTCGCTGTATTTGCTGCTCAGTGTGACGCGCGAGCCGGGAGGCGTGTGGCCGGCAACGTTCTCAAGAAGATGTTTGAGAACCCTACCCATCAGGTGAGGATCGAACCACACCGACCGATCGCCATCGGCGTCCGACGTGTCCCCCAGGATCGTCACCTTATAACCAGCGAGGATTTTACGAGATTCCTCGACGGCTTCATCAAGCAGAGCGCGCGGATGCACGGATGACATCTTGACCTGAACCACGTTGGCATCGATCTCCGCCATCTCAACGGCTTCCCCAATTAACAAATCCAGCCGCGCGGCTTCCTCGTCGATTACACGCACCATTTCCTCGCGTCCGGCTTCATCCAGGCCCTTGCCTTCGATCAGAGTGGTGGCCGCCGCTCGAATCGATGTGAGAGGGGTGCGGAGCTCGTGCGTGAGCGAATCGATGAGAGCGGTGCGCAGCCGGTCCGCTTCGCGTGCGGCCTCGATGCGCGTGGAGGCCGCGATGGCAATCGATCGCGCGACGGCGATCGATACCTGGGCAGACACTGCGGTAGCGACCTCGACCGAAAGTGTATCCGGCTGCCACGCAAGAGCGCCGACCGGCTTCAACCCCAGGGTCAACGCGTTCGTCTGGTGGCCGGCAAACGGGGCAACCGCGGGATTCAGACCCTGAGCGACGGCCTGCATATGCGCCCTGACGCTCGGCGAAACCTCGCCGGTCGAAGAGAAAAACCGGTCGTAGTCGCCAACGTAGAGAATGACGCCTTCCAGAGCGAAGATGCGGCCGATGGCGCCGGGCAGATCGCGCAACAATCGGTCCGCGTCTTCAAAGAGCATCATTTCCTGACTCAGCGAATACAGTTTTCCAACGTCTTCCTGTCGCTGCTGGGCGCGAACGGTCTGTTTTCGAGCGCGCTCCGAAAGCCTGCCAACCACAAGGCAGCTTAGAGCGAACGAAACCATCGCCACCCATTGCTGCGCGCCCTCAATTCTGAGGGTGTGCATGGGTGGAAGGAAAAAATAATCGAAGCAGACGGCGCAAAGAACAGCAGTATAGATCGAGAGGACGATCCCGGCTTGCGTGGCCCACCACACCACCAGCACCAGGAACACCATTCCCGCGGTGATGGAGTTGGCGCCGAGCCAGACCATCGCAACCGTCGCCAGGGCCGCTGTGGCCGTGGCCGCCAGCCCGCGAAGAGCCCGTCTTGCATAGGCGGATGCGCCCATGGTCATCTCCACGGGAATCATACCTGCTTGCGGCACTCGCTGAAATGCCGCACAAAAATGATGTAAGCTTCCGAAGGACGAAAGAGGCAAGGCATGTCGGGAAGAATTCTGGTTATTGACGACGAACCGCAGATTACGCGGGTACTGCGCGCAGCACTCTCAGCGCAAGGGTACGACGTCCGCATCGCCAACGATCCTGAGGAAGGATTGCGCCTTTTTCGCGATTGGTCGCCGGACCTTGTTGTCACCGACCTGATGATGCCGGTCATGAGCGGTGTTGAAGTTTGCCGCGCCATTCGATCGCATGGCACGACGCCCGTGCTGGTTTTGTCGGTGCGCGAACACGAACGGTCGAAGGTGGAGGCGCTGGATGCAGGCGCCGATGACTATGTCACGAAGCCCTTCGGCATTCAAGAGCTGCTGGCACGCGTTAGAGCGCACCTGCGCCGCGCTCCGGAGCGCACCGCGGCCGCACTTGAAACTGGGGACTTCGTGATCGACGCGCGGGCGCACAGCATTCTGGTCCAGGGCAAGCCCGTCCACTTGACACCCAAAGAATTTGATCTCCTGCTGCACTTGGCTCGCAACGCCGGCAAGGTTATGACGCATCGCACCCTGCTGACGGCTGTTTGGGGAGCGCAATCTGCGCACCAGCCCGAGTACCTCCGGGTATTCGTCGGCCAGTTGCGCAAGAAGCTCGAGGGGGAGACCGGCCGCGAGTATATCCAGACCGAGCCCTGGGTCGGCTATCGCTTCGTGCCCGAGGGCTGGACCGGCAACGAAGGCTGAGCGGGAACGAAGAGCAATAAGTGCGAGCCGTGGCGCAGTGCGACGAATGCCGCGGGCGCTGCGCATTTTTAACAACTTCTCCACGTTACAAATCAGTCCTTACGAAATCTTTAGGGAATCTTTTCGATTCTCAAATCCCCCAAAGCACAGAATCGTACTTGATCGAGGCCGGTCTGGCCGTCAGGAGACCGCATGCAAGATGCGTTGATGTTGCTCTACACCGTCATTTTCTTCGCCGTGGCGTTTCTCTACGTCAAGGCGTGCCAGAAGTTGAGGTAGCCATGCAAATGGATTGGATCTCGGCGACCGGACTCATCCTCTCTATCCTCCTGATGGTGTATCTCACCGTCGCACTGCTGTTCCCGGAGAAATTCTGATATGTCCGTAAATGGCTGGCTGCAATTCGCCATCTACTCCGTCATTTTGCTCGTTTCGGTGCGCCCGGTGGGTATATACATTGCGCGCGTGGTAGAAGGCGAGCGCACCTGGCTCGACCCCTTGCTCGGCCCATTCGAGCGGCTTATCTACAAGCTCTGCGCGGTAAAAGCCGACAAAGAAATGAACTGGCGGCAGTACGCCTTCGCCATGCTGGGCTTTTCCGCAGCGACCATGCTTCTCACCTACGCCATTGAGCGCTTGCAGAATCTACTGCCGTGGAATCCGCAGCATCTCGCCGCCGTTGGAACCGATCTGGCCTTTAACACTGCGGCCAGTTTCACCACCAACACCAACTGGCAGTTCTACACACCCGAAGCCACAATGAGCTATCTCACTGAGATGATCGGCCTGGCTACGCACAATTTTTGGTCGGCCGCGGCGGGCATTGTGGTGGCAATCGCGCTCATTCGCGGCATCAAGCGAACCAGTTCCAAGACCATCGGCAACTTCTGGGTCGACATGACCCGCACGATGCTCTACATCCTCGCGCCAGCATGCATCATCTACGCGCTCATGCTGGTATGGCAGGGAGTCCCGCAGAATCTCGGCAACTACACCGTCGCCCATACGCTCGAGCAGCCGTCACAAACGCAAACCATCGGCCAGGGGCCGGTTGCGTCGCAGGAAGCCATCAAGATGCTGGGCACCAACGGCGGCGGATTCTTCAACGCCAACAGCGCCCATCCTTACGAAAACCCCACTCCGTTATCGAACTACATGCAACTCCTTTCCATCTTTGTTATCGGGGCCGGCCTTACGTACACCTTGGGCCGCATGACCGGCTCGCGCGGCCACGGCTGGGCAGTTTGCGCCGCGATGTACGTAATGTTCGCCGGCGGCTTTCTGGTTTGCTACTGGGCCGAAGCGCACCCCTACACCATGATTCATGGAGCCCAGCAGATGCGCACCGCAACCGCGCCGGGCGGCAACATGGAAGGCAAGGAAGTGCGCAACGGAATCGCCGAAAGCGCACTGTTCGCCACGATCACCACCGACGCCAGTTGCGGCGCAGTCAACAGCATGCACGACAGCTACACGCCGCTCGGCGGCATGATTCCGCTGGCCAACATCATGCTCGGCGAAGTGGTCTTTGGCGGCGTTGGCGCCGGTATGTACGGGATGCTGATTTACGTCGTCATCGCGGTATTCATCGCGGGACTGATGGTCGGCCGCACTCCGGAGTATCTGGGTAAGAAGATCGAGGCCTACGACGTGAAGATGGCGATGCTCTATGCGCTGATCTTCCCGCTTATCATTCTCACCTTTGCCGCTATCTTCATTCTCATCCCACAAGGGCTCTCGGTCACCAACAATCCAGGTCCGCACGGATTCTCCGAAATTCTCTACTCATTTGTTTCCGGCGCCGGCAACAACGGCTCGGCATTTGCCGGCCTCGGAACCAACTGGTGGTACAACATCGCGATGGGCTGGGACATGCTCATCGGCCGCTTCCTCATGATGATTCCGGTGCTCGCCCTTGCAGGCAATCTTGCGCAGAAAAAAAGCGTGCCGCCGTCGCCCGGAACCTTCCCCGTGAACACGCCGCTGTTTGCCACGTTACTCGTGGGCGTGGTCTTGGTTGTCGGCGCGCTCACGTTCTTCCCAGCCTTGAGTCTGGGACCGATTCTGGAACACCTGCTGCTGCAAACCGGCAAAGTGTTTTGACGACAGGGGCCAAGGGAACAAGGGACCAAGAAGAACGAGAACAACGACCTGGGGAAAAGGAGCTAGCAGCGAGAAGTCAGGAGCTGCTTTTCAAAGACATGGCTGAAAAAACGAGTCTCTGGAATACGCAGATTATGGCCCAGGCAACACTGGACAGCTTTCGCAAGCTGGACCCGCGCTGGATGGTCAAGAACCCGGTGATGTTCGTGGTGGAAGTGGGCAGCGTTCTCACGTCGATTCTGCTCATTCAGAACTATCGCCATCACCCCGAAGCCTTCGCCTTCAACCTGCAGATTACGCTTTGGCTCTGGTTCACGGTCCTGTTTGCCAACTTTGCCGAGGCCATGGCGGAGGGCCGCGGCAAAGCCCAGGCCGATACTCTGCGCAAAGCCAAAGGCGAAACGATAGCAAAACGCTACAAGGCAGACGGCAGTTTCGAAGAGGTCGTCAGCGGAGCACTTCGTGCCGATGACGTGATTTATGTCGAAGCAGGGAAGTACATTGCCGGCGATGGCGAAGTGATTGAAGGCGTCGCGTCGGTGGACGAGTCGGCCATCACTGGTGAATCGGCTCCGGTGATTCGCGAGGCGGGCGGCGACCGTTCGGCTGTCACCGGCGGCACCAAAGTTCTCTCCGACTGGATCAAGGTGAAGATCACGTCCAATCCGGGCGAAACCTTTCTCGATCGCATGATCGCTCTGGTCGAGGGCGCCACGCGCCAGAAGACACCCAACGAAATCGCTCTCAGCATTCTTCTTTCCGGACTGACCATCATCTTCCTGCTCGCTGTCGTCACGTTGCAGCCGTTCGCCATTTACTCGAGCGCGCCGCAAACCGTCTTCGTTCTCGTATCGCTGCTGGTTTGTCTCATTCCCACCACCATTGGCGGCCTTCTCTCGGCCATCGGCATCGCCGGCATGGATCGTCTTGTGCAATACAACGTGTTGGCGATGAGCGGTCGAGCCGTCGAAGCAGCCGGTGACGTGAACACGCTGCTGCTCGACAAGACCGGCACCATCACCCTCGGCAACCGCCAGGCTACGGAATTTATGACAGCGCCCGACGTGAGCCAGGAACGCCTCGCCAACGCGGCACAGCTTGCGTCTCTTTCCGACGAAACTCCGGAGGGCCGATCGATTGTTGTGCTGGCGAAAGAGAAGTACAACCTGCGCGGACGCGATCTGGCCGGCATTCACGCTGAGTTTGTTCCCTTCACGGCGCAGACCCGGATGAGCGGCGTCAATCTTCCGGGCACCCGAATCCGCAAGGGTTCCGTCGATGCAATTGCGCGGTTCCTTGAAGAGCAGGGTTCCTCGCTGCCGCAGAAAGTTCGCGACCACGTTGAAGAGATTGCCCGCCAGGGCGGCACGCCATTAGTTGTGGCAGAAAACTCTTCGGCTCTCGGCGTGATCTATCTGAAAGACGTGGTCAAAGGTGGCCTTAAAGATCGGCTTGCCCGCCTGCGCGCCATGGGTATTCGCACCATCATGATCACCGGCGACAATCCGTTGACCGCCGCAGTGATTGCTCGCGAGGCCGGCGTCGACGACTTCCTGGCCGAGGCGAAGCCGAAAGACAAAATGGACCTGATCAAGCGCGAACAGGGGAAGGGAAAACTTGTTGCCATGACCGGCGACGGCACGAACGACGCTCCCGCCCTTGCGCAGGCAGATGTGGGCGTTGCCATGAACTCCGGCACCCAGGCCGCCAAGGAGGCCGGCAACATGGTGGACCTCGACTCCAACCCCACCAAGCTTATCGAGATCGTGGAGATCGGAAAGCAGCTTCTCATGACACGCGGCGCGCTGACCACATTCTCCATCGCCAACGACGTGGCCAAGTACTTCGCCATCATTCCCGCCATGTTTGCCGGAGTTTTTCCGGTGCTCGGCGCGCTCAATATTATGTATCTGCATTCACCGCAGTCTGCCATTCTTTCGGCGGTCATTTTCAACGCGGTCATTATCGTTGCGCTTATTCCGTTGGCGCTCAAAGGCGTGAAGTACGAGCCGAAGGCGGCCGATGTGCTGCTGCGCAACAACCTGCTTCTCTACGGCGTTGGCGGCATCGTGATCCCGTTCATCGGCATCAAGGCCATCGATCTCTGTCTGGTGGCAATGCACCTGGCGTAAGCCGTTGCTGGCTGATCGCTGAAAAGTGATGGCTTTTTTAAGGAGAATCAATCGTGCATTCGGTTTCCACTTTGGTCGAAGAAGAACTTGGAACGCGCGCTGAAAAACACAATTCGCATGCGCCGGAGCCCATCGTCCGTCATTCGCTTTGGGCGACGTCGGTGCTGTTCACGTTGGTCACCGCGGTCATCTTCGGGCTCGGCTATCCGCTCATGCTCACGGTTCTCGCCCACGTCATCTTCCCGCGCCAGGCTGCCGGCAGCCTCATCACGCGCAATAGGCAGGTGATCGGCTCCGAACTCATCGCGCAGAGCTTTACCACCGATAAATACTTTCATCCGCGACCATCAGCTGCGGGCAACGGCTACGACGCAACTTCTTCCGGCGGCACCAACCTGGCCCAGTCCAATGCCAAACTGCCGCAGCGCATGCAGGCCGATATCGACAAGCTCCACGCTGAGAATCCCACCCAGGCTGTGCCCATCGACGCTGTCACCTATTCCGCGTCAGGTCTCGACCCCGATATCACGCCCGACAATGCTTACTTCCAGGCGCCGCGCATCGCCAGGGCACGCGGCCTTACCGAAGATGCAGTTCGCAATTTGATTGCGCAGCACATTCAAGGACGCACACTCGGTTTCATCGGCGAGCCGAGAGTGAATGTTCTTGACCTGAATCTCGCGCTCGATAATTTGACGCACTGAAATTGGGTATTCCAGGTCCCGATTTTGGGACCTGGGATAGCACGACACTCATTCACACGGTGTGCATTTCGACGCATTAAGTCTGCACTGAGCGGCTCTCAAGCCACTTAAGCGGGACGGCTAACCAGCCTTCCCGCTTTTCTTTTATGAAGCACAGAGCGCTGCCGGAATCTCACTCATCGAAGGGTTTAGCTGGCCACGACTGGCTGGCGATGTTTAGATTGCTCTTCGTCCCTCGAGCGCCCGCGCCATTGTGACCTCATCGGCATATTCAATGTCGCTACCGGCGGGAACGCCTGTCGCAATTCGTGTGATCTTCACCGGAAAACCGCGCAACGCGGTCGCCAGCCAGTCTGCGGTCGCCTCGCCCTCGAGTGTGGGGCTCGTAGCGAGAATCACTTCGTCCACTTCGCCGCGTTCAGTGCGCCGCAACAACGTCTGCGCGCGCAACTGGTCCGGTCCCACGCCATGCAGCGGCGAAAGCGTTCCATGCAGCACGTGATACACGCCCTGATAATGCGATCGTTCCACGGCAGCTACATTGGTAGGCTCTTCAACCACGCACACCAGCCGCTGGTTGCGCGAAGGGCTGGTGCAGTAGACGCAAGGATCGACGTCCGTCACGTTGTTGCAGATGGAGCAAAGGCGCAGACTGGTTTTGAGTACGCGCACTGCGTCTGCAAGCGCGTCGGCGTCTTCGTCAGATGAGCGCAGAATGTGGAAGGCATAGCGCTGTGCGCTCTTGGCGCCCACGCCGGGCAGCTTCTTCAGTTCCTCAATGAGCCGCGCCATCGGCTCGGCATAGCGTGACAAATTCGCCTCCGTGGGCAATTGTTCGACAGTGCTTGCTTCGCATTTTCTCAGGGGCTAAAGCCCCGGATTCTTCTTGTGGCCGTGATGGCACGACTAGAGTCATGCCCTGACACTTCGTGCTGTTTTGCCGATGTTCTTTCGCAGCTTGCAGCGCCGCGTCTCTTAACCGCCAAGCCCCGGAATCTTCAGCCCGCCCAGCATTCCCTGTACGCTCGACTTGATCGCCTCATCGGCTTTGCGTCCGGCTTCGTTCACGGCCGCAACAATCAGGTCTTCGAGCATCTCCACGTCGGCCTGCGCGCCGGTCAGGCTCACGACCGCTGCGGAATCGATGTGAAGCTTCAGCAGCTCTTTTTTGCCGTTCATCGTTGCGGTCACTGCGCCGCCGCCGCTTGTGGCTTCGACCACCGTCTCGCCGAGCTTTCGCTGCACTTCCTCCTGCATCTGGTTGGCTTGCGAAAGCATCTCCGAGATTTTGAGTGGGTTGATCATTCTGAGTTCCTCTATCCTTGCCATGCCTGCTTTCGACCTGCACTTTTTCTCACCACGCTGCCACTGCTGCGAGTTCAAGCACAGGCAACCTAAGAGCTAGGAGCTAATAGCTAACGGCTGTTTTTCACTTCTGCCGCAAATCTACTACGCTGCGCACTTCAGCGTTGAAGATCTCCTGCGCTCGCTTTACTAATGGATGCGCAAGCGCCGCCTCCTGCACGCTTCCTGAAACCACAACCGGAGTCGCTGCCGCCGGAGCCGCTGCTCCATCTCCCGACACCAGAAAGCGCGATGGAGCGCCGAGCTTCTGCAACTCCGTGCGGATGATCTTCTCCGCGGCCGCATTCACCGTCAGGCTCAGCATCTTCTTTCCCATGCCCGGAACGTTAACCCGCACTGCACCGGCATCGAGCGCCCATGCCCCCCCTCCGAGCAGTTGCGCTGCGGAGCTGTGCCCGCTGCTGGCCAAAGCCGCGACAACCGACTGTCGCACCTGGTCGATGCTCGGGCTGCTGCTGACGTCGTTCGCCTCAGGCGCCATGGCCAGAGCACCCTCGGTCAAAGGTTCAGCCGCTCCGTATCCTGCAACTTCGCTAGCGGCAACTGGGAACGGAACCGCACGATACATCGATTCTGTTGTTCTTGCTAATGAATGAGTTACGGGCGAAGTCTCAACTATCGCTTCCATCTTAGTGGCATTGCTTTGCGCAACGCCGGATCCTCGGCTCCAACCGCTTTCCTGGCTCGCTTGGGTGCCGCTTGCCGGTGCTACGGATGCGGGCCTGGCGATGCTTCCGCCTGTGCGTTGGGGGCCGGCTCCGCCGCCTGATCGCGAGGCCGTTCCTCCGGCGACGCCGCTCAGTAGCTCTTCAATCGGCAGCAATCTTTGCGCGTGAATCAACTTCAGAAGTCCCAGTTCCAGGTGCAGGCGCTGCTCCTGGCGATAGTTCAAGTCGTCGAAGGTGCGCAACACGATTTGCAGGTCGCGCGTGATCTCTTCTTCGGTAAATAAGAGCGCTGTGCGTGCTGCGCGCGCGCGCTCGTCCGCCGAAATCTGCAATAGTTCAGTTTGCTCGCCCCCCAGCTTGGCCATCAGCGCGTTGCGCAAATAGCGAACCATCTGCCGCGCGAGCGAAAGCGGGCTATGCCCGGCGTTCACGAGGACATTTGCCTCTTCCATCAGCTCGGCGCTCTGGCCCTGCGCGACAGCTTCCATCAGGCGCTCGAAAACGGTGTTGGGCACGGCGCCCATTAGCTCTCGAATCTGCTCCGCGGAGAGCGCGGGGCTGCCATCTTTGAGAGGAGCTGATGCAATCGCCTGATCCATGATGGAGAGCGCATCCCGCATTGAACCGTCGCCGGCCTCGGCCAGCAGCGCCAAAGAGTCGTCTTCGGCAGCAACCTTTTCCTCGGCCGCAATCATCTTCAATTGAGCCAGAATGTCATCGAATTTGACCGCGTGAAAGCTGAAGTGCTGGCAGCGCGAGCGGATGGTTTGAGGAATATTCTCGGGCTCGGTGGTCGCCATCATAAAGATGACGTGCGCCGGTGGTTCCTCCAGCGTCTTGAGCAAGGCGTTGAATGCCGCCTCGGTGATCTGGTGCGCCTCGTCGAGGATGTAGATTTTGTAGCGGTCGCGCGATGGAGCGTAACGCGCAGCGTCGCGCAGCTCGCGAATTTCATCGATGCCGCGGTTGGTGGCCGCATCGATTTCAATCACGTCCACGGCGTTGCCCTGGCGAATCTCGGTGCAGGCGTCGCAAGTGCCGCAGGGCTCCGGTGTAGGCCGGTTCGCGCTCCCGATTTCCGTTCGGCAGTTCAGCGCCATGGCAAGAATGCGTGCGATGGTGGTTTTGCCAATGCCGCGATGCCCGGAAAAAATGTACCCATGCGCAATGCGGTTCTGCGCAAGCGCATTGAGCAATGTGCGTGTTACATGGTCCTGGCCGGCCACGTCGGCAAAGCGCTGTGGTCGATATTTTCTGGCCAGAACCTGGTAACCCATCGTGTTGAAATCCTCACTTGCGGTCGCTTCCAAGCGGAAGCAACCTAATCGGGATTGTATCGGTTCCGGGCGGCCTCAGGCTTGACCGGGAAGCGTGGAAATTCTGACGCAGAAGCGTTCTCGCGTGGGGATGGACGGCGAGTTGTCGCGCATCGCGCGATCGGTCGACGGTGGTGACCTCATGGCTTTTGCTTTGTCCAAATCAAAGGCAATTGCCGGAGGCGCATTAATCCAGGGACGGATGAAATCGCCTTCCGAGTGTGCGATCCTTTTCGTGGATGCGAATGATGATTGATCGCATCGTTTCGACTCGGGATTTCGTCTAATCGAGAGAGGCTCTGAAATGAAGTCGCTCTTTGGTGTTGCGCTGGCGGTGGTGGTGGCTTGTTCGTGGGTAGCCGCGCCGCGGCTATGCGCCCAGACCCAAGGAGACAAATCCGGCTCGAGCCAGAGCCAGCCCGCGGCCAGTGCGCAGAACCCCGCTCCTCAGCAGCAGCCCTCGCACACCAACACGCAGACCAACTCCAATCCATTCCCCGAAGATACGGATTCGGTTCCGGTGATGCCGAACCGGGATTCGCCCGACGTTGCCCCGAGCGGGGATCAGCCGCCGAGCGTTCATGCCCCCATGCCGCCCGACGACGCCGATCCTGTGCGCAGTCCGGAAGATGCGGCGGCCGCAGAGGGGTCTGGCGATAGCAGTTCGAGTTCGAGCCTTGCGGGGATGGGCGATGTGATTCCGCCGGACGATGACACGGCGCGACCCGGCCGACACAAATCCAAGGGTGAGGAGGTTGTGCCGGAGCATCATGAGACCGCGGCCGAAGACGAAAACGTAGGCAGCTACTATCTCAGCAACAAAGATTGGAAAGCGGCACTGTCGCGCTTTCAATCGGCCCTTGTTCTCGATCCTGACAATCCGGATGTGTATTGGGGCTTGGCCGAGAGCGAGCGGCACACGGGCGACTTTACAGACGCGCGCGCCAACTACCAAAAGGTGCGGGAATACGACCCCGGCAGCCGCCATGCGAAAGAAGCGGCCAAAGCTCTCGACGATCCGGAGATCGCCAACGCCAAGCCGGATGCCGCGCAGCAGCCGGCGCTCAATCCGGCCGGACCGCATTAATAAAGAGCATCGAATGCCGAGCTTCTCAAAAGCCAGCCCAGCGTAAATATGCGTGGATCATCGGCTCTCCCCAAAAACAGCTCACGACTCCGCCCACGCAGAGAAATGTGCCAAGCGGTAGCTTGGTGAGCATCCAACTTTTTTTGTTCTGGCGCGCAGAGGGGATCCCAAGCAGAACCAGCGCAACCACCGCTCCCAGCAGCACGCCAATCACAAACGAGAGCAGCGCACCGGAGAAACCGAGCCACGCGGCCAGCATCGCCATCAGCTTTGCGTCGCCCAGGCCGACACCTTCCCGCCTGCGGAGCAACCAGTAGATCCAGCGGGTAAACAGAATGACACCGGCCGCGACGACGATCGCAGTCAATCGATGCCAGGCGAAATTCCATAAGAACCGCCCTCGTGAGGCAAGCGCTCCATAGAAGCCAAAGACGCGCTCGGAGTTTACTGCCGTATAAAGGAACGTCAGCCCGAAGCCGGCTAGCGTCCCAGGAATCGTGATTTTGTTCGGCAACCAGAGGTTTTCAAAGTCCAGAATGGCGAGCGCGGTCAGCAACCAAAGAAAGATCATTTGTGAGACGCAGTAGATCGCCAAAGGCCAGAGCAAGTCCGCGGAAACGGAGTCGGCATTCCTCGGAAGGCTTTGCAGGGCAATTAGAGCCCAGCCTGCTCCCACCGCCAGCTCCACCAGCGGATAGCGCCAACTGATTGGCGCGCTGCATGTTCGGCAGCGCCCGCGTAGCGCCAACCAGCTCACGAGTGGAACGTTCTCCCGCCACGCAAGCTTTCGTCCGCAGCTCATGCAATGCGAGCGCGGATGGACGATGCTTTCGCCGGCGGGCCATCGGCTCAGGCACACGTTCAGGAAGCTGCCAAAGGCCAGCCCAAGAAGCCCGGCGAAAATGGTTCCCGCGACGCGAATCATGGAAGAGATTGAGTATACGGCGTATCGCTCGTAAGACGCACCGACCGTTGTTGCCGCTCTCAAAGGTAAAATAGGACTGGATGGATCTGCCGCCAGAGATTTCGTCAGAGAGTTCCGGCGCGAAGGATCCCACGCCGCCAACCACCACCGATCCGGCGCGGGCGGCGGAATTATTTGAGCAATCCACGGCCATCATGGCGCGGCTGCGAGCCCCCGGCGGCTGTCCATGGGATCGCGAACAGTCCTTCGATTCCATTCGCAAATACACGCTGGAAGAGGTCTACGAAGTTTTCGACGCCATCGAGCGCCGCGACTTCGATCATCTCGCCGAAGAGCTTGGCGATCTGCTCTTGCAGGTTCTCTTTTATGCCGAGATGGCGGCCAACGAGGGCCGCTTCACGATTGCGGACGTTCTCGACCATCTGAATCGCAAGCTCATTCGCCGCCATCCGCACGTTTTTGGTGATGAAGCTTCGCGCGCCGCCGGAAACAGAGCCGACGTCAAAGCCTCCGACGTTGATGCTGCAGTCGGCGGATCGTCCGCCGCCGTTCTGCGCAACTGGGAAGAGATCAAAGCCGCGGAGAGGGCATTGCATGCAGCAGACGCGCCTTCGGCGCAAGAGCCGCCTTCCCGGCTCGATGGTGTCCTGCGGTCAGTGCCCGCGCTGGCTGAAGCGGCCAAACTTGGCGCCAAGGCGCAAAAAGCCGGTTTCGACTGGCCGAGCTGGCGTGAGCTATTGCCCAAAGTCGCCGAAGAAACCGCTGAATTGGCGGCGGAAGCCGAAGCCGGAGATCCGCGCGTCGAAGCCGAGCTTGGGGACTTGCTTTTTACCGTGGTCAATCTCGGACGTCACCTCGGCGTGGATGGCGAGATGGCGCTGCGCAACTGCAATTTGCGTTTCCGCCGGCGCTTCAGCGAGATGGAGCGCACGGGCCCGCGCCCGCTGGAAGAGTTGTCTCCGCCGGAGTTGGAGGGGCTTTGGGAGCAGGCAAAGAAGAATCTTGCCGGCCTGGAGTCCTCAGGCCCCGAAGCGTCGGGCCGCAACGCGACGAGCGTCGATGCGCGCGGGTTCGACCGCTCGTCTCAATCCCCATCGCGGGCAGAGTCATGATCGAGATTCGCAGTTGCCAGGGCTTCGACGAAATGGAAGCCTGCGTTCAGCTCCAAATTGAAATCTGGGGCTACGACGAGAGCGATGTCACTCCTCGCAAAACCTTCATGCTTGCGCAAAAAATCGGAGGCCAGGTTATCGGTGCTTTCGATGGCGAGCTTGCCGCAGGCCAGGCCGGAACGCAAGCCAAAACGCTCGTCGGTTTCGCTATGTCTTTGCCGGGCATCAAACACACTGGAAACGGTCCTGGGCTTTATCTCCATTCGCACATGCTGGCAGTCCGGCCATCTCATCGCAAGCGTGGCCTGGGCGCGCAACTCAAATGGGAGCAACGGCATGAAGCGCTTTCACGCGGCATCAGATACATGGAGTGGACTTTCGACCCGCTCGTAGTGCCCAACGCTTTCCTCAATATCCACAGGCTGGGCGCGGTCGCCCGCACCTATCTTGTGGATTTCTATGGTGTATCCTCTTCTCGACTGCAGGGTGGGCTCCCGACCGACCGGCTTTTGGCAGAATGGGAGCTGGATTCCCCAAGAGTTGAAGCAGCTTTTGCTAAACGCCCGGCACCAACACAAAGCATTGAAGAACGCATTTTGGTCCCAGCTCCTATTGACCACTGGAAGACCAGCGAAGCAAACCGCGAAAGGGCCCTCGATGTTCAGCTAGAGAATCGGCGGAAGTTTCAGGATGCTTTTTCGCGCGGGCTAATCGTACTTGGCTTCTCTCGCGATGCGGAAGGAAACGGAATCTTCGAACTGGGCCTCCTCGCCCAGATGCAATCGAGCAACGGTTCTGGTTTTTCAGGATTGAAAACTTTATGAGAATTGATGCGATCATTCTGCGTGAACTGCATATGCCGCTGGTGCGTCCTTTTGAGACCAGCTTCGGCGTCACCCGCAATCGTCGGATTGTGCTTGCCGAAGTTCAGTCGGAAGGGCTTTCCGGTTGGGGAGAATGCACGGCCGGGGAGCGTCCGTTTTTTTCCGGCGAATCAACCGACACGGCTTGGCAGGTTCTGGTGCAGGAACTTGCGCCCATGCTGGCGGCTGAATCTCCCGAGCATGGTGGCGATTGCCCCGGCATCTTTAGAGCCGTTCGCGGCAACCCCATGGCCAAGGCTGCGCTGGAGAATGCGATTTGGGATCTGGAAGCGCAGCGTGAAGGCGTTTCACTTTCC
Organism: Occallatibacter sp.; assembly: GCA_036489735.1. Classification (GTDB taxonomy): domain Bacteria; phylum Acidobacteriota; class Terriglobia; order Terriglobales; family Acidobacteriaceae; genus Telmatobacter. Next base: position 65,294 of record DASXFF010000112.1, on the reverse strand, counting down.
CGCCTGCTGGGCGGAGTGCGCGACACAATTTCCTGTGGCGTCTCTATTGGGATTCAGTCTTCTATTCAGGAGCTGCTCTCGGTCATCGAGCATGAATTAGCCGCCGGCTATCAGCGCATCAAACTCAAGTGCAAACCGGGTTGGGATGTGGATGTTTTTGAGCGGGTTCGCAGCCGCTGGCCGGGCATTTTGCTCAGTTGCGACGCGAACTCAGCTTATCGTTTGCGCGACGAAGATCACATCGTTTCATTCGATGCTTTCGACCTGCTCATGATCGAGCAGCCTCTCTGGCATGACGACTTCTACTTCCACTCCGTGCTGCAACGGCGGCTCAACACGCCCATCTGCCTCGACGAATCCATTCGCAATCGCCGCGATACGCTGGCGGCCATCGAAATGGAGTCCTGCAAGATTATCAACGTCAAGCTGGGGCGCGTGGGAGGCTTCTCCGAGGCCATCGCTGTACACAACGCGGCCATGGAGCGCGGAATTCCTGTCTGGTGCGGCGGAATGCTCGAGTCGGGCATCGGCCGCGCGCACAACATCGCGCTTTCGACCCTTGAGGGCTTCACCTTGCCCGGCGACGTCTCCGCTTCGTCGCGCTATTTTGCCGAGGACATCATCGAGCCCGGCGTTACCGTCTCCGAGCAGGGCGAGATCGCGATTCCCGATACACCTGGTCGCGGTTATGAAGTTCGTCGCGACCTGATCGATCGCCTCACCGCGCGCAAAGAAACCATTCGCGAGATGGCGCTGGTCGCCTAAGGTACGCCTCAGCTCAGCATGGCATGGCCGCGACTTCTGTCGCGGCCGCGTCGTTTCAGCGAGATTTAATTCATTCTTCGGCCTGCTTGGCGGGGCCTTTTTTGCGTTTTTTCGCGCAATGCGATCCTTTATGTCGAAAAACAACTCAGGGTGGGGATTCATGTACTATTTTGTGACCGGCTGCCAATCTGCGTGACGAACGATTGGTTCGCAGACCGGAAGGGCGATGAGCCGAGACGTACAATCGTTGTTATTGTTCGGGAGACCGGGAACCACTCCGATCCTTCCCAAGAATTCGTCTGGAGGCATTCGAAATGAATCGACTACTTCGAGGGGCTGCGCTGCTGCTGGCTTGCGGCTCCATCCCCGCGCTCCTGATTTCCGCCGCCAGTGGCCAGGCCCCGGCTCCCAAGCAGAACGAGTCGAGTGCACCCGTCAAGCTTCCGTCGGGTCTCGATAAGGATTTGGTCGATCCCTCCGTCAATCCTTGTACGAACTTCGTGCAGTATGCCTGCGGCAACTTCACCAAGTTGTATCCCACTCCCCCCGACCTGCCCGGCTACGACAACCTGATGATGGTTGATGACCACACGCGGAGTGTGTTGCACCAATTGCTCGACAATGTGGCCGACAAAAGCGCGCAGCATACGCCCAACGAGCAGAAGATTGGCGACTATTACGCCACCTGTATGGATGAAAAGGCGATCGACGACGCTGGCCTCAAACCTTTTCAGCCCGAGCTCGACCGGATCTCCGCGTTGAGCGATAAGAAGCAGCTCACCGATCTGTTGGCGCACGACCAGATGATCAACATCGGGGCGTTCTTTAACTATTCTGAGCAGCAGGACTTTGCCGACGCGCGCAAACAAATTGCTGTTGTCGACCAGGGTGGCATCGGCCTGCCAGAACGCGATTACTACTTCCGAACCGGCGACGCCGCAGAGAAAACGCGCAAAGATTACGTGGCCCACATAGCAACCATGTTGGGTCTGTTGGGCGAGCCTGCCGACAAGGCCTCGGCCGACGCCGAGAAAATCATGGCGCTTGAAACAGCGCTGGCCAAAGTTTCAATGGCTGTGACCGATCGGCGCGATCCGCACAAGGTTTATCACATGATGCCTGCGACGGAATTGGCCAAGCTCACGCCCGACATTGATTGGCCGCAATTGTTCGCGCGCACCGGGGTACCGGGCATTGCCGATTTAAATGTCACGAATCCAGATTTCTTCAAAGGCCTCCAGGCGATTCTCGATTCCACTGACCTTGAAACCATCAAGACCTATCTTCGCTGGCAATTGGTGAACAGCACCCCGTCCTACGCTCTCCCCAAGGCGATGTACGATGCGGACTTTGAATTTTACGGCCGCGAGCTGAGCGGAGAACAAGTGGAGCGGCCGCGCTGGAAGCGTTGCGTGAGTGCAACTGACAACGCGCTCGGCCAGGCGATTGGCCAGGTTTATGTGAACTCCCAGTTTTCCGCCGCGCAGAAAGCTTTCACATCGCAAATGGTCCACGACATTGAAAACGCCATGGACAGCGAACTGGACAAGCAGGATTGGATGAGCCCCGAAACCCGCGCCAAGGCTAAAGCGAAGCTGCAAATGGTCGCCAATAAGGTTGGCTATCCCGAACACTGGCGCGATTACTCCAAGTTATCCGTAACCAGAGGCGACGCGCTCGGAAACGCTTACAGAGCAGCGGTATTCGAAAACAACCGTCTCCTTGCCAAAATCGGCAAGCCCGTTAATCGGGACGAATGGCTCATGAGCCCTTCCACGGTCAACGCATACTATGACCCATCGATGAACGATATCAACTTCCCCGCAGCGTTTCTGCAGTCTCCGATTTACGATCCGAAGGCCACCGACGCGGAGAACTATGGGCATCTGGGATTCTTCGTCGGGCACGAGCTGACGCACGGCTTCGACGACCAGGGAAGCCAGTTCGACGGCAATGGAAATCTCAAGGATTGGTGGACCGCGGACGATCGCAAGAAGTTCGACAATATGACTGAGTGCGTTCAGCAGGAGTACGGCAACTTTACCGCCGTCGACCATGTGAAGGTGAACGGTAAGCTGACCCTGGGCGAGAATACCGCCGACAACGGAGGTCTCCGCCTTGCATATATGGCTTTCCAGGCCGACGCCAAACGCAAAGGCATCGATGTGACGGCGAAAGACGATTCCGGCTACACACCGGATCAGCAATTCTTCATGGCCTTCGGGCAGGATTGGTGCGGTGGGTGGCGGCCTCAACTGACGCGTTTGATCGTCCAGACCGATCCGCATTCACCGGATCCAATCCGTGCCAACGGCGTGGTGCAGAATTTGACGCAGTTTGGACAGGCCTTCGGATGCAAAGTGGGCCAGCCGATGATGCCCGATAACGCCTGCCACGTTTGGTGAGCAGGAAAGCACATCTGCAAATTGCACGCATACTCAGCGCATGGTCATCCTGAGCGAAGCGGGTCGCGTTGTGCGCGACCCGCGCAGTCGAAGGACCTTCATTTAAGCTGTCTTGCCGAGTGTGCGGCGTCGAGCCGGAAAGACCTGCGATTGTGTACTAGCTGCTCCGGTTGAGCAAGAACGCGTCGACCTCGCTGCGCATCGGCATGGATGCCGCCGCACCCTTGCGCGTAACGCAGATTGCCGCTGCCGCGTTGGCGAATCGCGCCGCTGCCCATGGATCTTTTCCCTCAAGCAGCGCCACCGCGAAAGCGCCATTGAAGCAATCGCCGGCGGCAACGGTATCAATGGCGTCCACCTTGAACGGCTTTACCCATTCGGCTTTGCCGCCTGCAACGGCTACATAAGAGCCCTCGCCGCCACGCTTAAGAACGACGCCGCGCAGGCCCTTCGCCAGAAGCCTGTTTGTGCTTTCCTGCACGTCTGCTCCGTCGCCAACATAATGCGCAGCTTCTGTTTCATTCGGCGTGAACCAGGCCACCTGGCTCCAAACCGATTCCGGCAGATCTGCGGCCGGTGCTGGATCGAGCGTCACCGGTACGCCGGCGCGCGCGCAAAAATCGAGGGTGTAGGCGAGCGTGTCCATCGGAATTTCAAGCTGACACAATACCATCCCAGCAGAACGAATCAGCTCCGCATGTTCGTCGACGGTCGCCCGATCCATTTTGCCGTTTGCTCCCGGAACCACAACAATTGCGTTCAGGCCATCATCGGCAACGAACATCGGCGCCAGGCCTGAGGAGCCGGCAACCGTCGACATTCCCCCCGTCGCCACGCCGGCACGGTTCAGGTTCTCAATCAGCGCCGGTCCATAAGCATCGTCGCCCACTTTAGCTACCATGGCCACGGGGTAACCGAGCCGCGCCGCCGCCACTGCTTGATTGGCGCCCTTGCCCCCGGGCGTGGTTTCAAATCCTGTTCCGATCAGCGTCTGCCCGATGGCAGGAATGCGCGGCGTGCGCGTCACCAGATCCATGGTGATGCTACCGACAATCACGATTGGCTTGCGCAAATTATTCATCGCGGAATCTCAATACAGCGGGGCCAGCGCCACTGCGCCCAGCCCGGCCAGAAAGAAAATAAACATCAGCACCAGAAACATCCTGGCCTGCCGCGGAGCGCCTGCGAACTCGCGCCAGACAAACACGCCCCAGCACGCGGAGACCATGGTCGCACCCTGACCAATGCTATAAGAAACCGCCGGTCCCACCAGATGCGCTCCGGACGCGAGAAAATTCGCCACGCCGCCCGTGCACCAAATCGCTCCGCCCAATGCGCCGGCCAGGTGCCAGCCGAGAGGCGCGCGCCAGTAACCTGCGCCATCTACCGGTTCTTTTCCATCCAGCGGTTTCTTCATCAGGAGCCAGTTCGCGGGCACTGCGGAAACCAGCACGCCGAGCATGAAGAACATTGTCACTGCGTAAGGGCCGGGAGCAACCGCGCCAGGCTCGCCGTTGAGCGCCCGCGCTACAAACGGATAAAAGCAGCCCATCAGCACGCCGCACGCCAGACTGATCACGATGCCGCGGCCCGTCGTTGCCTTAGCCGTGCCTTCACGTTTTCGATACGCCGCTGCGTCCAGCACGATGGCCACCACCACCAGCGCCACTCCGCTGAACAGCAACACCGGATTGCCCACCGGCTTCAGAACGTAAGTCGAAATTGCGCCGATTACCAGTGCCAGCCCAATGCCGACCGGGAATGCAACCGCCAATCCGGCTACGTCGATCGCGGCGACGAGTAGCAGATTCGCTACGTTGAAGATTGCGCCGCCCGCGATCGCATAAAGCATCGGTCCGGCTGTCATCTGTTTCAGATCGGCCAGAAACGGCGTCCCCGCGTGTCCCGTACTGCCCGCAGTCAACCCCCAAAACGCCGCGGCCGCCACCATGCCCAGCACGTAGTCCCAATAAAAAAGCTGAAAGCGGTAGCCGGGGCAAAGCTTGAGCGTGTTGGCCCACGAGCCCCAGCACAGCATAGTCAGGATGGTGAGCAGCAACGCGGCCAAATAAGTTTCTGGGAACAGCATTTTGATTTCCCTTCGATCACGCCAGGGTGCGCGGCAAAAATGGAACCATAACACATTGAGACTGCGATTGTTTACCGCGAAAGATGGAACTGATTCTTTAGAGATTCATTCCCGTTCGAAAGGATCTGTGGGCGGCCCTATCACGACGGCCTATTCTTTCGCCGCCTTCACCGCCTCTGTCAGCGCCGGAACCACTTCGAACAGATCGCCGACGATTCCGTAATCGGCCACCTCGAAGATGGGCGCATCGGAATCTTTGTTGATGGCCACGATACACTGCGAGCCTTTCATGCCGACAAGGTGCTGAATGGCGCCGGAGATTCCGACGGCGAGATACATCTTTGGCGCAACCGTCTGGCCCGAGCTTCCCACTTGCCGCTCCAGGGGAAGCCAGCCGTTGTCGCAAATGGGTCGAGAAGCGGCCAACTCCGCGCCCAGCACCGTCGCCAGTTCCTGCACCATCGGGAGGTTTTCGACCGCCTTGATGCCGCGCCCAACGCCGACGATGCGCTGCGCCGAGCCCAGATCGACCGTCTGCTCCGATCCGCGAAATGGCTCGCCGGGTTGTGTGCGAATTTGCGCCGCATCAATGCTCGGGCTAAACCTCTCGATTGTCGCCTGAGCTCGTTGCGGTTCCTCTCTCGCTTCTGCACGAAACGCACCCGCTTGCACAGAAACAAAGCACGGTCCGTCGCCTGAGTGGCGATAGCTGCCGTTCAACCGCCCCTGCATGAGCTGCCGCACAAACCTTGGCCCCTCTTCGATCTCGACCACGTCGCCAATCAGCACCTGACCCATTCGACAAGCCAGCGCCGGCGCGAAATCTCGCACCTGATAGGTGTGTGGAAAAACGATATGCGTCGGGTGCTGGTCTTGTATGAGTTGTTGCAAAGCGGAGCAAAAACCGTCAGAGGTGTACTGTGCGAGCAGCGGATGCTCCATGCGAATCACCTTGCTGACGGAGTGAGCCGCGGCGTCCGCAGCTAGTGCTTCGGTTTCCCCGCCGATAACGACGGCCGTGATGTTCTCGGAGGGCGCGAGACGATGCGCTGCAGCAAGCGCTTCCCAGCTGGCTTTCTTGATCTTTCCGCCACTCTGCTCCAAAACCAGAAGAACACTCATAGAACGCACGCCTCCGTTTTCAGCTTCTCCACCAGCACCGCCGCGGCTTCCTTGGCTGAGCCCTGCAGCATTTGCGTATGCCGTTGCTTCTTTGGCAGAGCGATTTGTTCGAGCACTATTGCTGATGAGCCTTCCGCTCCGGCGTCCGCTGCGTTCACTGTCCGCAATTCTTTGCTCTTGGCGCGTTTGATCCCCATTAAGGTCGCATAGCGCAGCTTGTTTCCGCCCGACTGCATCGTCAGCACTGCGGGAGAAGGCAATTCGATTTGCTGGAACCATCCTTCCTCAAGTTCGCGCTTTACCTTCAGGCCGGCGCCAATGACTTCCACTTGAAGAATCATGGTTGCGTGGGGCAATCCCAGCAGTTCGGCAAGAATCACGCCTGTCTGACCCATCCCCACGTCTTCCGATTGCAAGCCGGTGAGCACGAGGTCGGGATTTTCAGGTTTGATAGCCGCCGCGATCATCCGTGCCACGCCCAGGGCATCACATCCGGTCAAGTGATTGCACACAACATGAATGGCCCGGTCCGCGCCTTTCGCGAGTGCTTCGCGAATCGTCGAGCCCACGCGCTCCGGTCCGGCGCTCACCACAATCACTTCGACGGCGCCCGACTTTTCTTTGAGCAGCAGCGCTTCTTCCAGTGCATAGGCGTCCGGCTCGTTCATTGCCCACTGAAGCTCGCGTTCCTCAATCTCTTTTCCGTTCGCGGCAATCCTGACCAGCGCATCGCGTTCCGGTACCTGTTTGATGGCTACGACGATCTTCATTCGTTCCTTCCATGTGTATGGGTGCCCCAGGTCTCAATTTTGAGATCTGGGAAGGCAAGACAATCAACCTCTAACACTCCCCGGCAATCCCCGCGCCGCAATCTGCGCAATGTCCATCAGCTCCGGCGCACTCTCACCTTTTTCCGCGAATGCGTCCCGGAACATCGTATTGCAGAAGGGGCATGCCGTGCCCACAACGCTCGCGCCAGTTTCGGCCAGCTCGGCGGCGCGCACATGGCTCACGCGCTCGCCCTTCTCCTCGCCAAGAAACGCCAACCCTCCACCCGCTCCGCAGCAAAAACTGCGTTCGTGCGAACGTGGCGCTTCAACCAATTCACCGGCCAGCGCCGCAACTTTCCGCGGTTCATCGTACACATTCCGATAGCGGCCCAGATAGCACGGATCGTGGAACACAATCTTTTTCTGGTCTTGGACAGGCGGTAGTTGGCGAGCGTAACGAGCTAGAAACTCGCTGTGGTGCTCCACTTCAGGCGGTACTCCGTACGCTTTCCAGTCTTCCTGAATGGTTCGCACGCAATGCGGGCAGATCGACACGATCTTCTTCACTTTGTTTTGTGCCAGCGCCTCCAGTCCGGACTCCGCGAGCTGTTGGAACAGCAGATCGTTACCCAGCCGCCGCACCGGATCGCCGGTGCACCGCTCTTTGTGCAGCACCCCGAAAGTGACTTTGAGGTGACGCAGGACCTTGACCAAAGCCAGAACAATATCGCGACCACGCGGGTCATACGAGCCCATACAACCGAGCCACAGGCAATACTCCTGCGTGCCGTCAAACAGGGGGAACTCGCTCTTCTCGACAAACTCGTCGCGCTCCGTCGAACTGATCCCCAACGCATTGCTGCCCCGCTCCAGCGCCAGAAAGAGCTTGGCGCCGTGATCGTCTTCCCACGTGCCCGTGTTCACAGCGCCGCGACGCAGCCCCACAATCATCGGCACATGCTCAATACCCACCGGGCACTGGAACTCGCACGCGCCGCACGTCGTGCACTCAAACACCGCCTGCTGCGAGTTGTACTTGCCCAACAGCGGCTCCTCCGAGCCGGGACCACAATCATTGAGATACCCGCGCAGCCCCAGCACAATTTCCTTCGGGTTGAGCACTTTGCCCGTGTGGTTCGCCGGACAATGCTCCATGCATCGCCCGCATTCCACGCAGGAGTAGGCCTGCAGGCTGACTAACTGCGTCAGATCTTTTCCTGCCACCAGCCCGAAGTCTTCGTCGTCCGCAAGCGGAGGAATCTCCGCAAATCCGCCGCGCGAGAGAAACACAGTGAAAGGACTCAAAACCAGATGCAAATGCTTCGTATGCGGGATCACCGGCAGAAACGCAAGCAGCGTGAGCGTGTGCGCCCACCAAAGCACCTGTCCGGCAGTCCCCGCTCCCGGCACCAAAGACGCCGCCAGATACGTCACCATCAACACGAAAATCAGCAGCGCGATCAGTCCCGATTCCCACGAGACTGCGCCCAGCCATTTAGGTTTCGCCAAGAATCGCCGGATAAAAAGCCCAACAATCCCTATAGCGCAAGCGGCCGCGAATAACGCCGCAAAATAGAAGTAGAAACGCCCAACGCGGCCAGCAGGATCGAGAAACCCCAAGCCAAACAGCGTCGCGCAGTGGTTCAGCGTGACCAGCGCAAAGGCGCAGAACGCCCAGAAAACCAGCGCGTGTGCGATTCCCGCCAGCGGACGCTCACGAATGACTTTAGCTTGAAGCAGCACCTCCCAGACGAAGTCGCGCACGCGCTTGCCGATGGGAAAGAAATGAAAACCGGGGTCCCGCTTCGAGTGGAGAATCTTTGCGAGGATCGGCCCGAATCGCCACCAGAAGCACAGCATCGACAAAAGTGCGAGGACCAAAAACAGACCGCGCTCCCATGTGAAAAAGCGTTGAGGCTCAGCGAAAGTTGGAAGAAAAGCTATCATGGCCGAAGTGATGATTCTTACGGAACCGATTTCCATTGCTCAATTGGTCAACGGGTATCTAGACGGCCCAGCGAATCGCTGGCTTCGAATAGTATCCTAGCCGGTGCTGGTCTCCGATCGGGGCATTGCACATTGTTTCTTTCGAGGTACACGCTTGGCCAAGTATCTTGTCACAGGAGCGGCTGGATTCATTGGCCGTTCGATTGCCGCCGCTCTGCTGAAACGCGGCGAGCAGGTCCGTGGCGTCGATAGTTTCATTACCGGCAAGCGCGCCAATCTTGCCGGTCTTGACTCCATGGAGTTCATCGAGGGCGACCTGGCCGATCCGGCGGTTTGCGCCCAGGCTTGCGCCGGCGTGGAATTCGTCTTTCATGAGGCCGCGCTGGCCAGCGTTCCGCGCTCTGTGGCCGATCCCGTGGCGACCAACCGCAACTGCGTCGACGCAACCCTCAACGTGCTTGTAGCCGCTCGAGCCGCCGGTGTGCGCCGCGTCGTCTACGCCGGTTCTTCGTCGGTCTACGGCGACACGCCCACGCTTCCCAAGCGCGAAGGCATGGTGCCCAACCCCATCAGTCCCTACGCCGTGGCCAAGCTGGCGGGCGAGCACTATTTGAGCTCCTTTACGCGCGTTTACGGGCTTGAAACCGTCACCTTGCGGTACTTCAACGTCTTTGGCCCCTTTCAAGACCCCACGTCGCATTACTCTGGCGTGCTCGCCGTCTTTTGTCGCAAGCTCCTGGCCGGCCAGCAGCCCACGATCTTTGGCGACGGCGAGCAGAGTCGCGACTTCACATTTATCGAGAACGTGGTGCACGCCAATCTTCTCGCCGCGTCTGCACCGGCCGAGAAAGTGTCCGGCAAGATGATGAACGTGGCCACCGGCTCGGCCATCACGCTCAACCAGACGTTTGAAATTCTCTGTGAGCTTACCGGCTACAGCGGCAAGCCGATCTATGCAGAGTCGCGCTCCGGAGACATCAAGCATTCCTTGGCCGATATCAGCCGGGCAAGGGAACTGCTTGGCTACGCCCCGCAGGTCGATTTCCGCGAAGGGCTCCGACGCACCGTGGATTGGTACAGGACCTCGCAGAACTAGGTTCCATTCGCCGCATCGCCATTTTCCTGGCAATCTCTCCTACAAGCACGCTCAGGTGTCCATTGAGTCGCATGCGCCGTGCGCAGTCGCGAACTTACTGTGTGATCGCAATCACGCTTGTGTGATGTAGCCCATTGACGAATGGTCTTCAAAGGAAGAAACTGGCAGAGATTTCCCCAGAATAGTTGTGCGTTCTGAACGCCAGAGTCATCGCTTTTGCCCCCGACGGCGTGGGGTGAGGCAGAGGCTCATGGCGAGTCTTCGCTGCGTTGTGTGGCGACAGGTCGAAGTGTTCCTTGCCGGCTTCCGGAAAGAACAACGGCGGACTGGAACCGCGCGTGGCCTGAGGTATTTTGAGGTTCCGTTCCGTTGCCAAATGCACCTTTGATTCACGAAGTCCGCCTGGGCACAGTTCCTTTGCCTCAGTCCGCGGCGCATGCTCCCGCGAGTACTGCTTCGTCCACGTCAACTTCCTTCCGAGATCTTGGGCGCGTAATGTGGCGTCGGCGGCGCTTCATCCTCATCATTCAAGGGGCGCTACTCGCTGCATGTGTTCTCTACTGCCTCATTGCTCCCAACCAATATGAAGCTTCCGCCCGCGTCGAGCTCCGAGCCGCGCCCGTCTCCTCGCTCAATCTTGACGGGGCTGAAGCGCAGGTTGCCACCTCCATCCTTTCTGCGCCCATCGCTCTTGAAACCCTGGCCAGCGTTTTGCGCAGCGATCGCCTTGCGTGGCGCGTAATTGTCGCGCTCAGGCTTCCCGGCGCTCCCGGTTTTTGCGGCAACTTTTCCAGCCGCTTTGCGGGCTTTGATCTCGCCAAGCCCACGCCTGCAGCTCAGGCTTGGCTTCTCGATCGCTTCTCGCGCCGCCTGCACGTAGAGTCGGTGCCGCGCACCATGCTGGTCGAAATTCGCTTTCGCTCGCACGACGCGGCGCTCTCGGCCGCAGTCGTCAACCAACTCATTGCCGCCTATAACGAGCAGGAAACCGAATCGCAAATTGAGGCCACAGCAGCGGCTTCCGGCTGGCTCACTGCACAGCTTGCTGACTTGAAAACGACCGTTGATCGCGATCAGCAGCGCCTGGCGGAATTCGAAAGCCAGCATGGAATTGTAAGCACTCCCGAGGTGATGGCCAATGGCCAGCCTGGGGAAACCGACCATAGCTCGGTGTTGCTTGAGATAGACGAGCTCAGCCGTCAACTTGTCGCGGCCACCACAGATCGCATTCTTGCTGAAGCCGAGTATCGCGCCGCCTCACGGGGTGATCCGGAGACAGTTATCGCCTCCGATCCGCGGCTGCAATCAGACAACGCGAACCTTGCGACTGCGCTTCTTCAACAGATTCATGCGCGCCGCAGCGATCTTGAGCAGGAACAGGCCCAACTCAGCGCGGAACATGGTTCGGGTTTCCCTCGCGTCGTCGAAATTGCACGCCAGCTGCAGGACCTCGACCGGCAAAAGCAAGCCGAGGACACAAAGCTTGTCGAACGCTTCCGCTCCAACTGGCAAACCGCTCTCGATCGCGAGCAGTTAGTGAAGAACAGTCTCGCCGCAGCGACCAGCGAAGGGATGAAGGTGAACGAGGCTGAAACCGAGTATGCCGTCATGCGCCAGGAAGCGAACGCGAGCCATGATTTATATCTCCGCGTGCAGGACAAAGCCGAAGAGGCCGGTCTTGCCGCCGGGGTGCGTTCTTCGAACATCTCCGTCGTCGATTACGCGCGCCAACCAGTCAGGCCCGTCGCTCCTGACCTGCCGCTCTATTGCGCGATCACGTTCTTTGTGGGGCTCTGGATCTCGATTGGCGCTGCACTATTGCGCGAATCTCTCGGCTCGGCCCTTGTTCCTGCGTTCGTCGCGCTGTTCCTGCTCTGTGGCCACAACGCAGCAGCAAATGCGCAGGCGCCCACGCCAAACACCTCCGGCTTACCTTCCGGCATTGCCAGCTTTCCGCAGTCGCAGGACACCAAGAGCATCCCAAATCCGAAAAATGCGCCTGCAGTCTGGAACGATGCCGGCAGCGCTCCGCCAACGCCTGCGGTCCCTTCCTCTTCGCAGACTCCCGCTCCGATGCCTGCGCCCATCGGCCCTGGAGATTTTCTCGATATCGCCGAATACCACACGCCGGAATTTCACTCCACTGTTCGCGTCTCAGTGGCAGGCACGGTCACACTGCCCTTAATCGGCGAAGTCAAGCTCGCGGGCATGGACGAGCAGGCCGCAGCACGCGCCATTGAAGCCGCGCTTCTTGCGAAAGGAATGTTGCTGCACCCGCTCGTCTCGGTGCTGGTCACTATCTACGCCGGACAGGACGTCAGTGTCCTCGGCGAAGTCACGCGTCCCGGCGTCTATCCCTTCACCGTTCATCATCGGCTGCTCGATCTGCTCTCAGCTGCCGCCGGCCTTTCGCCCAATGCAGGCCGCCTGGTGAATATTTTTCATCAATCAAATTCAAAAATTCCGCACGCAGTCGTTCTCGATCCGAGCGGAACCGATACGTCTTCCGACCACAATCCCGAGCTCAGCCCCGGCGACACGGTCCAGGTAAGCCGCGCAGGCCTCGTTTACGTTGTGGGCGATGTGATCCGTCCGGGTGGTTTTCCTGTCGATCCCGTGCAGGGGCTCACCGTGGTTCAGGCGCTCTCGCTGGCCTGGGGGCCATCGCAAAACGCCGCTGTCGGCAAAGCGCTTCTCATTCGCGAGCAAAAGGGAGGCCGCGCCATGATCGCGCTCAACCTTCATCGCATGATGCGCGGACAAGATCCGGATCAGCCGATCCAGGACCGCGACATTCTCTACGTTCCCGATTCTGTCGCCAAAAACCTCGTCAATCGCACACTCGAGTCAGCCATTCAGTCCACCATTGGCGTCACCATCTACTCAGCCCTGGTTTATTCGCAAAGGTATTAGCGAGGCGCAATGAGAAGAATCGCATGGTTTCTGCTTCTCGTTTTCGCCTTCGCCATTCCCTGGGAATACTCGCTCGATCTCGGAGGACTGCTGGGCAATGCAGCACGCATCTCAGGTCTGCTGGTGCTTTTTGCCACGATCCCGGCAATGCTTCAGGCGGGCCGCGCGCGCACTCCCGGCGCGTTCTGCTGGCTGACTCTGGCGCTCTTTCTCTGGTTCTGCTGTTCGTATCTCTGGAGCATCGATCCGCGCACGAGCTTGATCGAGATGCGTGGCTTCTTCCAGGAGGTGATGATTGTCTGGCTCATGTGGGAACTGGCCGAAACACCCTCCGATCTGCGCTCTCTTTTGCGCGCTACGGTAGCCGGCAGTTGGGTGCTTGCACTTCTCACCCTGGCGGCGTTCAGCTCACCTGAAGCGATTGCCACCGGGCAGGTCCGCTTTGCAGCGTACGGCCAGGACCCCAATGAAGTCGCACGCTTTCTCGATCTGGGCTTCCCACTGGCGGCGCTTTTGGCTCATTGCGAACGCCGCTGGCCGCCGCGTCTGCTGGCGCTTGGGTTTTTCCCACTGGGCCTCGCAGCAGTGTTGCTCACAGCATCGCGAGAAGGGTTTCTGGCCGCCGTCATTGGAATCGCTGGCTCCATCGTTCTTCTCACGCAAAACCGACCGCGGCGAATCGTCGCCGCTGCATTCACGCTGCCGCCGTTACTGGTTGCTCTCTGGCTCATCGTTCCCAGTGCCACGCTGGCACGTCTGGCCACAATTCCCGAACAGATCCAGACCGGCGACTTGAATCAGCGGCTAAATATCTGGTCCGCCGGTTGGCGAGCCTTCGTCCATGCGCCTGTGTTTGGAACGGGACTCGGCTCATTCGTTGCCGCCGCGCATCTCTCTCCGATTGATACCGCGCACAACACTGCCCTCTCCATCGCCGTCAGTGGAGGACTCTGTGCGCTATTCCTGACGATCGCTCTCGTTGGGCTGGCCGTTCGGGACTCCTTCCGGACAGCTGGACCTTTGCGCACAACACTCATCACATCACTGCTCGTCTGGCTTCTCACTTCACTTGTCGCCACTGTGGAGGAGAACCGCACCACGTGGCTACTGCTGGCTCTGATTGCAGTAGCGGGCCGTCTTGCAACCGAGCAGCCCAACGAACTTGCTGCGTGTTTCTCCGTGCGCCCGCTGATTGCTTCGCCCACTCGCATGGCGCAACTCACTGCGCAGCCGGAATCGTAGAGGCCGCCACTAGAGACATGTCGATCACTTCGTTCGTTACCGCACCCTCCCGGAACCCCAGCATCAATCGTGCAATTTTTCGCGCCGCCGTTTCTGTAGGCGCGGCTGGCATTTTCGACAAAGTGCTTTCCACTTTCAAAGAAGTCGCAGTGGCCTCCGTCTTTGGTCGCTCCGACGCCATGGACGCCTTCCTGGCTGCGGCGCTCATCCCCAGCCTGCTCGTCAACCTGATCTCGGAATCGATGAATCAGGCCCTGGTGCCCACGCTGGTCCGGGTACGGGAACAGGAAGGCCGCGAGCGCGCCCAGCAGCTTCTCTCTAGTTCTATGTTGTCCATGTGCCTGCTCCTGGCCGCCGCCAGTGCCGTCATGGCCCTTGCCGCGCGCGGCTTCTTTCCGCTCATCGCCTCGCACTTTGCGCCAGCCAAGCTCACACTAGCTGTTCATTTGTTCTACGGCCTTCTGCCCGTGGTTCTCATCACGGGAGTCGCCACCAATTGCACGGCGGTTCTCAACACAGTCGATCGGTTTGCCGTTCCAGCTCTCGCGCCGGTCGTGATTTCGATCGCCATCATTGTCGGCGCTCTTTTCTACGGCGGCCGCTTTGGGATTTGGGCGATGGTGTGGTCCACGCTGATCGGGTCACTGCTCCACGCCGGCCTCGTTGCTTGGATGATGCAGCGACGCGGTTATTGCTTTCGCCTGCGCTGGCACCGCCTGGACGAGCCAACCCGCGAGGTCGCGGGCCAATACGGGCCAGTCCTTCTCTCGAGCGTGGTCTCTTCCGGCGGCCTGCTCGTCGATCAGGCGATGGCTGCGATGCTCGTTGCCGGCAGCGTTTCCGCCCTGGTCTATGCCAATCGCTTTGTCAGCGTGGTGCTCACTCTGCTGGCTGGCGCCATCTCCACCGCCATCGTTCCATACCTCTCGAAAATGATCGCCCGCCATGATTGGAATGGGTGCCGTAACACCCTTCGCACCTGGGTGCGCCTCACCGCCCTGATTTCTATACCCATCGCCGTCCTGATGATTGCCTTTGCGCGCCCCATCGTTCACGTCGCCTTGGAGCACGGCCGATTTGGCCCGCGCGACACCGCGGCGGTCGCCTCCGTGCTTGCCATGTACGCCATTCAAATTCCGTTCTTTGTCGTCAGCCGCGTCTACTATCGCTTCGTAGTCGCCATGCGCCGCACCGACCTGATCCTGGGTTGCGGCATCCTCAACCTCGGGCTCGACATCGTGCTCAATATCGTCCTCATGCGCCGGTTTGGTGTAGCGGGCATCGCGCTTGCGACCTCGCTCTGGACCGTGAGCACCTTTTTCTATCTTTGGTATTGGAGCAGGAAATTGCTGGCGCGAGCTTTTGCAGTGGAGGCCGCCGCATGATCCCCGCACCTGCCGAGTATCTGCTTCGTTGCGACGACCTTTGTCCCACCGCTTCGGTCGATCGCTGGTTGCGCGTTGAAGCTCTGATCCGCGAATTCAACCTTCATCCGATCCTCGCCGTTGTTCCGGATAACCGCGATCCCGAGCTGGAGGGCGCAACGCCCGATCCTGCTTTTTGGTTACGCATACACGCGCTGGAAGTTGCTGGCGCCGTCGTCGGATTGCACGGCTATCGCCATGTTTGCTCCAACCACGGTCGCGGCTTTCTCGGCCTCGCCAACACATCGGAGTTTGCCGGTGTTCCGGCCGCAACGCAGCGCACATGGGTTAGGGAGGGCCTGCGGATCTTGCGGGCGCACGGCCTCAACCCCAGAATTTGGGTGGCCCCTCGTCATGGCTTCGACCGTAACACCCTCGATGCGCTCGGCGCTGAAGGCATCGCGCTGCTCTCCGATGGTTTCGCGCGCGTGCCCTTCCGCCGCGGCGGCGCGACCTGGATTCCGCAACAACTCTGGGGCCCGGTCGACAAGCCGAAGGGCCTCTGGACCATTTGCGTCCATCCCAATAGCGCCTCGGATGCCGACATTTCGGCCCTGCGCCAATTCCTAACCCTCCATGCCGATCAATTCACCTCCGTCGATCGTGTTCTTTTTCGCAGTGAGACAACCACCTTGACCCTGTCTGAATACCTTTATGCTGAAGCGGCGCTGTGGCGACTTAAGGCCTCGCGCGCCGTCAAACGCATTCGCTTCGCTACGCCTTTTCGATTGAGCAACGCCTCGTAAAGACGCTCCCATTGGTTGAGTACAACTTCGAGGCTGAACTCCAACATCACACGCCGCCGTGCGCACTCGCCCATCGCATAGCGTGCCTCCAGTGGCATGTGCATTAGTTTGGTCATTGCTTTATAGAGGCTGTCCGGATTGGCTGCGCGAGCCAGCCAGCCGTTCACACCATCCACCACCACCTCGCGCGTTCCCGGCACATCGGTGGCCACTGCCGGCACTCCGCAGGCGCCGGCCTCCAGCAGGACCATCGGTAGGCCCTCGTAGCGGGACGACAAAACGAATCCGTCCGCAGCCTGCATCCAGTGGGCGACATTCGGTTCGAAGCCCAGAAACCGCACGCGCTTTTCCAGCCCAAATTGTCCCGCGAGCTTTACCAGTTCTGTTTCCAACGGCCCCGCGCCCAGAATCAAGAGGCGCGCGTTCTCCGGCGTTCGCACCATTGCACGCAGCAGAGTTGGATAATCTTTCACAGGCTCGAGCCGGCCCACGATCATCCACAGAAACTCGTCCGTCAATCCGAGCTCCCGCCGCGCGGCATTTCGAGCCTGAAGATCCGGCGCCCATGCCTCAATTTCAACTCCGTTGCCGACGATGGACAACCGATCTTCGCGCACCATCCGCGCAGCCAGATGCGCCGCTGCAGTAGCTCGGCTGACGGCCGTAACATGGTCCGGCATCCAGCGGCTCAGCGCATAGCCGGCACGCCGGCCTCTGGTGCCAGTACTTGAACTGTGCAGCGTGTCGATCACGACCGGTACAGAAGCAACCAGACGCGACCACCGGCACAGCCATGCGGCATGAGGCAGGTGTGCGTGCAGCACGTCTGGTTGTTCGCGCTTCAGCCAGCGATGGAACCGAATCCACCCGCGTGGATCCGCAAGCCCCTTGCGCATCCCAAGGCTGGTAAACGCCACGCCGCATTCGCGCAGTTCCGTAGCCGCCGCCCCACCATCGCCGTAAAGGGCAACCATGCTCACGCGCCAACCGCGGCAGCGCAGCCCTTTGGCGAGCAACATGGCCTGCCGTTCGGCGCCTCCGATGCGGTTCAGGCCGGGAATGGCAATTGCCGCGTGGCTCACGTCTGCCTCCACGCGTGCGCATCGATCAGCTCTTCATACGCCTCAATCGCGCGCTCGAAGGCAAACTCGTTCGATCGCCACTTTTTCTCGAGCTCCGCATCGTGGTTTCGCTCGCGCTCGCGAATGGGAGAGCCGAGCGCGACTGTCGCTGTACAGGCGCCGGCGATCAGCATGGAAATGGCAATGAAAGGGAGCGACAGGGCACACAAAATCCCTGTCAGGGCAAAACCAAACCAAGGACGAAACACTGGCATTTCTCCAGCGACACAACTGCATCGTCTCCCGGCTGCATCTGCGGCCGAAGACAAACGAAAAAGCTACGTGATGAATCTGCCTCAAGCCTGCGCAGCTGGAAAATAGTCCGCCGCGGTGGATGCGGCATCATCGTGCGCAGAAATCGAGGCAACTGCTTGTGGATAGCTTGGGCGGGATCCTTCTTCGACGAGTTGCGGCTGTGCTCTAAGTAAATAAAGCCTTAAGATACGACCCGGCACGCACGATCATTCTTCGTCTGAAGCAAGGCTCCCTGGACAACGCGGAGTGACCCTGGTAACACGTCCCAACGTGGACTGTGGAAAAGATGTACTGAAACTGTACTGAAAGGAAACATCTGATCGGAAAAAATGTCAAGAGATAAATTTCCACAGGGAAAACCGTGACACTTATTACCTTTGTGCGGAATTAGAATTCATGCGCGAGCCACTATTCTGTAGTTTTTTCCATTGCCCCATGTTTCTTCGTCCGAGCAGACGGTCCCGAGTTCGTCCCTTCAGGCGCCGCGAAAAGTGGCCGAGAAAACCGCTGCCCCGGCCGGATCGTTGCAAGCGCGATCATGATCGTGTCTGCCAGCGCCTCTGCGGAGATAACCGGCGCAACCCAGGCGCCCGTGCGCCCGCGCAGCAAGTCGACCACTCCGCCCGAAGCCGGCGTGGCTACCAGCGGCAAGCCTGCAGCAGCAGCCTCCAGCAACGCGTTCGGCATGCCTTCATGGCGCGACGGAAGCACGAACAACGTTGCGCGTGGAAAGAATACGTAGGGCGGATCCACATGACCGGCAAATCCGACTGCATCCTCCAATCCCAGATCGCGGCAAAGTGATTTGAGAGCCTGCTCCTCCTGGCCCGCCCCCACGAGAATCAGAGTTGCGTCCGGAAATCGCTCTCGTACCACGGCCAGCGCCCGCAGCAGCAGATCGAATCCTTTCTCCGGGGATAGCCTTCCTACAGCGAGCAGCCGGGTTCCCGAGCAAGCTGTTTCAGCCGGCTCGCGTAGCGCTGCTCGAATTCCCGCGAAGTCTACGGGATTCGGAAGCACAGCGATTTGTTCCTCGCCGATCCCCGCCACTTGCGCCAAATCTTTTGCCATGTCCCGCGACTGGCAAATCACCCGATCGGAGTTTCGATAAAGCATGCGATAGAGCAAACGCATGAGTCGCGGCAATCGTCCGAACGCCGTCACCGACGTAGCCGTGGCATTCTGCCGCACCAGCACTGACGTATTCGCGGGAAACAGCGGACGCAGCATCAAAGCCAGAAAGCTGACCTCGGCCGCTGCCGTAAGCACCACCTCAGGCCGAAGCCGCCAGACCAGGCGCAACAGAGGCCATGCGCCCGCACGAGCACGCTGCGCTCCCAGAGGATGAACGTTCACCCAAGCCGGCAGAACCTCTCCGCCTCGGTCACGTTGTCCAACCAGGCCTAGATGGACCTCGTACTTTTCCTGCGACAATCCGCGCGCTACCAGAGCGATCACGTGTTCAGCCCCACCACCGCCAAGATGCGAAAGGAGCAGGAGAATCTTTTTTCGTCGTGCCAACGGTTTCCCGAGCCTGACTCTTACGAAAGGAGACCATTGTCAACCCAAGCTCAGTACCTCTTGTGTGTTCGCAGTCACTGGCCTGTGTATTAGTTTCCTCTAATCTTGGTTTTCGAATTGCTCCGCTGAATTTCCAATCCCTCCGAATCTGCAGTCGGAATCTCCATATTGCCGCACTGGATCTCCAATTCCACCAGAATCTGCTGCCCACCCTTCACATGCAGGGACTTCCACGCAACACAGGCGATCCATGGCAGATTCACTCACTCGGTCGTTCCAGCTTTCTCGCGGTGCCAACGAACAGCCCACCATCGTTCTAGGCGTCACCACGCAGGAGCTATGCCTCATTCTTGGTGCGCGGCTGCGGGCGCTGTGCCGTGCAGGGTTCCGGGTCATTCTGGTTTCCGGCCCTGGGGAACTTCTTGAGCGCATGGCATCGCGCACTGGCGTCGAGTGTGTTGCGCTCCCCATGCACCGGGAGATTGCACCTCTCTCCGATCTCATTGCACTGTTTCGGCTCTGGCTCATCCTGGGCCGCTACAAACCCGATCTAGTTGAGTTCAGCACTCCGAAAGCCGGTCTCCTGGGGATGGTCGCCGCCTGGTTGCGTGGTGTCCCACGGCGCGTTTACATGCTCCGCGGCCTCAAACTCGAGAGGTCGCTCGGCATGAAGCGCTGGGTTTTGCTCACCGCAGAGCGTCTAGCCTGTTCTTGTGCGCATCGCGTGCTCTGCAACAGCAAAAGCCTCCGCGCTGAGGCGTTGGCTCTCGGCCTGGCTCCCGCAGGCAAAATGCTGATGTTAGGGGAGGGAAGCAGCAACGGTGTCGATGTGGATCGCTTCTCTCCCGGGTCAAGCACAGTGCGCGATCAGTTCTCCATTCCCGGTGATGCGCTCGTCGTGGGATTCGTGGGCCGCCTCACGCGCGACAAGGGGTTGCCAGAGCTCATCGAGGCTTTCGATGACATCCTGCAGGCAGCGCCTTCAACGCATCTGTTGCTCGTGGGCTGGTTCGATCGCGCCGAAGACGCGCTCGACGCCGATTTGCGCCATCGCATCCTCAATCATCCGCGCATTCATTGCTCGGGATTCGTCAACGATACCGCGCCTTACTTCCGCTGCATGGACGTGATGGTTCTTCCCACATGGCGCGAAGGATTTCCCAATGCGATTCTGGAGGCTGCGGCCACCGGCATTCCGGTCGTCACCACCGAATCCACAGGTGCCCGCGATGCGGTTATCCCGGAAGTCACCGGCCTTCTCATTCCGCCCGGATATCCCGAGGCCATCGTCGAGGCAGTCGTCAAACTTCTACGTGATCCGGAGCGTCGCGCCCAGATGGGCCGCGCCGCGCGAACCTGGGTCTCCGAGCATTACTCCGAAGAGCGAGTACTTGGCCTGACCGCGAACTACTACCTCAGCCTGCAGGACTCGGAACCGTTTGCCCTCGCCCAAAACGCCTGACAGATTTCGCTTCTCGCCAGCCTGCTACCCGCTCGCCTCGCTCTCCCCGCCAAACAAATCTCGTTGCTCGCCGCTCAGCTTCGCTGCTTCGTCACGCTTTTTGCCGGCAGCTCCAATCAGGCTCAGCACCTCGAGCGTCTGAACCGCCTGCCTGGGGACATATATGCGCTGCGTATTCGACCTCGTATCGGGCGGAGTCAAGAGCAATCCCGCACCTTCAACCAAGCTCCGGTCATTGGCCGCCAAGCCCTCCAGCTCATCTCCGTCCTGAAGCGTAAGCCTCATCCACAAACCAGCCGTGCGTGGCCGCAACGAAAATCGCTTGCGCACCAGCCGCTCAGGGTCAGCCTGGTCCGCGGGCCCAGGCAGGGCGCGCACGTAGCACATCCATTTCACCTGGTCCCAACCCATGCGTACTACCCTGCCGGTCAGATCCAGAAACTCGAGTTCCGGCCCGTTCTGCCCGAACTCTCCCGCCGCATAACCGGCGATCCAGTCGCGAGAGAACTTGCGCACTATGACAGGTTTGCGTGCCGAGGCCATCGCTCTGGATTGTCGCACGAGCCGCGGCGTAGCGTGCATTGCACGATTCGGAACTCTTTTGGCTCCCTAGTTCATCAGGAACGCTTCGTTTCCCACATCTCAAAAGTTGCAAGACCGGTGCAAGTCGGCTGGTCTTCCGGGGCGAGTTGTGTTAATGTCTTTGTTTGCAAGTTGTTGTCTATCGCGCCATAACGGCAGCATCATCAGTCACTTGGGCCGCGGTCCAGACGGCGGAATTAGGTTAGAACATGCCCGACTATATCTACCTGCTGGAGAACCGGCTCTCGGCCGACCAGCGCAACGCCCTCGCGCAACTTCGGACTGCCGCCCGTGACGCGGGCACCATCCTTTTTCTTACCGGCGACGCCGTCCGCGACCTTACCAGCGGCCATGCTGTTCGCGAGCTTGAGGTTGCCTTCCACGGGAACGCCGTTAAGCTAAAGAAACCATTGGAGAAGCTCGGCGGAAAAGTTTGGGGAGAAGACGAGTTTTCGCGCAGTCTCTACCTGTGTTTTCCGGGGACGGTGCGCGTCAATGTGGTTAGCACGCACCGCGTCGAATACCCCAAGCCCGGCAAGCCCGTCATCCATCCCGCGTCCATCCATGAAGACCTCCGCCGCCGCGATTTCACGGTCAACTCCATGGCCATTTCGCTCAATGAGGGCTCCTACGGCCTCCTTATGGATCCCCTGAACGGTGCCGCCGACATCGAGATGCGCGTCCTGCGCCTCGTCTCAAATTATGGGTTTATTGAAGATCCGGCGCTTCTCATCCGTGCCACCCGGTACCGGACCCGTCTGGGTTGGGAAATGGACCCCAGAACCCAGACTCGCTATGACAATGCCAAGAACGAAAACGTCATGGAGTACCTGTCCGCACACGCGCGTAAAGAGGAGTTGGAGCAGATCGGCCATGAAGAAGACGGTCTGAAAGTTCTGCGTGCCCTGGAAGACGAAGGATGGATGAAAATCCTGTTTCCGGCATGGACCTCCGCCAAAGCCGATGAGGCCAAGCTGAATGCTCTCCACGATCTTGTAGCGCAGCTCCAGGTGCAGGGTGTTCATCCCGACATGTCTGCCGCGCAGATGCAGTTGCTCACCGCGAAACTCCCGTCGCGCGATCTTTCGGCGCTTAAGAAATCGCTGCTGCGTCCGGGCTTCGTCGAGGAGTGGAGCAAGCTGGACTCGCTGGCTTCAGGATTCGCTAAGACACTCCTGTCGAAGCAGAACGCCAAACCCTCGGCATGTTTCAAGCTCTTCATGAGCTACGATCCAGAGGCGATTCTCTGGCTTGGTTTTGCCAGCAAGGATAAGACGGTTCAGGAACGCTTCAACCTCTTCCTCAAAGTCTGGCCCGAAGCCCATCAGCGGATTCCCCATCTCCTCATGCAAGAGATGCGCATCACGCCTGAGCTGCCCGCTTACAAGGAACTCGTTGAGAAAATCTTCCTCGAGCTGATCGATGGCAAGCTGACGACTCCGGAAGAGATGCGCGCATTTCTGGAGCCATACTCACCTCCCGCGCCGCCACCGCAAGTCACCATTAAGCGTTCGCGTGCGCGTCGTGCCGGAGCCAAGATTAAGGAGCAGGCAATCGAGGACGAAGATTCCGAAGACGCTTTGCCTGAAGAGGATCTGGATACGATGGGCGGCGACGACGAAGAGCTCGATCTCGCGGTTTTGCCCAAGGGAGCCCTGGCTGATGGCGCCGACGAAGATCTGGAAGGCGAGGACGAGGAAGATCTGGACGGCGACGATGAGGATGCCGCGCCGTCGAAAAAGCCAGCCGGCAAGAAAGGCCAGAAGCCGGAACCCGTTATTAAGCCAGCCGCAGGCATTAAAGCTGCAGCCGGAGCTAAACTTGCTGGCAAGCCCGCCGCCAAACCAGTCGCGGGCAAGGCTGCGGACCCTGCCGCACCGGCCAAGTCAGTCCCAGCCAAGTCTCAGCCCGTCTCCGCACCGAAAAAGCCGGATGCTGCGCCTGCTAAGACTGTCGCCAAGCCCACAGCCAAACCAGTCAAAGTGGCCGTCAAAGTCCCAGCGAAGAAACTCGCGCCCGCTAAGGCTGCTCGCCCAAAACCGAAGGCAAGGCCTACTCCAAAGCCAGTGAAAAAGGCTCACGCAAAGCCTTCAAAGCCGGTTGCAAAAAAGCCTGCTCCCAAGGCCAAGAAAAAGCGCTAGGTCCCCATTTCTTTTAGGAGTAAATGGTCATCCTGAGCGGAGTTCCGGTTCACCGGAACGGAGTCGAAGGACCTGCATTTTTTGGGGCTCCGGCTCCCTTGCGTTTGGGGGCCGACGATTCAGTTCTCATTTCTGTGTTGCCGTGAGCCCTGTCCTCTCTGACCGGACAACCACGATCCCCGCACCGCGTCTAAAACTCTAACGCCCGTGCCGCGTCCGGTCGTTTTTTGCCATGGTTCCGCGCACCGAACGCCGCCCCGAGCTCGATGCACTGCGTGGGCTCTTCCTCGTCTGGATGACGCTGACGCATCTGCCCACGCGCTTCAGCGATTTTGTGAATTCTCCTCTCGGCTTTGTCTCTTCTGCTGAAGGGTTCGTATTCATCTCGGCTCTTCTGGTCGGTCGCCTCTCCATGCGCGAATTCACCCAAAACGCCTCCGGTGTTCGCGTCCGCCTGTGGAAGCGCTCGCTCAAAATCTACGGCTATCACCTGATCATGCTTGCGCTGGCTTTCACCGTGGCCGCCGCATTTGCCATCGGAACCCACAAGGCTGCCATCAGCAATCTGCTCGACTTCTATCTCGCCCATCCTTTCGTCGCCATCGCCGGCTCCGTCCTGCTGCTTTATTGCCCACCACTGCTCGACATTCTGCCCATGTATGTCATTTTTCTCTCCTTCACGCCACTGCTTCTGACAGCAGGCGTGCGTTTTGGCTGGAAGAAAATCCTCGCTGCCAGTGGCGCCGTTTGGCTGCTGGCTCAATTCGGCTTGCGCGATCTCGTTCACAACTGGATCGTCCAATTCACGCACCTCAAAATCCCGCTGCAGGAAACCGGATCCTTCAACCTCTTCGCCTGGCAGGCAATCTGGGTCGTAGGCCTCTGGCTCGGCGCGCGATCCGCATTTCAGAGGCCGGTCATTGGCCGCATTCCCGGCTGGATCGCGGCGCTCAGCTGCGCGGCCTGTCTCTTTTTTATTGGAGTGCGTTACGGCTGGCTTGGCCCGCACCTTACTCAGCAAGCGCTCGGCATTCAGCTCGACAAATGGAAGATCGGACCGCTGCGCGTCGTCAATCTGGTTACTTTCTCCGTGGTTCTCTATTGGCTGCGCAAATATCTACTGCGATTTGTGGCCATCGAGCCGTTCCTCACGCTCGGCAAAGCTTCACTCCAGGTGTTTTGCACCCACATTGCATTTGTCTTCATTGGCCTCACTTTTCTGGTTCGCGATGTAGGCCAGGACGTCGACGCGCCGCTCGAACAATTGCACGGCCTCACGGCAATTGTCCTTCTGGCGGTCACCTTCACCGCGCTCATTTTGGTTGCCGTCCGTCAGGTCCGCAGCCGCCGCTCCAGCCGCGCCAAGCCGTCGCAAGCCTCGCAGGATGAACGCTCCGCCCGTCCCTGCAACGACCGGGACGAGGAGTGCACCGTAGCCTCAGAAGCGCTGCCGCCTCCGTCCATGGCCGACACCCTGGCTCCGTAAAGACGCACTTCAAAGCCATCTACTCGTCCGCATTCCACACCTCAAATTCATCAAACGTTTGCATTCTATTTGCCTGATTGTTTTACTCTGTTCTTGGTTCCCAGCGGTCAAACTGATCCCGAGCAACCCAAACGGCCGCGGGACGAGGACTGACGGTTTTGAGCCAATCCGTGTTTGTGCTGGAAGACGAAGCCGATATCGCAAGGCTGGTACAACATCATCTCGAAGCGGCGGGCTTTGAAGCTCGCTTGTTTCACACCCCAACCAATCTCATTCCCGACGCCGAGCGCAAGCCGCCCGCGCTCTTTCTCCTCGACATTATGGTTCCCGGTGGCGATGGACTCGACGTTTGCCGCCGTCTGCGCAACCACGCCGGCCTTTCCACCATTCCCATCATCTTTCTTACCGCCCGCGCCGGAGAAAACGATCGCGTCCTCGGCCTCGATCTGGGAGCCGACGACTACATCACCAAGCCCTTCTCCACGCGCGAACTGGTGGCTCGGGTCAAGGCCGTGCTGCGCCGCTTCGAGCGGCCTACATCGCCCTCGATCATCAGCTTCGAAGAAGTCATTATCGACGCCGGCGCGATGCAGCTTAAAGTCCGCGGCGAACTCACCACAACCACCGCTACCGAATTCCGGCTGCTCGACTATCTCGCCCGTCATCCGGGCCGCGTTTTCAGCCGCGATCACCTTTTGGATGCCGTCTGGGGCGACGCCCGCTTTGTCACTCCCCGCTCTGTCGATGTTTATGTGCGCCGTATCCGTGAGAAAATCGAGATCGACCCGGAGAATCCGCGCTACCTCAAGACTGTGCGCGGCGCCGGCTATCGTTTTGAACTGCCGAAAGAAGTGTGAAGGCTCCTAGCCACCAGCGCCTCTAGCTTGAGAAAACCGGAGCGGCCGTCGAACTTAAACTGGCACCTTCGCAGGATTGCGAAAGAGCTAGAAGCTAGGAGCTAGAAGCCAGAAGCTGCTTCTTATGACCTCCAAAATCTTCGCCCGACTGCTCGGTCTGTTCATTGTCGTTCTCGCCATCTATTCCGTGACGAGCGCGATTATATTACTCGTTTTCTTGGACCGTTCTCCAGGCGCCAACCTCAATGCACTCGGCCGCGACGTTCTCGTGCTCGCTCTCGTCGCACTTGTCGTCGCTATCCCCATGGCCGCATCCGTCGCCCGGCGATTCTCCGGCCGTCTGCGTCGCGTCGTCACCTTCGCACGCCGCATTGCAGATGGCGATCTGACTGCTCGCATCAGCGCTCTCGATACCACTCCCGGCCCCTTCAGCGGAATTGCCGAGCTCTCCTCGATGGAAGCTGCGCTCAATGAAACCGCAGTTCGCCTCGGTCGCGATTTCTCCGAACTCCAAAGCGGGCGCGACGAATTGGCCGTCATGCTCGATTCCATGCAGGAAGCCGTCGTCGCCATCACTTCCTCAGGCTTCGTTCGCTGGTCCAACTCCGTGATGCAAGGGATTCTCGATTCGCAGATCGCGCCTGGCCGGCCCCTGGTCCACTTTGTGCGCGATCCCGAGTTGCTGGCCTGCGTGCGTGGAGCGCTCGAGCGCGGCGAGCTCTGCGTGGGTCGCGCCAGTCTGCTTGCTCCCGGCCGCGTCTTTGAAGTTAATGCCGCACCGTTGCCGGCGGGCGGAGCGCTGGTCGTGCTTCACGACGTCACCAGCATCGAGGCCGCGCAAAAATCGCGACGCGAGTTCGTAGCCAACGTCAGCCACGAGCTCCGCACTCCGCTCACGTCCATCCAGGGCTATGTGGAGACGCTCATCGAAGATCCCCATCCCAGCCCCGAAACCACCCTTGAATTTCTTGGCGTGATTCTCAAAAACGCAAGCCGCATGAACCGTCTCACCGAGGACCTGCTCGCACTTGCCAGTGTCGAAAGCCCGGATTACAAACTCACGCTCCAGCCCGTTCGCGCCAATGTGCTTCTGCAGGATGCAGTCGATTCCATCGGTGGAATCGTTGTTGACTCAGGCGTTCAACTTCAGTCCGGGGGCGCGCCTGATGCTCTCGTCATGGCCGATCCAGACGCCATGCATCAGGTCTTCGGCAACCTCATGGAGAACGCTCTCAAGTACGCCCAGTCGGGCAAGCGTATTCGTGCCGGCGCCCGTCTGCTCGCTTCCGAGGTGCAATTCACCATTCAGGATTTTGGTCCCGGCATCGGCTCCGAGCATCTCGATCGCATCTTCGAGCGCTTCTACCGCATTGACAAAGCTCGCTCGCGCGAGTCGGGCGGAACCGGCCTGGGCCTCGCCATCGTCAAGCACATCGTGCAGGCCCACGGCGGCCGCATCTGGGCTGAAAGCGAGCTCGGCAAGGGCGCATCGTTCCATTTCACGCTGCCGCTGGCGCCCGCCCCGCTAACCGCCCCCCAACCGGCTCAGCAGCCCGCGCAGCCCACGACAGCCGCAACGGTTTGAGGGCGGTCGGCCCTTCCAACTGCCGCTAGACCGGGTAAGCTCACCCAACTTCCGGATTAAAAGCTGCTGTAATTTGCGTTGTAACCGCGAGACGCCTATTCCCACATACGGTTTACAGTGATTTATGTGGAATGACTCGAAACCGCTCTTCTTTTCAACTCCCCGTAACATTCGGCGTTGACAATAAGCCTCGGCAGCAATCTTGAAAGGGAGCTAATCGTGAAGAAATCGTTGCTTGTCCTTGCGTTCTTTGTGTGCGCGCTGAGTGCGGCTCAGGCCCAGAAAATCACCGCCGCCGGCGCCACGTTCCCATACCCCATCTATTCCAAGTGGTTCAGCGAATATAGCGCCGCGCATCCCGGCGTCGAGGTCAACTATCAATCCATCGGTTCCGGCGGCGGCATCAAGCAGGCCTGCTCCGGGGTCGTCGACTTTGGCGCATCCGACATGCCCATGACCGACGATTTGCTCAAGACCTGTGGCGTCAAGCTGATTCACATTCCCACCGTCCTCGGCGCGGTCGTTCCCATCTTCAACGTTCCCGGCGTTGCCGATCTTCGCTTCAGCCCCGACGTGCTGGCCGACATTTATCTCTCTAAAATCACCAACTGGAATGACCCTCGCATCGCGAAGGACAATCCGGGTGCCCATCTCCCCGACCAGAAAATCATTGTGATCCATCGTTCCGACGGCAGCGGCACCACCTTCATCTTTACCGACTACCTCAGCAAGGTGAGCCCCGAATGGGCAAGCGGCCCCAGCAAGGGGACAGCCATCAACTGGCCCACCGGCGTGGGCGGCAAGGGCAACGAGGGCGTCTCCGCGCAGGTGCGTGAGTTTCCCGGCGCCATCGGCTACGTCGAGCTGATCTATGCCCTCCAGAACCACATCAACTTCGGATCTATCAAGAATGCAGCCGGCAACTGGCTCAAGGGCTCGATCGATGGCGTGACGGCCGCGGCGGCCACCGCAAAAATTCCCGCCGACTATCGTGTCTCCATCACCAACGCTCCCGGTCCCAACGCCTATCCCATCTCCAGCTTCACCTACCTCCTCATTCCAACGCAGCCCAAGAACGCGGAGAACGAAAAGACCATCAAGGACATGCTGAGCTGGTGCATCAAGTCCGGCGAGGGCGAAGTCTCGACTCTCTCCTACGCGCCGCTTCCTGAAGCCCTTCAGCAGAAGGTTCTCCAATCGATTTACGCCCTTCCGTAACTCCCGTCCTTAATGCATCTCGAGGAGTTCGGCGCTCGCCGGACTCCTCGCTTCGCTTCAAAACTTCAACCACCACGCAGCGCCTGCAGGTTCTTCGCCCCCGCAATTCCCGCCATCGTTCTCTTGTTCCCTTATTGCCCCCGGCTTTCTGACCTCTGTTCTCTTTTCTCTGATTACTGACCACTGCACTTACACTCTCCAAGGCTCGGGTGATACGATTGCCCCGGTTCCTTAAACCGTCTGATGACCCCTTCTTCAATCTCCACCATCAATGACCTCTTTGTTCGTATCGCGGCGGCCGCGAATCCGCGTGCAGTCTTATGGCAGGACGAGTTTGGCCAGTGGCACCCCATCTCTTCCGACCAGATGTACCATCGCGTCCGCGCTCTCGCCACTGCATTTCTCCGCTATGGAGTCAAGAAGGGCGACCGCATTGTTCTCATCAGCGAGAACCGCTGGGAGTGGGCCGTCACCGATTTCGCCACACTGGCCGTAGGCGCCGCCGATGTTCCTCTCTATCCCACCTTGACCGGCGAGCAAATTGCCGAGCAGGTCCGGGACGCTGACTGCCGCATCGCGGTCGTCTCCACCCGGCAGCAATTTGACAAGCTGCAATCCGTGCGTGCGCAGACCCCGTTACAGCACATCGTCATGATGGATTCGCCTGTTCCGCAGGGCGCGATCGCGATGAGCGAATTGCTGGTCAATTCCGAGATCGACGGCAAGGATCGGGACCCCGTCTTCGATGCGCTGGTTCGTTCCGTTGAGCCCGGCGATCTAGCCACCCTTATCTACACTTCCGGAACTACCGGCGAGCCCAAAGGCGTGGCCCTTACTCACGGCAATTTCGCCGCCAATCAGAACTTCGCTGCGGTCGATTTCGGCTTCAATTCGAGCGATGCCTGCATCTCCTTCCTGCCCCTTTCGCACGTCACCGCGCGCGCACTCGATTACGTGATGTACAACCACGGCGCGCAGGTGGCTTACTGTTCGCAATTCGACAAGCTGCCCCAGGCTATGAAAGAAGTCCGGCCTACCGTTATCGTCGGCGTGCCCCGCGTGTATGAAAAGATTCGCCAGGCTGTCGAGCAGAAATCCGAGCTATCGCCAGTAAAAAAGCGGATGCTGGCCTGGGCCCTCCATCGCGGCTCGCGTTTCGCTGACACGGTCTATGACGGCCGCCAGCCAAACTCAATCGCATGGAAGCTGGCGAGCAAGCTTGTCTATTCCAAAGTTCGCGAAGCTTTCGGAGGGCGCGTCAGAATTTTCGTCTCCGGCGGCGCGCCTCTTGGAATTGACACCGCCCGCTGGTTCGCTTCTGCGGGAATCGCGCTTTGGGAAGGTTACGGTCTCACGGAAACTTCGCCGGTTATCGCTCTCAATACGCCCCTCCACCACCGCATGGGTTCCGTCGGCATGCCGTTACCCAACATCGAGCTCAAACTCGCCGAGGATGGCGAACTGCTCGTCCGTGGCCCGTCGGTCTTTTCCGGATACTGGCAGAAATCCGCTGCCACGGCCGAATGTCTCGACGCCGAAGGTTGGTTTCGTACTGGCGACATTGCCCATGTCGATGCCGACGGGTTTCTTTCCATCACCGATCGCAAAAAGGAGCTGCTGAAAACGTCGGGCGGAAAACTGGTCGCGCCGCAGCCGATCGAGAATAAGCTGAAGAACAGCGTCTACGTCGCGCAGGCTGCGCTGGTCGGCGATCGCCACAAGTTCATCTGTGCGATTATCTCTCCCAACTTCGCCGCCCTGGAAGAATGGGCCCGCCATCATGGAGCGGATTCTTCGTCGCGCGCCGCGCTGGTTTCCGATTCGCGTGTTGTGGCTCTTTACGCCGGGATTGTCCGCGAAGTCAACGGCTCGTTGGCCAATTTTGAATCGCTCAAGCGCTTCCGCATCGTAGCCGACGAGTGGTCACAGGATTCAGGCGAGCTCACGCCTTCGATGAAAATCAAGCGCCGCGTTCTCACTCAGAAATACTCGGCGGTGATCGGCGAACTTTACGCCGACGAAGCAACCGCCCGCGGCGAATCGGCGAACTGATCCTGCCGATCCCGCGCTGCGGGACCGGCGCCTGTTTGCTCCATAATCGCTGCAGCGCGCCAAAGAACGGCGCGCCCCACGCGCCCACGGCCAGCACCGCTCCGAATAGAATGACGGCGTCGATACTCAGCCGGCCTTCGCGCGTCCAATAAACATCGGAATCCAGGCTCAGCCACAAAGCAAACTCGTCCAGCGTAAGCGCCGCGCCCACGCCATAACCCACCGCCATAAGCCGCCCCAGAAAAATCGACATCGGCGAATGCGACCAGCCCACGTCCAGCAGCCAGCCGTATCCCACCAGAAGCAAAATCAAAATACCCCACACCAGGTGGTGAATATGCGTTCCGCGCACAACCACCCACTGCAAGTGCCCCTGCTGGTGGTTGGCGATGCGGTGGACCAGAAGCCGCACTCCGGCAAAGGTAATCAGGAATGCCACCGACGCGATGAACATGCGCTGCCGCGGCCGGTCGGGAATTGTGGCGCGGATCAGGTAGCCGAGCCGCGTTAGCTGCAACAGCACCAGCAGCACTACGACCACGAGGCCGATAAATGCGAGCAGGAACCCAGCGCCAGTTTCCGGCATACCTTAATCCTAGTGCCTGCACTGTCACGGAAGCGCATGCGGGTGCCCCAGATCTGGATTTTGAGACCTGGGGAGAGCACAGCCTTGATCGAGGTTCCACCTCTCGCTCCCTTGCTACGTTTTTCACTGCCGGGTTCGCAGGCGAGAGGTCTTCGTCGCTGGGGCGGCTGTATTTCCCGTCACGATTCTCCTTAACAGCGCCGCGATACACTGTTTAGTGCTCTGAACTGCACTTTTGAGGAGATTCCACGATGAAAGTTGCTTTATTGACCGGCGGCGGAGATTGCCCCGGATTGAATGCGGTCATTTATGCGGCCGTGAGAAAAGGCATCAATCACTACGGAGACGAGTTCATCGGATTCCTGAACGGCTGGAAGGGCGTGCTCGATAACAACTTTATTCCGCTTACCCTCGACGCCGTCGACGGCATTGAGCTCAGGGGCGGCACCATCCTGCATTCGTCGCGCACCAATGTAAAGAAGATCCCCGGCGGCATCGACAAAGTGCAGGAAGTGCTGAAGGCAGACAAAATCGACGCGCTCATCGCGCTCGGCGGCGACGATACGCAATCGGTCACGCTCTTCCTCAGCGAGAACGGCGTCAAGGCCGTGGGCGTGCCCAAGACCATCGACAACGACATTAGCGGCACCGACCAGACCTTCGGGTTCGACACTGCGGTGATGATCGCCACCGAAGCCGTCGACCGCATCCACACCACCGCCGATTCACACAACCGTGTGGTCGTTATCGAAGTGATGGGCCGCGATGCCGGCTGGATCGCCTATGCTTCCGGCGTCGCCGGCGGCGCTCACGTGATCCTCGTTCCCGAAAAAGAGATCGACATCGACCACGTCTGCGCACTCCTCAAATACAACTACGATCACGGCAAACATTACGGTGTCGTCGTCGTTGCCGAGGGCTGTCATCTGCCCGAAGTCGGCCAGGTTCTTGGCTCGCAGCAGGTCGATTCGTTTGGCCACGCGCGCCTCTCCGGCATCGGAGAAGCGCTCGCCGAACTTATTGAGAAGAAAACCGGCTATGAGACTCGCTCAGTAAACCTCGGCCACACCCAGCGCGGTGGGGTTCCAACAGCCTACGATAGGGTTCTTGGGCAGCGCTACGGCCTGCACGCTATTGACATGGTGCACCAGCAAAAGTGGGGCCGCATCGCCGTCCTCCACGGACTCGACATCACAGACATTCCCATCAAGGATGCCATCGCAACCAACCGCCGCCTCGATCAGCGCTTCTTCGACGTGATCGCCGATCTCGAAGCCAAGGTGTAAAGTGCTCCAGTAGGCAGCATGCCTGCCGCTTGTCCCAGCGCAGTCATCCTGAGCGAGTCCCGCCCTGGCGGAACGAGTCGAAGGATCTGCGGTTGCTTTTTCGCCCTGCAGGCCGCTCCGGCGGCTTGCGGCGTTTCACATGAGTGACCTTGGTTCGACCAACTCCGAACTGTGAACCACGAACTGTGAACGATCGCTACCGTCCCTACCAGCCCGCCGACTTCGCCGCGCTCTACGCGCTCGAAGAACTTTGTTTCGAGCCGCCCATTCGCTACAGCCGGGCGTGGATGCGGAAGCTGATCGCCAATCCTAACTCTGCGATCTGGATCGCGAAAGAAGCCGCTGAATCCAACCAACAAATGACCGGTTTCTCGATGGTTGAGTGGACTGTCATGCCCAGAGGCACCGTGGCCTATATCCAGACCATCGAAGTGCATCCTGAATCACGCCGCCGCGGCATTGCCGCCGAGTTGCTCAAACGCGCTGAAGACTCGGCCCGCTCAGCCGGAGCCGTCGCCATCTGGTTGCACGTCGATGTGGAGAATGCCGCGGCCATCCAGCTCTACCGGAGCCGCGGATATGAACAAAAGGGTAGGGAAGAACACTACTACGCGCGCCACCGGCCTGCGTTCATCTACACCAAGCCGCTTGGTTCCTCAACCATGTAGTCCGTGCCTCGCGCAATCTCGCAGAATCCGAATGCTCCTCTAGCTCCACAAACCCCGCCAGCTCCGCGACTCGACCCCTGACCCCTGTTCTCTTATCTCTTACTCTCTGTTCTCTGGCCCCTGTCACTGCCCACTGCCCTTGATAAACGCCGCCACGTTGTCGTGAAGCTGTTTTAAGCACTCATCGCGCACGTAGACCATGTGGCCCGACTCGTACCACGCGTATTGAATATTCTTCGCCAGCGACTGCGGAATGGGCAGGTGCTTGTCCTCGTACTGCGCGGCGAAGAATGGCGTCGCCAAGTCGTAGTACCCGCCGTTCACCAGCACCTTCAGCCGTGGATTGGTTTTCATAGCCTGCGCCAGGTCAGAGCTCACGTTCACGCTGACAGGATCGCCATTATGCTTCCAATCCCATTGTGGCTCGATCGTATACAGCAGTGGCTGGTAGGTTTGCCCGTCACCGTACTTCAGGTCCCGCCGCACGTATTGATTGAAGAGAGCCACATAGGCCGATGAAATCGCCGACGACTGCGGATCGTACTCTGCGTTCTCGCTCAGAGGATCGAGATTCGGCCCGGAAAATCGCGTGTCCAGCCGCCCCGTCGTCAAATCGTCCGCATCCTGAAACGTCTTGGCAAACTCCGGACCGCTCACGCGCAGATTGGCCTTCAAAATGTAGTCCACCGGCAATCCAGTAAACTCATGCAGTTTCTCCGCCACCTGTTGCTTTTCTTCCGCGCTCACGTCGGTTCCCAGGGCCAGTGCGTGCGTGTACGGGCCCATCGCAAAGTCTTCAACATCCTTCAAAAACGGCTCCAGTGCGGCCGGCTGGCTGGGGAGCTTCTTGTGATACCACGCAGTGGCGGCGAAAGTCGGCAGCGCCAGAACGTACGGCAGGTCCACGCCTGGATTGGCGCCCGGCTCGTCGATATCGGTTGTGAAGTTGAAGATCTGCGACAGCAAAATGACACCATTGATGTCAATCGTCAGGTGATTCTCGAGCACATTAGCCAGCACCGCCGAACGCGTCGTTCCGTAGCTCTCGCCAAAGATGAACTTCGCAGAATTCCATCGCCCATATTTTGAAATGAATCGCTGGATGAATCGTGCATACGCGTTCGCGTCGCCGTCCACGCCCCAGAAAGCCTTCTCTGCATCCTTGCCCATGAGCTGTCCAAAGCCCGTGCCCGGCGCATCCACAAAGACCAGGTCGCTCACATCGAGCAGGGAATTCGGATTGTCGACCATGGTGTAGGGGGCCGCGGGCATATGCGTATCGCCGGCCGTCATTACGTGCTTAGGCCCGAGCGATCCCATGTGCAGCCACACCGTCGCGCTGCCCGGCCCGCCGTTATACATGAATGTGATCGGGCGATCCTCGGCCTTCGCGTCCTTTTTGAAATAGGCCACATAGAACATTCGCGCGACGGGAGTTGCATCTTTCGCGGCTGTCGGGGCGCTAAGGGCGAGCTGGCTTCCCGGCTGAGGCTTTCCATCCGCTCCAAGCTGCGCATCCTGATCGTCGGTCGAGCCCACGGTAATGGTTCCTGCAATCGCCGTATAGGCGATCTGTTGCCCGCCCACCTTGACCGACCCTTCTGTCGTGGAATCGGCAGGCGCAGCCGTTTCTGCATTCTTTGCTGAAGCGGTGGATTTGTCGGCTGCCTTGTCGTCCTGGGCTCGCACTGAAACGCAAATCATCAACAATGCCGCGCCTGCGAGGGCGACAAAACGGCGGCTCAATCCATTCATTCTGTTTTCTCCGGGATGGGATATCGAGCGAATCGTTAGTATAAGGCCGAGCCGGGCCGGCTGCTTGCTCCAGGAGGCAGCCTTAGCCCATCGAACCTTGCGCTTAGTCCCAGATCGCCGACGACTGATCACCGACCGCTGTTCTTGACCCCTGATCCCTGTTCTCTAATCCCTGTTCCCTGCATCTCGAATAAACGCCGCCACCCGATCGTGGAGTTGCTTGCGGCATTCGTTACGCACATACGCCATGTGTCCTGCTTCGTACCAGTTGTACTCAATGTTCTTCGTCAGCGATGCCGGAATGGGCAGATGCTCCTCTTCATACTGCGCGGCAAAAAACGGCGTGGCCAAATCGTAATAGCCGTCGTTCACCATCACCTTCAGCCGCGGATTGGTCTTCATCGCCTCCGCCAGGTCCGCGCCCACATTCAATCCGCGCGCATTGCCGAACCCGTTGGCGCCGGTCCGGGTCATATTCCAACGGAATCCGTCAAACAGCGCGCTGGGCAGATACGTTTCGCCCGCGCCGTACTTCAGGGTCTGCCGCAAATACTGGTTCACCAGCGAAAAATACGCCGACGAAATGGCCGAGCTCTGCGGATCGTACTGCGAGGCCTCGCTCAGTGGATCGAGCGCCGGACCCAGGAAGCGCGTGTCGTAGCGTCCTGTGGTCATACCCTCATCGTTCGCAAAGTTCTGCTCAAATTCACCCGCCGTCACACGCAGATCGGCCTTGACGATGTAGTCGACCGGCAGGCCGGTGTATTCGTGGAGCTTCGCGGCAACCTGCTGCTTTTCTGCGTCGCTCAATGCATTGCCTTGCGCCAGCGCATGCATATATTCGCCCGTCGCGAAGTCTTCCACTTCTTTCAGGAACGGATTGAGCGTGGCGGGCTGGGGCGAAAGTTTCTTGTGATACCACGCCGTCGCAGCGTACGTCGGCAATGCCAGCTCGTAAGGCAGATCCACGCCGGGACGCGGCGGTCCCGTAGCGATGGAAAAGTCGAAGATCTGCCCCAGCAGCATCACTCCGTTCAGGTCAATGTTCTTTTCGTTTTCCAGAGCGTCGGCCAGCACGGCTGAACGCGTGGTCCCATAACTCTCGCCGAACAGAAACTTCGGCGAATTCCACCGGCCGTATTTCACGAGGAAACGCCCGATGAATCGCGCAAATGCCTGCGCGTCCTGGTCTACGCCCCAAAACGCTTTGTTGGCATCTTTGCCGGCCAGCCGCCCGAAACCCGTTCCCGGCATGTCGATAAAAACCTCGTCGCTCACGTCCAGCAGGCTGTCAGGATTGTCGATCAACTTGTAGGGCGCGCCCGGCAGATGCGTGTCTCCTGCCGTCTCCACATACTTCGGCCCCAGCGATCCCATGTGCAGCCACATCGTCGAAGCGCCCGGCCCTCCGTTATAGAAAAACGTGATCGGCCGATCTTCGGCATTTGCGCCGGTCTTGAAATAGGCCACATAAAACATGTGCGCAACCGGCGGCTCATCCGCAGGCTCCTTCGGCGCGCTCAGGGCCAGCTGCGAACCCGGCAGCGGCTTTCCATCCGGTCCCAGCTGCGCATCGTCCGTGTCGGTGGCACCCACAGTGATGGTGCCGGCAATCGCTGTATATGCAATGTGCTGCCCGCCCACGTCGATCGTGCCTTGAGTCGTCGAGTCGGCCGTCGTCGCCGGCTCTTGAACCTTTGCAATCTTCGCCGCGGAGCTGTCGGAAGCCGCCGCCGATTTTTCATCCTGCGCGAGGAGGAGCACCGGAGCCACCGCGAACACTGACACAGCTAAAATTGCCAACAAAACGGGAGCAAGAGATTTCATCGAGAGACCTCCACGACGAGCGGGATCAAGCAGGGAATCAGTATAGAACTACGCGCCGGAAAGGGAATCGCTCACGCCCTCTTATGCCTTCTGTTGACCGACCTTCGCGATTTATTGTTCCAATTCAGATGAAGTCTCCTGGACCAAGATCTCGACCTCGCGGTATGCGAGATAGCAAAAGCCGTGTTCCGTCGGGAATCGGTAAGAACCGGGCGCATCGAGAATGTGAACTGCAATAGCAGTCATTTCCCAGCCTGTGTACTCGTCAGCCTCAAGAAACGCGGAAGTGAGTTTTTCAAAGCCGTTGGCCTCACCAAATTCGAGCACTTTCTCTAGTTCGCGTTTCGCAACGTCTGGGAGATTTCGATTTCCCCAGCTCCATTGCCATCGATTCCCCTGCGTCGTGCCTACGATTGAACAATGAATCCGAACTATCGGCTGCCCGTGACCGGAGAACGTGAGGATGTTTAAATCGGAGTCCCAGTCCCACCGGTCTCGGCCTCCATATTCGGCATCAAAGCGTTCGTTCTTCTCGATGGACTCATGAACGAGCGGATGCAGGAATTCCGCGAAGCAATCATCGCAAAGGGCCATAATTCCTCCCGACTATTCTATTCCGCACTCCGTAGCTCCAGGCTCCCGTTAATATGGACTTGTAACCCAGCTCTGAAATCGCTGCACCGTCGCAGCGGACGAGACTCATGATGTATTCGCCCAAATTCAATTTGGTTCACGACCGCGACATCCTTCTCGATGCCATGCGGGAGAACTCCTTCGCGATTCTCTTCGGCCCGGTGTCAGGTGCGGCGGACGATCCATCCGCTTCAGCGACTCATTTGCCGCTTGTCATCAAAGACGAAGGCGAGCACGGTCTCATCCAGGGCCACTTCGCCAAAGCCAATCCGCACTGGCGCGCACTCGCCGGCCGCGAGACTCTCGTCGTCTTCGCCGGGCCGCACAGCTACGTCTCACCAACGCTCTACGTTGAAGAGTTATCCGTTCCCACCTGGAACTACATCGCGATTCACGCCCGCGGCACGCTCTCGCTCGTCGAGGACGATCCCGGCAAAGAGGCACTACTCGCCGATCTCATCGCCGCACACGAGCCCGCATTCCTCGACCGCTGGCATGCGATGCCCGAGGGCTATCGCCGCACCATGCTCGCCGGCATCGTCGGATTTCGCATTCCCATTGCGAGTATCGATGGCAAATTCAAGCTCAGCCAGAATCGCAAACCGGATGAGCGCCACAACGTGTACAGCGCTCATGCCGCAGGTTCTGACGATCAGCAGTCTCTCGCCCGCTGGATGGAACGGCTCGGAGCACTCCAGATCTGAGCGGACGTTGCCCAAGTGATCGAAGACGAATGCGCATCTGCCTCCGTCTCACGCGCCGTGGATGCAGTGTTTTTTAGCCCCGCGCTTCCGCGTGGGGAGGACATGGACAGGCGAGCAGGCAAGCCCCTCAGAGAGCGCGCCGATCATTGTCTTTGCTATACTTATAGGGTTCACCGCCGTGCGGAAGTGGTGAAATTGGCAGACACACCATCTTGAGGGGGTGGCGCCGAAAGGCATAGGGGTTCAAGTCCCCTCTTCCGCACCAAAGATCTCCGCATCCGGCCCTATCGCCACTCCGGACGCGCATGGAAAGCAGTTAAGCAATGCAGATTTTCTTCTATTTCATCGTTACCGTGCATGTGATCGTGTGCCTCTTCCTGATCGGTGTTGTCCTGATCCAGCAAGGCCGCTCGGCCGATCTGGCCGGCGCCTTCGGTGGCCAGGGTTCGCAGACCGCATTTGGCCCGCGCGCAGCGGCTAACGTTCTCACCCGCCTTACCACGTGGTCCGCTGTCATCTTCATGTGCACGTCGATCTGTCTCGTGGTGCTTTCTGTGCGGTCCTCGGGCAGCCACTCCGTGCTTGAAGGTAGCCCATCGGCTCCGGCCAGCGCTCCCACCAAACCCGGCAAGTAGAACAGCTCTTAGCCATCCGCTTTCAGCCAGGCGTCTGCCAGGATGAGGTCGCTGCCGGACGGAACCTTGTTTCCGCGCCGAACGCCCATGGCCCTGTGGACAGCAGGTGGAGGGCGGTCGCCAGCAGCCGAAATATTACTACAAAAATAACAGTAATGTTCTAGTAAACTTGCACCGAAAATGGTGCAGCTACATGCAGTTCTAAATGGCTTATCTATTTACTAAATTTACACTCCCCTATGCAAAATGAAAAAATGCGAATTTCCTGTTTGCGATGATTTGTTGACGAGTGAGTGAACAGGGGCGAACCTGCAATTGCGCACAGCCAGCGGCCGGGACTCGTGGATGGTCATCATGGGACTATTGTGCGCCAAATGGCGGAAATAATCGGCAAACTTCGGAGGAATAGAGATTAGAGATAAGAGATAAGAGGAAAAGGACTTGTGGGAGGCTGGCGGATTTATTTTGAGCGGAGGGGCTTGACATCAGGCCAATGGGGGGTCAGGGGAAGGAACAGAGAGCCGAGAGAAGAGAACAGAGAGAAGAGAGCAGAGATAAGAGAACAGGGGTCAGGGTCAGAGAGCAAAGGACGGCACCTCAGGGTCCCTTGTTCCCTCGTCCCCTGTCTTCTTTACACCGGCGGCATCGCGTCCACTACCGGCACGCCCGCCGGCGGAGTAAAGCGAAATGTCTCGGCAGGAATCTCCGCATTCGTTTGTTCGTTGGTAAACGTGAACCGCGTGACCGCGCCGTCGGCCTCGTCCACTTCAATTGCGTCGATTGCGCCGTCGCGCGTCACCGTCAGCGCTACCCGCGTCACGCGCTTTTCCTGGCCCTTGGGCTGCCCGGTCAATGTAAAGCAGCCATTGGGCGCGGCTGCGATGGTCAGGCCCGTCATCTCTTTTTCAAGTTGCGTATGGCCCAGCAGAAAACGCAGCGGTGAGCGCAGATCGTCCAACTCACTTGCGGGAATCCGCTGCACCTGCGCGTCCCCCTGCGTGTAGAACCACGCATATTTGCCGTCGAGTAGAAAGATCTTTCCTTGCGGCGAGCTGTAGCGCCACATCATGCGCCCCGGCTTGCGCAGAAACAGCGTGCCGCTCTCGGTCTTGGTCATTCCCAGTCCGGCATAGCTCTCGCTGAACCCGGCTTTCAGCGATTGCAACTGGTCATAGTGACGGTCGACGCGCTGCGCCAATTCATGCACTGAAGGAGAATTCTGCTGCGCGGCCAGCGATGCGGGAAGGGCAGCGCCAAAAAACAAAACGGCGGCTATCAGCCAGCCGCCGTTCAATCCGAATCTCCAAGCCATCAGACTCGCGCCCGTCATTGGCCAAGAGTCTGCGTGCAGTTCACGCCGCCCGCGGGGTCGAATTTGATCTGGTCGGTCTCATCGTCGCAATAGCCGCGATCGCCCGTCTTGCCCACGGACTGGGGTTTCGCAGTCGCGGTGAAACTGTTGAAGCGGTCGACGTTGTTACTGGTCACCTTGTCGCCACACGCGATGTTGAACTCATACCCTTGCTTAAATCCAGAAGCCAGATCCGATGGCAGCAATTGCGCGCTGGTGGCCGTTGGCGGGCCAGAGTGCGGATCTCCCCCTAAAGCTTCAAGGGTGCACGCATACCCATTGGCGGGGTACGACTCCTGGTACATCATCTGCGCCTGCACGATCTTCTGCAGCGAATTGACCGCGGACAAAGCGTTCGCTCTCTTGGTGTAGACGCTGATGCTGGCAATGGCCAGAAGAGAAAGGATCGCGATGATGGCCATCACGATCAGCAGTTCCATCAAGGTGAAGCCATTGGGCGAGAAAACGCGGCGCGCGCGATTGCGGCGGAAAAGCCTGGACTTGCAGTTCATGGAATTCCCAAAGCCTCTTTAAAACGGGCCGGCTCGCACCAGCCTTCTCACAGAATCCTACAACCTAGAGACGCGGAAGGGAAATAGACCGCTCGAAAGGGAAGCAGGTCATTTTGGAATCAGAGATGTGTATCTCGAGATGAGATAGGCAGCGTAGAAAATTCCGTAGAGCAGGATGACCGCCCCGGCCGCGATGACCAGGATTGCCGAATCCGGCGGTCTACCCCCAGCTCGTTTCATTGGAGATTCAGTATAGGACGATCCGCTCAAATAAGGAACGGCTGCCGGAATCCGGTAGTGGGTCAGTTTGAAATTTCGCGTTCGAGATCGTAGGCTTTGCGAAAAAGTGTCAGAGAGGTTTCCGCGATTTCGAGATGGAGCTTCAAAGCTTTCTGAAATTCGGCTGAACGGCTCGGCTCTTCCAGTTGGACCTTGAGGGATGCGATCTTCTGTTCGAGTTGGGCAATGTGCTCATGGAGCGATCTCTGCATTGTGGCATGATCGTACCATGCCTACCCGCTCAAGCAAAGATCGGGATTTCGCCGTTAACGCCTTCCGAGTTGTGGAGCAGGCCATAGGCGAGCACATGGACGGGACACCGCTAGAAGACCCAAATGCGGGGAGAATGCGGCGCCAGTTGCGCTTGGCAAACTGCGCGGAGCTAAGGGCGGGAAGGCGAGAGCGGCGAAACTCTCGCCCGCAAAGCGCAAGACGATTGCAAAGAAAGCAGCGCGTGCGCCGGTTTCAAGATAGGCTCGCTCGGATACATGCAGCGTGTCTTTCGCAGTGTCTGCCGCGCTTTTGGCCGCTTCTGCGGACCTCAACTGTGCGGCAGTCTGAGAAACCATGTGAGCCATCGAACGCTCGGCAATGCCATCCTCGCCGTATGTGGCCTCGAATGTGCCGATGCGAGATTCGCAGCACGCCTCGCTTGCTCCGCACTTTTTCGAGCACTGTTGGCCTGATAGATGCTGACCGCCGTGCCGACAATGCCAAAGACGACGAGAAGTCCTTGAGTGATAAAAATCCCTATCTGAATAGCCGTTTTGCCTATTTTTGTATTTGCGCTCCTCTTCTTTTTCAGCGCGGCGTGCGTTTTCTGCGCGCTCTGCTTCCCCTGGAAGGATGGGTATTCCGCCTTCGTAGTGCGGTGGGGGCTGTTCATTATTTTCGTGCTCATCGGCCAATGGAGTGTTCTCCGTTTCTTAAATGAATTATGGGGAATAGCGTAACAGGGCGGACGAAACACGAATACCACGGAGGTCTTGGAACTGGCGAGATATTTATACAGCCATCTTGAGGCCATCGAGAATCGACTTGGGTTCTAGTAGTGAAACCAGTTCCTCAGCGCTCCAAACATGATCCGCGATTCCTGCCTCCATCGCCAGAGTGCAGCGCAGCGACTTGTGAATACGGCAAAAGTTATAGTGCATGTAATGCAACGCAATCGCGGCCTCGTGGTTCGAGAGTTTTTCCTCAGGGGCTAAAGCCCAATCGATTTGATTGGCTTTATCGGCACGGATCAATCCGTGCCCTTTCAAAACAGTGGCCGCGGGAGAGTTTTTACAGTGGCCCCCAAATGCAGGTCCTTCGACTCATTTTGGTGCAAAAGCGCACCAAAACTCGCTCAGGATGACCCGTTGATTTTTGATATGAACTTCAAGGCCAGGATACTAGAACTGGTTTGCTGCCTTCAGCACTGCAGCCTTGTCCGGCTCAGCTTCACTCCGTCGAGCCGGCCAAGCAAGGTCACCGCGATGCGCTCCGGTTCAAAGAGCCGCTGGGCCATCGCCTGCACCTGTTCCGCGGTCACTTCGCTGATGCGCGCGATAATTTCGTCAGCCGAATAGAACTGGTGGAAGTACATCTCCTGCCGCGCCAGGTTGGCCATGCGCGCGTTCGAGCTCTCCAGGCTCATGAGGATGTTGCCCCTCATTTGATCTTTGGCGCGCGTCAGCTCTTCCTCGGTAACCGGGCTCTCCTTCAGCTTGCGAAATTCAGCCAGGATCAGGTCCACCACTTCCAGCGCCTTGCCCGCGGACGTGCCCGCATACACGCAAAAATTTCCCGTGTCGCGATAAGGGCTCATGTCGGAGTAAACCGAGTAAGCCAAGCCACGTTCCTCGCGAATGTTCTGAAACAGCCTCGAGCTCATGCCGCCGCCCAGCACAGTATTCAGGATCGAAGTTGCATACCGGCTCTCATCCGCAACCGGCGGCGCCGGGACCCCAAGGCAAATCTGCACCTGCTCCAGCGCCTTTTTGTTGCGCAGAAGGATCCGTGCGCTCGGCTCAGGAGCCGACAGTTCGCCGAGCGATTGCCCGCTCGCCAATGGAGCAAACTTGGCTGCCACGGCATCGACGAAAGCATCGTGGTCCAGGTTTCCCGCCGCGGAAAACACCATGTTCCCGCCGTGGAAGCGGTCGCCATGGTAGCCAAAGAGTTGTTGCTGCCCCAGACGGCCCACGGTCTCCGTCGTTCCCAGAATCGGCTTGCCCAGCGGATGTCCCTTCCAGAAACTCTGCGTGAACAGCTCGTGCACCAGCACGTCGGGGTTGTCCTCGTCGATCTTGATCTCTTCCAGAATCACTCCCCGCTCGCGCTCAATGTCGGGCGCGGCAAAGGTGGGATTGAGAACCATGTCCGTCAGCACGTCAAGCGCGATGGGCACATGATCGGAAAGCGATTTCACATTGAAGCAGATGGTTTCCTTGCTGGTGAAAGCGTCCAGGTTGCCGCCGATCGAATCCATCTCACGCGCAATGTGCTGCGCCGAGCGCGACTTGGTCCCCTTGAACAGCATGTGTTCCACAAAATGCGAAATGCCGTTCACTTCCGCGCTTTCGCAACGCGACCCCGACTTGATCCACACGCCCATGGCTACCGAACGGAGATGCTCCATGCGCTCGGTCAGCACGATCAGACCGTTCGGCAGCTCGGTGCGGCGAAGGTTTCGCTCAGGGTTCATCTTTATCCTGTGGAACTATGATTTTAGGACAATCGGAGCGCCGTGGCCGAACCTGGGCCCGGTTCTCCGGTATTGCAGTGGTTGTTGAGCCTGTTTCGGGCTGTAGAGACACCCGGAACCCTGGCTCATGCAGCCATCCTGGCCATCACGGGCTATGATGCTGAAAGTCGTGCCTGAGAATCCCGGCCAAATCGACGCCCCCACGCCAACTGCTGGGAGCCCTGTCCTTGAATCTGTTCCCCTATTTGGATTGGATGCGGCAGCTCTGAGGACGGTGCTGGAGAGAGAAGGGGAGCCTGCTTTCCGCGCCGATAAAGTATTAGAAGCTATGTATTGTCAATATGTTACAGATATATCTTCGATTACTACTTTGTCTTTGGACCTACGCCGGAAGCTGGCCGCGAAAGGCTGGCAAATTGCCCGCCCCTCGATTCTAA
Organism: Occallatibacter sp.; assembly: GCA_036489735.1. Taxonomy (GTDB): domain Bacteria; phylum Acidobacteriota; class Terriglobia; order Terriglobales; family Acidobacteriaceae; genus Telmatobacter. The sequence continues at coordinate 21,133 of DASXFF010000112.1, read as the reverse complement.
AGAGCTTCCTGTCCGTCGACGGAACCGAGCGCTATCTGGTCGAATGCCCCGGCCCTAACTCCGGGTCGAGCACGGGACAAAACGCCGCCATGAACCTGGGTCCGAAAGCAGAAACGGTAGAAACCGTTTGGATGCCGGAGGGCGACGACGGAGAGGACGGTGACGGGTCAGAAGGCGACGCGGCCGGCGCTGGGTTCGGGGAGGAACGGGTTGCCGAGGTCAAATCGTGGCGGCGCGCTACTATCTGTGTTTCTTCGCAGGTAGGCTGCGCCGTCAACTGCCAGTTCTGCCTCACCGCCAAACTCGGGCTGCAGCGCAACCTGAGCGCATGCGAAATTGCCGGGCAGGTCATTGCAGTCTTCGATCGGCACAGCGTGCGCGTCGGCCGCGATCGCGTGAATCTTGTCTTTATGGGCATGGGCGAGCCGTTTCTCAACTACGACAACTTTATGGCCGCTGTGCGCTTGCTGGTGCATGAAGTCGGCCTCAGCCCACAGCGCATGACGGTTTCAACTTCCGGCATCGTTCCGGGCATCGAGCGCTTCGCCCAGGAGCCGAGCGATATCCGGCCCAAACTTGCCATCAGCCTCAACGCGCCGAACGACGAGGTTCGCGCCGGGATCATGCCCATCAATCGGAAATGGCCGATTGCTGCGATCGTCGACGCGGTACGGCCGATGCGGCTGCGTCCGCACGAGCGCATCACGTTTGAATATGTTCTTCTTGGCGGCGTGACCGACCGCCCGGAGCAGGCCAGCGAACTGGCGCGCCTGGTGCGCCGCACGGGTTTGCCGGCGAAGGTGAATCTGATTGCGTGGAATCCGGGGCCGGGTTTCCAGTACTCGACTCCGAAACCAGAAACAGCGGAGCTCTTCCGCAGAGCGCTTGCGAGTGAGGGAATTCCGGCCTACATTCGCCAGCCGCGCGGCCGCGATATTTTTGCGGCGTGCGGGCAGCTCAAGCGCACGGTGGAGGCGTGATTCGGCGCGCCTAAGCGCCTTCAGATATCCCGATTATTGGCTTGGCGGCATGGCCAGCGGCTGCACGCTCCCGCAATCCGGCCCCTTGTACGACGACGTTGCGTTCATGGTCATCTGCATCTGCTGGCCGTTGCCCATGGTCATATTCATCTGCATCGCCGTTTTCGTCGTGTTCGCGTCCACGAAAGTTGTCTTCACGGTTCCGGTCATGGTCATGCGCCCGGAGCAGCTCAGGTCCGCCGACATACCGGTCGGCGACAGCGACACATTCGTCACCTGGCACTGCGCGTTTTGCGGATTGCTGTAAGGGCCGCCGTACTTATCGATCATGGCCTGCGTGACGCAGACCTGCTGCGTGCGCGCGCCCATCTGCGGCATATTGGGCATGCCGCTCATGCTCATCTGGCTGGTTACTTCCCAAAGGCCGGCCTTTCTCTGTCCATGCGCGCTCGCCGCCAAAGCCAAACAACAGACCACTACCATCCAAATCCGGTTCCTGATCATTCTTCCTCCAAGCCGCGCGGGAATGCTGCGGGCGCATTCTACGAATCTAGCGCAAACCCTCGCTTCCGGAACAGTCTTTTTTTCTCGTGGCGAGTGGAATTTGATTGTGAAGTGCGGAAACGCCGCGCCGATCGTGGTCCAGGACAGCGAAGTACCGATGCTCCGAAGTCCCGGTTCTCAGCTCTCCGTTTACTGCGGCGCCGGCCCGCGCACCACCTGCACCAGGTTGGTGGGATCGATGTCCTTGGCGAAGGCCTTCTTCACGTCATCCGCGGTCAGTTGGGCATACTTCTGCGCCGCCTGCACCGGCTCGTCGAGAGGCAAACCAACCACGGCGTCACCGAGCAGTTGCCCCGCAACCGCATCCTCACTCGAGGTGCTGAGCGGAACCTGCCTGAGCATGAGCGCTTTGGCCAGATGCAATTCGGCGTCGGAAACATCCTGCGTCCGCATCTGATCGAGGTCCCGGACAATGAGGGCGCGCGCCTTCGACACATTTTGCGGGTCGCAACCGTACTCAACGGAATAGCTCGCCCTGGTTTTCGACGCATTCAGGCCTACATTCACGGTGTAGACCAGCCCGTTCACCTGGCGCAGATCGTGATAGAGGCGCGTCGCGTAGAATCCCCCGCCCAGTACGTGATTGGCGAGCTGAAGCGGGTAATAATCTGGGTCGAAGCGGTTGAGGTTCAGCTGCTCGGCCAGCGTAACCGTGTCCTGCACGGCCTGGTCGTCAGGCACGTTGGCCGCGGACGGCTTGTTCACGGGAATCGCGGCCAGGTCCGTGTTGGGCGTTTCGCCGGTTGCCTTCCAACTGCCAAACCATTTCTCGACTGTTGTGCGCGCTTCGTCGGGCGTGATGTCGCCGATCACGACAATTGTGGTCAGATCGGGCCGCACCGTCGCAGCGTGATATTGCTTTACTTCATCCAGCGTTAACTTTGACACGGTCTCCGGAAGCGTCTCCCGCAGGACCGGGTCGCCGGCCGGAACCAGCGCCAAATCCAGCGCGCGCGAGGTGCGGTATCCAGGGCTCTGCAGATTGCCGGCCACAAATTGCGCCATCTGTCCGCGGGTAATTTCGAAAGCCTGCTCCGGAAGCGCGGGGTTTAGTTCGTTGTCGGCCAGCAATTGAACGCCGCGCGAGAAGTACTCCTTCAATACGCTCAGCGAAAAACGGAACCCGGCGCTTTCGTTGGCCGAAATGTCGTCGAGCGCTTTCTCGAACGTAAGCCGGTCCATGCTTTGGCTTCCGTAAGAGTAGAGTTCGCCGAGTACGCTTCCCAAGCCCTCCTGGCCTTGCGGCGTCTGCAAGTCGCCGTTATGCTTCACCTCTCCGACTAACGTCACAGTGGGGCTCGTGCGGTCGGTGCGCACAATCAGCCGGATGCCGTTCGCCAGCTTCATATCCGTCACCGCCAGCGATTCCTTCGGCACCTGAATCGCGTCCAGCGGCCCGGCCGCCCAATCCGGCAGCACCACGGGCTTGGTGGGCGCCGAGGTCGCCTGCTCTGCGCCGCCGAAGCCTTTGGCCGCAACCGCTTCGCCGCTCGGCGCCGGCTTCAGGATCGCGGAGATGGTGCTCACATTTAGCAGGTATTGTTTCGCCACGCGATTCACGTCGGCCAGCGTTACTTTGCGGATGGCATCCACATCTTCTTCGGGAGAATTACGGCCTTCCGCCGCCAGAGCGGTTGACCATACATCGGCCAGCCCTGGAATCGAGTTGCGCTCAAACTCGGCCTGGGCAATCTCGCTGCGCTTGGACGCATCCACAAGGTCCGCGGGCACACCCTTGGTCGCATAGCTCTCGATAATCTGGCGCATCTCCTTCATCGCGCCATCGGTATCCGCGCCCGCCGGCAGCGCCACAAGTCCATACGCGACGGTCGCCTTCCGATACGCCTCGGCCACACCAAACTCGGTGGCCAGCGTCTTGCCCGCCACAACCATTCCGTACAAGTCCCCGCGTTGGCTCGCCAGGACGTCCGCAAGAATCTGCACCGCCGCGTAGTCCGGCGAGTCGGTGCCTGGGAGACGGTACGCGATAAAACCAAGAACATAAGGCAGGTTGCTGTCGATGTTGAAGCTGTCGGACTTGAACGGCTGCAAATCGATCGCCGGGCGTGCAGGGATGGCATGGTTTGGCACGGCCGAATAGAGCTGCTTGATTTCCGCCAGCGTCTTCGCGGCATCCACATCGCCCACCACCACCAGAATCATGTTCGAAGGCGAGTACCACTTCTGATAGAAATCCTTCAACTGTGCGCCAGTGGTTGCATCGAACGAAGCCTTGGTTCCCAGCGGATCGTGCGCGTACGGTGTTCCGGCAAACATCGCGCCATTCATGCGATCGATAAATTTGTAGGTCGGATTCGAGAGGTCGCGCTGCACTTCCTGCTCGATCGCCCCGCGCTCCTGGTCCCACTCCGCCTGCGCATCGTCGATCCCACCCAGGCACGCAGCCTGCGCGCGCAACGCCACATCCACGTCAGCCGACGGCACGGTGGTGAAGAATTGCGTAATGTCCTGCTGTGTGTCCGCGTTGTCCTCGCCGCCCAGCAGCGCATAGATGGCTGCCGTTTGGTCAGCGGTCATGCCCGAGCAGCCGCGAAACGCCATGTGTTCCTGCGCGTGCGCCATGCCGGGAAAACCATCCGGCGTCTCATTCCCGCCTACAACAAAATTGGCCTCAACAGTAGCCACCGGCGCCAGCTTGTTGGCAATGATGACCACGCGCATTCCGTTCGAGAGTGTCGCTCGGGTCGCATTCGCAGCTGTAGAAGAGGCGGCTTTTGGAGTTGCGGAGGACGGCGTTTGCGCGGAAGCTGGCTTTACTGCGGGAGCGGTCGTCTGCGCAGTTGCCGAAAAAGAGCAGGGAACGATGGCCATTCCCAGGCACAACAAGGGCAAAAGTCGATTGGAATTCACTGTGGATCTCCATGAGTATGCTGAAACTCAATACCAGAAGGTTGATCTGGCCCCGGGGGTAAATTTTGACCCGTTGGCTAATCCTACGATGCGCGTGCAGACTTGGCCAACCGGAGCCGGATCAATTCGGCCGCAGCGCGTTGCCGGCAGCCAGCTTCATCAACGCCTCTGTCACCCGCTCCGGTGCGTGCCGAACCACATTCTCTTCGCTGGCAAAGTTGCCCATGATGCACCGCACCCCCATGGCCTCAATGCGTTCGCAATCGGCGACAATCTGGACCGCGCCTTCGGCCGCATACCGCGCCAGAGTCTCGCTCGAGAATTGTCCCGCGTTCACAATGGCGTAATCGAAAATCTGGGTTCGCGTGTGCTCGTAGATCCGCTCGATGTGCTCCGATGCCGTCAGGTTCAGGCTTTCGTTGGCTTGCGTCATCAGGTTCGAGATGTACACCCGCACTCCGCGCGCGGCGCCCAGCGCCGCCGGGATTCCATCCACCAGCAGGTTCGTGATCAGCGACGTATAAAGCGATCCCGGTCCCACCGTAATCAGGTCGGCGCGTTCAATCGCGTCAAGAGTTTCCGGCACGGGAGCGGGACTCGGTGGGTCGAGCGTCAACTCCACAATGCGGCGCTTGCTGGCTGTGATCTTCGTCTCGCCGCGCACGACCGTTCCATCGTCCATGCTCGCCACCAGCGTGGCATTCGCGGTCGTGGCAGGATAGATGCGTCCTCGCGTGGCCAGAATTTTTGAAGCCAGTTGCACAGCCTGCGCAAAATCGCCGGTGATCTCGGTGAGCGCCGCCACAAACAGGTTTCCGAAGTTGTGCCCCTTCAGGCCATTTCCGCCGCGAAAGCGATGTGTGAACAGCCGCGACAGCAAAGCCTCTTCCTCGCTCAGCGCCACCATGCAGTTGCGCAGGTCGCCAGGCGGGAGCATGTTGAAATCCTGGCGCAGCCGGCCCGATGATCCTCCGTCGTCGGTGACCGTAACCACGGCCGCCAGATCGGCGATCGCGTCTGTCGCGTCCGGATTCTGCCCCGGCGCGGAAACATGCCGGCGCAGGCCCCGCAGTAACGTCGAAAGACCCGTTCCGCCGCCCATGGCCACCACGCGCAGCCCCGAAACCTGGGCATGCCTCGCGCCCAAACCCGTGCCCTGAACGGATGGCTCCGCGCTCTCGCGCCCCGCAGTCCCTGCGCGTTCACTACTTCGATTGTCAGATTTGAGCGGCACTGTCTATGGAACTTCAGGATAAAGCAACTCGGTGAACCGCGGATCGTCCACCATGTTCTGGAAGTCGTTATCGACGCGTGCCTGCAGCCGGTTCTTCGGATTCAGTTCGATCGCCCGCCCTAAATTGTTCAGGCAGTCCTGCACGCGCCCCGTAATCGCTTCCAGCACCGCCAGCCCGTAAAACGCATAGTCGGCGTTGGGATGACCGGTGAGAATGCTGTTGAACTGCTCGCGCGCTTCTTCGTAGTAGCCGGTATTCAATTGCGAGATGGCGTAGTCGTAGTGCTCTTCGGGAGTCTGAAACGAGCGGCTGTCTTTCTCCATTTGCCGCTTGCATGTCGCAATGTACATCCGGCAGCGATCCTGAATCTCGGGCGGCGCTTCGGGCAGCAGTTTCTCCAGCAGCCCAAGCGCCTTTTCGTACTTCCCCTGCTGCAGCAGTTGCACCGCTGTCTGGTAGTGCTGCACGGCAGCATCGTTGTGGGCCCGGCTGCGACTATCCGTCTTGCCGGCGGCTGCTGGAGCTTTCTTGCGGCTGGCCGCCGCGGATCGTGCCTCTTGCGTCATGGGTTTTCCCGAACCGCGCATTCTTTTGCCCCATGCGCCCGCTCTTCGCCGACGCAAAACTATCTTGGGGGAACTACGCTACTTAGAGTCTAGCCTTAACATTCAAGGGAAAGTTATTGCGGACTCATAGGCCATGTTTATACGCAGAACCCCGCCATCCGTCAATGGGTAGGGAAAGGTTCCATCAGTTATCGCCGGCCTCCCGCGGTTGTCGTGAGGACGGCCTCGCCCACACTGGGCCCATCCCTCATGGCCGCTTTCCATAAATCGCCGGATTCAGCGTGGGATCGTTGTACATCTTCAACTGCCGGTAAAGCTTGAAGCGCCGCGTGCCGCCCAGCGTCTCCCGCCAGAGCGCATCGAGGCACCCGGCCAGATCCCGGCGCTGCTCCTCGAGCATCGCCAGCCGTTCTTTATTTCGTTGGGCGTGCCCCGGCGGCGCGTCCTTCCGTTCCGTCTCTTCCCGCGTGTGGTAGATCTTCAGCGACAGAATCGAGAGCCTGTCGATCATCATTCCGGGCGGCTCGGAATGCAGCGGCGCTGCCGGGTTGGGCAATTCCCGCGTTTCCATCCATGCCAGCATTGCCCGGTCCAGCTCTTCAATCAGGTCGTTGCGCATCTGGTTGGTTACGTCCACGCGCCGCTTTACGTTGGCAAGGGCGGTGTCGCTGGCGCCGGGAGTTCGCGCCTCGTCCTCAATGTGCCACAAGTCGAAGTTGGCCCGGTGGTGCCGCGCCACGAGCTGCAGCCATTCGCGCTCGCCGTTGACGGCGTCGTCGGGCGATGCGGGCAACAATGCTTCGCCTGCCGCTTTCGGATTCTCGTGCCACTCGCGCGTCAGCCGATCCTCAAGCGCTACGATCTCCGCTGCCGAAACCATCCATTCCCGTCCTTGCGTTGTCATTTCCCGTTGACCGCGGCTCGCATGAGCAGGCTCCATCGTAGAACATGCGGGCCGTGGACCCCATTCACACCGGTTCACGGACAATCGGCTGCGCAAGAACGACGAACCGCCCTCCTGATCGTATGTCCGTACCGAAAAACCTGAATGAGGAGAAAAACCGAAAGGCGGGATCGCGGCTGGAGCGATCCTCCGGTTGGCCAAAGTCGAAGGCGCAAATTGCCGAGCGGCTTTTTCCTAAGGAAAAGCCGCATTTCAAAATACTTATGAATGAACTGAAGAAGCGCCTGGGAATGGTGAGCCCGGTGCGGATCGAACGCACGACCCACGCCTTAAAAGGGCGTTGCTCTACCAACTGAGCTACGGGCTCGCATACAGCCGCTCTTTCCAAACTACCACAAGGTCAACCGCCGAACTTTGACCAACAGGGCAGGGAATTCACGTCGCCCGCGATGGTCCAAACTTAGAAAGCTCTCTGGTCCAAATCGCAACACACCGGCGTGATTGGCGCCGCGCGAAAACATTTCCACTCGCGGTAATCAAAGGCCCGTGTACGATGGTACCCATAGGTGTGGAAAAAGCGATTACAAACGAGGGATAAACGGCTGCATCATTCAGAAAATGAGGCAGTTCTAATGATTTCGATGGCTTGAAAGTGTTAGCGCCGAGGGTGTGCAAGTGTTATTGTCCGCGTCCCTCTGCGGACACTACGATTAGCCCTAAGGATTCATCCGCCATCCGGGTTTTCAGTTCCCGGTGTTCCGAATCGCAACAGCCGGCGCCTTAACTTTTTGACCATGAAAAATCGAGCATGGCAGAGTTGCACTACTCAAAGTTGCACCACTAGACCTTGGTATAGATTATGACGGAGCACAAAGAGCAGCCCGATCCAAACGAGCCTCCGGAAGATGTGGCCTCGCTCTATTCCTGGGCCAATCTCCACGGCGCAAAGTACCGCGACTTTTCCGCCTCGCGTGCGCAGACCCGCGAAAAGGCTCGCCAGCGCGTTGAGCAGGCGATGGAGCAGGAACACCTGCGCACGCAGCAGCCGCTGCAACCGAATCCCATTCCGCAGGCGGCTACGAAGCCAGGAAATGGCGACACGCGGCACGATGAATCTGCGCCGCAGTCAGCGCCATCGCAGTCTCCACGACCCGCATGGCCTGGATCGACCGAACGCCAGCCCGATCGCGCGCAAACCGAGCGCCCTCATGCCGAGCATCCGATCCGTGAAGATCTCGCCTCGGCGCTTCGTGGTTTAGCCGTGCCGCCGTCGTATCGCCAGCCCGGCCATGCGCCTCTGCGTGAAGAAAGCCAAACGCCGCCGCGCAGTCCGTGGTCAGTCGACACAGCGGAAACCGCCGGCCGCCCTGCCTGGCTCATGCCCGAGCGCGCTGAAGCCGCCGCTCCAACCAGCCTTCCGCCTACGCCCGAAGACACGTTGCAGGGTTCACGCGAACGCCTCGCTACGCGTTGGTTCGCGCTGCGCACCGTCGTTGAAGGCAGCACGCCGCCTGCACAGACGGCTCCGGCTCCGGTGGCCGCGCGCGCTCCGGTGATGGCCGTCTTCTCGCTCGCCGGTGGCGTGGGAAAGACCACACTTGTTGCCACGCTGGGCCGCGCACTCTCGGCTCGCGGCGAACGCGTTTTGCTCGTCGATACTGCGGCCTACGGCTTGCTGCCATTCTTCTTTGGCGCCGGCGATCAGCGCCCCGGAATGTTGCGCACGTTCAGTCCTCCAGCTTCAAGCGGCGATGCGCCGATTCAAATGATTACGCTCGACCCGGAAAATTTCGGCGCTGAAACCGCGCCCCAGGAAGCGCTCACCGCGGAGATCTCCAAGCACGCGCGTGGAGTGGGCCGCGTCATCGTCGATCTTGCTACTGCTTCCGGCGCCACTACGCGCCGCATTATGCGCCTCGGCCCGCAGATTCTGGTGCCGCTTCTGCCCGACATGAACTCCGTGGTCAGCGTCAGCTCCATCGATGCTTTCTTCGATCACAACGGCGGCGCATCCGCCGTTCCCTCACTGCCCAACTATGTGCTCAACCAGTTCGATTCATCACTCGCGTTGCATCTCGATGTGCGCGAAGTGCTCCGCGAACAACTTGGCGATCGGCTGCTCCCATTTGTCCTGCGCCGTGCGCCATCTGTCGGTGAGGCATTGGCCGAGGGCATGACCATCGTGGACTACGCGCCAAATTCGGGAGTGACAGAAGATTTCGCCGGTCTCGCCAGTTGGGTCAAGAGCCTTTCCGCAGCCGCCACGACGACCTTCCGCGGAGTTCGCTGGAGCGAACGATGACGGCGAGCACAATCTGGCAGGATATTGGCGCCGGCGAAAACGCTCTCACTCGAATCCTTCGGCTGCTTTTTCTCGTTGTCGCCGCGATCATCTTTATTTTTCTTGCGATCGTTCCGCTCACATGGCCGCAGCAAGCGGTGCTCGGCCTGCTCAGCCTGCTTATGGCATTGGCCCTGGCGCGCGGCTCCGATTCTTATCTGGTCACGCTTACGCTCATGATGCTCTCCATGTTCTGTACCTTTCGGTACGGCTACTGGCGCATCGACCAGGTCATTCGCTTCTTTCGCGATCCTGCGAATCACTGGGGCGCCCTGGACGCATTCTTCATCCTCTGCCTGCTTCTCGCTGAGGCTTACGCCTTCGTCATTCTTTTCCTGGGCTACTTCCAGACCATCTGGCCATTGCGCCGCGCACCCGTTTCGTTGCCTGAAAATCCGGAGGACTGGCCCGACGTAGACGTGCTCATTCCCACCTTCAACGAGCCGCTCGATGTAGTCCGTTTTACCGCTCTCGGCGCTCTCAACATGGATTGGCCCGCCGACAAACTTCACGTCTACATCCTCGACGACGGACGCCGCAAAGAGTTCGAGGACTTCGCCTTCGAGGCCGGCATCGGCTACCGGACGCGTCCCGACAACAAATTTGCCAAGGCCGGCAACATCAACACCGCGCTTGAAACCGTCTCTTCGCCGCTGGTCGCTGTCTTCGACAGCGATCACGTGCCCACGCGCAGTTTTCTGCAGATGACGATCGGCTGGTTCATGCGCGATCCGAAACTCGCCGTGATGCAAACGCCGCATCACTTTTATTCGCCCGATCCATTTGAGCGCAACCTGCGCCAGTTCCACGTCATTCCCAATGAGGGCGAGCTTTTTTACGGCGTGGTCCAGGACGGCAACGACTTTTGGAATGCCTCCTTCTTTTGCGGTTCCTGCGCCGTTTTGCGCCGCTCCGCGCTCGACGAAATTGGCGGCATCGCCAAAGAAACCGTAACCGAAGACGCGCACACCTCACTGCGCATGCAGATGGCCGGCTGGAATACCGCCTACATCAACATTCCGCAGGCCGCCGGCCTCGCCACGGAGCGGCTGTCAGCGCATGTCGGCCAGCGCATTCGCTGGGCGCGCGGCATGATCCAGGTTTTGCGCACCGACAATCCGCTCTTCGCTCGGGGACTCAAGTTTCCGCAGCGCCTTTGCTATTTCAACGCTGTCGGCCATTTTCTTTACGCCGTGCCGCGCCTTGTGTTTCTTACCGCTCCGCTGATTTACCTGCTTCTAAATCACACCAACATTCCCGGCTACTGGGCCGCGATCCTGGCCTATGCATTGCCGCACCTCACGCTCTCCAACGTCACCAACTCGCGCATTCAGGGCGATCACCGCCATTCTTTTTGGAATGAGATCTACGAAACTGTCCTTTCGCCCTACATCCTGCTGCCCACGATGATGGCGCTCATCAGTCCCCGGCTGGGCAAGTTCAACGTCACGGCCAAGGGCGGCGTCGTGCGGCGCACGTTTTTTGATTCGCGCATCGCTCAGCCTTTCCTGGTGATGCTCATCTTCAACATCGCCGGCCTGATCGTCGCCATTCCGCGCTTCTTCATCTGGGACACCACACGCCGCGGCACGGTTCTGATGAATGTCCTGTGGTGTGTATTCAACATCATCATTCTCGGCGTCTGCACAGCCGTCGCGCGCGAGCTGATGCAACGCCGCACCACCGTACGCCTCAATATCGCAGCGCCTCTGTCGCTTCAATTGCCCGGCGGAAAATCCGTCGCCGCTGAAACCGTCGATATGTCGAACGGTGGCGCAGGCATTCTCCTCGCGGAGCCCGTTCAGCTCGCGCCCGATGCAAACGTCAACCTGGTATTTTCCGAGCCGCCCGGGTGTATCCCGATTCACGCACGGGCGGTTTCGCTCGACGACACAGTCTTACGCGTTGCCTTTGACGATCTATCCATCGCGGAACAGGAAGTTCTTACCCTTCAGCTTTACTCACGCGCCGATGCATGGCTCGGCTGGGGCGAAGGACGCGAAAGCGACAATGTGCTGCATTCGCTCGGCCGCATTTTTGCAATCTCTATGCGCGGCCTTAAAGCCACCGCGCTCAGCTTGGTTGGCCGCGACGATAGTGCGTCCCGCCGTAAGTCGGCATCGCTCTCCATCGCTCAGTCGGGAATGATCCTGCTGCTCGTGTCGCTTCTGGTTGCCGGCTCGTCGAAGGCGCTGGCGCAGGCCGCGCCCAACTCCGCGAACGCCGCCCGCTCCGCTAACCCTTCAGGTGCCCCCGGTCCCTTGCATTTGGGGACCGGGGATATCACGAACGCTAACACCACTGTTCTACCTGGCCAATATCACGACACCTTCACCCTCGCCGATGCCGGCGCGCCGCAAATCGAGCTGCACTCCATCGATCGTCAGCACACCATCTACTTCACGCTGCCGCAAACGCACGTCGTCCGCACTGCCACGATTCACCTTCACTACGTTTTCTCTCCCTCGCTCATCCCGCAACTGAGCCAGCTCAAGCTCATTTTGAACGGCACGCTCTTCGCTACCATCCAACCCACTCCCGGAAAGTACGGCGGCTCCGACGGCAGCGACGCTGAAACAGATCTGAACATTCCGCCCGAACTGCTGGTCCACCAGAACGCGCTCACCATCGAGTTCATCGGCCACTACACCATGACCTGCGAGGACCCCGCCAACACCGCGTTGTGGGCCCGCGTCCAGCGCAACACCTCGATCGATATTCACGGCGACCTGCTGCCGCTCGCAGACGATCTCAAGCAGCTTCCGATTCCTTTCGTCGATCCCGCAGTGGTTCAACCGGTCAGCATTCCCGTTGTCTTTCCAGCGCCGCCGTCGCTCAAAGGCATTCAGGCCGCGGGCATCGTCACCAGCTACTTCGGACTCGTATCTGCCGATCGCCCCGTGCGTTTTCCGGTGCGCATCGGAGCCATTCCGCAGGGCAACGTTATCGTGATTGCCGAAGACGCTTCCGGCCTCTCCGCTGCCTTCAATTTGTCTTCCGCCAGCGGACCGACCGTGGCCATGCGCACAAACCCGAACGATCCCTTCGGCAAAGTTCTCATCGTGACCGGCCCAAGCGCAGATGCAGCGATCGTTGCCGCTGAGGCCATCGCGCTGCACAGCGACATGCTTACCGGCGCGCAGGCCTCCATCGCGAGCCTTGCTCTGCCAGCCAAGCAATCGCCCGATGCCGCGCCGCGATGGGCACGCACCGACCAGACCATTTCGCTGTGGGACTACGCCACCGCCAACCAGCTTCAAGGCGATGGAACCGCTCCGCTCAACGTCTACTTCCGCATTCCACCCGATCTTTATTACGACACGGGCCGCGACAACACCAATCTGCATTTGGTCTATCGCTACAATTCCATTCCCATCGGCCCGATCTCGAGTCTCCAGGTTCGCGCTAACGGCGCATTTCTCGGCTCCACGCCGCTGGTCCCAGGCGACGACGCCTCGCGCACCACGACGACTGACGTTCCTGTTCCGGTCGTCAACCTGCGCCCGTTCTCGAACACTCTTTCGTTCGACTACACCTTCCAGCTTGTCACCAAGCAAAACTGCGCCAACACCACGCCCATCAATCTTCAAGGCTCCATCCTGCGCGACTCTTATCTTGACCTGCGCGGCTATCCGCACTGGACGCCGCTGCCCAATCTCGAAATATTTTCGAACGCCGGTTTTCCATTCACGCGCCTCGCCGATCTGAGCGGAACCACGGTGGTTCTTCCACTCGCTCCCACTGAGCAGGAGATTGAGACCTTCATCACTCTCATGGGCCACTTCGGCCGCCAAACCGGATTCCCCGGCCTTCGCGTCACCGTTGCCGGCCCCGACGCTCTTCACGACGGCGCCGCCACCGACTTTCTCATCATTGGTTCCGGCGACGACCAGCCTGCATTTAACAAGCTCGGCACGCATCTTCCTGTCTCTCTCGGCAGCGGCCAAATTCAGGTTCACGACACGGAAGGGTTCTTCGTTTCGCTCCTCCACAATGCATGGTGGAAGCTTCGTCCCGGCCAGCACGACGAATCGGGCGAACTGATCGCCGGTGGCACACCCGACGCAGTGATCGAGGGCATCGAATCTCCCTACGACATCGCCGGCAGCCGCAGCATCGTCGCAATCCACCTCAAAGACGCATCTGCATTCGAGCCCTTCGTGAGCACGTTCCTCAGTGTTCAGCAATCGAGCGACATCTCCGGCTCCGTCTCCGTCTTTCATGGAAACGAATTCAGATCCTTTCGCGTCGGCTCCCAGGTCTACTACGTCGGAGTCTTGCCGTGGTTCACGCAACTCCGCTTGTGGGCCGCCGAGTATCCGTGGCTGATCGCTGTCATCGTCGTCATCCTCGCGTTTTTGCTTGCCATCTGGACGCGCCAGTGGCTGCGGGCTCAAGCTCGCGCGCGCCTCACGGTGATGGACAGTTAGTTTCTACCTCTTTTTCCACACCTATTTTTGTTCGCTCTTAATTCGGCCTTCGCAAACCGCGCAAATGGCTAAAAGCTAATCGCTAACAACTCCATTTCGTGATGGTCCGAGCTGCGAATTAAACGTAGAATGGAAGCGCTAATGAGGGTGGGCTGGGGAGCTTGGAAAGCGGGTTTGATCGGTGCGGCCTGCCTCGTGCTGACGCTCCAGCCAGCCCACGCTCAAAACTCTGCCAATTCCTCCGCTGACGCTGCTCGCGCCAGCCTCGCTGAAAAAGCGCGCGCCCTCGAGTCGCGCGGACGGCCCGACATGGCCATCCAGCTCTGGCAGCAAATTCTTCTTTCTGACCCTCGCAACAGCGACGCTCTCGCCAACCTTGCTAAAGACTACAAGCTGATTGGATCCGACTCGCTTGCCTCGCAAACTCTCGATCGTTTGCGCGCGATCAATCCCAGCGATCCCGACATCGCCCGCATCGAGTCCATGTCCAGCTCGGCTCAACAATCGCAGCAGCTCGCTGAGGCCGGCGAGCTCACGCGCCAGGGCCGCAATGACGATGCTATGCGCATCTATCGCCAGCTCTACGGCGATCAGCCGCCGAACGGTGACATTGCGCTCGCCTACTATCAAACGCTCTACGGCTCGACCAACGGCAAGCCGCAGGCCATCGCAGGGCTGCGCGCTCTCGTCGCTCGCAATCCAACCAACCCTCGCTATGCCATCGCTCTCGGCATCATGCTCACGTATGACCAGCACACTCGCGCCGAAGGCATTCGCATCCTGCAGGCTCACTCTTCCGACCCTGGCGCGCAAACTGCACTGCGCCAAGCGCTCATCTGGGACTCGGCAAATCCCGCCTCTGCCGCAGAGTTGCGCGATTACCTAAAATCTCACCCCCAAGACACTGAACTTGCCACGGCTCTCGTCCAAGACCAGAAAAAACTAGCCGCAATGAATACCGGCATCGCGCGCACTCCCGCCGAGCGAGCAGCGTTCGCGGCGCTCAACGCGGGGCACCTCGACGAGGCCGATCGGCTTTTTGCTGCGCTTCTCCAGAAAGATCCGACCAATGGCCGCGCTGCGGCCGGAGTGGGCTTTCTGCGCATGCGGCAGCAGGACTTTGCTTCCGCCATCAACTACTTCAATCAGGCCGAGCAAAACGGATACAAAGCAACAATTGTTGAGGATGCGCTCTCCAACTCGCGCTTCTGGCTCACGATGGGCGAAGCCACGCAGGCGTTCAACCAGAACCGGTTCGATGTTGCTGACGCCAAATTTCGCGCAGCGCTGGCTATCGATCCGCGCAGCACCGCGGCTCTCAACGGCCTCGCCGGCCTCTACATCAAGGAGCAGCAGTACGCGACGGCGGCTGGCGTCTATCAGCTCCTGATCAAAGTTCAGCCCGCATCGTTTGACGGTTGGCGCGGCCTCTTCCTCGCCACCGCGCGAGCCGGCGAAAACGATCAGGCTCTCGCCATCGCCGCGCGATTTCCGCCCAGCGTTCGCATCGCACTCGATAAGGACCCAGAATTCCTTCGCACCCTCGCCACCATTTATCAGGCGCAGGGCCGCACATCCGACGCCGAGCGCACACTCGTTCTTGCTCTCGCGCTTCCATTTCCCGGCAACGGCAGCACGCTCAAAGACGACACCAAGCTTGAATACGCCGGCATTCTTATGGCGGCCAAACGATTTCCGCAGGCCATCGCGCTTTATTCGCAGGTCGTTGCGAACTCGCCCACCAACGTCTCCGCCTGGATGGGCCTCGTCAGCGCGCATCACGAGCTTGGCCAGGACGCGCAGGCCATCAACGATGTCCAGCGCATTCCAGCCGCCACCTATGAAACTGCGCTGGGCGATCCCGGCTTTCTGTCCGAGCTCGGCGCCATCTATCAGCAGGCCAATCAATATGACGTAGCTCAGGGCATGCTCGAGCGTGCCGAGAAACTCGAGCTGGCCGCCGGCCATCAGCCCGCCGTGTCGCTCCAATTGCAACTCGCCGCCATCAATCTTCTTCGCGGCAACACGGATCAGGCCTTCGCAATCTACCGGCAGGTGCTCGCAGCGCATCCCGACAACGCCGCCGCATGGAAGGGAATCATCTCCACGCTCGCTGCCACCAATCGCAATTCGCAGGCACTGCAAGAGCTGGCGCAGATTCCCGCGTCCGTCCGCGCCGCGCTCGATTCCGATATCGATTTCATTCAGACGGAAGCTGGCCTTTACGCCTCCACCGGTGACACCAACGCCGCAGTCGCATCGATGAATCGCGTCATCGCCTATTACGCGAAACTGAAGCAGCAACTGCCGCCATCGATTGATATTCAGAATGCATGGCTGCTCTATAACATTGGCAACGACCGCGCGCTCTATGCCGCGCTGATGCGCATCGGAGGGCGATCGGACCTGACCCTCGCTCAGCGCCAAACCGTCCAGAACATCTGGGCTGAATGGAGCGTGCGCCGCGCAGCCGCCGCGATGGACAACGGCAATGCTCGTCGCGCCGTCGACATTCTCGACGCTGCATCGCAGGCTTTCCCCAACAATCTCACCGTCACCAAAGCTGTCGCCGGCGGTTACGCGCGCGTGGGCCGCGCCAAAGAAGCTCTCGTTATCTACAGAAGCGTCCCGATGCAGGATGCCTCAGCCGGTGACTTCGAAGGTGCTGTCGGTGCTGCTCTCGCAGCCAACGACAGAAATCAAGCCGAGCTTTGGCTTCGTGAAGCGCTCGAGCGTTTCCCGCGCGACCCCACCATCCTCTCGCTCGCCGCGCGCTACGAGCAGGCTCGCGGAGACAACCAGCGCGCCGCCGATTACTATCGCGCCTCCATCGCCGCCATGCCTGCCGTCACTCCCGTCGATCGCCTCGCTCACGTGCTCGTCGAGCCCGACACCGACAACCAGCGGCATCGCGCCGTCACCGCGGCCGATCTTCAACACCTCCTCGACCCCGATTACGAGCCCTTCGACAAAACCACCCAGCTTCCGCCACTGCCCGCCTACGGTCCCGACCCCGACGAAGGCCGGGCGCCCGTCATCGTTCCGCAGGCGCATCCAGCGTCGCAAACGCCGTCCAACGTCAACTCTGCGCCCGACTCCAACGATCTTCCGCCTCCGCCTCCTCAATCGTTGATCGCGCCGAAGTTCGTGCCGGATGCACTGCCCGCACCGAATGCCCTGAGGGGCGATTTTGCTCAAAAAATGATTGGTCATCCTGAGCGAGTTCGCGCAGCGAACGAGTCGAAGGATCTGCGGTTGCCGTTCGCGATCCATACTCACCACGAACCTGGGTGCCCCGTCCAAGCTTCGCTTGGGCGGGATGGCACAACAACAATTCCCGTACGAATGAGCGGGCGCCCCATTCTAAAGGGACAAGTGTCTGGGGCGAGCGAATGTCTCGTCCCCGCCGCTCTGAAATTCACGCGTCCCCGCGCAAGCTGGCGCAGTTCCATTCGCAGCGACTACGCTCCTTTTGCCGCGCTTCAATCCTCTTCCGACCTTGCCGCTCCCGATCTCGCCCCGCTGGATCTCACCTTCAACCCTCCGCACTCGCTCGCCTCCGATGCATGGAAAGGCCTCATCTTCTCGTTGATGGCCGCCAATCGCAACGCCGAAGCTCTCGGCGAGCTCAACAAAATTCCCGCTGAGCCGCGACGCCTGCTCGAATCCGATATCGAATGGGTGCAAGCCGTCGCCAGCCTCTACGTTGCCGTTGGCGATTCATCTCACGCCAATGCCTACGTCCATCGGGTTGAAACTTTCTATCTTCTCCATCGGGAACTCCTGCCCGCCGCGCTGGAGATTCAGCACGCATGGCTGCTTTACAGCCTTCAAAGCGACTCTGCGCTTTATCCCATCCTCACCGCCCTCGACGCGCGCACCGACCTCACCGCCGATCAGCTCCGGCAGCTGCAGACTCTATGGGCAAACTGGGCTCTGCGTCGCGCCAATCAGGATCTGGCCGCCAACCGGCCTCTTCACGCGGTCCAAATCCTCGAAGCCGCTGCGGCAGCTTACCCATCCAACCTCGACATTCGCTTCGCCCTCGCCGGAGCCTACGCGCGCATTGGCCGCTGGCCGGACGCACTCGCTTTCTACAAAGCTCTCCCCATGAATCAGGCCGCCACGGGAGATTTTCAGGGAGCCATCTGGTCAGCCATATCGGCGCGCGATATGGCCCAGGCCGAAATCTGGCTGCGTGCCGCGCTCGATCGCTTTCCGTCTGATCCAAACGTTCTTTCGCTCGCCGCCAGCTTTGAGCAGGCCCGCGGCAACAAGCAGCGTGCCGCGCAGTTCTGGCGCGCCGCCATCGCCGCCGCTCCGCCGGGCTCCTCTGTCCAGAATCCGTCTGCCAACCCCGCGTATCCCGCGACCTCGCCTGCGCAAAATGCCGGCGACGTCAAGCGCCTTCTCAATCCGAATCTCCACGCGCCGCCTTCTGCCGAAGAGCTCGCGCCGCTTCCGTCCTACAAGTCATTTGCATCGCCCGAAGTTACGATCCCTCCGCCGCCGACGTCGACAGCCGGCGCCA
Source organism: Occallatibacter sp. (assembly GCA_036489735.1). GTDB lineage: Bacteria > Acidobacteriota > Terriglobia > Terriglobales > Acidobacteriaceae > Telmatobacter. Next base: position 2,711 of record DASXFF010000112.1, on the reverse strand, counting down.
CGCCGGCCTCGAACAATCCGCTGCCGCTGCGATTCGCCGACGTAGTAACCGGGCAATCGGCAGAGCAGGGAACTGCGCCGCCAGAGCAAGGAACTTCACAATTCGACCGGCGGACTGCAACGCCCACTCCGCCCGTTTTCGTCCCGCCCAGCGCAGCCGGCAACACAAACTCGCCGCGTCCGCAATCTCCGTCGCTGGGGCAACTCACGGGTCGCGTCAATCCTCCGCCATCGGATGAAAGTACCGCCTCCGCTCCTACTAATGATTCCGAAGCTCCGCAGCCATCCTCAAGTGCGCAGCCGAACGCTCCGCCGATGAATGTTCTCGCTGCCCAATCCGACCAATCCCGCGGCGCGCAAGCCAGCAACCAGCCTGCGCCGACATCGGCCGCGGTGATTCACTCCATCCCTAACGCAACCGTGCCTTCGTCTCCCAGCACCGCTGCCACGCGCAGCACCGCGACCACACCCACTCCGTCCACCGCGCCTGCTCCATTGACCCCACCGGTCCATGCTCCGGGCCAAGGCATCTACAACACCGCGCAATACACGCCGTCCGCGCAGGACGCAGCTTCCGGCGCTTACTCCGCGCCGCAGCAGCAGCCTTCGCCGCAGCAACAGCAGCGATCCGCGCTGCCATCGCCTCAATCAACAACTTCGCCCGCGGCCCCATCGGCTTGCCAGACCACCGTGCCCTCTTGCCCACCCGCCCAGCCCGCGCCAACCATCGCGCCCACGCATCGCAAGCGCCGTAAATCCACTTCGCAACCTACAGCTCCCGCGCCGCCCACGGAGACTTTGGGCAATGCGCCCATCGGCACTGGGCCCGAAACTCAACCACCCCCGCCGAGCGACGCCCAAACTCCATCAGCGCCCGCGCAACAAACCGCCGGCTCAGCAGCATCCGACGAAGAATTACAGCAGCAGAATCTCCCGCCGCTTCGCGGTCCGTGGATTCGCATTCAGCGCCAGGCCGCTCCGCCCAGTCCGCGCGATCTTGCCGAGCAACAGCTCCAGGCCATCGAAAGCGGATACAGCGGCTGGCTCGGCGGAACTTCGCTGCTCAACTACCGCAGCGGTGCTGCCGGCTACTCGCAACTCGCTGCCATCGAATCGCCCTTTGAAGCTTCCGCGCCGCTCGGAGTTAACGCGCGCATCACCGCCATTGCACGCCCGGTTTTTCTCGATTCCGGCCAGGCCGATGGCACCGCCACCACTTCGGTCACGGAATCCCAATCCGGCGCAACCTGCCTCATCGCGATTCCCGAGCCCATCGGCACCTACACCGCCGGACAGAACTTCACGCCCTGCACCTCGCCTACCATCGGCCCGCTCATTCCGCCCGCGCAGCAAAACGCCTTCGGCCTCGGCGGAGAATTGCAACTCACCTTTCCGCATCTCGCTATCGCCGGCGGCTCCACGCCCTTCGATTTTCTCGTCTCCACGTTCACTGGCCGCTTCCAATGGAACCCCAACGGCGGACCTGTCACCATCAGTCTTGTCCGCGACTCCGTGAAGGACTCGCAGCTCTCCTATGCCGGCCTGCGCGATCCGGCAGGCAACACGCTGTCAGCCCAGGGCCAGATATGGGGTGGAGTGGTCGCGAATCAGGGACAGCTCCAGTTCTCGCGCGGCGATGCCGAGTCCGGCTTCTACTTTGCCGCGTCCGGCCAGTACCTCAACGGCTACCACACTCGCTCCAACACTCGCGTCGACGGCACCGGCGGAGCGTACTGGCGCGTTTTCGCTTCGCCCGAGTTCGGCAACCTTACGCTCGGCGCCAACTTTTTCGCCATGCACTATGCCAACAATCAAAACGCCTTCACGCACGGCATGGGCGGATACTTTAGCCCGCAGGCCTACTTCCTCGCCAACGTGCCTCTCAACTGGGTGGGTCACTACGGCACGCGCTGGCACTACAACGTCAGCGGCGCATTCGGCGTGCAGGCATTCCAGGAGAACTCCACTCCGCTCTGGCCTCTGGCCGGCGACAAGCCTCTGGAAACCAGTCAGAACAATCCCATGCTCCCCAACGTCACCAGCGTGAGTCCGAACTACGACTTCCACTCGCAGGTCGCCTATCAGATTCATGAGCACTGGTTCGCCGGCGCGTATCTGGCCGCCAACAACACGCGCAACTACTCCTACGCCTCGGTCGGATTCTTTGTCCGCTATACCTTCCGCAAACAGCCTTCAGCCGTTGCGGCTCCCACCGGTCTGTTTCCGGCTGACGGGCCGCGGCCGTTCATGGTGCCGTAAACCGAGCGCATTCTCTAAGGTTGGCACCATCAACGCGCGGTCATCTTGAGCGAGTCCGCTGCGGCGGACGAGTCGAAGGACCTGCATTTCAAGCGCCGGATCGCGAAACAATCCACAGTCAACATCTGTGCCGGGAGCCCCAGATCCCGATTTTTGGCACTTGGGATGCCCCGAACCCCCGCGGCTGACGCCTCCAGGCCTTCTCGGGCAGGAACGGTCGATTGAAACTTGTCGTGGTAGATCTCACAATGTTAAGTTTATTAATAAAACAATTGACACAAGTAATAAATATTAATATAATGGCAACTGTACTTAACAAACGCAATGCCCCCCGACCTCAAACCCGCCTCCGACTGGCAAGAGCTGCTCCGCATCGCCCAAGGCTCGTCCCTGGTCATCGAACGGGTCCGCATCCCCGAGAAGCAAATCGCCGTGGAGGGCCAGTTCGCGCTG
>DASXFF010000008.1:0-2870 GCA_036489735.1 Occallatibacter sp. | reverse complement strand
GCAGCCCACGTGTGACAGTCAGATGCGATCGATGACGACGGCAACTGCCAGCATCGCGCAGCCCAATCAATGCCCCTTGTTCCTCCGCTTTGTACTTCGGACAAACTTCTCGCCGAGGTTGCGTAGCATTGCAAACGTGTTCGCGTAATCCACATCAAACTCGACGCACACATTCGGAATTGGAACCTTGCGTTTCGCGTCGGGCGCATATTGTTCATGTGTGACGACCACCAATCCATAAACGGCTGCGTAGGCGACCACCCACCCGTCGGCGACTGACGCAAATTCTGCTTTCGCGGGGTCGCCAAATTGAGGTTGCGAATAAACCCAGTTCACCATCTCCTGGAACTTGCCAATTACAGCTTGGTCCTCCGTTTTCTTGAAGAAGGAGCCTGGAACTCGCTCCACGATCCATTTCTTGACCTGATCGTTATGCTCGTTCAGCTCATTCTTAATCCGATCGATACTGAAAATGCGTTTTGATTCGTGCTGCGTGACGAGCGACGACCAGAAGCCGGGACAAATATCGAAGCCGTAATAGCGATCCTTCGCTTCGATAAATGCATTCGCATCAAGGACGTATTGGTCACTCACGCTCGTCCCTCACTCTTTTGAGGACAAGATCGGCGTAAGTGCGGAATGTTTCGCCTTTCATTCCGGTCAACCGGAACGCGTCCTGATACAGAATGCGTCCCTCACGCGCAGCTCGCACGACAGCCGCCGAAAATCTCCTTCCCAAACGCACGTTCTGGGTGGCATAGAAATTACCCCCGGAAGCCTTCTTTCGATCCTCCGCCTTGCGCCTAAGCCAATCGGCGCGATCCTGTTCATAGAACCGGAAGAAATCAGCAGTCGTGATGAACTTCAGGTCTAGGGCGCGGCGGGCAGCCACAACCGGGCTCACCTTAAACCACCTCGCGATGGCGTGAAACGGTCTGTCCGTGGCACTCGCTTCGCTCCACCACTCGGTCAATTTGTATGCGGGGACAAGGAACTCTGCCGCAACATGATTACAAAACCGCTCAATGGCCTCGTTCGCAGGCATAAACTTGTCCAGGTTGAAGACACCATCCTGTCCCAACCAAACGTGAACGATTTCGTGCGCCAACGTGAAAATCCTTGCCGACTTCGTGTCCGCGTCATTGACAAAGACAACCGGAGCCAGCGGGTCGCATAAGACGAACCCACGAAATTCATCCGGATCAAGCGGGCGATGATTGTTCAGTCCCACCACGCTGTTGCTAAAGACCAAGATTCCAACTCGCTCAATCGCCTTACGAAGCGTCTGGAGGGCATCCTCCCAACTGGCAAGGTCGCGGGCCCAATCTGCGTCAAGGTCCAGCCGCTGTCGGATATGCTGCGCCAATGACTTGAAATTCACAGACGCATTCGCGCTCCCGACGAAGGCAAGTGGTTGAGCATCCTCCTCGATTAGCCATTCCCGCAACCACGCCTGACGCTGCTGTATCGCTTGAATTGTGTCGAGCAGGTTCGGACTGTACCGCTTGACGGGCCGATCGTTCTTTGTGCGAAAATCAGGGACCGGAAGCTCTTCTTTGGGCGGGGCAGCGAGAAGCAACACACCAAGCGGTGTCATCGTCGCTCGCGCGAAGAGTTCAAGTTGCCGAAACGTCGGTTGCCGCTTGCCACTTTTCCACTGCTCCAATTTAGGGAACTTGCCCAACAGGTCTTCCGTCGACAGGCCAGAACGGTCAATCGCCCAGCGAATCAGTTCTGGCTTTACGGCGACAGTTGGCATCAGCTAGCTCGATGTTCCGCAATTCGACGATGTTCAGGATACCTAAGTCGTTGCCCTATGGGCACGCGTAAAGGCTCGGGAGTGTACGGCAATCCGGAGGGCCAAACCATGCCGGGATTTGCAGGCATTTATTCGTAGACTGCCACTGGGTTGACGCGCTTCCGATGAGCTCCAGGTGCTGTTGGAGTAATGGCTTAGGATCACACAGCCGCACCTCGAATGGGCGCTCTTAGCGTTGGGCAAGTATGGGCGCCGGCCGCAGCAGCCCGTGATAAAACCCGCCGCCGGCTACGGCTCCGAGGATGGGGGCGAGGATGTAGACGGTGAGCCAGCCGAGGTCGGGGCGGCCGGGGATGGCGATGGGGCCCCAGCCGGCGAAGTAGGCGAAGAGACGCGGGCCGAAGTCGCGGGCCGGGTTGAAGCAGGCTTGCGTCAGCGGGGCCAGCACGGAAATCAGGGCCGAGACGGTCAGCCCGATGAAGACGGGCGCCAGATTGGCCAGCGGCCGGGCGGAGTTGCGCGGGTCGGTGAGCGAAAAGATCACCGCGGCCAGTACGGCCGTGCCGAGAAATTCGGCCAGCCAGGCGGCATTGTGGCCGAAGCGCGAGTTGAGCGCTGCGTGGACCTGCGCGTCGTACGGCCCGTCGGACGTGGCGAGCGAGCCGGGATTCGGAAAGTATTCGCCATAGCACATCGCCGTGACGATGCTGCCGGGCTCGCCGCGCACCACGCCTTTTTCGAATTCCTTCGCGGCCAGGAAACCGGAAAACAACGTGTACAGCACGCCCGCCGCCAGGATCGCTCCCACAAGTTGCGCCGCCACGTACGGCAGCACCCGCCGCCAGGGATGACGGCCCCAAGCGGCAAAAGCGATCGTCATGGCCGGGTTGATGTGCGCTCCGCTGATCGCGTCGACCGTGTAGATGGCGAGCATGATCGCCACGCCCCAGACGATCGCCACTTCCCACAGGCCATGCTGGGCTTCGAGCAGCACGGCCGTATGCACGGCGCCGCAGCCCAGCAGCACGAGCAGGAACGTCCCAAAGGCCTCGCCCAGCATCGCGCCGATCATCGGCGGCTGCGCGCTAATCGGTTGATCCTCGGCACTCGT
>DASXFF010000110.1:0-73408 GCA_036489735.1 Occallatibacter sp. | reverse complement strand
TTGAGACCAGACCGGAAATCTCGAGCGCAACATCGCCCTGGACCTGCGCCAGGTTGCGCAGATGATAAGGAAGCGCAACCCGCACAGTTGCCTTTTCAGATTGTCCGCGATCAGTCAATGCGAATTGCTCCTGGCGGCGTCGTTTGCAGCTAGTGGCTTCCCTGAACCCTGCCCCCTGAACCCTGTTCTAATTCAGCGTCTGCACTTCGACTGACAACACAGCCGGCAGATCGCGCACGATGGGCGACCAACTTTCGCCCGCATCGGCCGAGGCATACACCTGGCCGCCGGTAGTGCCAAAGTACACGCCGCAGTCGTCGAGCGTATCCACGGCCATGGCATCGCGCAGCACGTTCACGTAGCAATCCTTCTCCGGCAGGCCCTTTGCCAGAGGTTCCCATTCGTTGCCGCCGGTGCGGCTGCGGTAGACGCGCAGTTTGCCGTCAAGAGGAAAGTGCTCTGAGTCGCTCTTGATGGGCACAACGTAGAGCGTTTCCGGCTCGTGCGCGTGCACGTCGATGGCGAATCCAAAGTCCGTGGGCAGATTGCCGCTCACCTCGCGCCAGTTCTCGCCGGCGTCGTCGGTGCGCATCACATCCCAGTGCTTCTGCATGAAGAGCACATCGGGGCGCGAGCGATGCATGGCTACATGATGCACGCAATGGCCGACCTCGGCGTTGGGATCGGGAATGTATTGCGAGCGCAATCCTTTGTTGATCGGCTTCCACGTCTCGCCGCCATCGTTGGTGCGGAACGCGCCCGCGGCCGAGATGGCAATATAAATTCGTTTCGGATCGGTGGGATCGATAAGGATCGTGTGCAGTCCCATTCCGCCCGCGCCCGGCTGCCAGCGAGGGCCGGTGCCGTGCCCGCGCAGTCCGGAGAGCTCCTTCCAGTTTTCGCCCCCATCGGTCGAGCGAAAGAGAGCCGCATCTTCCACGCCGGCATAGACCGTCTCCGCCTCGGTGAGCGAAGGCTCAATGTGCCACACGCGCTTGAACTCCCATGGATGCTGGGTCCCGTCATACCACTGGTGCGTGGTCAACGGTTTGCCCGTCTCCGCCGATGAATCGTAGACAAACCTGTTGGGCACGGCCGTGGGCGGCCCCGGAGCGGGAATCGCCTCGTTGGGCAGCCCCGGTTGATGCCAGGTTTTGCCACCGTCGTCGGATCGTTGAATGAGTTGGCCAAACCACCCGCTGGTTTGCGAAACGTAGATTCGGTTGGGATCCACTGGCGACCCCTTCATGTGATAGATCTCCCAGCCGGCGAAAAACGGGCCGCTCACGGTCCAGTCTTTTCGCTTGCCGTCGGAGTTGAGAAGGAACGCACCCTTCCGTGTCCCTACCAGCACCCGCACACTACTCATTTCGACCTCCTGCTCTCTGACGACGCATTGGGAACGAGGCTGCCCCACAGGAAACGCCGTTTTGCCATTCTTCCCAATTTTCCGTGCAGGATGCAAGCGAATTCCCCGGATTGCCGCCTAAACCCCGATATAACACTGATTTGCTATTGAGCGACTTTTCCATCCAGCCGACAATTGTCACGGCCTCAGCTGAAAAGCTGCGAACGGGTGTGCTTTGCCCGATGCGCATTCGGATGAACCCTTTCACGGTTCCCGAAGAAGGAAGCGTCGAACCAGATGACCCCGCGCAACGTAGTGCAACTCGCCTTCTTCATCCCACTTACGACCGCGATGTTCCTGGGGAGCGGGGCGCGCGCTCAAACGCCCGATCGGCTTCCGCGCGCAATTGATTCGGCAAAGTTGCTGACTCTGCCCCATCACCATCCTCAATGGGCCGCCGCTGCTAACGACGCAGGACCTGTTCCTGCTAACCTCAAGATTGAGAACGCCACGCTGGTCCTGGCCCGCTCTTCTCAACAGGAGCTGGCATTCGAGCAGTTGCTGCGCGATCAGCAGGACCCTGCTTCGCCCGAGTATCACCACTGGCTCACGCCGGACGAAATCGGCCAGCGTTTCGGCCTATCCGACAACGACATCGCATTAATCACCACCTGGCTTCAATCGCAGGGAATGCAGGGGATCTGGGTCTCGCCGAGCCGTGTCTTCGTCGGTTTCTCAGGTTCGGCGGCCAACGTCGGCCAGGCCTTCGGGGCTGAACTCCATTACTACAACGTGAATGGCAGGCAATTGATTTCTGCGTCGTCCGACCCAACCGTTCCCGCCGCTCTTGCGCCTGCCATCCGCTCCGTGCGAGGGCTATTCACGATCGAGGAGCGCCCATTCCACTTCGTCACCCCGATGCAGTCTAATGCACCCAATCTGACCATCTCGAGCGGTGGCACAACCTATCACTTCATTGCGCCGGGCGATTTTGCGACCATCTATGATGAACCGACCGGGCTTACGGGCGCAGGAACAACCATCGGAATCGTTGCGGAGGCGCGCACCAATCCGGCTGACTTCAATAACTTCAAAAGCCTCACGGGCTCCACATTCCCGAACCCCACCGAGGTTATTCCGACCGCATTTGGCGGGGTCGATCCTGGACCGGCATACACCACTCAGCAAAGCTGCACAAGCTCTTGCGACTTGCTGGATTACCAGAGCGAAGCAACCCTCGACGTGTTTCGCGCGGGCAGCGTCGCTCCCGGCGCGTCGTTGCTCCTCGTCGCTGCCTCAGCCGGCAGTGGCGGCATCGCAGTCGACGCACAGTACATCGTCCAATCCAATCCAGTCCCTGCCCAGGTCATGAGCATCAGTTTTGGCAACTGTGAGCTTGCGGGCGGACCCTCCGGCGTGGAGTATTGGGACTCGCTGTTTCAGCAGGCGGCAGGCGAAGGAATCTCTGTGTTTGTTTCGTCCGGCGACTCCGGCGCCTCGGGCTGCGATAGCGACTTCGTCACTCCTCCCCTCGATCCCAGCCCAAACAGTCCGAACTACATTTGCTCGTCCAGCTACGCCACCTGCGTCGGCGGGACGGAATTCAACGACGCGAGCAACTCATCCACTTACTGGAATGCGAGCGATGGTACCGGCCTGGCTTCGGCCCTCGGCTATATTCCCGAAGGCGCCTGGAACGAGCCACTCGATTCCAGTTCGGCTCCGGTGGTTGCGGCGTCGGGCGGAGGCGTGAGCGCCTATATCGCCACCCCCAGCTGGCAAACCGGCACTGGCGTGCCCGCGGCGCGCTCGGGACGTTATACCCCGGACATCGCTTTCTCCGCCTCGGGCCACGACGGCTACTTCGGCTGCATCGCAGCCAGCGGAGGAAGCTGCGTGGTCGGTCCATCGGGAGCTCCGTTTAGTGTCTTCTCCGGCACATCGGCAGCGGCTCCAGGAATGGCAGGCGTTGCCGCGCTCCTCGACCAGCAAGCGGGCGTCGCGCAAGGCAACCTGACTCCTTTCCTCTATGACTTGGCTGCCGCCGCGCCGGCGGCTTTCCATCAGGTGTCCGTGGCCTCAAGCGGCGTCGCAAACTGCAGCACCGCCACGCCGAGCATGTGCAATAACAGCGATCCCGGTCCAGCGGGACTTACCGGCGGCCAGGCGGGTTATCAATTGGGCGCAACCGGCGGTTACAGCGAGGTCACAGGGCTTGGCTCGCTCGACATCAGCCAGTTCATTAACGCCTATACCAACTCAAATTCGACAAAGCCCACCCCCACAGTCACGCTGTTGGCCCAGCCCACAGTCACGATTGCTCAATCAGCGTCAGTGCTGATCACAGTGACTGGAACCGGCGGGACCGCTCCGACCGGCACGGTCGTGCTGTCCAGCGGCACCTATGCCTCGGCCGCAACAACGCTCAATATTCCTGGAGCCAACAGCAACGGCGTCTTCATTGTGATTCCAAGCAATGCACTCGCGCTTGGGACCCAGACTCTCACCGCAACCTTCACATCCACTTCGCTGGACTACGGCGATGCTTCCGGCTCTACAACGATCATTGTAACCGCAGTAAAACCTGTCCCTACGATCACCTGGGCTACGCCTGCCGCGATTGTTTATGGCACGGCCCTGAGCGTCACGCAGCTCGATGCCACAGCCAGCGTCGCCGGTACGTTCTTTTACTCGCCCGCTGCAGGAGCAGTACTCACAGCCGGCCAGCACATACTCACGGCGGTCTTCACGCCCACCGACACCACCGATTACAGTAGCGCCGAAGCCTCTGTCACGCTGACGGTCGGCCGCGCGACTCCTGTCGTGACCTGGCCGACGCCATCGACAGTGCCGACGGGAACCGTGTTGGGCGCAACACAGCTCGACGCCACAACCAGCGTGCCGGGCACATTCACCTACAATCCTCCAGCTGGAACTCTCTATTCGACGCCAGGGAACTTCGGGCTCAATGTGACGTTTAATCCCACTGACACCACTGACTACGGTCCGGGTCAAGGCTCGGTGGTGCTCACGGTGATTACGGCTACATTAGCGCCAACGATTGCGGGCTCCAGTGCCACCTCGATTACGTCAACCTCCTCCACGTTGAATACGCTGATCACCCCCAATGGTTCCGACACGCATGCCTGGTTCCTCTATGGAACAAGCAGCACGCTGAGTGGAGCGGCCCAGACGGCTTCGCAGGACATCGGCTCAGGGATCGCCGCCGTGAATACCACCGCCAATCTCTCCGGCCTGACCGTGAACACCACGTATTATTTTCAGGCGGTCGCGCAAAACAGCGCGGGAACAACTTCGGGGACGATTCAGACTTTCGTCACCGCCGCGCCCGCTGCATACACTGTTTCGGGCACAGCCGTAACGCTCGCCAAAGGCTCTGGCACCGGCGACACATCGACCATCACTGTTACGCCGCCGTCCGGCGGTTTCACCGGCACAGTAACACTAAGTGCGGTTGTTTCGAATAGCCCGGCCGGGGCGCAGGACCTGCCCACCTTTAGCTGGACTCCATCGAATGCGCAGGTGGCGCTTTCAGGATCGAGCCCCGCCACAGCGATGTTGACGATTGCGACGACGGCCGCAACTGCAAGCTCAAATGAACGGCCGGCGAACCCCGCGGCCCGCTGGTCCGGCACGAGCGGTGCGGTTCTCGCCTGCGGCGTGCTGTTTTGGATTCCAAAACGCCGGCGCGCATGGCGAAATTTGCTGACGATCGTTGCTTTGTTTGCAGCGATTGGCGGCGGCATAGTGGCTTGCGGCAGCGGCAGCAAGTCCATCGGCGGCGGTGGCGGCGGCAACTCGGGAACCACCAGCGGCACCTACACGATCACGGTGACCGCAACATCCGGCGCAACAAGCGTGACCACGCCGATCACACTGACCGTTCAATAAACTTTCATCCCACCACGAACTGGGGTGCCCCATCCTAAAACCCCGCGAAGCGCGGAGTTTTAGGGTGGGAACCATTAACCTCGTCCGAGCTTGGAACCACTAACGTCAACCGATCCCTATGGGGCCGTCTCCGCGATCAGCCGCACCGGCCCCAGCAGTCCCGAAGGCAACAGCGGCGAATCGGCTTTGTAGGGCGTGAAATCGGCGAAAGCGTACTTTTTCAGCGCCCACGGCTGCTGATCGCCGATCATGCGATTCACCCAGAGATTCGTCACGCGAACTTCGAGCTGGTTATGGCCAGCCTTCAGCGCGCCCGTTACGTCAACCTTGAACGGAGTCTTCCATAGAATGCCAAGGTCGACGCCATTGATCCTCACGTCGGCCAGTTCGCGCACATCGCCTAAATCGAGCCAGAGATGCGCGCCCGCGACCATGTCGGACGCCGGAATGTCGATGGTCTTCGTGTAGGTTGCCGTGCCCGCGTAATATTTGAGCGCTTCGTCTGAAAGCGGCAGCGGCGAATCGGACCAGGAGATGAGGCGATGGAAACCGATTGATTCTGGAATGCCCTTGCCCGGCTCGAAGCTCACGCTCCAGTCTTCGTTCAGTGCCGTATTGAGCCCGTCAATTGTGGTCGCTTTCGGCTCCGCGAGTTTCAGCTCGTTGTTCCCCGCCGGCGCAGGCTTGCGAAAAACAACAAACGTCGTTCCATACGGATCGAGATTGAGCGGCACAGTTGTTCGGCCCTCTGCGGTGCGATACGAAACCGGCTGCGTTTCGCCGGTCGCAGGGTCCCACAGTTCCGGCGCTTTCCCATCAACGCGAAATGTTGCCTCAACTTTTTCTGCGCGGACTCCTCTGTTGTCCACAAAATATGCGTCGCCATCGTCGAGCTTGCGGTGCACAAACATGAGCGTCGTGTCGGGTTCCAGCTTCGTGTACTCCCAGTCGCGTTTGACGCCGAGTTCATCGAGCGCATCGTTCGCGCTCATTCCCGAAAACACTCTTCCCTTCCCAACCTTGCGCATCGACTGGCCCTTAGCGGCTTTCTTTCCCCAAAGCTGATCGGAAACCCGCTGCAGCTCCGCCTCATCGTCGGCGAGGCTCGGCGAATCCACCGGCCTCTCGCCCACCAACACCGCGCCCTGCATCACCAGCTCGCGAATCCTCCGTAGCACAGGCAAAGTCATGCGCTGGCTTCGCCCGCCCAGATAGAGAATTCGATAACTTGTGCCTCCCGGAGTCACCAGCTGCCCATCCTTCACGCTGAGCTCATGCAGCAGCACGTCGCTATTCACAAAGTCGAATCCGTAACCATCCGGCGCATCTTTGATCCCATCCCATCCAAAGACTGCGGTCAGCGGACCCTCTTCGCCGTAAAAATAGGCAACGTCAGCGGAATAGTGCCCCTGCTGCAGCATGTAGGAGCAGCGCGCCAGATAATCGATCCAAGGCTTGGCCTGCTCAGCCCATGTGTCATTGCGATTAAACCAGAGGCCGAAAGGGCCGAGGGTAAGTCCCGGCGCAAGATCGGGCCCTGGCTGATGAGTCGACTCGTGAATCTCAAAGCGATTCACGCCCAGCGCAAATTCGAGATCCGCAACTTTCTTCAGGCTGTTGGGTGAAAACGACCACGCCGGTCCGCGAGACGTCATCGACTCCGCGCCTACCAGATTTTGTCCATATATGTGCGCAATGGATGCTGCGCCGCGCAGATCGGAGAGGTAATCCACATCCGGTCCTGGTTCTCCTGACCAGGTCCACATCGCGCCCATGGGAACATCGGCCTTACTGCGCATTTCCATGTCGTCGCCCAGCGATGGGCGATGATATTCCAGCGCTTCGCTGTAATACTTCATGCCGTGGCTGTGCAAGTCGTCGGCGATCTCTCCGTAATGGTTTTCCGCGAGCAATTGGCCAAGCGTTCGCCGGAAATCCCACAGAAAACGATCGGTATCGGCGCTGCTTTTGATGACCACGCCAGTGAGCGCCGGCAACCACGGCCGCGCATCATATCCGCGGCGCTGCTGAAACTCGGCAAGGATGTTGTCAGTCCAGTTCTGCGGTCCCGCCTCGATGCTGTCCGTGAGTAACCAGGAGATGCCGTCTTTGCCGATCTTGCCTGAGCCGACGGTATCTGAATATGTTTTGAGATATCGATCGAGATAGCTCTTCACATCTTCGCGATTCAACTTGTCGACTTCCAGCCCTGTGGCCTCTGCCGGGGCTGGGCCGTTTTCGTGGCCGGTTAGCGAGTAACCGATACGGAGCACCATCCAGTTTCCGGCAGGCGGCATCCAGTCGAGCGATCCGTCGGCGGTCATTTTGCCCGTCAAGTCGATGACGTCGCCCGGCGCGACAACATCCTGAGCTGGAACATGCGGATCGGTGATCGCATAAAAATCGCGCGCCTGCGCGTATCCTGCGCGCTCTTCCCATTCATTCACGCGGGCGCCGCTGGCCAGCAGCAGTTCAGTGATTTTGTGGTCGTGCACTCTGATTCCAGCCGGCTGCACGGGAAAGACGATACGAAAGACGCGTGCTGTTACCGCATCGAATGAAGCCGTATTTTCGGCAAGGCTGCTGAAAGGAATGTCGGCAACCTTCTTGAAGTTCACGCCGTCATCGCTAGCCTCAATGTGCGGCGGAACCGCATCGTCCCGGTGATCGAATACGCTGATCGTGTCGTTGAGGCTGGCCAGCGTCACCGCCTGAATCGTCTGCGGATGACCGTAGTCGAACTGGACCCACGCCGCGCTATCCGGCGTACCCGCGGGCAGATCGAGCGCCACGGTATTCACATCGCCGTCAGAGAGCGCAGCCGCGTTCGTAGTTCCGCCGCTCGAAGTGATTTGCGGCTTCAGCTCCTGCTGCGTCTTGTCTCCGTCTGGAATCTTGTAGGCGATGACTTCCGCATCGGCATAAAACTGCGGGGGAGTCACGACGGTTCCATCGGCGGCGCGCCGCCCCGACACTTCGAAGTTCTGGAAGTTTCCGTCAACCTGAGGCGGATGGGAAAGCTTGCCGGTGAATCGCTGTCCGCCTTCAATGCGGGTTGCGCTCCAGACCATCTTCTTCATTCCCTGCGACGCGGGAACCCAGGGTCCGCCGGTTTCGCTCCATCCCGGCGAGCTGGCGATGGCGACCTCCATGCCCATCCCGTTCGCCAGCTTTACCGCGGAATTAAATGCAGATTTCCACTCGGGCGTCATGTAAATCAATCGCTGCGGAACCACCTGCGGCGTGTTGATGGAGCCTTCAAAGATGGTCACTCCGCCCAGGCCAATGCGATGCATCCACTCCAAATCCAGCTGAAGTCCCTGATTCGAGATGTTGCCGTTCATCCAGTGCCACCACACCCGAGGCCGTGCGCCGTTGGGCGGGTCGAGGAATCCGCGCAGAAGCGGATCGCCTTGCAATGCAGGTTTCGATTGCGAATCGGCCGGAGCCTGCGCGCGAGCGAAGCAATTCACGAAGCAACCAGCACAAACCACAGCAGCAAGAATCGAACGGTAATTCTTCATAGGGACCCATTGTAGATTCGTTGCTTGGAAGAGCGAAACCGGCATCTTCGGGACGACTGCCTCCCGATTGCCTCTTTGCCTTTTCGCCGCAAGGGAGGCGCCTAAACGTCACACAGATCCACTGCGGCCCTCAGACTTGCGAACGGATCGCGCAATGGAACGAATTCGTGCGCCACGTATCCGCTAAATCCTGCATCGGCGATGGCCCGCATCACTCCTTCCCATTGCACCTCCTGGGTATCGTCGAGTTCGTGGCGTCCGGGCACGCCGCCGGTATGGAAGTGCGCAATCCACTGCAGGTTGGCGCCGATTGTCGCGATCAGGTCTCCTTCCATGATTTGCATGTGGTAAATGTCGTAGAGTAACCGCACATTGGGCGAATTCACTTCCCGAACGACGCGCACGCCCCATGCGGTGTGGTCGCACATGTAATCAGGATGATTCACCTTGCTGTTGAGCAACTCGAGGCATAGGACCACGCCATTGTCTTCGGCGATTTTTTTTACTCGGTTGAGACCCGCGATCGTGTTTCGCGCGCCTTCATCGTCCGTCATTCCACGCCGATTGCCCGAAAAGGTAATCACATCGGGAATACCGGCTTTGGCCGCCAGCGGAATGTTGGTGCGCAGGTTCGCTTCAATCGTCGCATGGTTTTCCAGGCGGTTAAGTGCATCCGGAATCGTGCCTCCCCCTGCGTAAGCCATGGTGCATATCAGCCCATAGCGCCGCGGCACATCGTATTCCTCCGGCTGCAGCAGGTCGATACCTTTCAGGCCAATCTCGGCTCCATAAGCGCAAAGCCTCTCCAGCGGAATGTCTTTATAGCACCACTGGCAAACCGCCTGTCGAATCCTGCCCTTGCGCGCCCTCGCGGGTTCTTGCCCATTCGCGAAACCGGGCAGCGAAGCGAACGTTGCAGCTGCGAGGCCCGACTTCAACGCGGCACGGCGACTCAAAGGAATTTGTCTCATCCTGGCTCTCCATTTTTTGCCTGGTCCAGACCCAAATGTACTCCAGCAGATGCGAGCTCATCCGCTCGCAGAAAACAGGATCTGAAGCGCGGCATCTCGGCGCCCGCACGTCACCGCTCGTTTTGGAAGGTGTTTGAGAGAGCTTAGAAAGTAAAGGCCAGCCCGGCGCGAAGGCTGCGCTGATCGTCTGCGAAGAGAAGCAGCGACCCGTCGCTCAGGAGATAAGGACGATAACCCTGGGCGAGCAGGTTTCTCACTTCGAGCAGCGCTTCCAGGCCGCCCGATCCGTCGCGCGTGAGGTGGATAGGCTGGCTCATGCGGATGTTCATGAATGGCGCGGCGGCATCCTCGGCGAAGGGTGCGATCTCCGTGACGGCACCGTCGGGCTGCCAGCGATAACTCGCACTCCAGCGAGTACGGGTACCATCCAGCGTGCCAGAGAGCGCTATGGTATACGTCTGCGCGCGCCTCGGATGAGCCGATGCAATCACTTCGGCAAGCGGAGTTGCGCGGGGCAACGCGGGCATCACGAGAGCGGAGCCGCTGGCATAGCTGACGCGTATCTGGTTGCTCCCCATAAAGCGGCGCTCGGCGCTGGCGGCGACTCCAGCCGAAGAAAAAGCCGGGCCCGCGACACGAAGAAGATCGCTCGAAGGATCAAAGAGCGCTGCAGCGCCCGCCGCCGAGCCATCGCCTGCGAAGTGGCCCAGCGCCTGAAGCACAGGATTGTCGATTCGGTCGGAATAAAAGAGAACCGCCACGCCCGAAGAATCGGTCTCCCGTTCCCAGCCAATCTCCTGATGCATTCCATGCTCGATGGCCAGAGCGCTTCCGCGCATCGACATCGCCGGCAGCCACGCCGAGGACTCTGAATCATCCCCGTCGAAGTTCCGACTCTGCATCATCGTGGCCATCCGGTAGCGAATCGCGCTGTCGCCATTCCGCCACTCAACGTTTACGAATGGAAGCATCGCCGCGGCTGTGCTTGGACTTTCTCCACCAAGCCGCCCGATGACTGCAGTCGAACCCACCTCGGCGTGGATCGCCGGTCCAAGTTGCATGGTTTCGAAGCTGCGCACTGACGCTTCATCCAGGCCTTGATCGCCAGATCCCTCGATCTCCGGCGAAACGGTCAGCGCGGCAACCGATTGCACCGATCC
The DNA here is from genome assembly GCA_036489735.1 of Occallatibacter sp. Lineage (GTDB taxonomy): Bacteria > Acidobacteriota > Terriglobia > Terriglobales > Acidobacteriaceae > Telmatobacter. The sequence goes on along the minus strand of DASXFF010000110.1, from coordinate 62,493 downwards.
AGCCATACCGAGATCCTGCCGGAAGCCCAGCATCGATTCCATGTTCCCATCGGTGCCCGGAGCAAACTGAACTCGCGCCAGCAACTCACGGCTCTCGGCCGGTGTATCTTCCACGGTGGTAGAGAAGCGCTCGCCACTTTCGCCGAAGGTTCCGGCCTGGCCAGTTGCCATCAGACGGGCCTTCAATTTTGGCCGGGCGCCCGAGCCGTCAGAGACCACAACCAGCGGCCCATCCTGAAGCCAGCGCAGCAACGGCCGATTTGCCGCCGAGCGCAAAGTCCACGCCCAGTCGTCTTTTTCCGATCTGCGCCCGCGCGGTTCCGCCGGCAGCCATTGGATCACTTCGTAGAGCGTGTTCAGCGTGAGATTGACGACAACTGCGCCGCGAACTCTGACGCCTTCGCGGAGCGACGGCAGGAAGTAGGGGCCCATCGCCTTGAGTGCATAACTCCCAGGCACGAGGGACGAGATCACAAAGCGGCCCGCGCTATTGGTGTAAACGCTGGCCACCACGCTCAAGTCGGGACGAAGAAGCTGGACCTCTGCGCCAATTTGTGGCTCGCCGGCCGAATCGCGGATGAGACCGGACACCGACGCTGTCACCGCCCCAAAGACTGGTGCGGCGCCAAAGACGATCAGCACGGCTAAACCGGCGAGATGGGTGCTTCGCTTCATCAGCAGATCTGAGATCCCACCACGTCCCTGGCAAATTTCCTGAATCGCAAGCCGCGCAAGCTCCTGAATTCTAAAAGTTCAGCTGGCGTCCACGCGGGTTATTTCCTATTCGACGACAAAAGGAGCCGATTGCGCAATCTCTTGTTTTGAGATTGCATCGGCGATCTTTACCGTCACGCTGTACTTGCCAGGCTCCAGGCCGGCAACAGGCAAAGACTTCTCGACTGTCAACTGGTCACTGTGCGCCCCTAAGTCTTTTGAATCTAGCTGCTTCTGCAAGATCACGGTCCCTGCGGCGTCCGAAATCTGGTAGGTAACAACCGCCGAGTTACTCTTGGTCGCTTCGTCAATGCCCAGGTTATAAAACTGCATCCAGAAATTCAGATCCTGGCTGCGTTTGAAGCTCACCGGCGTTGCCATGCTCGTGGCGACACGCGGCCTGACAAACATGCTGCTAATGATGAACTCTCCGTCACCGATTTGGTGTGAGGAGACTCCGTGCATCTCATCGGCCAGAATCAGCGATGAAGCTCCGATTTTGTCGTCCTGGTAAGTGGGTACATCAAGCGCGCGCCCGAAAATTCCGATGTGATCCGGATTGTTCACATCCTTGATTGCAATGTCCAGTCGATAGAGCCCGGGTTGCAACGGAAGCGCCTTCCAATAAAGCTGACGGTAGTTGAGAGCTTTTTCCAGCAACTCCGATGGCTCTTCCACCTCGACCGTGTCTTCGAAGGTCTGCACAGTCTTATGCATGATCGTGGTCACTTTGCCGAGGATGTTCACCACGCCCTTTGAGACTCCATCTTTGGTCACAAACGTGATATCGCGATTACGAAGCTGGATCGTGATCGGGACCATATCCATGTTGTCGGTGACTTTGACAAAGTCGGTGCGCACGTCGAATGGGAAGGGCGGCCCGCTCATCAATTTGTGCGAAGAACTGAATGCATCGAGCGCAGCATCAAGATCGCTGAATTTGATCGGAGGAGGCGCAAACAGTTTGGACGCCAATTGAATGCGATCGAACTCTTTGGATTGGTCGTTTGTGCCCATCGGGCCGTTGCCGAGCTGTTCGAGACCATTGCCGCCGAACCGGTCCTGCTTGCCCTGGTGGCTCAACTCCTCGAATTGCGTAAGGCCGGCGCCGGGAACGTACTTAAGCGCATCCTTCTCGCTGCGATCGATAGTGAAGTGGTAGTCACCGCATTGGCAGGTGTCGACGAATTCAATGTCGACGTTTTCGCCGATGCCCTCGAGATAACGGTAGTGCCATACTTCAAAGGGGAAGGTCGACGTCTCTCCGCCACCTTCCTCCATCGGGCGTTCGTACATTCCGCCTGAAGGATGGGAGTCGATCGAGTCCGCCTGCCCCCACATGATGTAGATCCGTCCGCGGTCGGTCTTCCACCCCGGTTTGCCCGCGGCATAGTGATCGTTGGCGTATTGAATGCGCCGGTAGTGCTCTTCGCGGAACTCATTCTCAGGGGAATCGGGATTGGGGTTCCGCCGCTGCCAGAAGTTCTCAATGAACGCTTCGCGCTCCTCATCGTTCGCCAGACTTAGAAACGCCTTGCGTTCGTCGTCGCTAATAATGTAGGGAACTTCCTCGTTCAGCCATGTTTTGTAAGGGCCCTTTAACTCCTGCCGCAGTTCACGCTGAGCCTTGTACCGCTCCTTGTCGGTCAGTTGCCGATTGAGAGGATCCGTTTGCTGGCCCTGAGCGCCTGCGGGCGATTGTTGATCGGAGGTGGGCGGTGGGGCGCTGCTTTGCTGAGCCAGAACGGCGCTCGCGGGGATCGAAATAAGGCCTAAACCAAGAACTGTGAGAAGAAGAGAGCGGCTACGCAACATCATTGCCTTTAAGACTCCTGCAATCTCTTCATTTTACGGCTACTTTTGCCGCCGGGCAAGGTTCAAAGCCGGGTGGTTCGCCGGTTGGACGCACAAGGGTGGTTAAGGTCAACGTTTTAAGGGTCATCAAGGACCGGAATTCGAGTTTTTTCATGGCCCGTCTGGCTCGCTTGAAAGCCCACGCGCCGTCAAACCGGCAGGCTTGTCCCCCCTGAAACGCCTCGTTTCCTCTGAATCCTGTCTCGCGAGGAGGGATCCTCGGCCACGCAAGTTCATCGGCGTTCGCAAAGGGCCGCCGGCGGGTGTGCGCGCCCACGGAACCGCACGCGCCTGGGGAACCTTCCGGCACTCTTTCGCGTACACTTGAATGTAGAAAAAAAACTGGGATTCCATCATTCATGAAGAAAATCCTTCTTATTGTTCTTGCTGTGCTCGTCGCTGCCGGGCTCGTTGCATTCATGGTCCACCGACAGCAGTCCGGCTTCACCAAGGTGTACACCGCGACCCTCACGCGCGAGGATCTTTCCAGCGTCGTCAGCGGCACGGGACAGATCAAGCCAAAGAATTACGTGAATGTCGGCGCCAACGCCATGGGCCGCATCACGCACCTTTACGTCGCGGAAGGCGAGAAGGTGCACAAAGGGGAAATGGTCGCCACCATCGAGAACGTGCAGCAGCACGCGAATGTGAACGGCCAGGAGGCTGCTATCGCCTCCGCGAAGACCGACATCGCCTCGTACATTGCTGCCGAAAAAACTCAGGAAGCAAATCTGCAGCATGCAGAGGCCGACCTGGAACAGAAGCAACTGGATTGGAATCGCGCTCAGGAACTCTACAAAGACGGTGTCGACTCCAAGCAGCAGTACGACGCCGCCAAGGCCGCTTACGACCTCGACGTGGCCGATGTCGCTCAGGCAAAAGCGGGCGTCAATCAAGCCAAGGCCAACACCGCCTCCGCGCGCGGCCGTCTACAGCTCCAGGTAGCCGACCTTCAGGTCAATCAAGACTTGCTGAACCGCACCATTGCTGTCGCGCCCTTCGACGGCATCGTGACCAACGAGCCCCTCCGTGAGGGAGAGATGGTTGTCACGGGCATCCAGAACACTGAAGGCTCCACGCTCATGACGATCGCCGATATGAGCGTCGTGACCGCCGACGTCAAGGTCGACGAAACCGACATCGTGAATGTGCAACTGGGCCAGCCCGCTGAGATCAGTGTCGATGCGTTGCCCAACCAAACATTCAAAGGCCACGTCACCGAAGTCGGTGATCAGGCTCTGCTGCGGTCCACCGGTGTCGCCACATCGCAGTCCACCACCGGCACAGAAGAAGCCAAGGACTTCAGGGTAGTCGTCACGCTTGACGGGACATCTGACGACCTTCGTCCCGGACTCAGCTGCACGGCGAAAATCACCACCGCGCACAAGTCCGACGTGCTCGCGCTGCCCATTCAGGCGCTCACCATGCACGATCCGGCGACAGACAACGCAAAGCCCGGCTCCGTCCAGGCGGCATCGAACGCACCAAAATCGAACCCCGTGCAGGGCGTCTTCGTCGTTCAGGCAGATGGTCATGGCAGGCTGCGCGCCAAGTTCGTTCCCGTCACCACGGGCATTACCGGAGCCACGGACATCGAGGTTCTCTCCGGGCTGAATAACGGCCAGGAGATCGTCACCGGCCCTTACAAAACTTTGCGCGACCTCAAGGGAGGCGCGCTGCTCAAGCGCGACAAGTCTGCGCCGTTGACAACCACCGACAGTTCCAGCAGTAGTTCAAGTTGATCGGCATGGAAACGGCAATTGAATTCTGAATGAGGATGAGTTTCAGATGGCCCTGAACAGCATCGGCATCGAGGAATTACCGGAGACAAAGGTCGTGAATGCGAACGACGTCATCGTCGTTGAAGACCTTTGGCGCACCTACGATATGGGATCTGAGCAACAGGTCCAGGCCTTGCGCGGCGTCTCGCTCCGCATCCGGCGCAATGAGTACGTTGCCATCATGGGCCCTTCCGGTTCGGGTAAGTCAACTCTGATGAATTTGATCGGATGCCTCGATACGCCTTCCAAGGGGCGCTATTGGCTCAACGGCCAGCTGGTCAGCGATCTCGATGACGATCAACTCGCACGCATCCGCAATAAGGAAATTGGATTCGTCTTCCAGACATTCAATCTGCTGGCACGCGCTTCTTCGCTGCACAATGTGGAGCTGCCCCTTATCTACAACGGCACCCCGGCCGCTGAACGCATTGCACGCGCCAAGCAGACCCTGGCCGATGTGGGCCTGGAATCGCGCATGATGCACAAACCGAACGAACTCTCCGGCGGCCAGCGCCAGCGCGTCGCCATTTCTCGCGCCCTGGTCAACAACCCCTCCATCATTCTTGCCGACGAGCCCACGGGCAATCTCGATTCCAAAACCGGCACCGAGATTATGGCCCTCTTCGATCAGCTCCACGCGAAGGGCAATACTATCGTCCTCGTCACCCACGAGGCAGACATCGCCCAGTTCGCTCATCGCGTCGTCCACATCCGCGACGGGCAAATATTTTCCGACGAGCCATCATCGCGCGCGCGTCCGTCCTCGAACTGATAAAGCGATTCACTGATCCACGTCGCGATGACGTGCGTAATTTTCCACAGCGATCCGCGCATTCTTCTCTCAACCTTCATCGAATCGTCTTGACATGAATCGGGAAATGGTCCAACATTTCCACAGAGAGTAAGGAAGAGACGCAGACGGTCCAGGTGGCCGCCCAGCGCACGTCGGATCTCAAACCTGGCCTTCCTTCCGCCCCTTCCAGTCGGCGATATCTCCCGCCGTCAACCATCGCGCTGATCGCTGCGCCTCGGTAGCAAGTTCTCCTCGGGTTTGTTCGCCGACCAAAGTCATCTCAGGACCGCATCTGTGCATCTTTTTGCATCGGCTGGTCTTGCATCGTTGATTCGGATTTCCCATATCGATGGGTTGCTCGCCGGTTCGTGTTGCAGTATTCGCATCATTACAGAAACCCGCTACGGGTTTCCCTTCGGAAGCGCACTGAACGGGCACTAGACCGAGCGGAGGAGTTCGATGGTTGTCACTTCACAATGCAATGGTCGCCGCGTCACCGGGCTCTATGTCGGCGCGGGCAATGTGCGTCGGTATTTTTCCAGGCGAGTAACGCAGATTGAGCTCCGGCTCGACCACTTGCTCATCGAGTGCGGGCTCTCTCCTGGTTTTTGGCGTGACAAGCCGGAGATTCAAGACCCCCGGTTATGCCTCTGGCTGGAGTCAAAGCAGCGCAGCACCAAAGGGCAGGTACCCGTCTCGCTGGCTCTGACTCCTTCGGGACACAATTCGTTTGTTCTTGGTCTCGCGAACAAGGAATCCGCGGCTGAACTGGTATATGAAATGGGAGATGCTGATGAAGATGGGAACGGTGTTGACTGATTTCGAAGCGCGTGCTGCTAGTGCGCTGAAGGCTCTTTTCGAGCGAATTTCCGCCATCAAGTTGTTGGACCTGAAACATGAATCGAAAGGCGGCTTCGGCGACGTCATTCTGGCGCGTATCGACCTTTACGGTCACCGGCATACGCTCGCCTGCGTCGCAAATCCCGACTGTCAGCCTGCCCAGGCCTGCGCAGCGCTGCGCGAACTCGGTTCTGCCGATGCCATTCCGTTCGTCATCGCGCCCTATCTTTCGCGGGAAGCGCAGTCATTCTGCAAACAGAATCAGATTGGCTTTCTCGATTTCGAAGGCAATGCCCGCCTGACGGTCGGCGATTTCTTCATCGTCATGCGCTCCGTGCCCCGCGATGTGGAAGCTCGCGCATCCGTGCCAATCCGTAAATCGCCCGCGCGCGCGAGTGTCGACTTGATTTTCCCGAACACCCTTCCGAAGGTTGCCACCAAGCAACCGCCGCTCGCGCTCTCCGCCTGACTCTGTTGTCATCCTGAGCCAGTCACGCGAAGCGCGACGAGTCGAGGGATCTGCGGTTGCCCTTTCCCGCACTCGCTCCAGCGCGAACAGGGGTTGCCCCACCCTTAAACGCATAGCGTTTAAGGTGGGACCGCACAATCGCCAACCCACCTCTGTCATCCTCATTCACGCTCGCCTTGCCTGAGCGGCAACCGTTCGCAGCATCAATTCCATCTCGGATCAGTTCCCGCTTGACCCATGTAGACTGGCTCTGGCTCTTCAACTTCCCTTCTTCAGCACAAACCCGATGAGGCAACCGCACCCCAATGCTAGATAAATTGAAGACTTGCCTGCGTTGGGCGACGCTTTCCATCGTTCTTGTCACGTTCGCGAGCGTATCCAAAGCACAGGAAACTCCGAAACCGCCACTGGCCGACTACGTTGGCACGTACGCCGACGCGCCGGGTCATTCGATTGAAATCGCGGATGGCCACGGGCTCTTCGCGGTTGTCGACGAGGCCAAGTACCCGCTTCGCCCCTCCGGCACAGACCGGTTCTCCACCATCACCGGCCAGGTGATCTCCTTCCCGCGCGATACAAGCGGCAATGTCACGGGGTACGTGCAGGATGGCAAGTTTCATCCTCGTGTGTCGACGACCATCACGGCTGCGTCGGCGGCTCTTGCGCGGCCGCGCCCCAAAGGCACGGACTCACCTGCGGACTATCGCTATCATCCCCCCGCCGACCTGCATGACGGAATTGCAGTTGGGGACATTGCCCGCTCAGACCTCGGAGTTGCCACCGCCAACACTATCGTTCGCGCCATCCTCGACGGCACCTACGAAGATGTGCACAGCGTTCTGCTCTACCAGCATGGAAAGCTGGTTTTGGAGGAGTATTTCTACGGCTACAGCGCACAGCGCCCGCATCAGCTGCGCTCTGCAACCAAGTCCATCGTGAGCGCACTTGCGGGGATTGCGATCGATCGAGGCGCGCTCTCCGGAGTGAATGAAAAAGTTTTGCCGCAGATGCGCTACTCCAGCTACGACAATCCCGATCTGCGCAAGGCGTTGATGACACTTGGCGACTTCCTCGCGATGAGTTCCGGGCTGGACTGCAATGACCATAGCTCGACCTCGCCCGGCCGCGAGACCGTCATTGACGACAAACCCGATTGGGTGAAGGCGACTCTCGATCTGCCCATGATCAACGCCCCCGGAACTCAGGCGTACTACTGTTCGGGCGGCGTTTCCGTCGCCGGCAGGCTCATAGAAAACGCCGTGCACATGCCGCTTCCGGAGTTCGCGCGAACCAGTCTCTTCGAGCCATTAGGAATTGCACCGGCCGATTGGAAATGGAACTACGATCTGACCAACGCCGACAAAGAGTATTCGCAAATCTACTTGCGACCGCGCGATATGCTCAAGCTCGGAATCCTTTTCGCAGATGGCGGTCGTTGGCAGGGGCGCCAGATCATCTCCGAATCCTGGGTTCACGCATCGCTGGCCGAGCACAGCCATGTGGACAATGTCAGCTATGGCTATTTTTGGTGGCGTCCCTGGCTCAATGTGGAGACACCCGCGGGGCCGCAGCACGTCGACGTGATTGCAGCACAGGGCAATGGAGGCCAGAAGATTTATCTCGTGCCGCAGTACGACCTGGTCGCCGTTTTCACGGGCGGCGGTTACAACGCGGAATCCACTCCGCCCAATACGATCATGGCGAAGATCATCCTTCCGACATTGATCGACGCCACCTCTCGTTCCCTTATTCCTTTGGTCCCTGTTTTCCTGTCAAGCGCCGACTCCTTCGCAATCCCGCCTAACCACCTGAAAACACACGCACAAAAAAAGTTCCCAAGTTTGCCGATTATTTCCACGAAATCGCTATCCTTATATCAGGCTCAAAAAAGCTAGTCTCCTAATGAAAAGTTCGCGGGCGGCACGGGATTCTCCGAGCCGCCCGTCCTTTTTATGAAGAACTTAGCGGCCAAAACCGCCGCAATTCTTCAAAAGGCGCTTCCAAGTTGTTGATTCTGGATATTTTGAGTTATAACCCCTTTGCTTTCAAAGGGTTACGGGCATCAATCCGAGGTATAAGTCAATCATTCTAAATCGCTTAGCCCCAAAATAGGGGGAGGGGGGGACCCATGTATCAGGCATGTCGACACATCAAACCGAGCGGCGAACGCTGCAAATCACCCGCCATGCGGCAACACTCTTTCTGCTACTTCCATGCTCGCGTCCACAGGCGAACCAGAGATGAGGAGGCGCCCACGCTCAATTTCCCCGTGCCCGAAGACTTCGCCGCCATCCAGGAATCCATCGCCAAGGTTTTCGATGCCATCATCAACGAACGCATCGATTTTCAGGATTCGTCGCGGATTCTCTGGGGCCTGCAGATCGCCACGCAGACCATCTCTCGCATGCCCACTCCGCCGACCGACTCAGTCGAATCTGTCACCCTCTCAAAAAAGGGCGACGAGCTCGCTCCGCCGCTCGAGGTCTGTCCCCCGGCGCCGGAAAACCCGGGCGGAAAGCCCAAGCCGGCTCGCAGCGGCATCGATCCCGCCGCGCCCTCTGATAAGTTTCAAAGATTGGAGAATGCGCGCGTCGAAAATCCTGGCAGCCTCCAGTAGGAACAACTGCCTATCGGCAGCGAAAAAGGACCCTGACCACTGTTCTTTGTCCTTTTGTCCCCTGTTCCCTCGGTCCCTGCTCTTCAGATTTCCAGGATCACCGGCATGATCATCGGCCGCCGTCCAGTGCTTTTCTGGATCAGCCTCTTCAACTCGACGCGCACCCGCTCGTTGACCATGCCGTAGTCGGATTTTTGCTCCGCGCTCAATCCATCCAGCGTCTTGAGCACCGTCTCGCGCGCTTGATCCGTGATGTCAGCGCCGCCGAATCCACGCATCAGCACTTCAGGCTCACGCTCCACTTTGCCGGTTTTTTTGTTGATGGCCAGCACGGCCAGCACAACGCCGTCCTCCGACAAAATGCGCCGGTCGCGGATCACAAGATCTTCCACCACGTCGATCGACGATCCGGAATCGATGAGAATGCGGCCTGCAGTCACCTTGTCTTTCTTGCGCGCGTCGTCCTTGTCCAGCTCCAGCACGTCGCCATCTTCAATCACGATGGCATGTTCGACGGCGCCAGTCTCCATGGCCAATTGCGCGTGACGCCGCAGGAAACGATAGTCGCCGTGTACCGGAATGAAGAACTTCGGCCGCACCAGATTGATCAGCAACCTCATCTCCTCCTGGCTCCCGTGTCCGCTCACATGGATCAGGCCATGCTGCCCGTCGTCGTAGATCACGTTGGCTTCACGCCGGCTCAGGTGATCGATGACGCGAAAGATTCCCTTCTCATTGCCGGGAATGATTCTCGAGCTCAGCACCACGGTGTCTCCCGGCTCAACGTGCGCATGCTTGTGGTTGTCGACTGCCGCGCGGCTCAGCGCACTCAGCGGCTCGCCCTGCGTTCCGCTGATCAAAATCATCAACTGCTCTGGCGGAAAATCGCGAATCTGTCCCGGATTGATCATCAGCCCCGGCGGAATCTCGATGTAGCCAAGATCCTGCGCGATCTCTGTGCTCTCGACCATCGACCGGCCCACCACCGCGACCTTGCGCCCATGCTTGCGCGCCAGTTCCATGGCGATGCGGATGCGATAAATCGAAGACGAAAAGCAACTGAAGAAAAGCTTCCGCTTAGTCTGCGTCAGGATTTCATCAAGCCGCGGAATGACCGCGCGCTCGCTCGGCGTGTAACCCGGACGCTCCACATTGGTCGAATCCTGCAGCAGCGCCAGCACGCCGCGCTTGCCATACTCGGCAAACGTATGCAGGTCGAAGGCCTTGTCATCGAGCGGCGCCAGATCGATCTTGAAGTCGCCCGTATGAATAATGACGCCTACGGGCGTTTCGATCGCCAGCGCCACGCAATCCACAAGCGAATGCGTCACGCGGATGGGCTCAATGGTGAAGGGCCCGATGGTAAACTTGCCCTTCGGCTCGATTTCGATCAGCTCAATCTCATCGAGAAGTTCGTGCTCTTCGAGCTTGTCCTCCACGTAAGCCAGCGTGAATTCGGTGGCATACACAGGGACTTTCAGCTCATTCAGAATCCAGGGCAGCCCGCCGATGTGGTCTTCGTGCCCGTGCGTCAGAACGATGGCTCGAACGTGCTTCTTGTTCTCGATCAGGTAGGTGATGTCGGGAACCACAATGTCGACGCCCAACAGCTCTGTCTCGGGAAACATCAGTCCCGCGTCGATCACAATAATGTCGTCTTCCCAACGCACCGCCAGGCAGTTCATGCCGAACTCGCCCAGCCCGCCCAGGGGAATGATTTGCAGCTTTTTTGTTTGCATCTGTCACTTACGATGCTACCACCGATGGCATGCCACCCATGAGGCGTTGCGTCTCGCTGACAATGATCACCTTGCTGTTGTAGATTGGGTCCACTGCGCGTTCGAGGCTCGGGAGAGAAACCATGATTGCCACAAGACGAAAGTTTATTCAAAGCTCAGTCGCCGGAGCAGTTGCCGCCGGCTTTCCTGCCATCGTTCCCAGATCGGTATTCGGCGCCGCCGCGCCGTCCAACCGAATCAACATCGGCGCCATCGGTGCCGGACGTATCTCGCGCGTCCACGACATGCCGGGAGTACTGCAGTTCACCGGCATTCCCGGCCGCGACAATCGCATCGTGGCCGTCTGCGATCTGAGCGCGGACCGAGTCAAGCAGGGGCAGCAGTTCGTCGATGACGCCTACACGAAAAAGCTGGGTAAGCCATACACCGGCACAAGAGGCTACTCCGATTACAGAGACCTGCTAGCGGACAAGGAGATTGACGCCGTTCTAATCTCTGTCCCCGACCACCAGCATGCTCGGCTCGCTGTTGCCGCCGTGGCCGCCGGGAAAGATGTTTATCTACAAAAGCCTGCGTCGCTCACCATCAGGGAAGGACGCATCATGGCGGATCGCGTCAAGGCCAGCAAACAAATCCTTCAAGTGGGATCGCAACAACGTTCGTGGAAGCAATTTGCGCGCGCCGTCGAACTCGTACGCAATGGCCGCATCGGCACTGTGCAGCGGGTCGAGATCGGCCTCCCTGGAGATCCAGCAGGTGGCAATTCTGAGCCGATGCCGATCCCCGCTGGATTCAACTACGATGCCTGGCTCGGCTCAACGCCCGAGGTTCCTTATACCGTCGATCGGGTTATGCCACAAAAGGGCTTCGACCGGCCAGGTTGGCTGCGCATGGAGCAGTTCGGCGCGGGCATGATCACGGGCTGGGGTGCGCATCATGTCGACACCGCGCATTGGGGCATGGATACCGAACTCACCGGTCCGGTCGAAATCTGGGGCCACGCCGATTTCCCCACAGAAGGCCTTTGGAATGTCCACGGCCCTTTCAAAACATACGGTCGCTATGCCAACGGAGTGGTTATGACGATTTCGGGCGAATTTGAAAACGGGATCAAGTGGATTGGAGACAAGGGCTGGATCTTCGTGTGCCGGGACACAGGGACCACCCCGACTTCAACCTTCGGCGCTCCCACGCCGGCGATTGTTCCGCTCCGCGCCAGCGATCCCGCGATTCTCGATTCTGTGATCGGTCCGACAGAATTCCACGTCTACACATCCGACGATCAGCATGGAAACTGGCTTGACTGTATTCATTCCAGAAAGGCTCCCGTAGCGCCGGCGGAGATTGGCCATCGAGCTTGTTGCACTTGTCTGCTGCATTGGATCGTGATGAAAGTGCAGCATCACATCTTTTGGGATCCCAAGACAGAGCTGATCCAGGGCGATGATATTGCCGCCAGTCTACTGTCCCGGCATCAGCGGCATCCGTACGAAATCGCTTAAAGCCGCGATTCCCAAGCGAGCAATAAAAAGGGCCACACGCCGCCGCTTTTGCAGTGTGTGGCCCTTTGATTCTCTGGCGTGATGGTCTACTCGCTATTCATTTAATAGGCATTCTTGCCCATGAACCCGCCCCAAATCGTCATTAGGATAATCTGCATGTCGAAGTACAGACTCCAGTGGTGCAAATAATACAGGTCGTATCGAATTCGCTTCGGGATCGACGTATCCCCCCTGAGGCCATTAACCTGCGCCCATCCCGTGATCCCGACATTGAGATGATGCCTTGTTTGGTAAAGCGTGATGTCCTTGCGAAATTTTCCCACGAAGTGGGGTCGTTCCGGCCTGGGCCCCACAACACTCATTTCTCCTTTTAGAACATTGAAGAATTGCGGAAGCTCATCCAGGCTTGATTTGCGCAAGAACGCACCCACTGCGGTGCGTCGCGGATCATCCTCCCCGGTCCAAAGCGTATCTCCTTCATAAGCAGAACTTACACGCATGGTTCGGAATTTATACATTGTGAAAACTTTGCCGTTTCTACCTACTCGCTCCTGCTTGAAAAGGATCGGACCACGCGAGGTCAACCAAATCGCCAAAGCAATGACAAGCATCGGAATCGCGAGCACCAGTAATACTGCGCTCGCAAAGACCATGTCGAAAACCCGCTTGAAAAGAAAATAGCCAATGGAAGGCATCGGGCTGGGGTCAAGATCCAGCATCTGAAGGCGTCCGAACTCGACCACCCTATCCCGCACCTTCATTCCATTGCCGAAATTCACAAGGATGCGAATTGGCTTGCCGAGGCGATTCAGTTTTGAAAGACAACGGCGAAGGCCGCTGAACTCGTCTGTCGGAACCGCAATCACAATGTTGTCAGCGTTCAATCGATCGATAGTGTCCAACTGATCGATTTGAAAAACGGGTACATTGGTTACTCGAATCTCTTCTCCGGGCAACTGAATATATCCCACAACCATAGACCGCACGAACTCATTGCTTTGAATCCGCGCGGTTGCCTGCGCCGCAAACCGGCCGGTTCCCACAATGAGTACTCTGACTGCAGAGCGATGCCCGCCAACTGTTCGCAGCAGGATCCGTACAAGGGTCCGTATGGAAACCGTAAGAAGCAGAAGTGACACTGCACTGAGAACGATGAACGCTCGCGAATAGCGGAGCTGATGCACAAAAAAGAGCGCGATAAGATTCGCCACGAACGTAATGCCGCACGCCGCGAACGAAGCTCGAATCCCCGTGTTTTCCGCGGACACCTTCGTGATGCTGCTGACTTCCTGGCGCTCCGCCACGATCGACCAGACCATGGTGGTGAACAATGCAAGATATAGGAACTCGGCTGACGTGAACTCCGGTTTGATTCCGAACCAGTGAACACTAAGAAAAGCGGCCAGCACAAATGAAATGAGAGGAAGGATGAAGATTGCCGCACGTAGCACAAGTCCGTATCGCCGCAACTCTGCAATCATGGTTTGCCTCCGAGATTACGAAGGAACTTCCGCAGATTCGGATCCGCGCCTGCTCCGTCAATCGCAGCAGACTCATTTCCAGGGAACTCTCGACCCGAGGCGTGCAGTTTTGCAGGGCTAATTCAATCTGATTTTTTGGATTGTTGAGACAATCGCTTCAGCTGTCTATCGTTCTTTAGCAATTCATCGCTCAATAGCCGCCTCGGAATCTTTACTTTTTCTAACACTGAGAATTCCGCGGGTGCCGTCGAAGGGCGGCGACTGGGAGCGTCAGTAAAAACCGTCTCAAAAGCAATTGCTATCGTGTGATTCTCGTTGCTAGGAGAGGCGGAAGATAGAAACCGCCAGAGTTACGCGCTTCCTTCCGTTCGGAACCGCGGCCTGCTGCGAAGATGCAGCCAGAGAGAATTCCAGGCATACAGTGACCACCAATATGCCGCTCGCGGCCACGATAGCCCTTCCCGGATGCGATACAGGTGCCACACTTCCCAGGCTGCCGAAAGCTTGTCGGCGTTTCTGCTCGTTGTTGAAAGGCGATACCGTCCCAGATCCTCGGGCAACAACTGGCCGGCGTGGCGCTGTTGCAGCAGCCAAAGCCACGCAAGCCAATCCTCATGGCTCCTCACGTCGTTCTTTGGAAAGTGAAAGCCTGCGACTTTTTCCCGGTCGATGACGATACTCATACAGTCTCCGGTGCCGCGTCGAGTATGCAGCGTCTCGAGTGTCATCCGTGGAGGTCCTTTTACCAGTGCACCCGCGATTTTGCCGTCGGCGGACAGGTAGCGAAAAGCATGGTAAACAAAAGAGCAACGCTGCCTTTTCATGAAGGCGAGGGAGTGTCCGAGCTTCTCCGGCAGCCAGAGGTCGTCAGCATCGAGGAAAGCAAGGTATCTTCCGCGGGAGGCGTCAATCGCGCAATTGCGCGCCTTGGCAGGCCCGCCGTTCGACGGCATTTGAAGCAAACGAATACGCGGGTCTCTGGCAGCAGCCGATTCGATCACTCCGACAGAATCGTCTGCAGAGCCGTCGTCGACCAGAATATGCTCCCAATCGGTGAAGGTTTGAGACGCCACCGATGCCAGCATTTCAGGCAGCCAGCGCGCAGCATTGAAAACTGGGGTGATGATGGTAACGACGGGCATAGGGTTTTACTTTCTAGGCCTCTAATAACGGTGATTGCGTTGCGATTCGGCGTCCTCGTCAGACTTTTTTCCAGTCCGACTGTGCCAGACTCCATTGAGTCAGCTGAAAACTGGTGCGCAGGGCTGCGATGGTCGCATAGATCAACAGGAGTAAGATCGATGCCTTGGAGGATGGCGTTTCAAGGCCACCTGCCAGAATCAGAGGTGCACAGACAACGAGGGAAACGGGATGCAGCAGTCGCAACGGATCAAAATCTTGCCCGTGAGTGGTTTCCGGTCCGCCGAACTTCACCAAAACATAAAAGACAAATCGCCACAAGCCCCAGCACAGAAATATCGATGTAAGAATCCATTGCGCGTCTCCGCGCGGAACTTGGGGAAATACCACGGGGGCGAACTTGTAAATGTAGAGAAGCGCAAAGGTGAAAATTCGCATGAAGCGAAAATTTCTCGGACGCCGGCTCGTATGCCATAAGAATCCGATCAAAACCAGGATCGCCGAGGCGGCGAAACTAATCGCAAAGCTCCCGCCCTTAAGAACGTACAGAGTTCCACAAATCAGGGAGAAGAACGAAATCCGCGTACCGTAAAATAGGGCGGCATTGATCTGTCGACCTTCCAGATGGTCGCCATTCGGCTCGGAGGCTCAGTCAGCGAGGTCATTGATCAGGTAGCCACATTCGTAGAGTGCAAAGTTCCCGGCCAGCATTGACGCGGTGATCCAAAGGCTAGCTGAATACACCAGCTTCAACGCCAAGGCCACAGGCACCCATTCCAACAAGACAAGACTGATCGCCCTTACGGGTGTCCGGAGCCGTACGACGTACATGTATCCGAATGGAAGATTCGCCAGCCACATAAAATCTAACTGTGGGAAGTCACGACAGAAATGAAATTCTTGCGAGCTCTGCGTCCGATAGCCCCGAGAGGGTATTCGGTTTTCCCAGGAAATGAGGACGTGCACAAATCCGCAGAAGATCGCGGTCTTCGCAATTGTCGGTATACACCGCCGCTGCCCGGAGCAGGGTCTCCGGAAGCATCCCGCGGAGGTGCGCTAGTTTGTGTCCAGTTACATCCAACGCGAAAAGTCCACTGCAACGGTTATGGCGATCATAGTCGAGCCGCGAGGTGATCACTCCATCCAACTGGAGCTGCCTGGCAACGGCGGCTGCAATAGGGTCTAAGCTTGCAGTGGCCAGGTATACCGGATCGCCATGACTCTGCGCCTCACGAATCGCTCTAACCGGCGCAGGGTTGACAAGCGTTGACAGGCGGTCCTGAACATACAGATCTGCCTCTTCATACAGAAGCGATTTTGCCAAACCGCGCAAAGCAAGCACGGAAAAAGGACGTTTGCCGCCTAACACATGGCGAACCCTACGCCGCCAGCCCTGCTTGAGAAGCCAACTATCCAAGAAGCCATTTGTCGTGTTTTCCGCGATTATGGTGCCGCAGAGATCGACGATCAATGGCTTCTGAGTGCCGGCTGGCACCACCAACCCGTTCCTTCCCGATGGGATCTCTTCGATGCGAATGTTGTTGGGGCTGATTTCATGACCCTTGGGACCGGGATCGAGATGCCGACGCAAAGCGCAACGGGAGAATGCATCGAGATGCGAGTGCAGAATATTGAATTGAGCGCACCGTGCCATAATTTTGGCCTGAATTACTCAGCGAGCACCAGTATTGAAAATCCGCCGAGAATCAGCGCCGCCGACGAGGGAGCTACCGAGGACCACAGATCGCGTGTCATCCCCATCACCCGATGAGCGAAGGCTTGATGGCCCGGATTGCCCTTGTAGGCCTTGGTGTAACGCCAACCGATCACCTTGTAGCCGGTTTCTTCCATTAACCCAAGAACCGACTCCGCGCAGAAGTAGTGAAGATGCCCGAGCGCCTTTCTACTCAGATCGACCCCGTTTCGAAGAAGGTTTTCGACTGACATGTCGAGGGGAATATGAAGAATCTTCGTCTTGGCGATGCCTTTGATGTTTCGCAGAAACTCGAAGCAGTCCTCCACGTGCTCTACCACATCCAGGGCGAGCAAAAGATCGAATTGGTCTGACGTTTCACAAATATCTCCCAGGACAAAACGGATTCGTTCGTCGCCGCTGACTCTGGACTGTGCCATTTGAATGGCGTCAGGCGAGATGTCGAAGCCGGCAAAGCCACAGGTCGGAAGCGCTGAACGCAGATTTCGCAACACCTCGCCTGCGCCGCATCCAACCTCAGCAAGGGAATTGGGATGAATACGGTGCTGTTCGAGAATTTCGAGAACCTGTCGTGCCTTCCATGGCGATTCTTCCGCGTGCCATGTGGGGTAATGGTCCAGATAACTTCCGTCTTGATAGATCGACTGCATCTTATGTCTCCAGTTCCCATATCCTCATCCGCGGCAATTGTTCATCAAAACGCTGATAACTCGACTTTCGCCGCGATGATTTGGCAGAGATCGGCGATAAACGCCGAGGTTAATGATCAAGGGGCGGGGTATTTCTACATATCGTCCGCCGCCTGACCACCGAATGGAACGACTTTGCGGAGGCCAAGAGCTGACGCGCAGAGCGGAAGGCGCAGAAACAACCTATTCAGATTTCATTCCGCATCCCATCGCCTTTCTGAACGGATGGCGCTGAGCAGCTTCTGAGAGCATTGACCGATTCCCAAAGACTGATGGGAAGGATACAGCGATTAGTGGGTGAGTTTCTCGCTCGTGCTTCTTACCAGGTGCCTCCAAAGTCAAAAACAATCCAACCCAGATTTAGCTTCATCCACATTGCGCAGGTAACGCAGGTGTACAGAACGATACAGACTCTGGATATCCGGCGACCCGACGGTCCCGAGTCGGGATGAAGGGACAAGATTATGAGGATCGGAAGAAGGTAGTAATCAATTCGATTTAGGAGGCCGGCGTACTGCGGCCAAAAAAGCGCTGGCATACAAATCACGATGTAGGTCACCGACAATGCCCTGAGCTTCGTGTCGGCGCGTCCAACGGCCCATAATACGGCAACAAAGACCACATTAATGGCCTGCTTGATTGCGAGGTGGCCAAACGAGGATTGACCATACTCCGCATAACCCGCCGAGTTATCCTTCAGTAAGCCGACATGGGCCATGATCAAGTAGATGATGGGGATCGAGATGGTCGTACCAATCAGGGCCGCCCTCACCGAAAAACGCCGAAGAACCCAAAAGACCTGGATGATCACAGCGTATTGGTGCGACGCCAATGAGAAAACCCGCCACAGAAATCCGCGTTTCCCCCCCGGCATGGCACATAGCAGGAATACGATTGCAAGGCACTGACGCTGGAAATTGAGCAAGAAATGCAGGCCATAGAACGACCACGAAAAGAAGAGTACGACGATGAGTTGATCGACCGGATGAAAACTCATCCTGTGCAGTGCATAGAGGATTCCGAGCAGGATGATTATGGACCAGAATATGTATTGTTTGAAGCTGGCGGGCGCAACCCACGACATAATGATGAACAACATGGGCTGCCAGGAATACGGTTCGCGCCACGCATGAGCAGAGAGAAGGTAATACCAGGTGGCATCGTCTCCCCGGTACAAGGCCTCGTTGACGATGCGCGACCATAACATAGCCGTCGCAAAAATCGCAACCGCCGCAAGCACGCCAACCCTGGGTCGGCTTAAACTGCACTTGCCGGTCAGTGAATCTTCGCTTGTTTCGGTAATTCGGCACGGGGCCGGAACGATCGACTGCAAAACCTTCGCTTCTGCGTCCATATTAGATTTGGCGCCCGCTCGGCGGCGGCGCGTTCAAGGGTGCGCTTGCCAAGTTTGGCGGGCTCGATCGCACGTCAGGGGTCGAAGAAGTCCGGATTCGATCTGCATCAACCTGCAGGTAGGCCGATGCAATCGCATCGGGTGAATAGGACTCGACGTTGATCGTCTCTCCAGCGAACGCGAGGGCGCGCCGGATGGCGGCCACTACTGACGCTCGATCCAGTGTCAGAGGCATGAGTTGGATTTGGCCCCCGATCAGATGTGGAGCGACTTCCAGGCCCCCTCCGGAAGCGGGCATGACGACGTTGCAGCCTTGGCTCAAGGCTTCGAGGTAGGTGATTCCCAGTGCTTCGGTGGGGCATCCCGAAATAAAGACCTTCGTCGCACGGAGACACCTTCTAAGGGCCAATGCATCAAGCGTACCGGGAAACTCAACTCGCAAATGCTCCTTGGCACTGTCTTGTAGAGCCTGCCGTTCAGGACCATCTCCAATAATGCAGACCCTCAGATCCGGGTATGCTTCCAGTACTTCGATCATCGCAGGCAGCAAGAATCGAACATTTTTGGACTCATGCAGGCGTCCTGCAAAAGTGATGAGAGAGCGCTCTTCGTTCCCTGTAGGCCCGTTGAGGAAAGTCCGTCGAAGAGCGTTCGGGACGACACCGTCAATACGCACACCGAGGACCGCACGGAGGTGAGCCGCAGAGTATTGAGATACAGTCACGACGCAAGCGCTCTGGCATCGATTTGCCATGTGATCGGCGATAAGGTGCCCGCCGAACTTCTTCCACCCAATGAGTCCGACTGTTGGAAACCCGTGCGCAACACAGATTGTCCTTCGTGAAAATGGGGCTGCGAAGATGGCGGTGGTGCTGAGAATCTTGAGTACACGCGAGTCGCGAAGCTCCCGCCATCGGGACCAAATCTTGCTTGGAGAAATGATCTCTGCAGGTATTTCATTTTCCTGGAACCCCTCCGACAGCGCTTCTGCGAACGAAGTCAGGCCTCCAACTTCATGTCCGCCGGTTATGAGTACGATGCGGGGGCGTTCGATCTGCAATTCATTTGCCAGCGACAAAGAGTGTGCACTCCGCACCCGACTGACCCTTCAAGAGTGCAGGCTCAACACGATCGGGAGCAATGTCGAACCGCACGAACACTATCGCTCGAAGACAATCGTCATTCGGGCACGAAGACCACAGTTTGGTGAAGAGCACTCGAGCTTTTGTCATCATCCGCGTACCACAAGAGCTACATCGCGCGCTTGATGTTCGTCTCTACGCCACTTCTGGAAGACAATCGTCGCCAGGGCGAGCCCAATAAACCCGGTGCAAGTGAAGTAAGTCATCACACTCCCGGAAAGCCCCCACCGCGGAACCAGAAGGTAAATCCCCGCCAGGGTGAAGACAGCAACGATGAACGACTGAACAAGAAACGGCTCTCTTTTATGCGCTCGCAGGTAAATTGCCTGACCCTGCAGAATCAAGGTGCTGACTGACGTAAGCAAGAGCAGGGCGAAAAGTGGCGGCGAAACCATGCGAGCGGCCAGTTTTGGGAAAAGATGCTGGGCCCCCAGGATGCCGGCCATACACAATCCAACAAGTACGGCGAGAACGACGACCGATTGACGCAGAGTGCGAAAGTAGGATCGATCCAGCCGATCGAATTCTCCCCGCGCGATCCATTGGCCGAATGGCGTGGCCTTGGTAGATGTCCATGCCAGGACTACAGTCCAAAGGTACCCTGCAATGCTGGCAGACATGCCCATTTTTCCCGCCTCAGCCGGCCCGCGAATAGCGAACAAAGCAGGAGTGAATACCTGAACGGCAAAATAGGAAAAAAGAGAACTGAGGCCGAGCTTCCATTGAAAAGACCAGACTTCATCGCGCCAGGAAATTGCATCTCGTCCCGAGTGATATTGGAGCAGCCCAAGCAAGAGCCGGCGTCTTGTCCACAGAAAGACCATTGCCGTGGCCACATAGGCAACAATCACAAGCGCTGGTGAATATAAGCCGCGATGCGCAATGAGAGCACCCCAGGCCGCCATGATGCCCAGAGCAGCCTGCGCGAATCGCATCCTGGCTACCTGCCGGATTTCGCCGCACCCATCTAGAAAACAGCCGATCGGATTGAGGAAAAAAAGCACGGCGCAGCAAGCGGCGGTGACGATCCATGGCGACTGCCACGCGACGTGGTCGCCTGGATGGGATTGGCGCGAAAAAAAGACGACACCGGCGGGAATCAGCGTGACGGCCAGGAGTATGGCTGCGCCCATATACCATCGAATTGTCTTGCGCAAGATGGAGGCCAGGCGCGCGTGAGCCGTAGGGTCGCCTTCGATACGCCCGTCGGGACCGAAGCTTAAGTGAGCGGATTCATGAGCCGCGAATTGCTGGATCACAAAAGAGAAGCCCAATTCGAAAACAATTTGGAGATTGAGCAAGCTCAAAAGCGTGTAGTAGTAACCTTGCTCCATCGGATTCAGATAACGCACGATAAGCAACACGGTGCCGACACTGCCGACGATGCTGCTGGCTCGCGCCAACACCGTATAGGCGATCGCGCCGTCCAGTCCCAGCATGCGAGCCGATTTCTGAGCCATGCGGGCAGTCCATTTTCCGTCGCGCTTCGCTGTCATGTTCGCCGTCATGACCGATGGCCGATCCCTGGCAATGAGGCTGCCATCTCTCGCACGACAATCTTCCACGGATCCGCTTCGTCAATTCTGAGCCACACTTCGCCGCTCACAATCCAAATGCCGCCGCAAAGCAAGCTGAGAAACGCTCCGACCGCGATCAAAAGCATGCGGGGCGGAAAACTTTTCCTCTGGGCAGTGACAGGCGGATCGAGCACCTTGACGCTTGGAATCTCCTCTGCTTCCTGGATCTTTGCCGCTTCCAGTTCTCTGCTCAATAATTCGTAGGCGACTTCAAGCGTCTTCGTGTGCCGGTAAAAGTCAGCGTAAGTAGCTCCGCGCAACGGAAGCTGCCGCAACGATGGATAGGAATCATTGCCATCAGCTGAGTTGTCCCCTCCCCCGGCGCCCTCCAGCTTCTCGAGCTGCCCGCTGAGCGTAGCGACCCGCGCCTTTGCCTGTTTTACGCCGACGCTTTCGTCGGTATAAGCGGCCTGCAGGCCATGTAATTCACTTTGTGCGCTAATCAGTTGCCCCTGAACGGTTGCGATCGCATCCAGCATGGCCTTCGACTGCGCGCCTTGATCAACAGTTTCAGCGCGGCTTGAGAAATGGCCGAGTTCCTGTTCCGACGACTCTAAGTCCACCTGGATTTCTTTGAGCCGTTGTTCCAGAAACTCCCGCTCTCTGTGCGCAGCTGAGGTGTCCATCGTCACCACCAGCGAATTCAATTCGTCCACGTAAGCTGCGGTGAGGTCCCGGGCACGAACTGGGTCGCGATCCGCCACCGTGATGGAAACGATCCCTGTTGGTTTATCCTCGCTGGCGTCCGTTCGGCGGCTGAGGATCTTGCGTGCATCTGCCAAGTATCGAACTCGATAAACGTGCTGAAGGTTGAAACGGTTGATCAGATCGTCCTGCATGGTACGGCTGGCTATGATCCCGAGCAACGGACCGGAGGGCGATCGCGAGTTAAGAAGCCCTGCGCCGAGACCTCCGCCGCCCGGCGACGAAAGTGAAACGGCAGCGAACGGTGCTGTCAGATTCGCGTTGGTGCTTTGCCAGCCAGGAGGCATAATTTGAACGGTTGACTGGTACTGGCTGGGAATCAAAAATGCGATCGCAATAGACAGAATCAGACCGCATCCGAGAAACAAACCCATCAAGCGCCACTGACGGCAAAGCACCTTGATCACCACAATTGATAGTGGTGCGGACTTCTTAGCCTCTTCTTGGACCATCAGATTCTCAGTCTCTCTCATGCTTCGGCCTGCCGCGAAAAAGGCCATGTAGACTCCGCCGTTTCTCGCACGCTGACAACTCGAAATTGCCTAGAAGACTCCCGCGACAGCGCCGCTCAGGGCCACCGAGGACATGATCTGGGCGGTGCTGATCAGGTTGCGCCAGATTTGCGAAGCCACCCATAACCTTCTCGGGCACAACAATGGAATCGCCAGGCTGCAAGCGAAGATCGAGGACGCTATTGCCGAACAAGACGCTTCCCTGCTCTCCCACAACGGAGCCATCGGCGCGGACGATAAAGATGCTTCGTTTCTCGCCGGATCGCGTGACGCCCCCGGCCTGGCGCAAATACCATCGCGCGTCCTTCCGGGGCCGGTAGGTGATGCCGGTTGCGTTGTAGACCTGGCCGCCGACCAACACAAAGTCAGGCCGCTTGGGAATGGTTAATCGATCTCCGGCACGCATGACGACGTCCGCCGGGGTCTTCTCCCATTGGCTGAACTCCGGCGAAATCTTGATGACCAGCCGCCCCGTCGAAGTGTGATCGCGCAGACTGGCGAGCACCTGCTGTTGCTGCTGCTGCATGGTCTGGAGTAAATTCTGCTGATCCTGCGGCGATGAAAGGCCTGGCGTCACAGTCGACATGGTGCTTTCGATGCGGCGGATCATCTCCTGCCAGCTGTTCTCCTCCATTTGCCGCACCGCAACCCGCTCCAGAACAGCGCCGGAGGGATATGCATCGTCACGAAGGCCGCCCGCGCGCTCCAGAACCGAGCTCAGGTGCTCATCCTCTTCGATCCCGTAGGTTCCGGGAAACCTTACTTCGCCATCAATGGTGACCGACGCTCCGATATCCTGCCAGCCCGTCAACTGACGAATGCCGACGACATCGCCTGGCTCAAGCACGGCATCGGCACTTTTATCGCCATCCAACGCTTTAGATATTTCAACGACGCTGTGTTTCACCAGCACCTTTTCATCGTTTTGGATTACATAGCTGCTCAGATCCGCCTGCTTGCGATAGGCGCTTCGCTTGAAGCCGCCTGCCATGCGCACCAATCCCGCGACCGTCATCCCTTCCGACATCGGATATTCTCCAGGCCGCTCCACTTCGCCGTGAATCGATACTTTAGGCGGATCGATCTCGTACCGGCCGAACACGCGCACCACATCAAAGGGCTGCAGCGCGATTGGATCGTTGCCAATCAACAATTGGGAAAGATCGAAGCTGATGGTTTCAGGCCGCAGATCCGGCGGCTGAAGTCGAATCACCTCGGCGTAGCTCGATGGTTCGGGCATCACATCTTTGTAAGAGTGGAGCAGGTCATTGACCGTCATTCCCTCATGCCATGCGTGAGGCCCGGGCTTGAAAACATGGCCATCGAGGTACACCACCTGGTTGTTATAAGGAAGGATTGGGGCCACGGTGACGTTATCCCCGTCCTGAACATGAAATGCGGGCATCGCCGCCGTGCTTCCGTCGGTGCCATCGGGGACCCGCACACTGAGAGTAGTGCGTTGATCGTGGGGTTCAACTCGCTCCACGCGAATCTCTTCGAGACTCGCCGACACAAGAAGTCCGCCGGCAAGCGCCAGAACTTCACTGAGATTCTGCTCGTCTTTCAACTCGTAGATCGCCGGCCGGCGCACCATTCCTGCAACGGTGACCTGAGCTGCGATCGGAGGAACCAGAATCGTATCGCCCGGCAACAGCCGCTCAAGGTCCGACCGAACACCGTGCAGCAGGAGATCGTACAGATCGATCTCGCGAATCAGTTGTTGGCCGCGGTAATGCTTCAGGGTGCGGAGAGATCCCCGGCCAGTAGGGCCGCCGGCGGCATAGAGAGCATTCAAGGCCGTCGACAATGAGCTCACGTCGTAGGCCCCAGGCCGTTGCACGTCGCCGACCACGTAGACCCTTACCGTCCGCACTCTGCCCAGGGACAATTCCACATGTTCGTTTTGAAACTGCGTTCCAAGAGCCGTCTGAATCGCGCTTTGCGCCTGGCTCATCGTCAGGCCGGTCACCGTCACAGTGCCTGCCTCCGGCAGAGCGATCTGGCCTTGACGGTCGATCGGCCTCTCCAGCCGGCTGGAAAGGACGCCCCACATATTCACCGCAACATTGTCTCCGGGTCCAAGAACATAATCCGGTCCGGCAGGCAGATCCATGGGAAGTTCGTTCACATTGCCGGTGCCGAACAGGAAAGTTTCACTTCCAAATCGCCTTAGCTTGCCGTTGGCCGGAACCACCTGCGAGTAAAGTTCAATCAAGGAAGGCAGGTTTCGGTATGGTATCGGAGTTCGTTGGAGCATTTCACTTGGCTGCTCCTCGGGAACATTGACGGGGCGCGACGGGAAATTAGAAGTGCGCCGCGGGAAATTTGAATTCTCTCCCTGTGATCGAGGCTGCGTACGTCCTGGCGCTGCCCCCTGCGTCTCCGCCCCCAGAAAATTTCTCGGATTTGTCTCTTGCGGGTTTGCGGAGTATCCCTGCTCCCTGAGCTCAGAGGCCACTCCATTGCGGAAGTTTGCATCCTGCCGGATGCAGTTGTAGGCTCCGTCGTCGGAGATGATAGAGGGATCGACCGCGAAGCCCTGCGCGAGAGCAGTCTTTACCGCGATCAAGAGTTCAGGGACCTGTTGAAGGATCGCAATCATCTCATCGGCAGACATCGCCACCTGCGATTGACCGGGGGGTTGGTCTGCATCTGTTTGATCCGTCGAATATGCACTCCCTTGCTGTGCGTACTGGCCATCCGAAGCTTGCATCTGCGACAAAGTCGATTGCGGCAGGGCCATTCCTTGAGATCGAACCGCCGAACCAGGAACAGGCCCGAAGCCGCCCAGATAGCAGGCTCGGGATGTGCCCGTATCTTGATTTTGTTGGTCGAAAGACTGCATCTGCTGGTCGGAATACTGCGTTTGCCGATCGGAAGGGTCGGAGCCTGCTTGCGCGATCGTGCATCTGGCTGCAAGCGCGCATACGATCGCGCCAACCAATAGATGCTTGAGGCGGCTTGGCTTGAAATGAATAGAGAGTTCTGGGAGGCAGTTCTGCATTCTGGTTTTTCCAATCTTTATCGCGTCCAGCGCGCCGCTCGACAATCTGCCGCACCGCAGCGAAAAGTCCTCAGGAGTCCCGGCCATCAATTCTCACTCTCGATTTCGTCAGGAATCGTCAGATCGCCTTCAGTCCTGTCGATCCCATCCAACGGTTTCCTGGCCTTCAGTAATCCGATCTCCGCGGTGAGTTGTTCAATCTTCCCTTGCAGGCTTTTCACCAACGCCGAATGTTCGTGCACGGTGACAACCAGCGCGCTCTCTTCATGGGCGCGGTTCAGCAGACCGCAGATGGCGCTACGCGCCAAATCCGAGATGCTTCGCGCTCCACTCGCAACACAATATTTTTCCAAAGCAGAAAACTCCTCACGGGAGAGCCTGACACTGATCGAACGTTCGCGAGGGATTAGAACTGTCATAACTAAAGTCAATCGAAACCGCTCGGAAGGGTTTCTTTGAGCGTGCCGAAACCATGCCTCACTCCGAAGAGCGTCTTGAAGGCAGGCTCCGCCCCTGTTGGTCCCAAATCCAAATTGCAGTGCTGGGAAAAACAGGAAGGCTGCGGCCCGCATTGCCACAGTACTTTGCCGTGGCGGCTGGGCTCATCGAAATCGAACGCGCACAACTCCGCATCGACGCGAAATGCGCTTCGCTCGACCTCATTCATATTGGGGAATTGATGGGACTATAACACCCGACTTATGCAGAAGCAAGCAGAATTGTGTGACAAATGAAAAACATTTGTGAATTCTTCCCAGATTCGTTCTAAGTCAATGTGAACCACATCACGTGCAGAGGGATTTGAAGTGACCTAATTCACTTCTCCGTGGTTTCAGTCGGCGCAACAATTCTCGTCGCCGAACCCGATCGACTTATTGCAGATCCTGATGAAGGATCGCATTGCACTCGGAAGGAGTCTCTATGCCGCTAAACCCGAAACCGTTCCACCGGTAAGCTGCGATCCGGGTGGTCTCCGTGGCGGGATCGGGCGTCAGAAAAGAATCGCCGCGATGCAACGCGCATAGCACGCCGTCTTTGGTTTCCAATGCGTCAATCAGCGGCCACGCAAGAGCGGAGCCTCGCCATCGCGCAATCAGACCATGGGGACCGACGGCGTAAACATACGGCCGCAGACCCACTTCGTCGTCGATCGATGAGTTATGGCGTTCGAGAGAAAGCAGCATGGGCTCCGTCGGCACCGACGTGAACAGTTGCAGTGACACCAGCGTCTGGCGTCTCGATTGCCACACCACCTTCCCCTGCTGAAAGCCATCGAGAACAATTCCGTTCACGGGTTCATCGGGAGACCACGGTTCGGGACGGATAGTGACGCCATCGATCTCCGCACCGGAACCAAGTTGTGGCGTGCACGCGGCCAGAGCCTGATCGACCGATGTGCTTCTGCCGGCCAACTTAGGAAAAGCCGTGTTCTCGTCGGTATGCGTACTGAGCGCGCCGCACAGCAAACGGCCATCATGGACACTGCAATCGGCGATCATCCCGTCCTTGGTCTCGGAATATTTCTGGTCGAAAACATGATTGCCTAGTGAGAAGAAGACTGGCCTACCCTCGACACACGCGGGAGCCTGGACCACATGAGGATGATGCCCAACGATCAGGTCCGCTCCGTGCTCAACCAGCCAGCGCGCCTGTTGCTGCTGCGCATCTGTCGGCCAATCCTGCAGTTCGTTGCCCCAGTGAATCGATACCACCACCAGATTTGCCAGCTGGCGGGCCAGTCGCAGCTTCTGTGCCAACTCGACCGAAGGAACCTTCTGCAGTCGCCCGTCAGCGGCCTTGACAGTCGTCACCGCGATGAAGCCAACGGTCAGGCCGCCGGAGCGAAAGAACTGTGGGGAGCTGTCGAAATCCAGCGCCAGCATGCCGCTTTGTTGAAATGCCGCGCGCGTTTCCTTCCGGCCCGACAGTCCCAGATCGCCGGAGTGATTATTCTCCGCAGTCACCATGCTGAATCCAGCCTGCTTCATCGCCGTGGCCGCGGAATCCGGCACCGCAAAGCAAAGTTTGTTCTGCGATGGGCAATTTGCCGGGTCGCCTACGGCAGCCTCGAAGTTACCCCCCACGAGGCTGGCGCTTTTGAAGAGTTCGGAAAACCCGGCCCATGGACCTGTCTTCCGTTGCTCCATTTCGATCCCGACAAGGCGCGACATCATCACGTCGCCTGTAAAGAGCATCCGAAAATCGCCCGGCGCAGTTTGCGCCGAGGCCATCGGCAGTAGGCAAAACGCCGCCGCCGCGAGTTTCCATTTTCCACGCCGCTCGAAACAGCGGTGAGAAATGCATCCTAGAAAGGTGGTTCTGCCGGACATGACAGGCTCTCCCTGGAAATGAAAGCGCGGACCCATGCCGGATGTGCCTCAGAATCGACTTTGCCAGTGATCGCTCTGTCAGCGAGTGATGGATGCACCGGATCGGCCTCCGGATTGGCAGGCTTTCCAGCCCATGCAAGGTCGGTTAACGGCGTGGGCGACGGAAACTCGTAGTACGAATAAACACTTCCCTTCACAATTTCGCGACGGCCAAAGTATGGAACCACCTGGTCCCACTCGAGCGGACGCCCGACCGCTGCTTCGAGGTAGGGCACATCGCCTCCGCCGGCAACGTCGGCAATTTTCATCAATGGGTTGGGAGTGGAGAGCGCGAGATCGGCGCTGGCAAGACTGTTGTAAACCAGGAAGTCGTGCTCGGCTACCGCGCCAACATGAAGAATTTCGTCGTATTCGGTATCGGTTAGCGGCTGATTCTGCAGTTCCTTTTGCGCCATCGCTTCAAACAGGCGCGTCTTGCTCGCGGTCTCCTGCAGGCGCCTTATGATGCCCCGTTGCAGCGGCTGAGCTGTCTGGTCGCCCGAAGAATCCTGTGCGCTCTCGGGGTCCTGAGGCAGATTTCCTGTAAAGTTCGCCGACTTCGCCACCACCTGCTCCATCTGATCGAACAGGGATGCAATGGCTTCGAAGCTCTTCGGGTTTGGCTCCACGTACCCTCTTGGTGGACGCAAGACAATTGCTTCAAACCCGCCCTCGCCGCACTCCGCCGTTGTTCTCTCGTTCACCAGAACAGTTGCGTGGCGCAGCGTGGCCCACGAAGCGAGACCCGTCTGAATTCTTTTTGTGCTCCAAAGTGCGTCTTGCGAACTCCCGGGAAACGTCGCATCGTCTGCCCACTCGACGGCAAGCGCGTTGATCCACGCATCGTAGAGGTCCGGCTGGCTTGCGCCTTGCGGCATGCGTTTTTGAAGTGCATCGAGCGCAGGCCCCAGTGCGGGATAGGACGTAAGATCGGTCTTCAACAGCGAACGAGCATAGCTGCTGCCCATGGCTGCCGCCAGATCCAGGCCCGAGGGCAGAACTCGCGGGCCCTTCGGCCCGGTAATCTGTTCGGGGCCCGGCCAATCGGAATGAAAGACTGTCGAGAGCAGCACTTCGTTGTCAATGCCCCACGACAGAGGAAAGACTTGCGGGCTGGTACCGGGATGAAGAGCAAACGCCGGCGGGACGAAAGTTCCGGCGCTCCACACCAGGGGCGAGCGGCTGGGCGCAATATAAGGGCTGTAGGCTGCAATCCACCGCAACGCTTTCGCTTTCACATCGTCGGGCAGCGCATTCAGAGGCGTGGCATCGATTGCCGCCGCAACCGAAGTGAGGTAATGAACAGCCTTAAAGTACTCCTGCATCTCCGGAGTAGCGGTGTAATAGCCGCGCGGCGTCAGCTCCGTGAAATCGAACTGCTTGCCGAAGACCGCGGAGTTAAAGGACCCACTGGCTTGTTGAATGTGCAGGGCCTCCGCGTCGGACGAGTTTGTTGCGCCCTCTGAATCCACCACTGCATTGAATGCGGCTGCCCAGGTGGAACTCGGTGCAGTAGCGTCGAGCGACTGGCGCGCAGCATTCACAAATGCCCAGAATGCGGGCATCGCCTGCTGGCGCTCCTCAACGATGAATGTGCCTTCGTAGGCTGAGGCCACTAACTCCCAGAAAATATCGGTGGTCACAAGGTAAGGGCGCGTCGGCGTTGCGCTATCGTAGCTGCCGCAGGCATAGGACTCGGTGTCGTACAGCTCATACATCTGATCTTGTCCGGTTGTGCGTAAGAGCCCGCCTTGAGCAATGTAGCTGTTGCGGTCGGCCGCGTCCTGAGTAAACATCCATGCGTTCACCACATCGGCCAGCGGGATCTGAATTGGCACATACACCAGCGATTGCGCGCCCGCCTTCTCAACAAGACCGATTACGCCTTTGCCGTCCGGCACCGAAGACGGCGTGGAAACGAACTGATAGCCGCCGGCTTGCGTTGAGGTTGTGCTGCCGTGGTCGCCGATTACGGCGACGCCTGGCGATCCGCTTTTCCAGTGCAGCAGAGCGGCGCCGTTCGGAGCCACCGTGAGCGATCCACCGCATGGATTGCCGACAATATGCGATGGCTTATCCCAGTTCTGGCCCGCGTAGGCGAGTTGCTGAAAACAGCCATTGCCATCTTCCCAGATCAACAAATGCCCGTCAGGATGAAACGACTCCGGCAGCGCCGAAGGAACGAAGTTGGGCGTTGGATCGCCATTGGAGTCGGGAATTTTGACATACGTCGCCTGCGGGCCGATCACCTGATATTCCCGCTGGCCGTCCTCGGTAATCGAACGCGTGGAGTACGTGCCGCTCGGCAGCCGCTCGGCAAAAAACAGCCGGTAACTCTCAATGGCCTTATCGGTGGTGTCGTTATAGCCGGTTTCAAAGGGCCGCGGGGCGACAATCAGCCGGCGCACATCAGCGGCGGTCTGATAGACGATGTGCTGCGTCCACCTTCCATTCGCGTTGTCGACCGCCAGAATCTGGGATTGCTGGCCGATTTTTCCCTCTACAAAAAAGCGCTGACCCATGGGATGGACAGTGATCGAAGCCGCGCTAAACGTCGTGGGCAAATCGAGCACGGGCAACGTGCCTGCGTCGCCTGCATGCCAGCTCACCACATGGTCGCCTGCCTTGTCGTGGATTAGTACGATCGCATCCGCGCCTGTTGGCCGCACGTCGAAGTCGACGACGGATGTTCCTGCGGGCAGGCTCAACTCCGAGCTCGAAGCCGGCGAAGGCGTCACGCTGAGTTCGCTTGTTGTAAATGGCGAAGAAGTCTGTGCGAACCCAGACAATGCAAGTCCGGGAAGGCTCAACAAGATCGCCAACGCACACGTCCGTGCGTCGTTCATGGGCGCCTCCAGGGGGACTCAGGCCATTCTAGACCATGCCGCGCAAAGTTGAACGAGAAAAGCCTTCTAGCTTTCCGCGCTTGCAGCTTGAGCATTGTGCAAGCGGATTGTTCATCAACTTACTGACAAAGGAACAGACGCCGCACCTACGATGAGGAGACCGACCGTCTCTAAGCCACGACGTGCAATACGAAACTCATCGAATGGTGACCGGAACCGCAGTATACGGAACAGCGGCCTGTAAAATCGCCCGTTTTGGTCGGAGTGAACGTTACTTCGCCCGTTTCGTCGGCCTTTACTTTAATGTTGACGTCAAGAGCTTGAATGCGCAGCCCATGACCAACATCGGCACTTTTTAGCACCAGTGTCACGGGCTGTCCAACCTTGACGGTCACCTCGCCGGATTTAAAAACGAATCGCTGCGCGGTGATTTCAATTCGCTGCGGCGGGGCTTGTCCCCAGGCCGAAGGGGCTAGAATGGCCGATCCTGCTGCGCTAAGAAGCAGAACAAACAAAAATGCGCTTTTCTTCATACAATCTCCTCATGATTTAGTCGTTTTGCGCAGCCTGATCCGCGCCACAGGAATTATTTTTCGCAGGCCCCAGATTTTCCATTGTCAACGGAAGAATTGCGACGAGTCAATAGTTTATGGCGTATGCGACGACACTGACGCCTTCATAGCCTCATCGTAGACATTCATCGTTCTCATGCACATCAGTTCTGCACTGTACTCAGCCTTAACCCTCGCTTTAGCAGCTTTTCCGAATTGCTGCCTCAGGTCCGGCCGATCCAGCAGCAACCGAATCGCCTCTGACATTGCACTAGCATCCCCCGGCGCCACTGTGATCCCGGTTTGGCCGTCGATGGAAACCTCGCGAACTCCGGAATCAATATCGGTGTTAATTACCGGGAGGCCTGAAGCCATTGCCTCCAGTTGAACAATTCCGAAAGACTCTGCGCGAGAAACCGACGGAATTACAAAGACGTCTGCTGCCGAGAGATAATCTGCGATTTGCGAGTTGTCAACCGTGCCTGTGAAGAAGACGCGTCCCGATTCACGACAATCGCTCGCGATTTCCTCGAGGTATCGTCGTTGAGGCCCATCTCCGACGACCAGCAAATTTCCCCGTACTTTCTGCATCGCACGTATGAGAACATCGAATCCCTTAAATGGAACAAGCCTGCCAACTGCCACAACAATGCGCGGACCGTACCTGCTTCGAATGCTCCGAACGGTCTCCGATTCCACATTCGAGAATCTCGAAGGATTAATGCCGTATGGAACTACATCGACCTTGTCTCGATGAAGTTTCAATTCGGATGACGTATCCGCATAACACCTGGAGGTTACGATAATACGGGAGGCGCGGCGCATCGCTTCTTGCACAAACGGGTCGCTCAAACGGCGAATGGTGGCGCGGCCCACGGTGTCAGAGTGATGCGTAATCACAAGCGGGATCCGGCACCGGCTCACGATATAGGCGAACGCAGCCGCTGGGTTCGGCATGTGCATGTGAATCAGATCGGCCTCAGACCGGTTGACAAACCACGGCAGCGCGGGGCAAACCGGCATTGACTTGATGCTCCCGAGACAGCCGAGACGAATGAGTTCTGCGCCATCGATCCGTTCGCGTGCAGTACGAACATCGTCGTTTGCGACAATCACTTCGACTGAGCAGCTTTGCGCCTGATACCGGACCAGGTCTCTCAAATGAATCTCGATTCCGCCCATATGAGGCGGATAATATTTACCGAGATGCGTGATTTTATAGCTCTTGTTCACAGATAGACGCTTCTGAGTGCTCACGCTCGAAATCCTCATGCGATGCAAAGGGCTACCCTGTTACCACCGAAAGTCACTGCCGTTGACTGCTCTTTCCAGTTGCAATTCAATCTCCCACCAGCTAGTACATCTGAATCCACACCGAGGGTCATCCGGGACCAACACCACGGTTGCTTGCGATCTTTAGCAACAGAAGATCGGACTTCACTCTAATGCGCGGAAAAGGGAGCCCAACACGCATCCTTAAAGACAAATTCACGCTTCGATTTAACAATCCCGCACAGATGTACACCAACGCAAGAACAAGGGCGGCGATCAAAAGGAACACCGACGGGTTCTTTAGAATTGAAACAGGATCGACCACCGTGTAGCGATTGACAAGATTGAACTCTTTGATGAATTCGCCGAAGCCCATAACGACCAACAGCGCGACATAGATCAGGCGCTTGTATCCTCGCAGCAACTGCATGAAAACTACGTAAAGCATAGTTTGGTAGATTTCAAATACATTGACGCACCGGGAAGCAAGAACGGTGTTTGAAATGAGCACTACAAAAACAGAGACACCAAGAGCGCTGCAGAAGACCGCCACACGATGGTGAAGGGACAGTTTTTCCCAGGCAAAAAACGCCCCGACGGCCGCGGGAAAGACGAGCATGGCGAAATAAAGGGATTCCAAGGTTAATTCATCATGAGCAGAATTGGGGGCCAGAAACCGGCCCACGCGATAGATCACGGCAACTGAGTCGAATAACGACTGGAGTTTCAGCCAGGTAACAAACGCAAGCGGCGCCAGCGCAATCACCCAAAGCCGAGAACGAAATTTTACGCCTGCAATGAGCAGGACAAAAACCGGTAGCACAAGAAGCATCGAAAGGTGAAATGCGGCGGACAACAGATAGACAGCGACCGCCGCGCGTCTTCTCGCCATACACGCCAAGTAAATGCTCATCGCCATTAGCGGGATGGCAACTGACACTCGGATTTCCGTCAGGTCGCTAACAATGTAAAAGCGGCAAAATATGAGATAAAAGAAAAGCGTAAGCCATCGATTTCCTACGACCTTGCTGGCGAAATACCACTTTAGGGATAACGATAATGCAGAGAATATCAATGTAACTGCGAAAAACGGCCACCCCACGGACATCACAAGATAAGAAATCACAGAAAACGGCGGATCCCATAACCATTGCGAGACCTCAGCATCGCGATGAGCAATGTCATTGAACCATTGCAAGTAATTAGCGTAATCACGATCCACGAACGGGCCGCGCAGACCGCCAAATAGAACAAGGAATGTCAAGATAAATGAGAAGTATACGAATTGCAGCTGACGACGCAGCTTCTCATCGTCAACAAAACAGATGGGGACTCCGCATAGGACAAGAACGTACGTGTAGTAGAACGGATCCACCTTTACGCTGCCTCTCCGCGTTATTGGCTTATGCTTCCGCGCAGCGCCAGGCGCTGGGGCGATCTGCCAATCTCATCGTTGCTCCGCCACCTGTTGGAGTTTACCCAAGCGTCCGCGCATTCCATCGGAAAGCGCCTTGAGAACCAATCGCAAGTTCCACATCTTCCGTTTCGACAGCAGCGGATACAACACGAGGTAGCACGGAATTCTTGGAGCGAAATTGATCTTCCATCGCCACCCCATGCTCTTCAACCGAAAAAGATACACAGCATTTCGGAGCATATAGTAGTTTCGAAGGTCGTTGTGAAGATGGACATCTCTGCCGAGGACCGTCACTACAGAATCACCCACGCTATGCTTCATAACCGCATTCGGAGCGTAGTAGCTGATGTACCCCTTGCTTCGGGCGCGCATGCACCACTCGATGTCGACCCAGTCGATGAAAAAGTCTTCGCGCATAAGCCCGATATGCTGGAGCACCGAGGTTCTGATCATTGACCCCGAGGCGATCACGTGGTCAGTTTCGACGGGATCGACCGAATCGGGATCCAGATAGAGTCGTTGGATCCAAAAAGATCGGTGGCGAATGGATGCGGACGGCCTTCTGGATTTCTCATCAATGAACTGAGGTCCGATCGCCCCAACTTCCCTTCCGTCGCGGAGCAGTACAGCTTCGGCAGTCAGCAGGCTTTCGACCATCCCTCCGGGAAGAGCGCTGTCTTGATCAAGGAGAAGTACGTGAGAACAGAGAGCTGCTGTGCTTTTCTCGATTCCGATATTTTGTGCGGCCGCAATGCCCATATTCTCCATGAGTGGAAAGTAGCAAGCGCGCGGCGCAAACCGTGCAACAAGCATAGCCACCTCTTGGATAGGATTTGGCGTGTTATCGACAACAAATACCATATTTACCTGGTCGATTACACTTCGCAGGAGGCGATCAAGCTCATCGGGCCGGGAATAATAAAGAACAACAACGGCGGCGATTACCTTGTCCCTCATGTTGCTGAATCCTCCAGAACTCCATGGCGCAGAGATTGCAGAATGGACCAGTTTGCGGCCGCCAGGGCGCCGTCCGTGGCAACACTGGCCCATGCCGCACCGGCCCACCCATGCCGCGGAATCAACCAGAGATTCAGTCCAAAATTTAAGGCTGCCGCAAAGAACTGGGCGATGGTTCTGTATCGCTGAAAGCCGAGCCCGGTGATTGCGCCGCCGGTAAGTTGATGCATGCCGCGAAAAGCTGGAATAACGCATAGCCAGCGCAATGCCATTGCGCTTTCCCTAAAGCCGTTTCCCACAATGCGAGGAATCAAAGGAGCCGCTAGAAACATACAGGCTCCAATCAGGAGGCCGAACAGCACTGCGCGCAGTGCAAGACGCACAGACAGAGTTCTCACACTTACGTGTCCCGAACTGCTCCGCCGGAAGAATCGTGGCAGTGCGGCCGCATCCAGTGCCGTGATCGGAACCGTTGCGACGTCGATGATTCTGTATGCAAAGGTATAAATGCCGTTGGCAACATTCATTCCATAGTGGCTCAACATTGCCTTGTCGATGTCGTTGTAGGCGGATTGCGTCGAGCCCGCAAAAGCAAAACCGGTTCCCTCGCCCAACCTACTTAGAAGAAGTCGCGGTACGATTCGTGGGCACCCGTAACGCGCCACAACAATTGCTGAGCCTGTCATAGCCGCGAACGCCGAGACCACCAGCGATGCCAATGCCCACTGCCAGGCTGTGATGCGGTGTAAGAAGAATGCCAATGCCACGACGGCGATTAGACGGAAGAAATTGGAGAGCAGAGTGATCGTCGCCATCATTCGCAGTTGCTCGTAGGCTTGAAAAACCTGACTGATGCAGATGACAAGCTGGCGGCAGATGCATTCTCCGAGGGCAAGCAGCAAGATCAGAGATGCACTCTCGTGGTTGAGCAGGTGTGGCGCAACAAAGTAAAGACCAACCGTGATGAGCGAGCCGCCGCCGAGAGTCGAAATCAGGATATTACCCCAATATGAGGGGAAGTTTTCTGCATTTGAGCTGACATACCGAACGAACAACAATCCGGATCCAAGGGCACTGTAAGGGGTGGCAATGCTCACGAGGGCGAGCGCTCCGACAAAAACTCCGTATTCCTTCACCCCGAGGAGCCGCGCCAGAAGAATGAAGTATCCCGTCTGCAAAATGAGATTGATCCCCTGGCCGATAAGCATCCATCCGGCATTGTGCGCAAGAGCGCTGGTTCGGATTCTTTGAATCTCGGCATTAAGAAATGACATATTCGGACCGGAGTAAATCGATGTTCAGATCTGTCGACTGTCGGCGACACGGGGGGCCCTGACGAAGAACGTCCGGCGAAGATGCGCGAGCTTCGACGAAACCAGCGGGTCATCTTTCATGCGATAGAACGCGGCCTGCCATAATGCACAAAAGATCCCCAGCATGAGTCCGCCGAGGGTTGCTCCAATAACGATGAGCGATCGCTTGGGGAATGATTTTTTGTCGGGGATTGTGGCTGGGTCGACGACCTGAATCACCGCGCCCTCTTTCGCCTCATCGAGCTTGGCCATCTCGAATTGGCGAGCGAGAATATCAAAAATGGTCTCGTAGTATTTAACATCGCGCAGCCGGCGAACATATTCCAGCCCGCCCTCGGTCATTTGACCTTTGGGCACGATGATTCCAGTGGGATCGTCGCTTGCCCCTCCCAATTTGGCCAACTGCGCCTTCAGGCTGTCCAATTCCTGTTGCGCCTCGACCATTTGCGCATTTTGTCCTGTGGCATACGTCTGCATGCCCTGAATCTGAACTTCCTTGACCGTAATCTGCGCACGGAGCACGGCGGCCGACTCAATGAGCGCGCGCGCCTGGCTATCGAGTTGAATAAGCCCCGTCTTTTGTTCCGTGCCTTTTAGAGCCTCTTCGGCGTCTTCGAGGTTTTGATTGGCCTGCTTGAGCTGCTGCTCGAAGAACATCCGGCGCTGCCCGGCTTCAGTGATCGCGAGATGCTGCGACAAATTGCGAAACTGATCGACATATCCATTCGCCATATCGACGGCGCGGCGCGGATCGTGATCTTCCACTGATATCTGAATGAGGCCATCCTTTCCGCTGCCGTCCACGGTTGCATAGTGCTCAAACTTTTTGCGCGCGTCGGAAAGATACTTTTTGTGGTACTCGTGCATGAGATCAAATTGCTGCACCATTGCATTCTCTACCGCGTGGCTCTTGAACATGGCTACATACATTTCGTTCGGATTTCTCAGCAGCCCGCCGCCCATCCCGGCAAGCGCAGCCATTGGGCCTAACGCACCAAATTGCGCTGCTATTTGAGTGCTCAACGACGAGTTCTGCTGTGGCGGCAGAAGGGTCACCGTTGCGGTGTAACGCACCGGCAATAGCAGCGAAACCACGGTTGACACGATCGCAAATCCCGCCGTAACCCAAATGATAGTGCGCTTCCGTTCTGCCAGCACAATAAGAAGATCGAGCAGAGATATTTCGCCGTCTGCTCCGGCCATCGGTTTAACGGCAGAAGCATCGAAAGCAGGCGTAAGCCGCTCTTTTTGATCCGAGATTGGAATATCGGCGATCATTTGTTCTGTTCCTGCGGCGTCATCAAACTTGATCCTAAACTCCTTGCAATTGACACAGGGTCCAAGAACCTCCGCTAACGAATCACATCCAATGCCGCGGCGCCAAGCGCAAATTGAGAGAACAGCTGCGACCAGTTCATGACGCCATACATCGCTGAGGGCTTGAAAATCTTTTCCGGAACCACGATGGTGTCGCCAGGGTAAATGTGCCGGTCGTTAAACTCGCTTCCCCACGCTCCGTTGCTCATGTCGTAGCTCACCACGTCTCCGTCGGCGCGGATGATGAATTCGCGCCGGCGGTCGGCATCCTTATTGAGCCCTCCAGCCAGCCGTAAATAAGTTCCTGCCCGCGAGTCCGTCTTGAACAGGAAAGAATTCTGATCGTAGACTGCTCCGACGACATTGACGATGGCCGGGGTGTGCGGGACGGAAAATCGATCGCCATCTTCCAATGCGATATCCGGCAGACTACCGACTCCAGTGGCATCGGGGTTCACCTGCAGCACGATGCGCCCGGTTGCGCGAATTTGCCGAAGACTGGTTAGGATATTTTGAACGCTATTTTGAGCCGCGGAGCCGCTCGCCAAGCTCTGAGCCGCCACTGCGGGCGACGTCGCCAGCGCCACCGTGCTCCTTTGGACTTGCATGCTGAGGCTCTGCACATACTCGTCAATCCGGGCCTGTTGCACCGCGCGGGCCGACTCTCGTGTGAACTCCGAGCCGTAAAGGTAGGCATTGGGCGTCAACCCTCCGGCACGCTCCACGATTTGGCGCAGCGTTTCACCGGGATGAACCGAATAGACGCCGGCGTGCGCGAACTCGCCTTCCAGCCTGACCAGCTTGGTTTGCTCAGCCACCGGCACATGGATATCGGCTTCGGAGAAGATCGAGATCACGTCATCCGGCCGCAATTCCAGGTCCTGCGTGGCGTCGTGTTGCAACACTAGTTTTCCCAAATCAAAGGAGAGCAACTCGGTCTTTAAGGTTTCTGGATCGAGCCGCTCGATCACCGCATAATCCCAATCGATTTCCGGAGCCGGCAGTCTCACTTCAGTGCGTTGCGATGGTGGAAACGCGCGGCTGGCAACAGCCGCCTGCGTTCCGGCGAGCGGCGCACTTCCAGCGCGTTGCTGTGCACTGAGGTTTGGGTCTTGGCCGAAGACGGACTGCTCACCTGCGTTCAGCTCCGAACCCTGCCCCAGCTCCGACTGGCCCTGTGCATTCAAGTCCTGGGATTGTGCCGAACCCGACTGATTTTGTGCGCTCGCGCCTGAGTTTTGCGCAGAACCCGACTGGCTCTGCCCGTTTCGACTCTCAGCGCTCAGTAGATCCACACTCACGGGTTGGTTATCGATTGGCTGGCGTCGATTGGCGAGGTTCTCCAGCGGCTCGAACTCCGGGGCCGGCAGTCCCATCTGGGTGCGCCGCCACCAGTAATTGCGCGTAAGGAGCGACTCTTTGTCTGGAATCAGGTCGCTGACGCGC
Organism: Occallatibacter sp.; assembly: GCA_036489735.1. Lineage (GTDB taxonomy): Bacteria > Acidobacteriota > Terriglobia > Terriglobales > Acidobacteriaceae > Telmatobacter. The sequence continues at coordinate 23,378 of DASXFF010000110.1, read as the reverse complement.
ATCCCCTCATGCCAGGCAAAGCGCCCCGGGTCGGCGATATTTCCTCTCAGAGTCACCGTCTTGTCGTACTTCGGCACCATAGAAAACACACGGACCAGGTCACCTTCGGCCAAAGGGATAGCCAAGTCCGACGGGGCGTATCCGACTTCCATGGCGTGCCGTTCGCGATGGTCGTCGATGCGCTCAATAGAAACGCGTGCCTCAGCCGCGACCGCGGAAACGCCTCCAGCATCGGCGAGCGCGTCCGCAAGCGGTTCCTGCGGTCGCAGCTCATAGATCGCTGGATTGCGCACACTGCCAAAGACTGCCGTTTCAGGCCCAACCGGGGGAATGAAGATGACATCTCCCGATAGCAGCTTCGCGTCCTTTGTCCGATCGCCCCTGATGAGCAGATCGTAGAGGTCGAATCGTGTGATCACCGCGCTGCCGCGGCGCAGCTCGATGGAGCGCAGCGACCCTTCCACCGAGGGACCACCACTCGAGAACAATGCGTCCACCAACGTGCTCAACGAACTAACTGTGTAAACGCCGGGACGCCGCGCCTCTCCGGTCACATACACCTGAATCGCGCGAATCTGGCCTACATCCGCGTTGAGATCGAAGTTGCGGTAGACGCGTCCTACTGCTTCGCGCAAATGCGCATCGAGGTCCGAAGAAGCCAAACCCGCGACATGCACGGGGCCCACCTGTGGCAGATAGATCTCTCCCGAGCGGTCAACGCGCACATTGGCCTGCTGATTCACCTGACCCCAAATGCGAATGCGCAGCTCGTCGCCGGGGCCAATCACATAGTCGGACGGGACCGGCGCCATATCCACAGGTGCGAATGTCGAAGGAATGCGGCGGAAGAGCTCAGCGCCGTATATGGGCAGAATCTGGCCTGTAGTAGAAGCGGCGAACTTTTGAAATTCGGTCAGTGGCTCGGGCGGAAGCGGTGGTTGTTGCCTGGAAGCTTGCCGGGACAATTGCTCAACGTCGGAATAGTTGCTCGGAGGCATTCCGGTCGGGTTCGCCGATGGATTCTCCGGAATCGCGCTGTAAGCTCCCGCTGCTCCCGGCGGCATTTGCAATTGGGTTCCACGCTGCGTCTGATTGGAATTCAGATTCGAACACTCCAGTGTGCCGGTGAGTAATGGATCGGAGCAGTCGAGGTTGCTGGAACTTTGCGCAATGAGTGCGCCGGTTAGTAAACCAGCCATCACGAAGAAACTGGAGACCCGGCCGATGGAAAAGCAGCCGCGGATCGCAAGGCACACAGGCGCGCCGTTGCATTCCCAGATTCTCCGTTCGCAAAATTGAGAGCGCATATGCGAAGAGTCTAGCATCTCCTGAATTCGCGATTGAGCCTGTAAACACTGTAGAAAACAGACCTTCCCGTGTTGTCATTTATTTGTCTTTGGACGCACGAAAGGGTGTGACAAACCAATGACAACGTCCCAACATCCCTGCACGGAATCTTTGTTATCGTCCTTCTAATCTTGCTGCTGTCCCTGAATTGTTGCGTTCGTTTCTTGTCCTTCTTTGAACCCAACAATGCGACCCTGCTTTTTCACTCAACACTGTGCAGATTTGAAGCTGTGACGGGTAGCTTTTACGCCAACGACAACCTTCAACTCCTGCTTTGGATTTCCTCGGCCAGCCGAAGCATCAACCGTCGTTCTCGCATAGGAGAGCCAGTTTGGGGACTGAGCCACTCGGTTATCGAAATCTTGATGCTTCAGATTCTCCTGCCTTGGCGCCGCCCGCCTTTTACGAAGGGATGAATCGATCCCGGCCGCAGGCTTCCAGACAGCTGCAGGCCGTGGAACGGGCCCCCGGGTCCCAGGAGGACATGGAAATTGCCTCAACAACGGTTCGGGAATCCACGGGTCCGAGGCTCCTGAAGTTGCATCTGTTCTGGAGAGAACTGAGTCCCTGGTCGCGTTCCGCTCTCAAGCGATTCTTTGACTGCTCATGCGTCCTCTTAGCCATGCCCTTACTGGCGCCAATCATTTTGACAGTCGGGGCGGCAGTGCGCCTTACTTCGCGCGGGCCGGTGCTATTTCTTCAGGAAAGAGTGGGCCGCGATGGGCGGATATTCACTATTTTCAAATTCCGCACGATGATCCATGCAGTCGATAGCGCACATCATCCCATCACAACATCGAACAATCAGCGTTTCACCCCCATCGGGCCGTTCTTGCGGCAGTGGAAACTTGACGAGCTGCCCCAGCTCGCGAACGTCTTATTTGGACAAATGAGCTTGGTGGGTCCGCGCCCCAAGCTGCCGGAACACGTGCTCTCTCATATTCCTTGCCGTCCCGGAATCACTGGGATGGCGACCATCGTATTCGCGAGTGAGGAGACAGCCTTGGCTCGAATCCCGATGGATTACTTGAATGCCTACTACCATGCCGTGGTTCTGCCCGCAAAATGCCAACTGGATATTGAATACATGTCGCAAGCCACGTTTCTCTCGGATCTTGGGCTCCTCGCAAATAGCGTTCTTCATCGCTGGGATGACACCGTTTTGGAAAGCTTCCTCCATGCGGCTGAAGTTGAGTACGAAAACGAACGGTCGCCATCGCTCGTATCCGGCCCATCTCGAACCATTGCTCTCAGGCCCTCGCCAATGTGCTCGAATTCGACGGCTGAAGCAGAGCAACCTTCGGCTTTCTGATCGTTTCTCGCAGCAAATATCGTGAGATGCACAGAGATCTTGCGCCGGGCGGAAGCTGAACTCTCGATCTGCCACGAGGAATGAATCGAATGCAACAATGGCGCCGAATTTCGGCATCGGAAAACGGCAAAAGTTACCCCTCCAAGACACCCCTATGACAAACATTTATTGGTGCATCTTTAGTCTCAAGCTACAAGCCGAGACGCGGAAGAGCGCAGGTTCAGACGAGTCTCGAGCCCAGGAGCATTCTATGAAATTGGACATCAATGGAACTACAAATCTACGCAGAACTAGGATCGCATTGTTCGTCTTCATTCTCTGTTTGTTTTCGGTCGGCAAGATCCAGACTCAGGAACCGACTCGCACGATTGAAGTGCATGCTCATCGATTTGCATTCGAGCCATCGAGCATCACCGTACACCGCGGCGAAACGATTCGCCTGCGTGTTATCTCGGACGACGTGCCGCACAGCCTGCTGATCCGACAGCTGGGAATCAACGTTGTCGCCACCAAGTCGCAACCCGGCGAGACTGTGTTCACAGCGGATCAGGCCGGAGATTTTGACGGGCGGTGCGGACGGTTCTGCGGCCGCGGGCACGGGCGGATGTTCTTTTCGCTTAAGGTGGCCGGGGAATGAGGCTCGAACTACTTCGCCGGCTCAGCATCCTGCCGCCGGACCGTGATAGCCGTTATGTATGATGAGAGACGTTCGTGAGCCCGTGCGATACGGGGCGATAAAGTTGAACTGTTGATCCTCAGACTCAGTCCAGAGGAAGCAGGGGGCGATTGCGACTTGCTTTCGCAACTGGGGCGAATGCCGAGCCGATGTCATTTGCTTGTCACCGGCTTGTAAAATGGAGGCATTCGAGAACCACGGTTCCAAGTGAAATCGGCGAAAATGATCATTAGACGATCCGAGATGACGACGAAAGGTGCTCGATGGGTTCGATATTGGTTATCGAAGACGACGCAAATATTCAGCGAGTCTTGCAGCGTCTGTTTTCCGCCGAACAATACGAAGTGAACGCAGCGTCAGGAGGCAAGCAAGGCTGGGATGCCTTCGCCAACTCTACGCCCGACGCAGTGATCCTCGATCTGATGCTCCCCGGAATATCTGGTCGGGAGCTCTGCCGTTCCATCAAGAAGTCTTCGCCGAAAACCCCGGTCATCGTGCTCAGCGCCATCTCCGAGGTCGCCGATAAAGTTCTACTCCTCGAATTGGGCGCAGACGACTACGTCACCAAGCCGTTCAGCCCACGGGAACTTTTGGCGCGCGTAGAGGCTGCGATCCGTCGTTCCCGCGGCACCAACCTGCGGCCCAGCGTCGGATTCGGTGATGTGCAGGTGGACTTTGCGCGGATGCACGCGACGAAAAACGGCTCCTCCGTGGTTCTGACGGCGCTTGAGTTCAAGTTGCTGCGCTTCTTCCTGGACAATCCGGAACGAGTGCTGACCCGCGAAGAGTTGTTGAACGAGGTTTGGGGTTACAATTCCTACCCTTCTACGCGAACCGTAGACAACCAGATACTGAAGCTGCGCCAGAAGCTCGAATCGAATCCGGCCGAGCCTGTGCATTTTTGCACGGTTCATGGAGCCGGATACCGATTCGTCCCGGTGCCCCAACTCTGATCGGCTGACGCAACGGAGGTACCGGAGAGCCGTGACCATGCGCATGCGAACCATGCTTTTGCTCTGCCTTCTCTCCGTGTCGTTCGGGGTCGGTTCGCTCAGTCTGGTCATTGTCCACAGCATCATTCACAAGCAGATTCGCAGCGAGATCAATACTGACCTGCAGCGCTCGATGGACACTTTTCGTAACATCGAGGCGCAACAACAGCAGATGCTGCAGCATGAGGCGTCGTTGCTGGCGGCGCTCCCGGTGCTCAAGTCGCTCATGACCACCTCCGACGCGCGCACCATTCGCGATGGCTCCGGCGGTTTCTCCGCACTCAGCGGCGGCGACCTCTTCGCTCTTGCCGGCCCGGATGGTCAGGCCATTGCGGTTTTCGAAAACGGGAGAGCAGGCGACGGCGAGCTACAATCGCCGATCGATCCGGAGGTGTTCCTGCGAGAGGAGCCTCAGTACCTCGTTTATCGAGGAGTGCTTTACGCGGTGGCGCCGCACGCGATTTATTTCGGCCCGGATAGTGGCAGCACGATGCTGGGTTACGTGCTGCTGGGATATGCCGTCAACAACCGGGTGGCTCAGGAAGTGAGCCAGGATGCGACCGCCGAAGTTGCGTTTTGTGCCGATGGCGCCATCGATGCGACAACGCTCAAGCCGGCCGAGGTACAGTCGCTCGCTCCGCAGCTAAACTCGCTGCTACAAGGCGGCACAACCGAGCAGGATATTTGGCTCGGTAGCGAACACCTCGTTGGCGCTTCCACGCGCCTCAGCGGCACACTCGGACCGGGCGTGCATTTGGTGGTCCTTAAGTCCTGGGATCAGGCGAGCACTTATCTGGCTCAACTGAACCGTCTACTTCTCGCGTGGGGCGGTTTTCTGCTCGTGGTAAGCGCGCTCCTCGCTGTGCTTCTTTCCGCCACCATCACGCAGCCGCTCGACAGGCTGGTGGCAGGCACACGTGCGCTGGGGTCCGGCAACTTCGACTATCAGCTGCGGAAAACCGGCGTGCGCGAAGTGCGCGAGTTGGGGGACGCCTTCGATCTCATGCGGCGGCGGCTGCGCGATCTCCGCGAGGAACTGCTGGCCGCGGAGCGTCACGCCACCATCGGACGCATGGCCAGTTCAATCTCCCACGATCTCCGGCATTATCTCTCGGCGGTTTACGCGAATGCGGAATTTCTCGGCTACGACTCCGCGGGACCGCAGGAGCGAATGGCGCTGCTGGCCGAAATTCGAGAAGGCGTCCGAGGGATGACGGACCTGATCGAATCGCTCTTGCTCTTCAGCCGAACCGGGAAATCTCTGCATCCAGATTGGGAATCCTTGCCGCCGCTGGTGGATCGCGCCCTCGCACTGGTGCGCACGGTTCCTGACGCCCGCAACGTCGATTTCACTTTGGAGCCCATCCCGCAGCTGGAAGTCTGGGTCGACACCCTGAAGATTGAACGGGCGCTCAGCAACCTGATTCTCAACGCCTGTCAGGCTGCACGCCATGGCTCCTCTTCCCCGCAGGTGCACCTCTCCTTTACGGTTGAGGGCGAAAGCCTTTCTGTGCGAATCGCCGACAACGGTGCCGGCGTGCCCGAAAAGATCCGGGGCACACTTTTTGAGCCTTTTGTGAGCGAAGGCAAGCCCAGCGGGATGGGCCTGGGGCTTGCGCTCGCGCAAAAGATCGCGCAGGAGCACAGTGGAAACGTGAAGCTTGAGGACTCGCGACCGGGGCGCACGGTTTTTGTTCTTACGCTCGCCAGGGGACGGCTGCGCGAGACAGACTTCACGCAGGAACCATCGCGGGCACCAATGGCAACCGATTGATGACTGGCATCTGGCACCAAAGATGAGGACTGAAACGATGAACATGAGCGGGAGGACAATCCGAGTTGCAGCGATTGCGCTCGCCGTCGTGGCTTGCGCCTTGGCGCTCAGGGGGCAGCAGCAATCAGCGAATGTGGCTCCAACTGACAGCAGCGTCACGGTGACGGACATGCAAAAGCACCTGGACGAAATGAGCGTGAAAATCGAAAGTATGCGCCAGCAACTTGTCGATTCGCAAAAAGAGATGGATGCAATGCGTGCCGAGTTGAACGATCTTCGGGGGCGGATGGCCGGCAAGGATCAGGGTGACGCAGAAAATACCGCTGCCGCGTTGCGCGCAAGTGTCGAGCAGCTGGAGGAGAAATCGGATGTCCTGGAATCGGAGGTAAAACAGCACGACCAAACCAAAGTAGAAAGCGCGTCGAAGTATCCCGTGCGACTTTCGGGGACAATCCTTTTCACGTCGGTATTGAACAGTGGCGCAACCGATAACATCGACGATCCGATCATGGCAAGGCAGACACAAGTCGGCACGCCTGCGGGAAGTCTCAGCGCAACTCCACGGCAGACGATCCTGGGACTCGACGGCACAGGCCCTCATTTTTGGGGAGCCAGCTCCTCGGCCGCTGTCAGTGTCGATTTTTTCGGCGGAATTCCCTATGCTGATTTCACCACCGCCGCCGGCCTGCTGCGGTTGCGCACCGCTCATGCAACTTTGGCTTGGCCCAATCGCGAGCTCACCGTGGCATTCGATAGCCCGATTCTGACCCCGCGCCAGCCAACTTCCTGGGTCTCCGTCGGAGAACCTGCGCTGTCATGGTCGGGCAATCTTTGGGTCTGGTCACCCCAGTTGAAATACGGCCAGGATCTGCCGGCGAGACTGCGTGCCGAGATCGCACTGATCGATCCGGCAGCTCCAGGAACCTCCGGATCCACGGGGTTGCGCACGCCTGACCCGGCGGAATCGAGTCGTCGGCCCGGATATGAGGCCCACCTGGGCGAGAGAATTGTGTTCGGTGCGCACACCTTCGAAGTCGGGGCCGGCGGGTATTACAGCCGCCAGCACTACCAGAACGGCCAGCACCTAGATGCCTGGGCCGCCACCGAGGACTGGAGGATAGTTCTAGCCTCGCCCTTGGAAGTATCAGGCGCCTTTTATCGCGGGCGAGGCATCGGCGGTCTTGGAGGTGGGACGTTCAAAGATTATGTTCCCTACGACAATTACACGGAATACAAGGGTCTCGATGACGAGGGTGGATGGGCACAGGTGAAGTGGAGGCTATCGCAGCAGTTGGAGGCGAATGTGGCAGGTGGTGAGGATAACGCGTTTTCGACCGAGCTGCGCGATTCAAATTTGCTGAACACTCAGAATGTCTACCTGAATCTGTCGCGAAACGTTACCGCCTACGGGAATTTTGTATTTCGGCCACGAACGTATCTGCTATTCTCCGCGGAGTATCGGGAAGTCCGAAGCTGGCCGATCTCGGGGACGGCAAATGAAAACCACATCCTTGGCCTTGCGACTGGGTATCAATTTTGATGCGTAAAGCTTTGATCCAAGTCCTTCCGTTCGTCGTGGCCGCGTTCTTCAATTTGCTGCCGGCGTGTGGCGCCCAGGCTGTCGATGTGCGGGCACGGGTGGTGATCGTTCGGCCGCAGGCGCGAAAGTCGGCCGCACCTGCCCAGGGACCCGCGGTCGTTGTGTGGCTGAAACCGCTCGACCCGCCGGCCGGATTTATGCCTCCCCCGCCGGGCCACTTTCGGATGGCCCAGAAAAACAAAACCTTTGAGCCCCATCTTCTCGTTGTTCCAATTGGCAGCACAGTCTCCTTTCCCAATCTCGATCCGTTCTTTCATAATGTGTTTTCGCAATTTAACGGGAAGCGTTTCGATTTGGGTCTCTATGAAGCAGGAAGCACTCGTGATGTTCGCTTCGATCATGAGGGCGTCTCATATTTGTTCTGCAATATTCATCCGGAGATGAGCGCGGTCATCATCACCATGTCGACGCCCTGGTATGCAATCTCTTCGGGTGGAGAGATTACGCTGCAGCAAGTCCCGCCTGGACAGTATGTGGTCCATGTGTGGGCCGAAGGCGCAACTGTAGCGCAGCTTGATCGTTTCATTCGTCGCGTGCGAATCGGACCGGATGCGGACAATCTCGGGACGATTTCCATCCAGATGGAACCAGCACCGCCGCACAAGAACAAGTTTGGTGAAGACTACCGGCCGGAGGGCAATGCTCCTTATTAAGGTCCAACGCGCCGCAGTGTGAAGTGCGATAAGCATAAAGCCAGACCATGAGCAATAAAGCGGAGGACGGCCAGTCCGTTAAGCCAGGTTCGGTTTGCAAGGTACGCCGTATAAGTCCAGTACCGGTTTCCCCGCGGCTTTTGCGGCTGGGTTGGGTCTTCAGGCCGCTGCGCGAGTCTCTGGGGTCCGGCAACAACGCCGGGTAACAGGGCTCCGCGCAGAATCTTCCAGCGCGACCCGGAAGATCGCGCTAGCAGCATTTGCAGCAGGCGCCCGTCGCGGGTGCGGCCATCCACCGCAACGAGCGGAGAGGTGCCGCAGCCGCCAATCCACGCGCGTATTGCTGCGGGCAATGAGTCAATCTCCTCCTCAACAGCCGAGGGCATCGCCGCTCCGAACCAATCCACCGCCAGCGCCATCGCGATGACTTCAGCCTGCCGCAATTCGGGGGAATGCATGGACCTCCACTCCGCCCAGAAGTCTGCATCATTCGATCGCGTATCCAGGAACGTGGCCAACTCCAGAGCGCGGTGCGCCACCTGCCCCGCCCCAAAGATTTCGCGCAGAACATGCAGCGCGAAATAGCCAAAATAATCGACCTGGTCGAGAGCCGGAAACACAAGCGCGCCCATGTGACGTTGGATTCGGCGCGTCCAAAACCTTTCGACTTCGGGAAGAGAAATCATCGAGACCGCGTGATTCCAGAGACAAAAGTGAACTTCAAAGCACAAGGGCACTTCCGGGTCATACAGGTTTGGAGTTCGCTTCCATTCCCCGAAGCGCATCAGGGTCGGCGAGTGATCGGCTAGCGCGTAGTCTTCTTGTTCATTCGAAACGTATCCGATTCCTTTCAGCGCCTGCACCGCCGAAGCTACTTGCTCCCGCGGCGTGTAGATATCGATATCGCCTTGCCGGCGAAACCGCGGGCTGGCCACGAAGTCGGGGGCCTGCGTGAATCCTTTCAAGACGATCCAGGGAACACCTGCCTTCGCGAGAGCCGAAGCTGCTTCTATGTACGTCGCCTGAATCAGCCTGAAGTGATCCGAAGAGTCCGCGAGATTGCGTTGCAGGCGCTGGGTGACCCAGCCAGGCAAGCCACGGTAAGCCCGCAACGCTAGCGGGAGCGTAAGCTTGGTGCGATCGCAGAGGGCAAGCACGTCAGGCCATTCGGAGTCATCCAGTGCGCGCAAGGCCCCGGCATTCGCGCCTCGGAACTGGAGAGCTTCGAGGACAGCGGCAAAATGCGCGGGGACCCGCGCCGTTAAGTGCCCGTTGCCAATGGGTTGCGCGCGCACTTCAGCGAACCTCTTTTCCCCAGGGCGGATACCACTGGCCGCCTCACTGCATCCGCTTCAACTCAGATCAGATTAGGCCGTAGATCGAAAGAGAGTTGTCACACGAATGTCGCGTCGTCGCAACTTCTCGCCGCCTGGATTTGTGCGCCACGACGGGCGCCGCGTGTCCGGTTTGCCTGACACGCGGCTTACAAAACAGTGACAAGCGCCTAACACGAATTCAGGCTTCGGTCTCCATACTTTGTTTCAGCGCGGATTTGTTTTAGGCCTTCGCATTTGAGGATTCCCTCTGAGCCAAGTAAGGAGATTGCCCCAATGAAGTTCCGACATAACGTTCCTGCTCTTCTGATTCTTCTTTCGGGCCTTCTTTCGGGAATGGGTGCGCGTGCCCAGACTCCAGGCACGGGCGCAATCGCGGGAACTGTTTTCGATCAGGCTCATCGAGTGATTGTGAGCGCCAAAGTTACCGCAGTAGAGGACACGACCCACATTGTTCGCACCGGAATCACCAACACACAGGGTGACTTCCGCATCCCACTTCTTTCTCCCGGCAATTACGCCGTCTCCATCGCAGCGGATGGATTTGAAACCAGCACCGCGCCATCGATCTTGGTGACGGCGGGTGAAGTGAGTTCGGTGAATGTCACAATGGCGGTCGCGAACACGAATACCTCGGTTCAGGTCTCTACCGAACAGCAGATTGTCGACACAGAGAGCTCGACGTTGGGCAGTCTGGTTGACAAAGTCAGAATCGAGGCCCTCCCTCTGGCAAACCAGAACTACACGCAAATCCTTGGGCTTTCACCGGGCGTAATCGTCGACCTTCCCAACGCCGCCGTGCTCGGAGAAGGCACTCAGAATGTGGCCTCCGATGGCGCAACGCCATTGTCGAACAACATTCAGTTCAACGGCATCGATGCCAACAATCTTGCCGAGAACTCCGCTGCAACCGCTGGCACTTCCGAGGTGGGCACTGCAATTCCGGCGGTGGACACGATCGAGGAGTTCCGCGTGCAGACAGCGAATTACGACGCGGCCTACGGCCGCGGCAGCGGAGCCAATGTCGATCTGGTAAGTAAAAGTGGCTCCAACCAGTTACACGGTAGCGCCTGGGAATTCGTGCGCAACAATGTTTTCAACGCCAGCGATTTCTTTTCGAAATTGGCAGGCCAGCCGCGGCCCGACCTCAAGCAGAACCAGTTCGGCGCGTCGCTGGGAGGCCCGATTCGTAAGGACCGGATGTTTTTCTTCGGTGCCTATCAGGGAATCACTGAGGTCAACGGACTTGGCGATGAGCAGACCGCGATTTTGCCGCTTTTGACCTCTGACCGGTCGGCCGGCACGCTTGGGGCGCAGTTCTGTCCCGCTGGAAATCTCGATGCAGGCGGACAACCTGCGGCCGGTTATTTCACTGCTGCCGGCGGCACTCAGGTGGCTTGCGACGGATCGAATATCAACCCCGTGGCTCTCGCCATTTTGAATGCCAAGTTGCCCAACGGACAATTTGCAGTGCCCAGCCCGCAGATCGTATTGCCGGCAAGCGGCCCGGATGCTTCCGACCAGGTCCCAATGGGTGAATCGACGTTCGCGGCCCCAGCGCATTATCGCGAAGACCAGTTCACTGGAAATCTGGACCAAATGCTGAACGAGAACAACACGCTGGCCGGCCGTTTCTTCTATTCTCGCGCGCCCTCGACCGAGCCATTCTCGCCGAATGCGGCAAACGTGCCAGGTTGGGGCACGGACGAGCTGAATCGCAATTCCATGTTTGTTCTCGCAGACACCCACGTTTTCGACAAGGCGCTGGTCAACATCGCGCGTTTCGGATACACGCGCTTCGATGGCAATTCCCATATCGAGAACCCACTCACGGCCGCTGTTCTGGGTGAAGGCACGCCCACCGGAGTTGCTGCATCGGGCGACAATGCGCCGGGGCTGATCGTGGGCGGCTTCACGATCGGCGATGGCGGCACACCCCATACGTGGGAAGTCACGAATGGATTTGTTGGGCAGGACACGCTCGCCTGGGTTCGCGGCCGCCATAGCGCTAGGTTCGGGCTCGAATTGAAGCGCAATGAAGTGGACGTTGAACAACCCTTTAGTATCGATGGCCTGTTGATCATCGCCACATTCGACGATTTCCTGCTGGGGCAGAGTGCGGCTCAGAATGGAAGTCCATTCGGCCTTAGCAATTTGACGATCAGCAACGCGGGTGGCGGTCTCTACAGACGCGATCAACGCTACACCGACTTCGCGGGATTCGCGCAGGACGATATCCGGCTGACCCATCGGCTCACCGTCAACGCCGGGCTCCGTTACGAAATCTTTGGTGCGCCCATCGAAACCAAAGGAAGGTTGGCAAATCTCGATCTGAGCACCGCGCAGCAGGGGCTTCTTCCTAATCAAGGAACTTATGTCGGTGATACCCTGCCCTCGAATTTTTCCGGGCCGGTTCCCCAAGGCGTTGTCAAGACTTCATTTCCGGGCCTCTTCATGACTCCGCTCGGGAACGCAGAGCCGCGCCTGGGATTCGCGTGGCAGTTCGGCCAAAAACCGGCGATGGTGCTACGCGGCGGTTACGGAATCTATTACGACCGGCACTCGGGGACCCTGGCTGCGCAGACCATGTCTCAGCTCCCGTTCGCGAGGTCGCAGTTCGTCGAGGGCGCGGCAAACGGCCCGGCAAGCCTGCAGAGCCCGTTTGTACCCTTCATCCCTGCACCATCGCAGTTTCCTCAGTTCATGCCTCGCACAGAGGATTCCTCGCCATTCGTCGAAGCCACCAATCCGCGGATGCGTGATGGAATGACCCAGGAATACAACCTGAATCTGCAATACGCGATGACCAGCAACTGGCTCCTGCAGGTCGGGTACGTCGGCACGCAGTCGTTGCATCGGTCAGGCCAGGTGGAGTTCGATCAGGCGCTCCTGGCCAGCCCGTCCAACCCGGTGAGCGGCGAGACGAGCAACTCCATCAATAACGTCACCGCCAGACTGCCCTATCAGGGCATCAGCGAAGGTTCGCTCTATACAGATTCGACATTTGTGGCTAACTATAATGCGCTGCAGGCCACGATGCGGCGCCGCATGGAGCATGGGCTTGAATTTGAAGCCGCCTATACATGGTCAAAAAACCTCGATGAGGTCAACGGAGAAACCGGCACCGACATCTACGAGTTGCAGCTCCCCTCCAACGATCAGCATAACCAGCGCAGATCGTCCTATGGGCCCGCAGGTGACGATCGCGACCAGAGATTGGTCGTCGACTTCGCCTGGACGACGCCCCGCTTGAACTCCGGGCCTTCGCTGGCACGGAAGATCATCACCGGTTGGCAATTCTCGGGAATCGGCACCATCCAGTCAGGGATCCCGCTCAGCGTTTTTGACACCAACGCCGGCTCCGTCTATGGATTGCTGAGCGGCGAGGTTCGCGCGCAACGCACCGGTAGTTCACCCCTGACGCATGGATCGCTTTTCTCGCGAGTGATTAACGGTTATCTCGATCCCGCCGCATTCACGCGCGCCCCGGAGGCTCCGAATGGAACCAGCCTTGCCGACCAGGATTTCGGTAACAGCGGTGTCGGCTTCGTTCGCGGGCCTGGACAGCACAGCGTGGACGTGGCGATAGAACGCAGCTTCCCCATTTCGGAAGCCGGCTCATTGCGATTCCGCGCCGAGTCCTTCAATCTAACGAACACCCCGCAATTCGGCAATCCGAATACTTCCCTGGGTTATGGAGATCCCACGCAGGTGAATCCCGTGGCCAGCCCGGTCTTTGGGCGCATCACCAGCCCAGCGACCGCGCCGCGCATTGTCCAGTTTGCAGTTCGATACCTCTTCTGAAATGAGCCCCTAAGATGCCGACTGCTCTCCCGCAAATTGAGTTGCCCAGACTCTTGACCGTTCAGGAGATCGAGGCAGCCTGCCACAAATCTGGTCCACCGCCTCTTGACCGATATTTTAGAGATGCTCCTGAGCTCACTCTGGAGAAGATGTTCTTCCCTCTTGGATTTCCGCTCAGGATTCGGACCAACTCACCGGAAGCGATGCGCCAGTGCGATCTGAGATGGAGCCACTTCGAACAGAAATTCGAGACCTTCCCGATTGAATCTCACATTCACGTTGTCGAGACAGGTAGCTTGGAATGCCCTCCCGAGCCGCAGCACTGGTTCACGGAGAACCTGATGGTCATGGTGGCAGACGGAAACAATTTCTGTACCGGCCAGTTTCCCAACGGGCAAACCCGGATGATCGTCGCTACATCCGCTCTCGCACATCCGCTGTATTTCAGCCGGCACTTCCTCGATGTCGGGCCGGCTCTGCACCTGGGCAGCCGGCTCACTACGCCGATTCATGCAGCCTGCGTTGCTATCGACGGCCGTGGTGTAATGCTGTGCGGCGATTCGGGCGCCGGCAAGACTTCGCTGGCTTATGCCTGCGCGCGCTCCGGATGGCAGTTTCTATCGGATGACAGCACCCTTCTGCTTTTCGGCGAAACAGGACGCCGGGTCATCGGCAATTGCCACAATGTGCGTTTTCGACCGTCTGCCGCGGACTTGTTTCCGGAGATTGCGGGCAAGCCGATCACGCCTCGCATGTCGGGCAAAACTTCCATCGAGCTCGCCACGGAGTCCATGCCCTACATCAACGCCATATATACAGCTCATGCGGATTTCGTTGTTTTTTTGAATCGTCGCGAGCCGGGATTCGCGGACCTTCGCCCGTATCGCAAGGACGTGGCCCGCTATTACATGCGCCAAATCTTGTTCGGAACTTCTGAAACGAAGGCCAAACAATACGCGGAGATCGAACGGCTGCTTACCGCCGAACTTCTCGAACTCCGCTATCAGTCCCTGGACTGGGCTGTCGAACGGCTGGAGCGCCTGGTGCGCGAAGGACGCTGATGGCGGAACAATCCTCCCATTCGCCATCCGCGGCTGCGCGTCTTTGGAATAGGCCCAATGCATGGCTACGAGAACAAAGGTTGAGCAGGGAGTTCTGGATTTTTTTCCTTGCAGCCTTCTTCTATGACGCCGGATTCGGCATTTATTTTTTCCTCTTCAATCTATATCTCTTGGACTTTCATTTCGATGAGCGAGCGATTGGCCTGATCAATGGCGCCATTTCCCTCGGTGCACTCGTCGCTACGCTCCCCATTGGCGTGTTGAGCCGCCGCATCGGAGCTCGGCCACTGCTTCGGTTTTGCTTTCTCGTCGCGCCCTTGCTTTGTGTTTTGCGAGCTTTGTGGATGTGGGAGCCGGCACAGATAGCCCTCGCCTTCGCCTCCGGGCTCGTAATGTCGATCTGGGGAGTCTGCTTTCTGTCCGCCACCGCAGCTCTCACTTCGGAAAAAAATCGCGCATCCGCCATGGGGCTCATTTTTTCGGCGAGCATCGCCGCCACCGCCATCGGCACCACCGCCACCGGTTACTTGTCGCAATGGATCGGCGTGATCGCTCCCCGGTTTTCTCCTGCTGAATTGTTGCGCACTATCCTCCTCACATCGAGCGCTATTGCGATCTGCGGGCTATTCTCTTTGCCGCCCCTTCCGGAAACTTCCTCTCTGGCCCCGCGTGAGACCTTGGTGCAGAGTGCCCGTTCGCTGGTGAGACTCTTTGTCGGCAGCGCATTTCTGCGACGCTATGTGCCTTGCATGGCGCTTTGGTCGAGCATGCTGGCCGTGCTGACGACATTCTCCGGAGTGTATCTTGAGAAGCAACGTCATCTATCCTTGGCCAATGTGGGATTGGTTTTCTCCATCAGCCGCCTGGTTGAACTATTGTCTGGCCTGGCTACGCCTTTCGTGCTTCGCGCCTTGGGCCTTCTAAATGGGATCCTCGCCACTCAGATCACAACCGCGCTCATGCTGGCCTTGATGGTGATTGCCGGAGGTCCGGAAGGCTGCGTGGTCTTCTTCGTGGGCTATTCGGCAGCCCAGTGGATGAGCGGCCCTTCCCTGTACACACTCCTCATGAATCAGGCCCCAGAAGCGGACCGCGCGAGCGCTGCGTCGATGACCTTGTTCACAAATTCTCTGGCAACCGCGGGCGCAACTTCGGTTACCGGCATTCTGCTGGTCCGCTTCAGCTACCTGCCCGTGATGATCGGCATCGCAGCGGTCGAAGCCATGCTGGCGTTGGTCTTCCGGATCCTTCTGCGGGATCGTCGCGCAAACACCATCGTTCCCGAACAAACCTATGCCGAATCTACTATTGATTGAAGAATTGCAGCAGCACTTCTTCATCGTGATGGCTGAGATTCGCACGAACCCGCATATGACGCACGATCGTGCCGGCGATCCGCGGCGAGAAGCCGCTCGGAGCGTTGTGGCAGCGCGCGCAGTTCTGCTCAAACACCCGTTCTCCTTCGTCCTTCACGTCGGGGCTTGGGGCACTCGCCGAAGCGGAATTCTTGGATTGCTGGGAAGGCGCCGCCTTCGCCTGATCCTGCACCGCTGACAACGGCGCGGCCGCGGCAACGACAGTTCCCAGCGCTGCGCAGAATGCAAGAATGCTCGGTTTCATTTCTGGTGTCCTTTCCAGGCGGGAAATAGAAAGCGATAGACAATCCCGGTTTCCCAGATGTTGACATTTCCAGTGGACGAGAATTGCCGGGAGTAGCTGGTGAGAATGCGCGTGTTGTGCGGCAGGTTGTAGTCGAGCCCGAAATCGGCTCGCTGCGTATTCGCCGACGGCAAACCGTCGCTGGCAAGATTATCGATCCGGAATGTCTGCTGCATGCGAAACACCGGCTCAATGCGTCCGGCAAAGCTGTCCAGGTTGCCAAAAGCGAATGGCCGGGAATCGGCCTCGATCCAGTAACCATAGGCGTGTTGTCCTCGCGCCACTTCCGAGCGGAAACGGAACCCTGCATCCTTCGATTGCCACCAGAGGTGGGCTCCGGCAAAATTCTCGTGCGTGCCCTGCATCCGGCGTCCGTAAGAAGCACCAACCTCTAGCCGTTGCTCGGGGAAATAAAAACTTCCTCGCCCGCCGAAGGAGCGATCCGCCTTGAACTGTGAATTGGCGCTCCGCGCTGAATACCAGACTGCATAATCGAAGGAGACTTTCGGATGGCTGACCACCGAGCCGCGAAGCTGCCCGCCCAGGCCGATGCCGGCGCTCATCAGCCCAAGCGGCTCCATCAAAGGCTCATCCTGAAAATTGCCGATCCATGTGGGAGTGAGACGTTCGTTGTAGACGTTGAAGGGCAGGAGGAAGCTCCCGGCAACAACCGTGAGGTGCGAGGTCGCGATGTAGTCGCCCTGGAGATAGGTGAGCGCCACAAAATGCGAGTGACTGTAGCCGTTCGCGTCCGGAGCAAAAGACTCAATGATCGCTGCCCGGGATTCGACGAGCACATGCTCGCCCAGGGGCACGGCGGCCAAAGGAGCAAAAACGGGAATGTACGACGTCTTGCCGCCCGTCGTATTCGTAACAAATCCGGCAGTGCCGGATAACAGGGGCGTGTCTTGCGCTTTTGCACATATCCCGGCCGAGAGCCCCGCTGACATAAGCAGCAGCCAGCCAACGAGCCGGGATGCGGAGGGGGGGATGAATCGCAGAGGCTCCATGAGCCATACGATATCCAGCACGCACCACCGGCGTGTCAGACCCGAATCTCCTCTTTGTCAACAGATTGTCAAACCCGCAAACTGCTTCAAGCCCGCTCCCTCAGCTGGTTTTTGATTGCAACGAGGATCTTGAAAGTCAGCCTCAGTTGATACAACTCCACTAGCTTCCAGGCACATCTAAGCGGCAAATCCGAGTTGATTCGTTTTCGCGATTGAGACATTTAGCATCTTACAAGTTGCGTGGAACCGGCCTGAACAACTTGGCCAGACCATTGCGCGCGATTCCATGACGGAAACAAACAGTCCGCAACCATAGCGAAATAACCAATAGCGCGTCGAGACCCCATCCAAGGAGTCCAACCATGCGTTCCGATATTGTGCCAGGAACACTTTTCCCCGACTACGAGCTTCCGGATCACGCTGGGAAAGCGCGTAAGCTTAGCGAAATTCAGGGCGACGACCCCATGATCCTTACGCTCGCGCGCGGCCACTATTGTCCGAAAGAGCACCAACAGCATTTGGAGCTTGCCGCGTTTTACCCGAAGATCGCTGTCGCGTACACGCAGATCGCCACAATTTCGACGGACGACCACCATACCCTCCAGGAGTTTCGAGCATCGGTCGGCGCTCAATGGCCATTCCTTTCCGACCCCGAGCGGATCGTTCAAAAGGACCTCGACATCCAGGAGTACACCGACCCGGAACACAATCCAATGATTCCGCACACGCTCGTGCTCAAGCCGGGCCTCGTGGTCTTCAGCATCTACAACGGCTATTGGTTCTGGGGCCGTCCGTCAATTTTCGATCTATGGCGTGACCTGCGCATCGTCACAAGCGAGGTTCGCCCGGACTGGGATTTGAGCAAGCCTGATCTCCGCGAGGCTTGGAACGCCGGCGACTTCTCGAAGTTCCACGGGTGGGACAAGCGATCCAGCGTGGATGCGCACTCCTCCGGGAAAAAGAAGTAGCAGACGCTGTTTTCCGGCCCGTCGTTTTCGCGCCCCGTTTTCGCGTCCCCGTGCGCCATATTTTGCGCGGCCAGTTCAAGGCACAAGTCCAGACCGCCCACGCGGCTGAAGTTGGGCGAGAACTGGCTGATGCCAAATTTATGACAAGAAACCTCGAAGCTGCCATGACAAACTTTTCATTTCGACTGAAGCAATGACTGCAGGACCACAGCTTGGTTATGAGCCTCATCCTTCGCTCCATAGAGAAGAGTAACGGGCCCCTTAGCCGCATTCTCTTTCAGAGCAGTGATCAGATCGGCTTTCGATTTCAGTTCTCGCCGATACCTGGTTTGAAACTCGACCCACCTGTCCGGATCGTGGCTGAACCATTTACGAAGTTCCGTACTTGGCGCTATATCTTTCAGCCAGAGATCGACCTTTGCCCGCTGTTTGGAAAGGCCTCGTGGCCATAGCCTGTCGACAAGAATGCGCATCCCGTCCGCGCGGCTGGGTCCTTCGTAGACTCGCTTGATTCTAACTTTCAATGAACGCCTCCGATCGGAACGGAGCGTCGCGAATGGCCGACGCCCTTCACGAAGCATTTGCTGCGCGCAACGCAGCCAGTGCGGAATTCGGCTGCGCCGCGAAAGCGTTCCGATGGTCGGCGAGGTAGCGATGCACGTCCGAAATGACCACGGAACCCTCGCCCACCGCAGATGCAATGCGTTTGACTGAGTTGGCGCGCACATCGCCCACGGCAAATATGCCAGGGATGCTCGTGGCGTAAGGGGAGCTCTCAAAACCATTCGCGCCGCCGGTGAGTACGAATCCCTTTTTGTCCAGCTTCACCGTGCCAAAGAGCCAACCCGAATTGGGCTCGGCGCCGATCATAACGAAGACGCTGCCGATCGGTCTCCTCGTGGTCTCACTCGTCTTGCGATTCGTCCAGGTCACGAACTCGAGAGAGGAGGCGCCCTCAAGCTTTTCAATTTCGGAATCGGTATGCAGGGTGATGTGCGATGAACCTTCAATTCGTGAAACCAGATATTGCGACATGGTATTCGCCAGCGAAGGCCCGCGAACCACATGATGGACGTGTTTAGCAATACCAGACAGAAACACGGCCGCTTGACCGGCGGAGTTGCCGCCTCCAACGACAATCACCTCTTGGTCGCGGCAGAGCAACGACTCCATTGCAGTCGCCGCGTAAAAAAGCCCGCGGTTTTCATATTGCCGGTAGTTGTTCACTGAAAGCTTGCGGTATTGTGCGCCAGATGCCACAACCACAGAGCGGGCATAGACTGGAATGCCACCCGCAAGCGTCAGTTTGTGAACACCGTCCGTCTGATCGACCGTAATCGTCTCGCGGGAAATTGCGAATTCAACGCCAAATTTTAATGCCTGCAATTGTGCGCGGCTGGCTAGTTGCTGGCCGGATACACCTGTCGGGAAACCAAGATAATTCTCGATCTTGGAGCTTGTCCCCGCCTGCCCTCCCGGAGCAATTCCCTCAATCACAATCGTGCAAAGACCCTCGGATGCCGCATAGACTGAAGCTGCAAGGCCCGCTGGACCTGCGCCAACGACGGCTACATCGTAGGTCATCTCAGAGTCAGGGAGTTCCGTGATGCCAAGCTCGTCCGCAAGCTCGGTGATGGTCGGCCGTGCCAAGACGCGCCCATCGGAAAGCGTTACCGAAGGTAGCGACATGTCGTCCATCGCCACACCATTCGCGGCGGCAGGAAGTTCGACAATTCTATGCGGATAAATATTGCGCACGAAGAACCGCTGCAGGCTGATCATCTCCGCGTTGTCTGCGTGCCCCCGAAGCACAACCCCGCTGGACGCCTCATCGACGATTCCAATACGCCGCCAGATCGCCGCCTGCACAATCAGATTCGCAATGTCACCTTCTGCCCGCATCAGCCGCTGAAGATCCTTGCGAGATATGCGCAGCAGGCGACTCTCGCTGTTGGTTCGCCCTTCGACCACCGCTCCCTGAGAATTCAGAAGATTGAACTCCCCACTGAAATCGAACATGTGATGTTGAGCGAAAACCTGCGTTCCGTTGCCCACGGCTGGGAGCATAATATCGATGCCCCCTTCCAGCACCACGAAAATGTCGATCTTCCGGTCGCCGTAGCTGTAAAGGATGGTGCCGGCGGCAAACGTCTCTTCGCGCCCATAAGGAATCAACCTTCGAACCATCTCCTCGGTGAGTTTCGGAAAAGCGAGGTCACGCCGAAACATTGGCAAACCTCCCTCACCGGGTTTGGTCGCGAACGACTCGACCCCACGCTCCTCGCTGGGCTCTTCGCCTGCGATTTCCATCTATATTCCCTCAACGCGAGAACCCGACGTGATAGGCCCTGCTCTTTCTCAACTGTACGACGATACCGAGGCCGCAGCGAAGGCGGCAAGTGAAGCTGTCTTTGACCCGGCCAAAATGGTGCAGGCGTAGTCCTAAGTTGTGCAGCTTTATGGCTGGCTCGCGCTGCGCCGGTATCGAAGGTACAAATGTTCGGCACTTTGCTTGACGCTGAGCAACTGGAACCAGGGAGCACTTTCCGGCATAAACTCTGTCCCTTGAATGAACCCAGGTCGGCTCATGTCCGCGCCACGGCCGGCGACTTGCGGAGACAGCGTCAAAAATAGTTCGTCTACAACCCCCGCGGCCATAAACTGCCCGAACAGTTTCGGCCCTCCTTCATGGAGAAGCCTTCGCACCCCATGCTGCGCATGTAGCACTTCAAGCATGGCATTCGGATCGATTGTTTCACCAGCGCTATCCAGAGCATGCATTTGAACAGACGGCAGTTTCGTTGCGCCCGCCCTCTCCAAGACAGCCCTTCCCGCTGAAGTTGTAATGATGATCGTGCTCACTCCTGGGGTTAGGAAGATTGCTCGATCCAACTCCAGTTTTCCGCTACCGCTGACGACCACAAGGAGTGGGTATTCCTGCTTATGGAGCACATTGAGTCTGTACTCGGCGAACAAATCCTTCGCATCGGGGTAAGTGTATTCAGGAATCCAGAGACTTTGAGGGCTGACATCTTGCGCGGTTCGAGCGCCGACCATAACGGCATCAGCAGAAGCTCGCAACAGACCCATGATGAAGCGGTCAGCGGGGTCAGCACCACTGATGGTTGAGCCTCCGGACTGCCCCTTAATCCCGTAGCTGGCCACCCCGTCAAGAGTAGAAACAAAATTCGCGGCAACAAAGGGCCGCTCAACGGTCGATGCCCGGAAGAACAATTCTCCATCGTACAGCTCTCTCAAACCTGGCGGGAGTGCCTGTTCAAGCCGATCCTGCTCGCGATCGATAAGGGTCCGTAAAAGTGCCATGGCTCGTCCATTCACGATCAGCACAGGCGAATCGCCCGGTTAGCCGTATGTAAGGTCCGTGCTCTGGCCGACCTCAATAATGTAGCCGTCAGGGTCGCGGATATAGCAGCGTATCTCGCCGTACTTGGGGATCGGCTCCGTGATGAACTCGGCGCCCCGGCTTTTCCATAGTTCATAACACGCCTGAATATCCGCAACGCGGAAATTCATAAAACTGTTGATGTGATTCGGGTCGGGAACGCTGAGCGTTACCGTTGGCTTGTCCTGGGTCGGGCCGCCCCCGACGTTCAGAATCATCCAGAGGTTCGCGAGCTGAAGGTACGCGGGCGCGTTGCCATCGCCCATGCTCAGAATGCGGGCACCGAAGACCTTCTCGTAGTAGTGAGCCGATCGCTCGATGTCGGTGACGGTAAGAAAATGCGCGATGCTCATCCCCTCACGAGGTGGCATCTCAAAGCTGTTTTGTCCAACTTGTATAGGGTTCACCCATGACTCCTCTCAACGAGCTAGTTGGATATTGCGATTCAAAAGACGCATCCCACTAGTGCAGCAGCGATTGCCAATTGGCTGGAACTCTTCCTTCAGGACCTGGCGCCGGTTGATTCTCCGGATGCGAATGAGGCGGAAGCAGCTTCGAGCCCTTGATCATCTCCTGCGTTTCGTAGTCGTAGAACCAATTCTCACCGGGCTCATAGCTGGTAATAATCGTATGCCCTGTAGCCGCCGCATGTTTCGACGCATGCTGGCTCGGGGAACTGTCGCAGCAACCGATGTGCCCGCACTCCGCGCAACGGCGGAGATGAAACCACCAACCTCGCGGTGACGCCAGGCATTCGACACATCCATCTCCGCTTGGCATTGAGTCGGGGTTGATTCCGCGCCGATCTTTTTTCATTTTCGATGTTCCTCTCGCATCCTCAGTTCGCAAAATCATATCAAGGAACCAGCAGGATCTTCCCGATACCACCCTTCTCTGCCAGTGCTTGAGCCTCGGCCGCATCGCGCAATGGCATTCGCTTGCCAATCGGGATCACCAGCTTGCCATCTCGCACCGCTTCGGCCATCAACTCGAGCGTTTTCCTGTCGAAGTGCGAGAATACTTTCACCACCTTTACGGATGGGTACTCCGCGGCGTTCTGCGGCGCCCCGGCAACCGATGCATAGACGCCTCCCGCCTTGACCTTGGCCATCAGTTTCTCGCCAGTTTTTCCGCCCACAGCATCCGCTACCGCGTCGAGCGGCTTGAGATTCGCTATCGCCGTGTCGTCGTCGGTTGCGACCATGTGGTCCGCGCCCACTGTCTTTGCGTCATCGAACTGCCTCTTCAAAACTCCCGCGATCACAATCGCGCCGAGCGACCTCGCAGAGAATACCGCCGAGCGCCCCACATTTCCGTTCGCACCGGCGACCAAAACCGTCTGGCCCGCTTTGATGTCCGTAGCCAGGAGCAGCTGGTTGCCCGTCACCGTCACTAGTGGCAACGCTGCCGCCTCAATCAGATCCAGGCCCTTGGGAACTTTTGCCAGAGCCGCGGCCTTCACGACACAGAGTTCCGCGTAAGTATTGTCGGCCACCGCAAAGACCCGGTCCCCGATAGCAAATCCTTCTACTCCCGGTCCAGTCTTGACCACGGTGCCCGACAGATCCACCCCGATAAGGCTCGGAAACTTCATGGGATAAAAATCTTTCGTCAATCCTGCGCGTCGCTTGTAGTCAATCGGATTCACGCTCGCGGCGGCCACTCGAACCAGCACTTCGCCCGTGCCCGGAACCGGGTCAGGATAATCCTCGAACTTGAGTACTTCAGGACCCCCATATTCGTGGACTACGGTTGCTTTCATCCTTCATCTCCTTCGCTCGCCCC
>DASXFF010000105.1:0-6648 GCA_036489735.1 Occallatibacter sp. | reverse complement strand
CCCGACCGCTTCATGAGAGACGACTCCAGAGCTGCGCCGCCGCGTTTTCCCTACAAATCGTATGTAGTTATAGCTCGCCCAACTGGAGACAATCATGTTGCACGTGAAGACTAATAAAAGAACGATAAGCAAGCTGCTCTGATTAGGTGCTCGCACAATCGATTTGTAAGTTATATGTACGCCAAGCATCCAGAGAAGAGCAGATAAGGCGGGAAGCCAAAGGAACAGCCATAGTCCCCAGGCAACGCTGGCAATCGATCCTGAAGTAATGCGCTGCGCCAGAGTCTGCCGTTCGGGGTGGGCGACGATGGGCCTTTCTGCACGCATTATTTAATCCCCCGATCAGGGCTTTCCCACACAGCCCGGGTGCCGGATTTTTTGGAAAGAGCCTTGGGGACGGCTACCACCGTTGTCAACATGCCCAGGAGCCAGAACGCGATCGGGTACCAGATGATATAGAAAAATTGCCTGCCCACATGTTTCTCATAACGGCGATCGATCATCATGCTGATCATGAACTGAAAAATGCACGTGGTTCCCAGGATTGCGCCGTACCATGTTGGAAACGGTCCCGGCACATGCATCCAGGCAGGGAGCGGAACGATGAGGCCGATCAGGCCGAGCGTCAGAATCAAGACCATGACATACGCCCAGAACGCGCTCAGTACATATTCTCCAAACACGGGCCAGATGCGTCTTTTGCGCCATCCAACAAGCTTGGTCATATAACGGCGCGCAACCTCTGCGCCGCCTTGCGCCCAGCGTAACCTTTGCTTCCACAACCCCGTGATGGTCTCGGGCATCAATATCCAGCACATGGCATTGGGTTCATAGCGAATATCCCAATGGTCGATCTGCAGGCGCCAACTAATGTCGATGTCTTCAGTTACCATGTCCGGACTCCAGTAGCCCACCTGGTGCAAGGCGGAGCGGCGGAAGCCGACGATAACTCCAGAAACAGTAAAGACGCGGCCCGCTGTGCGCTGTGCGCGCTTGATGAGACCAATGATCGAGGAGAACTCGCCTACCTGGAGCCGTCCCAGCAGGCTGGAGCGATTGCGTATGCGGGGATTGCCGGTGACAGCGCCGACGCGCGGACCGGTCACAAGGTGCCACACGAGCCAGCGGGTTGCATAGCGATCGAGCAATGCGTCGCCGTCAATGCAAACCAGGAATTCGCTGTTCGAGGCCAGAGCGGCCATTCGCAGACCCATGGCCTTGCCTTGATTCTTGGTGAAGTGAAGCACCCGTAATCGCGGATAGATTTCCGTCAGCTCGTTCAGGATGCTGCCGGTATTGTCTTTGCTGCCGTCGTTGACGGCGATGATCTCGAAGTCAGGGTAGTCTTGTTCCGCAAGATAGGCGATCGTCTCGCGGGCGTTATCTCCCTCGTTATGGCAGGGCACAACCAAGGTAACCTTGGGCCATTGAGCTAACTCGGGCGGTTGAGTACGTGCCGACGATGTACGCTCACGCCGCAGGTAATAGTTGACGCCGCCGAACATCCAGAACCACGCCATGGTCAGCGGATAATAAAATGCAAAATCCAGCAGGAGCTTGATGATCATCGGTTATCCACCTCCGCCGTATTGCGGTGGAAGAGAGTCCGCTGCGGAAAAGCCTGGCCTCATCACCTTCAATTCAGGTTGGTCCTTCACAAAATCGTCAGGATAGTACGCCAGGTGGCGCACCCCGCGGTCCTGTAGCAAGCGCATCTGACGCACAATATCTTCTGTAGGGATCGCGCCTTTGCCGGCTCTCCAGTCCACGGTCTGCAGCTCGAACACCGTGCGATCCAATCCTCCGTCGGCTGAAGCCACCTTCGCGGCAAGCTTCAGCAGCCACTCCTTTGGATTCTTCACTTCCTCCATGCGCGGCATTGCCATCAACGCGACTTCATCATATGCGGCCAGGAATGCGGGCAGCGACTCCGCATACCAGTTCTCGCTTGCAGGATGCAGCACGGGCTCTGCAAACAAGTTTCGCGCAGTCTTGATGTCGGGCCGCCAGCGCTGAACGTACGCCGTAAGATCGCGAGTGAAAGCGATCAATGCCCGCGTACGTTCCGGACCGGGAGGCGGTGCGTCCGGACCCAATTGATCGGTGTCGCGCAGCACTGCGTCATCGTTGAATAAAATGCCGTTAATAGGCGCGTTGCGCGCCATATCTTCGTAGAGGCCGGCGATAAGAGTGCGGGTCTCCGGCAAAAACGGATTGAGGCGAATCGGCTTTTCGGGGTCAGTACCAGGCTGCGGATGTATCTCTA
The DNA here is from genome assembly GCA_036489735.1 of Occallatibacter sp. Lineage (GTDB taxonomy): Bacteria > Acidobacteriota > Terriglobia > Terriglobales > Acidobacteriaceae > Telmatobacter. The sequence continues at coordinate 4,382 of DASXFF010000105.1, read as the reverse complement.
AACGCTGATGAACCGCGGGGTCCGGCAGGTGCCATCCCAGCACCGGCATCCACGCAAATACTTTCACCCCGCAGCGTGTGTGCAGTTGCCACGCAGTGCGGGAAAACAGGTCTGCTCGAACCGGCAATAAATGGTTGGGGAAATAGACTGACTCGGCAGAACCCTCGCCTTCGGGATCTGCAAACGCTTGCAACCACACCTCGGTCGCTCCCAGGTTCTTGATGCGGTCAAGCAAGGCGCTCAGGTTTCGTTCCTGCTGGGCTGGATCGGGATCGTATACATAGTCGAGATCCACCTGGACTGCGCGTATCACGCCAGTCGGCTCGAGATGTTGCATCTCCCATGAAAAGTCCGCTACGGAAGGGTTGGAAAGATTCAAGACACGCGGAACCGCATCGAGATCCCCCACGTTGCCACCGGGATTTGTACCCAGAGTAAACGTAACGCGCATGCCCACGGATGCCGCGATTGACACACTTACCCGGTTGTATTCTCCGTAAGGCCACACAATGGCTCGGGGCGCGACGCCTAGCTTCTCGCGAATCTCGTCGGAGCTGCGAGCAAAATCCTTGCGCAGACGCTCGGCATATTCGTCGTCGCTTTCATAGTCGTGGGTGGCCGGACGATACCGATGCGTGACAACGGCGGGAATCATATTCCCCTGCGGATTTGCAGGGATTCCACGATGCTGATCGTAGGTATGGGATGCGATTTCTACCAGGCCGCTGTCCTGCATTTCGCGCAGTTGATCCCAGGTTGCGAAATCCTCGCGGAAGAGTGGATGTGCGCCGTTCTCAACCTGGCCGTTCACCGGTAAATCTGCCCAGGCTCCAACTACTGCGACAACCGCCGGGTATTTGTAGGTTTTCAGAAGAGGAAAGACCTTCGTGTAAACGCTGCGGAGTCCGTCATCGAAGGTCAGCAGCACCGGCTTATCCGGAAGCGTTGAAATTCCGGCATGAGCATCGAGCATTTGTTGCAGAGTGATGACGTGGTACCCGTGCGACCTTAACCAATCAAAATGACCGACAAGATTATGAGTGCTTACAGCGTATTGATCCGGATCGGCAGTTGAGCCAATCCCCGGCTCCGTAATTCCCGGTCCCTGTGCATGTTCGGCGGTTGCAGGCAGTCCGATTCCGACATCGTCGCGCACATCGTGGTAGCAAATCACAATTACCTTTTGCGCGGGCGGCCCTGCTGAAGCAACGGCACAGGACAGCAATAAACAGAGGACAGCTAAAAGCCGCTTCACTCGCTCCCCCATGAAATGCCCGCTGTCAACGCATTGCTTGTTTCTTTAATGCCGTCGTAAGGCTGGCTGTTCCAGGTCATGCCGTAGTGCCACTTCAGAGCTGGGCCGAGCTTCCAGAACTGCTCATAGTGCAATGAGAGCGAATCGCCTGTCTTGTAATCCGCCTGCCAGTAAGGAGCGATGAAGATTTCCGCTCTCTGCTCAAAACTATGGTCATAGCGCTGCCACGTAAGCCAATCCAGCCTGCCGCGCGGGCCCAAAGAAAAGTCATGCTTGGGATTGAAATACGGCCGGTTTTCGTCCAGCGAGTTGCTGGATGACGACCCTTGAGCGCTGATGTCTGCCTGCATCCGCGAACCCGTCCATATGCGGGAACTCCACTCGCCCGAAATCTCTGAACGGTGGTTGCCGTCACTGAAAAGCAGTCCCTGCCATCCAGCCTGCGAGGAACTCATTTCACTGGTGCGGCGTTCAACATTCAAATCCAGGCTGCGGCCATGAACGTTTCCCGTAATTGCGCGGACCGGCACATCGAAACTATCGCTGTCCGCCTGTGCTCTCAAAGTCCATACATCGTTCAGCTGCAAAGTCGTTCCCAGATTCCCCGCATTCCGGTCGGAGCCTGTGTCATGCCCCAACTCCCCCCAGGCTTCACGGCGGTTATAGTCGTATTTCAAACCTGCACTTCCCCTTATGCGCGTTGCCTTGGCGCCTGGTCCAAAGTCCCCGCTGTCGTGTAACTCATGCCCATAAATGCGCCAGCGATTATAGAAAAGAGGCGAATAGAGATACGTCTCCGAATGTTGATCGTCATTGCCGACGTCGACGCCATTACCCCAGGTAAAAGCAGTCTCCGATTCAAACTGCCAACCTTTCTCAAGACGCTCCTCATCCAGAAAACGCGTGAACGGCACACTGTCGAACTCGCGTCTGCGCAGAATCGGCAGCATCTTATCGACGTCGTCGCGCTGGCCCGCGCCCGCATGTATCTCCGCGTGCGCCAGCGAGGGCAACTCGTCTGAAGTTGCATATCTGTCGGCGAGGCGAGACTCTTTCAATGCGCGCGATGGCCAACCACGCGCAAGATATATAACTGCGAGTTGCCTGCTTACACTCTCATTCCCCGGAGCCGCTGCCGCAAGGCGCTCAAGCCGACTCTGCGCCTCATCAAGCCTGTTTACTTCCACACGCATTTGCGCGGCCTGCATCTCCAGGTTGATACGCATCGGATTGACCTTCGGCTCGGTCATTCCCTCCAGCCTGAACAGCGGCTCGGCAGCTTTATACGCATGATCGATGGTCGCCAGCGCCTGCTTGGTATGCCCGCGTTCCATCTGCGCATAGGCAAGGCCGCTCCACAAATTTCCGTCATTCGGCGAGAGCGTGAGCAGCTTGCGATAGAGCTGTTCAGCAAATTCCGGCTGGCGCATTTCCAGGTAGGCGCCTGCCACATTGCTAAGCGCGTACTCGGGCACCTCGATGCCCTGATGTATCAAAGTCTTGTACATCTGGATTACATCGCGATTGCGATGCAAATCGTTCAGAACCACGATGCGATCGAATTGCGCTGCTCTCCATACCTCATCCGGGGGCTTGGCGGCTCCGATCACTTCGTTCAATCGCACCAGCGCCGATTTACTCTCTGCTATCTGCCGTGCGCGTGCCGGCGAGTACGATTCTCCCCAGTTCACCATCTCCCCCGCCGCAGCGCCCTTCAGACTCCTTGATGTCGCAGGTTCGGGACGGGTAACATCCTTCGAATAGAGCGCCGATGCATAAGTCTGACCGCCGAGATGAGAGAGCGCCAGCGACAGATCGGCGCGCGTTTCAACGTCATTGGGCGATTGATCTAGATGATGCTGGTACATGGCAATCGCGCAGGTGTAATCCTCCTGCCGGCTGCACAGATAGCCTTCGCCCAGGATTACTTCCCGCTCTTCTTTATGAAGCCGTAACAGCGGCTGCATCACCTTGGCTGCGTCAGCAAGGTCTCCACGATCGGTCAGGGCCATCGCCTCTCCCAGGCGGGGCTCCCACCTGGCCGGCTCCAGCGTTTGTGCGCGGCGGTACAGATCGACCGACTCGTCGTATTGGTGCAGATTGCGGGCGGCGCGCGCGGCGGCTTCAACCACTCCCGCATCGTCCTTTGGAGTTTGCCGGCGCTTGTAGAGATCGAGCGAGAGCACGTCGTTACCCGCCCAGTTAGCTACGATCGTGGTGTCGGCGAGCAGACGTGGATCGTCAGGATACTTCTGCAGGAGTATCTCTAAAGCCGTCAGGCCGGAAAGCGTACTGCCATTCCGAGCTGCAATGACAGCGGCCTCACGCTGAGAACGCGGTGCATTCGCCGCGCCTGCACTGTTCGTCCACAGCAGAAGGGACGCGCACAGAGGAGAAAAAAGAGCGGACCGAAGAAATGACCCCGGGCGATTTACGTAAACACGCACCTGTTCTGCCCTCATAACGCAATAGCCATTTGGAATAGGTACTTTCGGTATAATACCCGGCAAATTTTTGCCAAAACCACTGAAAGAGAGGGGGTCACTTAATGGTTACTAACCGCGAAATCTTGTATAGAAGTTTAGCTGGATAAATTTCCTGGCAAGATAAAGTCCATAACTCAAACGTCATGATTTACAAGGCTATTTAAGGGCGGGGAGTCACTGAAGAGTTACACTCGCCAAATCTTTTTTGTCGTTCTACGCCGACATATTTTTTACAAAGATAGAATCAAAGGTCTCCGCAACTCACATTTCCACGGGAGAGTCACTAACACCTATTTGATATCGAGGTGAGACCTAGGTGGCATTCAACAAATGGTTCCGGCAGCTGAGGATCATTTGTAGGCCGGTGCAGCAGCCGCCGAACGAGGAGAAGGAAACCATGCAAGCCCCCGCAGTTGGAGGAACGAACGCTAAAGCCGGTACCGCTTTTATGAATTCTGTATATTCACAAGCCGCCCCTATGGAAGAAATGCGTCAGCAAAGCCCGTCCATTAGCGTTTACGGCCGTTGCATCAGAGGCTTCATGGTTGGAATCTGTTTGGAAGGCGTACTCGCTCTTTGCCTCTACGGCATATACCATCTGGGCCAGATTCTCCACTAATCAGCGCCAGACCGGTGAATCA
>DASXFF010000101.1:0-21038 GCA_036489735.1 Occallatibacter sp. | reverse complement strand
GGGCTCGGAAAACCCGGCAGCGCCGGTTCGGTTAACCTCGAGATCGTATGGCCCAGCGGCCGCAAGGAATCGCTATCGCACATTGCTCCCGATCAGTTCCTCGTCATCGAAGAAGGCCGAGGCATCGTATCGGCGCGCCCGATTATGTTCACATCGACGATTAAGAAGTAGCGATTTGATCGGGGACAGTCTCGCATATGAATCCGCAACGCTTGAGCAGCGCTTCCACGTCAGCGCGGCTGGCTCCGAGCTTCGCGGCCGAGTTCAGCAGGTCTTCGGCTTCAACGGGGTACCAGTTGCGCCGTTCCGAATTCCCGAGACCGGCGACATTGATTGGTTCAATCGTCGCATAAATCCTGCCGATCAGCGCATTCAATTCGGCGGTTGAAAGTTGTTGCTTCGCCCGCGCGCAAATCTCCGCGCATGCCGGCCCGAATGCAGGATGCGTGCAGAGAAGAAACGACTGCGCAAGTTGCGGCTTTTCCAGCCTTCGCGCTGATTCGGCAAAGCTGGCTGCGGCGAAGTAGAGCTGCGTGAGCGCCACAAACATGTCGAATCGATTCATGTTTGCGTACAAGGCTCCGATTAGTTGCGCCGTGGCCAGCAACTCCTGGCCTGTTTTCGCTGCGTATCCCTTCAGTTGTGCGGCAAGGTCGTTGCTCCCCCAATGGCGCGCGATGATTTCAGCAATGCGCGCAACGCCAAGCAGCGTGAGCGGAAAACCCGTGGAGAGCAGCGGATCGACAAAGCCTGCAGCAGATGGCAGCAACGCCCATCGATCGCCGGCAATCTCTGCGCTGCGGAAAGCTAGGCGCGGCATGTGCGTGAAAGGACGCACCGCATGCGCATCGGCAAATTGCGCCTTCAACGCCGGAATCAGATTGAGCAGCCGATCCCACGCTGGCGCACCATCTGTCAATCTCAATCGCGCCGCAAGCTCGTCCGTCGCCGCAATACCTGCGCTCGTCATTCCATTGTTGAATTTGAGGACCCAAATCCATCCGCCGTCGAAGACGTGGTGCACGGCGGCATCATCGATTGGGTAGGGAGGTTCTGCATCGAGGCGGCTGAATTCTGTTTGTTCGAGCCTCCCCACTCCGGTGAAATGGCTATAAAGACTCTGCGTCGCAGGATAATCGAGCAGTGCCGATTCACTGAGCCGCAGAGCGCGATGAAGAAACCCGCGGGGCCCTGTGGCATCGACAATAAACTGAGCGCGAATTGCTATTTCTTGGCCGCCGCGCTCCCCGTGCAACTGGATCTCTCTCCCGTCGTCATCGAATCCATTCAGCGCGACGCGGTCAAAATAGTTCACGCCAAGCTTTTCTGCTTCCCTTACCAGGAAATAGTCGAAGTCGGCGCGATACCAATGCATGTCCGCGATCTCATCATGCGGACTGGCTGCAACCAGCAGTTGATCCCCGTGCCCCGCGCCGAAAGAATGCGTGCCATCGAGCGGATGATGGTGAAATGTGAAGCCGCGCTTCAGGCCGCAGGCAACCTCTGGATGTGCTCGCTGCCAGCTCCCCCACTTCGTCAAAGGCCTGAGCTCCGGAAGATCGTAACGCACACAAAGCTCTTCAAACAAAAGATTGGCCAGCGGCGTTGACGATTCGCCGATTACTACGCGCGGATGTGTGCCCTTCTCAATGAGGACAACCGAGTGTCCGAGCCGCCGTGCAATCATGGCCAGCAACGAACCTGCAAAGCCCGAGCCGACAACGGCAATGTCGTACCGCGCGTTCATTCGCTCGCCTTACAGGTGTCACAGACGACTGGATCCGCAATCCTCTGCTCAAGGTTTATAGCTCGTAATCGAGCTATTCGCGGCTCGCGACAGAGCGGGCATCCCGGCCATCTTGCCGCATCCCAAAGATCGACAAACACCATGCCCTTATTGAGCAACAGGCCTTGCGCAAGAGCGTCCTCAACCGTTCTCAGTCGCGGCGGAGCAAAGTCACCCGATTTCCCGAGCTCTTCCATTGCGCCATTGCCGCCGCGCGTCGGTATAAGCGTTGCAACAGTGGCCCCGCATTCAAACGCGAACTCCACCGATTGTTGCGCCCACTCAACGGCTTCGTCTTCCCGCATGAACGGTGGCTTCACCAGAATAAAGGCGCGGAGATCGATCTCGTTCTCCCGCAGGAATCGCGCCGCCTCCGCGAACATCTCCAGCGTCATGCGCTTGTTCAGCCGCGCAAGAATCCCGGCATGCGCCGTCTCCAGTCCCATCGCAATTTCAAACCGTCCTCGAATCCGATCCCTGAATCGAAGACACACGTCGCCCACCAACGCCGGATGATTCTCCACGATCACGCGGTCAAACCTGTTGACGCCCTGCGCAATCGCCTCGTAGTCTCCGGTTGGAATCGCACGCGGATCGAAAAAGCTGCCGCTGTTGTAGAGCTTGATCTGTTTGGCCGCCGGCAAGCGCGCCAGCGCGTATTCGATCTGATGGGGAATCGCACCGGCGGGCACTGCCTCACTCAAGGTGTTGCGCCACAAGTCGCACTCCAGGCAACGCCACGGACACTCACGATTCGTCAGGAAAACGGTTGCGGTAGGCGCGATTTCGCCGTCCGCAGTCCTCTCATCTTCGACAAAGAATGCGTACGGCTGGTGCGGGTCGACTGTGTTTCGGGGGCCTCGCCGCGCAGTGATCCACGCATCGCGCTCTTGAGCGGCGTCGGGATAGGTCGAAAGCAACGGGAGCATCATTCGTAAAGCGAGAGAAACCGATTGCGGTATTCGGCTTCTCGATGGGGCAACCGTTGCCGCAGCGCCTCCTCAGAAAGCGCGCCGTGCTGGAAGCGCCGTTTCGTGAAGACCGGCATATTCATTCCGGTCACGGCTTCCACTCCCCGCGCAACCACTTCCCCCTTGAGCGCATAAAGGCGCTCCACATCGTAGCCGGTTAATTCCTTGAATGGGATGGCTTCAGCCACTGCGATTACGCCGGGCATCGTGTAAGGGCTGAATCCGCTGAAGCCGTAGCGGCGCGCCGTGGCATAGGTCCGTACATACGAGCGGCTCAAGCCCCCACTGTAAGTGAGCGAATGTTTGATCTTTCCAACTCCCCAACCTTCCTGGTAGAGCATTGGGTTGTTAATCACACTGCGAATCGTGAGCTCAGGATTTGCTTCAATGGGATAGTCTTTCAGGTTCTCGTCTCCGCCATCGCCATCAATCAAGAAGCGCCAGCCGGGATAGCGCGCACGAATTCCTTTCGCAAGGGCAAGCGCCATCGTGGCCGATTCGACATCGAGTGGCTTGTAGTCTTCCACCACACGGATCGTCTCGCTTGAGTCCAGCGCCGAAGCATCGCCTTCAATGGACTCAAGAAACATCGACAGCCCCAGCGGCTCAAGAAACACGCGCGCTTGGCCGAGATCGGGCCCATCACCGAGATCGAGCACAAAGGCTTTCAGCCTTCCTGGGTTCATGCCCAGCTTGCGCATCACGTGGTACGTCACCAGAAATACGCTGCCGCTATCGATGCCGCCGGAAAAACAAACGCCAATCGGCTCGTCCTGTGGAATCGAACGCAGCCATTGCGCAATTTCGTCCGCAAGCGCGGAGATGTAGGCACGGCCGATCACTTCCAGGTCTGCGGGTAGCGAGCCCATCGGCGGCGTGAAGAACCGCTCATAGACAGGATCCGGATCGGGACAGCCCACAAGTTGCAACTCGACAACGTAATGCGCGGGCACCATTCGCGTGTACTGCGGGTGGAACTGCCCGTCGAGCCCTTCACTTCTGAGCCATTCGTAAATGCTGTCGATGCGGTCGGAGACAATGAGCGCCGGGCCTTCTTTGCGCTTGGCCAGAAAATAGCGCAGCGGCCTGTCGAGCGAGCGTGCCATTCTCACTGCGCGGCCACGCTTGGCAAGCAAGGCAAACGAGCCGTGAATTCGGTTCACGCTCCCCGCGGGCCCATCGAGCACCACCGACCGCGCCTCCTCCACGCTCATGTCGTAGAGGTGATTCAGCGAGGGATCTGTGAGATCGACAACGCGTTCAATTTGCTCGTACACATCGACAAGCATAGCACTCCATTTCCTTCATTTGCACTCAAGTTCCATGCCGCCATGGAAGGCTGCATGAATGATTCATCCGGAGCGCACGGACCTGCACCCAGGATCGATACCAGCCTTGTATTTTGCGTGGATCATAGGCACGAACCGTCTCCGAACCGCTATTTGCCGCAGCGTCATGAATTGCGTCAGTCGTGCCGCAGGGCGCGGATAGGATCAATCCTGGAGGCGCGACGGGCAGGCGCAAAAGCGGCGATCAGCGATACGGATAGCAACAGAACGGCTGTCCCCCCGACCGTGAGCCCGTCTGTACTTCCGAGTCCGTAAAGCATCGCTCGAATGAGGTGCGTGAGCCACAGAGCCGCAATCAGTCCTGAGACGATGCCTGCGCTCGTCAACCAGAATGCCTCGCGCAATACGCGAGAGAAGACTTGGCTGGTCCGTGCCCCGAGAGCCATTCGCAAACCGATCTCGCCAGTCCGCGCATTCACCGTATAGGCCATCATGCCGTAAATACCGATGCTCGCAAGGACCAGAGCCAGAACGCTGAACCCGCCGGCGAGTTGGGCAAGAGCTCGCTCATCCGCCAAAGTAGACCTGACTTGATCCTTCATCGTGCGCACATCAACCATTGGCAGATCGCGATCGAGGGATTCGACAGTTGCTCGAACTTCCGCCAGAACGCTTGCCGGGTCTGCGACAGCGCGGACTTCGACCATCATGCGACCCGGACCGTTCACTTTTTGCACGTACGGAACGTAGAAGATAGGAGGAGGCTCGCTGCGCAAATCCGCGTAACGCGTATCTGCAGTGATCCCCACGATCTGAACCAGGCCATCCACGTAATCTGTTGCAAATGTCTTCCCGATTGGACTCTCGTTCGGAAAGAACTTCTGTGCGAGTGCGCGATTCACAATTGCCACCTTAGGGGATGTCGCGGTGTCATGGCGATCGAATAGGCGTCCCTGCAGAATCGGTATGCCAAGCGTCTGGAAAAAATCAACGCCGACGCCGTTGGTCTGAATGCGAGTGGGATCCTTCTCTGGCTCACTCCCAACAACATGAAAAGTTGATCCCGAATGCCCGTCGCCAATGATCCCTATATTGCTGACGGTTACCAACCGGACTCCTGGCAGAGATGCGAGCTTTTCCTCCAACTGGTTGAAAAAGGTTGTCATCTGAGCATCGCTGTAGCGGGCACGGGGAAGATTAAGACGGAAAAGCAAGAGGTGATTCGATTCAAAGCCCAATGGAATGTGATCGAGATTAAAGAGCGTGTGCACGAAAAGCCCCGCGCCGGTCAGCAACATTGCCGAGAGTGCGATCTGGCCGATTACAAGGCTCTTGTCAAACCAGAGTCTATGTCGACTGGCGGTTGCGCCTCCCGAATCCCGAAGTCCGGCGTGCGCAGCAATTCGCGTGGCTTGCCACGCTGGCGCCAATCCGAAGAGGATGCCGGTCCCAAAAGAGATTCCCAGAGTGAACAGCAGCACGCGCCAGTCGAACTGTACTTGCACCAACTCCAGACCCGATGAATTCGTCAACAGTCTCGCGATAACATTGCGGCCGAGATAGCCGAGCAATAGACCGGCAGCCCCGCCTAAGCTGGAAAGCAACACGCTCTCGGTCAGCATTTGGCGGACAATGCCTCCGCGGCTGGCGCCGAGCGCTAGCCGTGTGCTGAGTTCACGCTGCCTGGTTGCCGAGCGTGCAAGGAGCAGATTGGCGAGGTTCAAACAAGCGAGCAGCAGGAGCAACCCGGCCAGCGCGAGCAGCACATAGGACGGCCGCGCGAATTTTCCTCGCAAATAATCCAACCCGCGGTCGCCCGGCTCCAACTGCAAGTGAAATCGATCGAGGTCACCTGTTCGCTTCAGATCCGGCATCGCGGCCTGTCGCAGGCTTGCGTCGAGCTCGGCTTGCGCGCGCGCCTCGGAAACACCCGGCCGCAAGCGAATGAGGATTTGCACCCACCATGATTGCGGATTGTCGAGGAGAGAGACACTTGAGATCTGTGCCCGGGGCAAAATGAGGGGCTGCATCGTGAGCGGGACAAAGATCTGCATAGAGCTGCCCATCTGCAAACCCGCAAACCGCCCGCCAGTGACACCTACGATCGTAACGGGAACGCCATTCAACGAAATTGCTTTTCCGAGAACTTGAGGAGAGCGCGCAAATCGCTGCGTCCAATATCCATCGCTGATTACAGCCACCGGGCCACTGCCAGGCGTCAGGTCATCAGATGGGTTCAATGCCCGACCCAACTCCGGCTCTACGCCAAGAGCCTGAAACGCATTGCCGCTGATCAGTTCTCCGTCGATCATCTCCGGATGCCCATCGATGGTCGCAGTTATCGGAACATCCTTGAAGGCAATAAGTGCCTCAAAAGCATCGGTTCTTTTACGCATTTCCTCGATCACTGGATAAGAGAATGCGTTACTTGTAAGGCCGCCCGCTTCGTTAGGTCCCACATCCCCCCACACAGGAGGAACCGGCAGTTCATGACCGCTGACCCAGGTCAGCATTCTTAATTGATGCGGACTCGCCACTGGTAGCGTGTCGAACAACACGCGCTTTGCTGCAGTAAAGATCGCTGTGTTTGCTCCGATGCCAAGGGCCAGCGAGGTAATGCCCACGAACGTGATCATCCGATTTCTCTGTAATTGACGCAGACCAAAGTTCAGATCCCGCAGTAACGCTCCGAAGATCGAAAAGCTGCGCTGCTCGTAGTGGCGCTCCTTAACCAGCGTCGCATTCCCGAACTGCCGCCGGGCCGCCGATTCAGCATCGCCGGGCTCCATTCCTTGGAGAATGTTGCGGTCGGTCAACATCTGGATGTGCAGTCGGATCTCATTTTCGAGTTCGCGGCCGGTCTGTCGTTGACCAAGAATGCCTAGAAGTCTCGCCGCGAATACGCGAATCCAGACCTTCATGGCTATCGCACCCCCTGCAGACTAAGGACACGAGCGATAACGCCGGAGATCCGCGCCCAATTCTCAGTCTCAATCGCGAGCTGTTTGAGGCCGACCTTGGTTATCGAGTAATACCTTGCCCTTCTGTTGTTCTCGGAGACGCCCCACTTCGCCGCGATCCAGCCTTGTTGCTGCAATCGCAATAGCGAGGTATAAACTGTGCCCTCGTTAAGCGTCAGCACATCCTCGCTTATCTGTTCAATGCGTCTGGCAATTCCAAATCCATGCTGTGGACCCAGCGCGTGGAGAGTCTTGAGAATCATGAGATCCAGAGTGCCTTGCAAGACTTCCGATTTATCTTTGGTCATAGCCTACTATTCCTTTGCACATCGCAAAGGTATCACGACTCCTGTGCAATGTCCATAGGAGATACTCTGTCACGTCCCAGTTGCGATCGGCCGAAACCGGGTTTTCCGTTAATCGCCCGACGCTACTGCTGCATCCGGCAATTCGTAGCCTTCGTGCTCGGATACCAGATCCAGAGCGCGACCGCCCTGTCCTACCCAGGTGCTGGTCCACTTCTCTGAAATTTGGCGAAGCATGACCAAGACGACGAAGGCGAGCGCGGAATAAGCGATGAAGCCGGCGCGATAGGAAGCCGTGTATTGCTTGGAGAGGCCGAGCAGGTTGGGCAGAATGAATCCGCCCATCGCGCCTACTTCGCCGATCATGCTTCCGGCAACCGCAGAGGTATTGGGCCAGCGAAGAGGCACCAACTGAAATGCTGCGCCGTTCCCCGCTCCCAGTGCCGCAAAGCAGAGCATGAACAAGAGAGTCGTTAATGCCAGCGGCGGAGTCGTCATCAGACCAAAGAGTCCTGCGATAGTGATAAGAAAAACCGCCGAGAGCGTGGTGACGCCGCCAATCCGGTCTGCAAACCAACCGCCAAGAACGCGCGTAGCGGATCCGGTAATGGTGGCCAGAACTGTGAATTCTCCGGCGACGATCTTGGTGACGTGAAACTGCGCGTAATAGAAGGAAGGAAGAAAAGTCGCCAGGCCGATGAATCCACCAAAGGTGATGATGTAAATCATGTTGAAGTACCAGCCGTCTTTTTCCACCAGGCACTTGAGATGCTGCCTAAGGGACTGATGTTCTATGTCAGGCGGCTCCTTAGCGAAGAGGATCATGACCAGGAGAGGCAGCGCCATGGATATGGCTGCAAAGCCGTAAACCGGCTGCCATCCGAAGTGAGTGGCAAGCCGCGGTGCAAACAGCGCGGCCAATGCCGTTCCGCTGTTGCCGGCTCCCGCAATGCCCATGGCCAGGCCCTTGTGTTCCTTTGGGAACCAGCCGGCTCCGAGCGAAAGCGCAACGCCAAAGCTGGCGCCCGCGATGCCCAGCAGAGTGCCCATGGCCAGGACACTCGAAAACGTACGAACAAAGAAGTAGCCATAAAGCAGAGCAATCACAATCGCCGACATTTCAACGATGGCTGCATTCTTCCGCCCGATGTACTGCGAAAGCACGCCCAGTGGGAAACGCATGAAGGCGCCTGCAAGCGTGGGTATCGAGACCATCAAACCGATTTGCGCGGGGCTTAGATGGAAAGCCTCGGAGATGAACGGTCCCATCGCTCCATTGAGCACCCAGACCGCGAAGCAGAAATCGAAGTAAAGAAAAGCTGCAAAGAGTGTAGGCGAATGACCGGACCTCGCAAAGAGCTTCAGATTTGCCATGACGGTTCTCCTATCAGGAATAGCGCTTAAGGGGCTTGCCGTTGTCGAATGCAAGAAGGAAGAACGTCGTGGTTCCGCCGGTTGGTGCTGTGCTTTTCATTGCCGCGTCATGGAGGCAATGTTGACGATCGATATTCAAATCAGCGGTTCTACAAATTTCTCTACGCGGACCGCGCACTGTTTGAAGTTCGGCTCGCGAGAGATGGGGTCGAAGGCTCCGAGCGTGACCAGATTGGAGTTCGTCTCAGAGAAATGAAAGGGCATGAAGACCTGGCCGGGCGCAACGATGCCGGTGATGCGCAGCTCGATGTTGTTTACTTTGCTTCGTCTCGACATGACTGAAACGCGATCGTGCGGATTCAACTGCATCTGCGCCGCATCCACCGGGTTCATCTCAAGCCATGCCATTGGCACCATGCTCTCCAGCATTTCCACTTGGGAAGTCTTGGTGCGGGTGTGCCAATGCTCGACGGTGCGTCCGGTGTTGAGGATTAGGTTGTACTCGGCATCAGGCTGTTCAACAAAGGGCAGCCACGGGACGGGGTGCAGGACTGCCTTGCCGGATTCGGTGGCGAAGACTCCGTCGGCGTATAGGCGCTCGCCGCCCCACTGCATACCGCCGTTTTCTTCGATCCCCTGCCAGGTGAATTGGCTGTAGTCGCACATTCGCCCAGCAGAGACGTGCTGCCATTCTTTAAACGCGTCATGTGTTGAAGCCCAACCTGGGAACAGCTCGCGGCGCACGCCGAGTTTTTCCGCGAGCGCGAGAAAAATATCGAAGTCGGTGCGCGCTTCTCCGGGCGGTGCGACCAATGGATTCGCTTTGCTTACGCGGCGCTCCGAGTTCGTGTAGGTGCCTTCTTTCTCCCCCCAGATCGCAGCCGGCAACACAAGATGAGCAAAATCGCTGGTGGGCGTGGGGTGAAAGCCATCCTGCACGACCAGAAAATCGACGCTGGTGAGCGCCTGCTCAAGAATCTTGTAGTTTGGAAAAGACACTGCCGGATTTGTCGCAATGATCCACAGCGCCTTAATTTTGCCCGAAACGGCGCCTTCGATGATGTCGGGATAAGCAAGTCCACGCGCTGTGGGGATGCTTCTCTCATCGATATTCCAAATCCTGGCCAACTCCGCGCGATCCGCATCCGAGTCGAACTTGCGGTAACCGGGCAGGCTTGAAGTAAAACCGGCTTCGCGGGTTCCCATGGCGTTGCATTGGCCGGTGATTGAGAACGGCGCAGCGCCGGCGCGGCCGAGATTGCCGGTAATGAGCGCGAGGTTATTGATGGCGGCCACGGTTACTGCGCCCTGCGTGGAATGGTTGACGCCCATGGTCCAGCCGATGAACGCTGCCTTTGCGTTGCCGTAGAGTCTTGCCACACGAAGAATGGTTTCTTCCGCGAGCCCGGTGATGGCAGCTACGCGCCGCGGCGTGAACTCTGCCACATGTTTGGAGAACGCCTCAAAGCCGGTCGTATGAGCATCAATATAGGCACAATCAATCAGTTTTTCCTGGATAAGCACATGGGCTATGCCGTTGATCAGCGCAATATCGCTTCGCGGCTTTACCGGTAAATGTATGTCGGCGATCATTGCCGTCTTGGTAACGCGAGGATCGACGACAATCACCGTTGTCGCGGGATTACTCTCCGATCCGCGCAGACGATTCCGTTCGAGCCGCTGGCATAGGATCGGATGGTTGTCCGCGATGTTTGCGCCAATGAGCAGAATGACGTCGGCGGTTTCCATATCGGCGTAAGAACCGGGTGGGCCATCTGACCCAAATGAAAGCTTGTAGCCGGATACGGCAGATGCCATGCAGAGCGTGGTGTTGCCGTCAAAGTTGCGGGTGCGAAAACCAAGCTGCACGAGCTTGCCGAGCGTGTAGAACTCCTCGGTCACAAGTTGCCCGGTGCCAATGACGCCAAGCGCATCGCGGCCATACTTCATTTGAATTCGGCCGAAGTTTTCAACCATGGATTCGAGCGCTTCGTCCCAGGACACCTGCCTGAGCACGCCGTGTTTGCGGAGAAGCGGGTGTTTTGCGCGGCCTGGGGCCTCCAGAATGTGATGCTCGCTGAGACCCTTGGGACAGAGCTTACCGAGGTTCACCGGGTGGTCGGGGTTGCCGCGCACTGTAACCGCTCTGCCATCCTTAACGCCGACCAACATCCCACAGCCGACCGAACAATAACCACAAGTGGTTTTGACCCATTTCTCGGCGATGCGCGCCGTGGCAACGTGGCCTGCCACCGGATCGTGAGCGAACGTGTATTTGTCCTGGCGCGTGTCGATGCCCAGCGCGCGCTTTACGCGGGTCCACATTAGTGTGTGCCTCCGCGCGTGAATGTGAGGGCCATATTCAGCGGCACCACAGAGACGAAGAACAGGTAGCGTATCAAGAGAACCGCGCCGAAGGCAGCGACACATGCCAAGGCTGTGCCGCCAGCCCAGGCCAACAGAGGAACGGCTCCGGCCAGCAGGAAGCCGGCTATAAGACAAGTCCGCTGCAAGGACAGATTGAGCAGCGCCGCCGATGCGCGATGCTCGAAGATGCCGGAGCGATGAAGCCGGATGCAACGAATGCCCTGGTTGGCGATCCAAAGCAATGCTGCAAGCAGGCAAGGCCAAAGAGCGGCTTTGCCGGAAGCAGGAGCATGATCTGCGGCTTCGATAAGCGATGGCAGGACGGTTCCGATGAGCGCCGCGCTCAGCAGAAAGTCTAGAGGCGTGTGCAGCATGTTCCATGAAGGCCGCGCCGGTACGAGGTAGATGAAGGCACTTGCGACGATTCCACAGAAGCCAAGAGTCGCGGTAATCAGAGCGAGAGACTCAATGGTCAGGGCCGTTGCGGGCATGTGCTGGAAAGGCCCGATTGCCGTTGCATGAAGACGAACCAGCCAACCCGGAGGCAAGGCGGCGGCGCATGCAACTGCTGTAAGAAAGGCGAGTGTGCCAAAGAAGAGACCGAAAAACAAAATCTCACGACTAAGCCACGAGCGGCGCCACATCTTGAGTGCACGCCAGGCATATGCCGGCCTACCCAGATGAAAGACGGAGATGTTGAGCGCGAGCGCGGTGATGGCAAACAGAGCAAGCAACAGCATCGGGCGATCCGGACGGAAGAAGAGAGCAAAGCTGAGCGAGCCGGTTGCGGCCTGGATGAGCGTGGTCATAAAGACAAGTGACAAATGTGCATGTTCTGGTTGAATGCGGCCGGTATCCACGCGCTCGAGTCTCGTGGAGGTGTTTGGCGGCAGCGTGATTCGCGTCGTGGAGATGGTGTGGCCCGCCGCGGGCATGCCGGGCGACTCAGCAAGCGCGTAATCGGAGCGCCACTCCAGCATGTCCACGATCTCTATCTCAATTGCAGCGTCTGGGCACGCGTTCACGCAGGCAGGCTCGAGGCCCTCGGCGAGGCGGCCGTGACACATGTCGCACTTGCCCACCACGCCGCGTTCCACATTGAACTGCGGCACCGAGTAAGGACAGTTCCAAACACAGTATTGGCAACCGATGCAAGCCTCGGCCGAGTGCAGGACGATACCCGTCGCTGGGTCTTTGGTATATGCCTCAACCGGGCAGCCTTTCAGGCATTCCGCATCGAGGCAATGGTTACAGCCCATCGAAAGGTAGTGCCGGCTGGTATCGGGATAGGTGCCGCCCTCAATTTCGCCGATGCGCCGCCAGCGTATCTCGGTAGGGTTGCCATTCTGCTCGTTGCAGGCGATTTCGCAGGAGCGGCAGCCGATGCACTTGTTCATGTTGAAGTGGAAGCGATATTGTTCGCCCGGTTTGAGCGGCCTCTCCGGAATCAGCTTCTTCGGGGCAACTGGAACCGTCACAGGAAGCTCGAGAAGGCCGGCCAATGTCAGGCGCACGAGAGCGTCACTGTTCCCATCTTGTGCCCGATCTTGCAAAGGCAATGACATGCTGTGGACCTCCTTTCTCGCGTCCTGAGCCAATCAATAAACGTCACGGTGATAGCGATGCTGTTCCTTGAGTCCTTCCACGAACTCTTGCGCGGCGTCTGGGTTCATGCCGCCCTGTTGTTCAACGATGGTGTGCAGAGTCTTATCGACATCCTTCGCCATGCGTGAGGCATCGCCGCACACATAGACTGCGGCGCCATTGCGAAGCCATGACCAGAAAAGCGGCGCCTGCTCGAGCATTCTGTCTTGCACATAGACCTTCTTCTCCTGGTCACGCGAGAAGGCCAGGTCAAGACGCGTCAGAAGACTGTCTTTCTGCATGGACTCAAGCTCATCGCGATAAAGAAAATCTGTAGCTGCGCTGCGATCGCCGAAAAAGAGCCAGTTCTTTCCGGTGGCTCCAAGCGCTCGTCGTTCGTATAGAAAGCCGCGAAACGGAGCTATCCCGGTGCCCGGGCCGATCATGATGATGGGCAGGTTATTCTCTTTTGGGATGCGAAACTTCTTGTTTGGCTGAATGTAAATCGGCAGACGATTCTCCGGCAACGTTCGGTCGGCAAACATGGTGGAGCAGACGCCGCCACGCTCGCGATTATGGGACCGGTAACGCACCACGGCTACAGTGGTGTGAATCTCCGGTCCATGTGCGGAGGGGCTGGAGGAGATCGAGTAAAGCCGGGGAGAGAGACGGGGCAGCATCGCGATCAGATCCGCGGGATCGCGAAGAACGTCGGGACACTCGTAAACCAGATCGATCAGGCCGCGGGCATGGATGTAGCTCTCCAGCTGCGGCTGCCTGTCAGGCTTGAGAAACTCCGCGAGGGTTTCACACCGGCCGATGGTCGCGTACGTTTCAACTATTTTGCGGGTCAGACGAGTGATCTGCAGGTGGTTGAGCAGCGCCTCACGCAGCGATAACGTTCCAATCCTGGGGACCTGGACCGCAATCTCAGCGCTGAACTTGAGTTTGCGCAGGATTTCATCCACCAGCGCAGGATCGTTCTGAGGAATAACGCCACACGCGTCCCCGGCCTGATAAGTCACCTGAGAATCCGCAATAGAAAAGACCATGTGCAGCGTTTGTTTGCTCGATGCTTCGCCAGTCAGAGGGCGCTTGTCCAGAATTGGGGCGAGAAACGGATTCTCTCGCGAATGCTTCAATGCGTCAGTGGTTATTGGCGCAGCAGGATTGGCAAAAGTTCCAGGACCACCAGCCTCCGGAGCCGCGGCCTTTGGGCGAGCAGTTCCTGCCTCTGCGATGGCAATCATCAGCGCACTTTTCCAGTCGGCAAACGACGCATCGAAATCCACGTCGCAGTCCATCCGGGGGCAAAGCCGGTAGGCTCCGAGCGAATGCAGCTTCTCGTCCAGGTTGCGGCCGAATTGGCAGAAGTGTTCGTAGCTGCGATCTCCGAGCGCGAGAACCGCATAAGAGAGATTTTCAAAGCGGGGAAAGTGCTCGATGCAGAGCTGGTTGTAAAACGGCTGCACGGCGTCTGGCGGATCGCCTTCGCCATAGGTGCTCGCGATCAGGACGGCGTAACGCTCGGCAGCCAACGATGCCGGGGTATAGCCTTCGAGGGCCGATAATGTTGCCACATGGCCTTTGGTTTTGAGTTCCTTGGCAACCTTCCGCGCGAGGCCCTCAGCATTGCCGGACTGTGTGGCGTAAAGCACCGCGATCTTCAATGACGGTAGCGGCGCGGGCGCGACTGCAGGAGCATTTGAATAAAGGCCAGCGAGGAAGCCGTTAAGCCACGATCTCTGCTCCGCGGTGAACGGAGCATTGTCTGGAATAAAAGGAACTTGAAGCTCGGCAGTGACGGTCGGCATTATTTGCTCTCCTCAACCTGGCAGAACTGTTTCAATTCGGCGATCTGATGGCGGCGCGTGAAATCCAGGAAAGATTCATTTGATAGCGAATGTTCCGTGTAAGCCTGAAAGAGTCTTTGCATCACCGGCTCGAGTTCGGAGAACTTGATGGCCGCGATCAGTTCCCGCGCCAGCCCCTGATCCCGGTCGGAACCGCCGCCAAGTACCACCTGGTAGCCTTCTTCGCCACCTACCTTCACACCCATCAGGCCGACGTCGCCAACATAATGCTGGGCGCAGGAGTGCGAGCACCCGGTGACGTGGAGGTTGACGGGCTGAAGAATGTTAAAGGAGCCATCGAGCATGTTGGCCAACGCCACGGCATGCGTTTTTGTGTCGGTGGCTGCGTAACGGCAACCTTGATTGCCAGTGCAGGCCACGGTGCCGCTTAGCACCGTGCCCGCTTTGAAGCTGAGCCCGGCGGCCAGCAGTGCGGCTTTGGCGGCCTCAAGTTGCTCAGCGGCAATGTTCGGTATCACCAGGTTTTGCCAGACAGTCAGGCGAATCTGCCCATTGCCGAATCGCTCGGCAATCTCGGCAACCGCCAGCATTTGTTCAACGGGCAGGCGGCCTACAGGTACGGATACGCCGATGTAGGACAGACCGGGCTGCTTCTGCGGATGAACGCCAATGTGGCCAGCGCGATTGATCGTGGCGCGAGGTTCGCAATCCTCGGCTGCGAAATGGATGAGAGGAAAAGCGAGCCGGCTTTCGATTTCCTCAAGGAACTTCTCCACACCCCAGCGGTCGACGAGGTACTTGAGACGCGCCTTCTTGCGGTCGGTACGGTCGCCATTTTCGTTGAATACGCGAACTATCGCCGCGCCCACTGCGACAGTCTGATCCGGCCGCAGCAAAATACCGCAGTCCTGAGCAAACTGCTTGTGTCCTGTAATGCCGCATAGCAGCACGCGAAAGTACAGGCCTGCCGGAACGCTCCTTCCTTCGGCAACCCGCACAGCAACAAAGCCAATGTCGTTGGTATCGGCGAGCACACTGATGGCCCCGCCGTTGTCAAAAGCGATGTTGAATTTCCTCGGCAGACCGTACAGATCGCGCGAGTTGAAGATGTAGTGGCCCATGGCATCGGCCAGCGGAGCTACGTCAAACAATTCCGTCGGGTCAATGCCGCTGATGGGCGATGCGGTAATGTTGCGGATGTTGTCTGCACCGGAACCGCGCGAAGAGAGACCGATCGCCTGGATCGATGTGAGAACACGAGTAATGTCTTTCGGTTCGAGTTCACGAATCTGCAGGTTGGCGCGAGTGGTGATGTCCGCGCGTCCCGGACCGCATTCAGCAGCAAGTTTGGCAAGGCCACGCATCTGATGAGCGGTCAGAACCGCACCTGGAATGCGCAGGCGCACCATGAATGAATCCTGGGCCGGAGCTACGTAAAACAGGCCGTGAAACTTGAAACGAAACACATCGTCTGCGGCGGGTGCTTTGTTTTCATTGGCATGGGTGAGCAGCTTGTCCCAGATGTCGAGCGGATTTTGATCATGCTTCCATCGCTCCTCGCGGCAAAGATCGGAGACGGGCGTATTGAAGAACATCTCCTCTTTCGCGAAACCCTCGGTCGCGAGATTGATCGCACCGAAAGCAGGGTCATTGGTGATCTGTCCGTCTGCCGTGTACCCGGCAAACGGGGCAAGGCGTGGTTGTGTCAGGCCACGCTGGTCGAGCCCACTGAAAAAACTCCGCAGGTATTGTTTCTGCACCACAGTGAATTCGGATGCCGGTCCCAGGTGTGAAATGGCTTGCGATTCCATGCAATAGATCCTTGAACGCTGTCGCCGCTCGATTCTGCAGCAAACGAGTTTGCCTCGATCCACGACCCAAATAGATGGGTGCAGACAGGAGGGCCGAAATCGGACATCGCGCAAGCGCGATGGATTCAAGGCTCATCAAGGAGCGGGGGAATTGAAGGGGATCCACTTCGAAGTGGATATTGGACTGCAGGCGAATCTACGTCCTGGTAGACTGCCTCTCGAATCTGATCTTACTCATATCCAGGCGCGTTCGCAAGGCCCAAATGCCCAGCGCTCCACTGGTTTCTCGTTTCTTTATCGGTTCTTTATTCCAGGAACAATAGAATGGAAACTGGCAGGTCTACGCACTCCAACAAAAGCAAGAGCGATTCACGCCAAAATGATTGGCGCGTCGGACGGAGTGTCTTCATCCACAAAGCATGACTGCATTGACCTTGGGCTAAGGAGATGAATGGCGCACGCGAATTTCGACGGCCTTCGGGTGCTCTCACTGGAATCCCGTCGAGCGGCCGAAGTGACCAAGCTCATCCGCACATACGGCGGAGAGCCCACGGTTGTGCCCGCGATGCGCGAGGTCCCCATCGCGTCCAATCGCCCCGCACTCCAGTTCGCCGACCGGCTTATCCGCGGAGAGATCGACGCCGTCGTCTTTCTTACCGGCATCGGGTTTCGGGCGATGCTTGACATCGTTGGCAAAGGACACGACAGGGAGACTTTTCTTGCCGCATTGCGCAAAGTCCAGGTTGCGGTGAGAGGACCGAAGCCAATGGCTGCGTTGCACGAGCATACGGTTCCAATCCATGCCAGAGCGGCCGCGCCGTTTACCTGGCGGGAAACTCTCTCCGCGATCGATGAAGCCTTCGGCGTCTCGCTGAGTACCATGCGCGTAGCAGTGCAGGAATACGGCGCCTCGAATCCGGAACTTTTAGCAGAGCTGACGAAGCGATGTGCCGAAGTGGTGAAGGTGCCTGTCTATCAATGGACCTTACCCGAAGATCTCGGTCCGCTGCGGGAGTGCGTGCGGGGAATCGTCACAGGAAATTTCGACGTTGTCCTCTTTATGACGGCCGTACAGGTGATCCATCTGTTTCAGGTGGCGGAAGAGATGGATTGCCGCGCTGAGTTGAGTGCGGGCCTGCGCGCGGCGGTCGTGGTTTCGATTGGACCCACGACCTCAGAAGAATTGTTGCACTACCGCATCGAGCCCGATTTTGAACCGTCTCGGCCAAAGATGGCTTTTATGGTCAACGAAGCCGCCCAATACGCTGCCAAAATCCTTGTACAAAAGAAGACTGGGATCGCGAATCCGGACGTGCCGCCTGTAACTTCCAAGGTCCTCAGCGCCGAAGTTGACCAGGGCCCACGAACCTCCGCAGTGAGTCGTGTCGCTTCATCGACAGCGGCCATGGCGGGCTTTCGAGATGGCCTCACTTCGATTGACTTTCTCCACCAGGTGAGCAGCCGGATTGCGGCATCCGATCCATTGCACGTCGTGCTGGGAAGCATTGTCGATTTCGTCACTACCGCAATTCCTTGCGATTCATGTTTCATTTACATCCTTGAGCAGGACAAGCTGGTTCTGCGCGCTTCCAAAAATCCGCACACTGATGTTGTGGACAAACTTGGAGTCCACATTGGCCAGGGGATTACCGGCTGGGTTGCCGAACACAGGGAATCGGTGGCAATCGCCTCAAACGCGTCCAACGATCCGCGCTTCATGATTTTCCGCAACCTCCCCGAGGATCGCTTCGAGGCCATCCTATGCACTCCGGTGCTTTGCGCAAGTAAAGTTATCGGCGTCATCACCCTTCAACATCGGCTGACATACCACCACAAAGCTGATGAAGTGAAACTTCTCTCAACTCTGGGAGTTCTCGTGGGAGCAGAGATCGAGCGCGCGCGCCTTGAAACGGAGAATGTTCAGTTGTCAGGCAGGCTGGAGACACGGAAAGCGGTCGATCGCGCAAAGGGTATCCTGCAGAGGGACCTGGGGCTAAGCGAAGATGAGGCGTACTCGACCATGCAGAAGGAGAGCCGTCAACGACGAATCACGATGCGCGAAATCGCGGACGCCATTGTTCTCATGGATGACATGCGTCGTAAGCCCAAAGTGGAATTGGAAACCGCACCCCGAGGAAAAGACTGAAGCAACGCTTGCAATCTGTCTTCGTGGTCAGCTATCTGATCGAAGCCCGAAGGAGATACACGCCAAATACGGCTAGACCGCTCGCCCCGCCGCCGCTCCCGAGGCCCATGCCCACTGGAAATTGAAACCGCCCAGTTGGCCTGTCACGTCCACCAGCTCACCGATGAAATAGAGGCCGCGCACCGAGTGGCACTCCATGGTCTGCGCGGAAAGCGCGCTCGTGCTCACGCCGCCGGCAGTCACTTCAGCTTTCTCGTACCCCTCCGTGCCGCTGGGTCTGAAGACCCAGGCATGCAGCCGGTGTTCCAGTATATCGAGGGCGTGGTTCGTCCAGCTTTGCGGAGCGACAATCTCAACCAGCTTGTCGGCCAAGCGATTGGGCAATTGCGCCCGCAGCGCGCCTCGCATCGCCGCCAGATCGCGGCGCGCATTGGCGGCTCGCAGCGGGGTAAGCAGAGTTTGGTCTGGCGACCAGTCAATGCTGATCTCTTCCGGCTGCGTCCAATACGATGAGATTTGCAAGATAGCCGGTCCGCTCAGGCCGCGATGGGTAAAAAGCATCTTCTCGCGGAAGCTGCGCTTGCCGCAGGTCACAGTCACTGCAGCGGAGAGTCCGCTCAGGCCGGCATAGTCCGCATGCTCCGCGCCTGTGAGCGTGAGCGGAACCAGCGCTGGCCGGGGCGGCTCGATTGGAATCGAGAACTTGCGGGCAATATCGTAGCCGAAGGCCGTTGCGCCCATTTTCGGAATCGACAGACCGCCTGTGGCGACTACGAGCGCGGGTGCTGTGTATACCGCCTTGCCGGCGACGATCGTAAATGCACCCGACGAGTTGTCGCGGCGAACCTCGCTCACCGCTGCAGACAGAACCACGCGCACGCCGGCAACTGCGCATTCGGTCATTAGAAGGCTCACGATCTGCTCCGCCGAGCCGTCGCAGAAAAGCTGGCCCAGCGTTTTTTCGTGATAAGCGATGCCGTGTTGCTCGACGAGACGGATAAAATCCGCAGGTGTGTAGCGCGCTAGCGCCGACTTTGCAAAATGCGGATTGGCGGAGAGAAAGTTGTCAGGGCGAGTGTGAAGATTGGTGAAGTTCGCGCGGCCCCCGCCCGAGATAAGAATCTTCTTGCCGGGGCGCTCAGCGCGCTCGATGACCACAACGCGGCGTTCACGGCGTCCCGCCTCAATAGCGGCCATTAAACCTGCCGCGCCCGCGCCGAGAATGAGGACATCGACTCGCTGCGGATTCATCAGTTGCCCTCACTGAGCGGGGCGAGGTCGGGCGCGGACAAGGCAATATAGAGGCCGGAAACGATGATGAGCGCACCGCCGAGGACGACATACAGGCTGGGCTTGTCGTGCCAGATGAGATAAGCAAGCAGCGCACCGGTGAGCAGTTGCGTGTAGTGGTACTGCGAGACATTCGCTGCGGATGTATGCTTGACCGCGGTATAGAAGCAGAGGGTTCCGGCGGCGCAGAACAGGCCCACGGCAAAGAGCCCGCCAGTGATGCCAGGCGTAAGCGGCGAGGCGTGGAAACAAGTGAGCGCGAACCCGGCCGCTGCAGTGACCAGACCAGAAAAGAAGGCCAGGCTCATGGGCGTTTCAGTGCGGGTAAGCACGCGTGACCACACCATGTTCGTGGAAAAGCAGGCCACGCAGACCGTGCAAGCGATGATGCCCGCCCAGTCCGCATATTGAGCACCACCCCAGGGATTGACTGCGACTACCACGCCGGCAAAACCGGCAACAATGGCCGTGGCTTTGCGCCAGCGTAACCCTTCACGCAGGAAGATTGTCGAGAGCAGCGCAATAACCATGGGCGCCATGAAGACAAATATGTAAAAAAGCGTGAGCGAGAGATGGCGCAACGCGATGACAACTCCGATGTTGTTGCCCAGGTCGAGGCAGGCACGGACGAGTTGTAATTTGATGCGATGAGGGCGCAGATCGCGGGTTGTGCCGCAGGCGAGCGCATACGCGCCCAAAAACATTGCCATGAAGAGGCCGAGAAACGCCACTACTTCGTAGGCGGGCAGGCCAGACTGGCCCACAAGCTTAATGGCGGTGTCGGCAAAAACCCAAAACGTGAATCCGGCGAGCGCAAAGCCGATGGCGCCGAAATGGGTGATGGAGGGCGAAGAATCGGGCATCGGGTCTGACTTGATCTTAGCGCGGGCCGGATGGCTCCCAGCGCGTAAGATCCAGCCGAATCCTGCCTGCCCGTCTGTTGCCGGCCAATGATAGATGACAGAAGATGTCCTCTTAAGAAATCTCCCCGCATGACACCGAGAGATTCCCTTCAACCGCTTGAGGGAAGCCAGTAAACCAATGGTCGTGGCACTCGGCGTGAAACGAAACAGCATTGCGCGTGTCGTTGTGCGGCCTTCACCACGTTTTCTTGATGAGGGTATCCACGGCTACGCCGCCATTGGGGTCGCGTGTGACGCTGACAGCCACGCGCGGCGAAACTTGATATTGACCCTGAATCGTCTGGCCCTGCGTGGATGTGACGTTGCTGGAAAAGGTAACGAATAGATTGCTCGTCACGCGCTGCTGCACCGTGATGTTCGCTCCGGCCGGACCCTGCGAGTTGCTGTTGGCAAGCACAGGGTTAATGGAAAGCTGAGA
>DASXFF010000164.1:0-4546 GCA_036489735.1 Occallatibacter sp. | reverse complement strand
CGCCGCCGACATTGGCGAACGCCACACCGGAACGCTCGCCGGTACGATGAACATGATGGCCAGCTTCATGGCGGCCATCCAGGCCATCGTCATCGGTCGACTCTTCGAGTCCCACGACCTTGTCATGCCGTTTGTCGTCTTGGCCGTCAGTTACGGGCTGGGCACTCTCGCCTGGATCGGCGTCGACGCGCGGCAAACACTGGCGGAATCTCATTAAACTTGCGGCCTTCCACCTGCCGCTCAGTTCAATGAGAGACAGGCCTTTCCGGCACCCAACGCGTGAACTTCGCTCGAACTCGCTCTTGAAATGCCTCCGGCTATCCGGATAATGGAAGTCTTCGCTAAAAAAATGCCGCAACCAGACTGGATTCGGAGAGCGCGTTCGTGGCCGTACCAAAGAGACGTAAGTCGCCGTCAAAACAAGGGATGCGCAGGAGCCACGACTTTTTGGTCGCTCCCGCATTGAATATCTGTCCGCAATGCAAGCTGGCCGTGCCTCCGCACAAGGTTTGCGACCTGGTCGAGGAATGTGGCAACGTTCAGCGCAGCAAGCCGCACAACCCCCTCGCCAAGAAAGAAAAAGAAAAAGCCAAGAAGTAGCGGTGCGGCGACCGACCGACTGCTGGGCGCGTTTCTCATACTGAAATCGAAATTTTAAGTTCGAATAATTACTCTCTGGAATTCTGGAATCTGGAATCCTTGAATCGGGAATCCGCAATTCTGGAACCTGGAATTTGAGGAGTGGCACCGATGGGCCGCGAGTGTCCTGTCAGCGGAAAAAAGACCACGTTCGGCAATCAAAAAACCGATCGCGGCAAGGCGAAATACCTGGGTGGTGTCGGGAAGAAAACGACCGGCGTGAGTCGCCGCACCTTCAAGCCCAATCTTCAGCGCATCCACATCTGGCTACCCAACGGGACGACGCGGTACATTCGCGTCGCGACTTCGGTGATTCGCAGCGGCATGATGACCCTCGAGGTCGACGGCAAGGTCCAGACCTTCCCGCTCATCAAGGCGGCCAAGGGAAGCGCCGAGGCCCGCGCGAGGCTCAAGAACCTGTATCCGATTTAAGCCCTCGCATACTTTGGTGGCGTCGGCGAGCCTTAAAAGACGATGAGCGATGAGTGAGCTGCCAGGGGGTCTTCATCATGTCCACGATGACGCCGACGCAGCCGCCATCGCGATGGATTCAGAAGCGGCTTGTGCGACTGACCGTCGATCAGTACGAGGCAATGGTCGACTCAGGGGTGTTCACCAAACGTGACCGTTTCACTCTCATTAACGGATACTTGGTGTCCAAGGTGCCCAAGAGCGCCCGTCATACCTTCGTCGTCAAGAATCTCGGTAGAAAGCTCAATGGACTAATCCCTTCGGGCTGGGATTTCCGGATCGAGGACGCAGTACGATTGGCGGATTCTGACCAGAACCTGACCTATCGGTGGCGCGGGGGTCCATTGACGACTACATCGATCGCCACCCCGGACCAGCCGATTTGGCGATGGTCGCCGAGGCGGCCGCGTCGAGTGTCGCCGTCGATCGCCAGATGGCCGAAGTCTACGGGGAGGCCGGCATCCCTGTTTATTGGATCCTTAACTTGCGCGCTCGGCAGGTCGAGGTCTATACGCTCTTCAAGAAGTGGCAAGGGGCCAATCGCTATGGCAAGCCACGCATTTACAAAATGGGGCAATCGGTGCCGGTTGTGATTGAAGGCGTGAACGTCGGGCGGATCGCCGTCGCCGACATTCTGCCGCGCGACCCGTCACAGAGCCGGCCCACCGCCGGCGGCGATGGGGTCTAAACCGATCGAGATTTCCAGGCCGGCGCACGATCAGCCATCTCGAATCGCATTTAACGACCCCCGATACCACCCCGCTACCCGCGGCGGTTCACTCTCGCGAAGCCTCGCGTCTGCCTGGCCGCCGCTTGGCACCAGTTTCGTTGCACAGAAACCGGATTAGCGGCCGCTGAGCCCTTCCCGAGGCGCTCGATGTCGCCGACGCGCTCTATCAATCCCGAATTCGCCTGCGCCAGATTCGGAGCAACATCGTTGAGCAATTAGACGACCATGTGGAGCAGTTCTCGTATGAGTGGATCTTGTTGAACCTGGATCTGCTGGAGCGAACGATGCCCGCGGACCTGACGATCGATCGGGCGATCAGCTCCAAAACCCCACTCTTCCTTCCCGCGCCCGCGCACGCCGGTTAGAATCTGGTACGATCGCCGCGTTTTGCGTCTGCTCATTGCAAGAGGGCGACTCATGGCTCGAATACTGTCATTCCTCGCATTGTCGCTGGGCTTTTGTTGTGCCACTGCTGCCCAAGCTGAAGTGCCGGCTGCAATCCCCCCCGCAACTAAACCCTAACCAAGCGTGATATATACTTCGCGGTGGTAAATTCTTAGGAAAAAGCTCGAAAAGCCCCAATGTTTTTGTAATAATGTAGGAAAGAACACATCCTCATTATTCCAAGACAAGGGGGCTTTCGAGTGACTGCTACTGTCCGAAAAAAGCGCGCGGCACGCAAGAAGAGAATCCTTCAGGAAGGACGACGGCGTATTCGCCTACGGCTTGAGAATGTATGCGAGTCCGAGCGAGACGAGCCCATGATGACCGCCACCAATATCCACTATGAACACGCCAATCGCGTCAAAGCGATCGGTGCCGGCGGCATCGGCGCCATTTTCGTGCTGGCTCGAGCAATCGGCCTGATCGACGGTATCGATCGGGACCTCCACCTTCTCAAACGACATCTGCCTTATCACGAATCGGACCATGTCCTCAACATCGCCTTCAACATCGTCGCTGGCGGCCAGTGCATGGAGCACCTTGAACTGCGGCGCAACGACGAAGTCTATCTCGATGCCCTGGGCGCCAAGCGAATTCCCGACCCCACTACCGAGGGTGATTTCTGCCGGCGCTTTACACCTGGCGACGTCCTCACCTTGATCGACATCATCAATAACGCCCGCCGTCGTGTTTGGAGACAGCAACCCGCCGAATTCTTCGAGGAAGCCTTCCTCGACGCTGACGGCACCCTGGTCCCGACCGACGCCGAGTGCAAGCACGGCGTCGACATCGACTACAAAGGCGACTGGGGTTATCAGCCCCTGGTGATCTCGCTAGCCAACACGGCCGAGCCACTCTATCTGGTCAATCGTAGCGGTAACCGTCCCTCCCACGAGCAGGCCGATGTCTATCTCGACAAAGCGGCCGACCTCTGCCGCCAAGCCGGGTTTCGTAAGATCACCATGCGGGGCGACACCGACTTTACACAAACCACGCATCTGGACCGCTGGGACGACGCGAAGGACATCCGCTTCATCTTCGGTTTCGACGCGCATCCCAAACTGGTGGCCTTGGCTGAAGATCTTCCGGAGGATGCCTATTCCTACCTGGAACGCCGACCAAAGTATCAGATCAAGACGGTTCCCCGGCAAACGCCCGAGCGAGTCAAGGCCGGGATCGTCCAAGCTCGCGGCTATGAGACGGTCCACACAATGGAAGAGTGGGTCGCCGAGTTCGATTATCGACCGTTTGCCTGCAAAAAGAGCTATCGGCTCATCGTGGTCCGCAAGCGGCTCGAGGTTGAGAAGGGGCAGTTGGTACTGCTGGAGCGATATCGCTATTTCTTTTACATCACCAACGACCGCACGACTCCGGCCGACGAGATCGTGTTCCTGGCCAACGGCCGCTGCAATCAGGAGAACCTGATCGCGCAGCTCAAGGGAGGGGTCAAGGCGCTGACGACGCCGGTGGACAACCTGGTCAGCAATTGGGCCTACATGGTGATGGCAAGTTTGGCCTGGAGCCTGAAGGCCTGGAGCGCCCTGCTGGTGCCAGTAACGCCTCGGCACGCGGATAAGCATCAAGCCGAGAAAAGGACCTTGTTGCACATGGAGTTCGCGACGTATTGCGCGGCTTTTATCCAGATGCCGTGCCAGATCGTGCGGAGCGGAGGCCGACTGATCTATCGCTTTCTATCCTGGAACCCCTGGCAGTCTGTATTCCTCCGGTTGGCGGACCGGCTGCACGGCCCCCTTTTGTGTTGAGAGGCCACAACCTTGAAGTCGGAGTCCGGATGCTCCGATGCACCTGGGCCACCGAGAGAAGAGAGGAGAGAATTGCATGTGAGTGACAGGTCGAGCATGCCGAACGGGGGTCACGACCCCGGTGTGTGGAAACTGCGCCTGTCACCCACGCATCTACATGCATGGATCACGATGGTTCTCGGTTAATATATCACGCTTGTTTTGGGACTAGTCCGAGTCAAGGCTGTGATTCGGGATTTTGGGCTTCAATGGGGCCACGATCCGTTGATCGTGGAAGGCAAGGCGGAGCGGCATTCGGCCAGGGCAGCCGGGAAGCTTCAATGGGGCCACGATCCGTTGATCGTGGAAGGCATTCCCAAGTTTCATTGGCAGACTGTATTAGTTCGGGGCTTCAATGGGGCCACGATCCGTTGATCGTGGAAGGCGTATTGCGGCGTGAACCACGGCGGGCAGATATTCAGCTTCAATGGGGCCACGATCCGTTGATCGTGGAAGGCCC
>DASXFF010000157.1:0-111482 GCA_036489735.1 Occallatibacter sp. | reverse complement strand
ACTCGCTGGAACCAGCCCCTCGATCGACACAAGCTCCAGTTCCTGCTGCTCCACTTCCGGCTTCTTCAGCATCTTTCCAAAATACAAAAGGCCCCCGTGGAAAACGAGAGCCTTTCTTGGTACTTTGTCAGCAATCTGAGGAGCCTTCAGGCTCCTGATTGCCGCCGTTCGCGGCGTAGACTGCAAGGCGGAGATAGCACAGTCGACTCG
Organism: Occallatibacter sp.; assembly: GCA_036489735.1. GTDB lineage: Bacteria > Acidobacteriota > Terriglobia > Terriglobales > Acidobacteriaceae > Telmatobacter. Next base: position 111,272 of record DASXFF010000157.1, on the reverse strand, counting down.
GCTAGCATTGATTCGATCAGATCAGCCGCCGAAGGAATTGGAATGATGGAATCGCGTGAAGGAAATTGGCAAGATTTCGAAACCTGGTTGCAGGAGCTTCGCGGCCGAGGTTTCAAAAGAGGCTTGATCTTCCGCGGACAAGCCGATTCCAAATGGCGGCTTCAGACGACATTGGAACGCAGTGGTCATTCGACCATGCCAATAGTCGACTACTACAGCCTAATTGTCAGAGTAGTCGGTCCATCCGTTAGCTCTTTTTCGTCGATGCAAGCGCCGTCGTTCGACGAGAACTTGTGGAAAGATCTCGCTGACTTTGATCGGCTTTCCGATTATGCTCGGGTTGAAGGGTCGGTATTTGACCAGACTTTATTTCCTGGCGGTGGACATTTTGAGTATGTTGCATATTTGCGGCATCACGGATTTCCATCGCCACTTTTAGATTGGTCGCTGTCACCTTACGTCGCCGCATTTTTCGCGTTCCGCGATGCCAACCCAAAAATCGAAAAGAGGTCCATTTTTGTCTACTGCGATAGGCCTCACGGTACTTACGGGGGGACAATTGGCGAACCGATGATACAGTTCCCCGTCGGACATACTCGAGCTCCGCGGAGACACTTCTTTCAGCAATCGGTCTACACCGTGTGTGAGAGCGCAAACAAGGTCGATAGAAAATGGCAATTTGACTCGCATCAGAAGGTCTTCGATAATCCTCGCCCGAATCAAGATTTCTTGGGAAGATTCGACTTGCCGTCAACGGAGAGGGAAAAGGTTTTGGGTCTGCTCGACCGGTACAACTTGAACGCATATTCTCTATTCGAGTCCGAGGAGTCACTTCTTGAGACTCTTTGGCTCAGGGCGAACCGGATGTGATGCCGTCCCGTTTCACGGTAAGGTAAGGGCCCGGGCCTAAAGGCCGGACATCGGATTGCTCTCTCCAGGGGCCTGAAGGCCCCTGCTCCCTCCCGAGACAAGAACGGATCATGCAATGTTAATCTAAACATCAGTCAGCTGAACGCATCATTAGGCTCAACTCAAAGCCAGGTCATAAGAGCAAAATGTCGTTGAACGATTTGGAATTCGCCTACTCCCCGGTGCGCAACCAAGTGCGCGACCTGCGGGAGTATCTTTGACCCTGCTCGAATCCGCAGGGAACTCTCAGAAATAGAAAAGAAACTTTCCGATCCTGCATTGTGGTCGAATCCAGCGGCGTCGCAACCGCTGATGCGCGATCGCAAGCGGCTAGAGACGCTGGTCGGCGACGACGACGAGCTGGTGCGCCGCACCGGAGATATTGAAACGTATTTCGAGCTGGCGCGCGAAGGCGAGGATGTTTTATCGGATTTGGAGAAGAGCATCAACGAGTTGAGAGTCTTTGCAGAAGACCTCGAAGCTCGCACCATGCTTTCCGGCGAGGCTGATGGGCTGAACGCGATTGTGACGGTGCACCCAGGCGCTGGCGGGACAGAAAGCCAGGATTGGGCCGAGATGCTGCTACGCATGTACCTGCGATGGGCCGAGCAGCAGGGCTTCAAGACCGAGATGAATGATTATCAGGACGGCGAAGAAGCCGGCATCAAGTCCGCCACCTTCACCATCAATGGCGAGTATGCGTTCGGGCAGCTCGCAGGAGAAAGCGGCGTGCATAGGCTGGTGAGGATCTCGCCGTTCGATTCCGCCAAGCGCAGACACACTTCTTTCGCTTCGGTCTACGTGTCGCCGGAGATCGACGAGACCATTCACGTCGACCTGAAGACCGAGGACCTGCGCATTGACACTTATCGCTCGGGCGGCAAGGGCGGACAGCATGTGAACACGACCGACTCGGCCGTACGCATGACGCACCTTCCCACAGGCATCGTTGTGCAGTGCCAAAATGAGCGTTCGCAGCACAAGAACCGCGAGAAGGCCATGAAGATGATGCGCTCGCGGCTCTACGAATACGAGCTCGATAAAAAGCGCACGGCGTCAAAGAAGCTCGAAGACTCGAAGCTCGATATCAACTTCGGCTCGCAGATTCGATCGTACGTACTGCAGCCTTACCGCATCGCCAAGGATCACCGGACCAAGGTCGAGGTCGGGGACGTGGACAAAGTATTGGACGGCTATCTGGAGCCGTTTTTGCGGGGATATCTGCTGGCCAAGAGGCGCGGAACGGACAACTCGTCTGGCGAAAGTGATGACCTGGACGTGTAGGGAGCAGGGACGTAGGGACTGAGAGACCGATGAGCAACGAACCTGAAGTGATCGACGAAATGCTGCGCACGGCAAAGAACATTGCTGTGGTGGGCATGAGCGACAAGAAGTGGCGAGCGAGCCACAACATCGGCGGCTACCTGGCCGAGCAGGGCTATCGCGTTTTCCCGGTGAACCCGATGCTGGAAGAAATCGAAGGATCGCCTTGCTACGCAGGACTCGATGCTGCGCAGGCCGCCGCGCACGCAGAAACAGGGCGGGGAATTGACCTGGTGGATGTGTTTCGCGCCTCTGAAAATGTGCCGCCGATCGTCGATGACGTCGTTCGGTTGCGCATTCCCTATCTTTGGCTGCAGGACGAAGTGATTCACGATGAAGCCGTCGCCCGCGCCCGCGCAGCCGGCGTAAAGTGCGTGCAGAACGATTGCATCTATCGCGAGCATGCGAAGCGGGCCGGTTAGGCAGCGAGTCGGCGAGTTGGCGGGTTCGTGCGATCCCCGGTCTCAAAATCGAGACCGGGGGCACCCTCAGATCGTGGTGGGTGGAGAGCGCGAAGAGCCAATGCAGGTCCTTCGACTCGTCCCGACGAAGCGGGACTCGCTCAGGATGACAGCGTTGGTTGATGGGCGTGCTCTCCCACCCATTTCGCGATGAAACCGCGAAATGGATGGGGCACCCTCAGGTCGTTGGCTGCGCTCAGGATGAGAACTGAGAGTAGGAGTTACCGCGATCGCCGCTGTCAAAATCGAGACCGCGGGCAGCAGACCTCTGAACTTTGTGTAACCTCGGTCCATTAAACTGAGTCCAAAGACAGGATTCAGGATTCAAGTTTCAGGAGTCGGGGTTCAACCTTCGTGCGTTTCTCGCATTCCAATTTCGTGCTCGGATATACGCTTGTTTTCGGGGCGTGGTTGTTTTCTGCCCCAGCGCTGCTGACTGCGCAAACCGCCAACACCGCGGGCCAGCCAGTGAGCGCGCAGCATCTGAGCGTCCAATTGGTATCGAAGGAAAACGGCGTCAAGTTCCTCGACACGATTCACGCGGGCCTTTATTTCAAGCTGGACCCAGGCTGGCATGTGTATTGGTCGAATCCCGGAGACTCCGGCGAGCCGCCGCGGATCGATTGGAATTTGCCAAAGACCATCACGCCTGGACCGATGCAGTTTCCAGCGCCGAAGAGGTTACCGCTGGGCCCGCTGATGGACTACGGCTACGAGAACGAGGTGCTGTTTCCAATCGATATCAGCTACGAGCCCTCAATCAAGCCGGGAACAACGTTGAAGCTCGCGGCAAAGGTGAGTTGGCTGGTTTGCCGCGAGGTCTGCATTCCGGGCAAAGCGAATGTCGAGCTCGATGTTCCTGTGCTGGCGAGCGAGCCGCCGCCGAATGCAGACATGTTGAACCTGTTCAACCGGCTCGACGGCAACATGCCGCAGGGAATTCCGCATGCGTTTTGGACGGGATTTCAGCAGACGCCGACCGGTTTCCGGCTTGAGTTCGACACGGGCCAGCCCGAAAGCCAGGCGGAGTTTTTCCCTGAAGACCAGGACATCCTGAACAATGCAGCACCCGAGAACGTGAAGGTGGTTCCCAAGGGAGTCATTCTCGATCTTGTGAAGGATCCGACCCTGAACTCCAACCAGGCCCAGTTGAGAGGAGTGCTGGAGCTCTCGGGTGGCCGAAACTATGACATCGCAGCGCTTCCGGCAATTGTCAACGAGCCGGCATCCGGGGCCGTGCCCACGGGCTCAACTTCGATCCCCCTGGCGCCGCTGGCGCGCATTGCGGGCTTGGCGTTTCTCGGGGGCATGCTGCTGAACCTGATGCCGTGCGTGTTCCCGGTGCTTTTCCTGAAAGGCCTCGCGCTCTGCCGGTCTGGGGCAGAGGAGCGCCATAAGCTGCGCGCCCACGGATTTGTTTACACCGCAGGAATACTTGTCTCGTTCTGGGTGCTGGTTGCGTTGCTGCTTGCGCTGCGATCGGCAGGCGCGACGCTTGGATGGGGATTCCAGTTTCAGTCGCCGATTTTCCTTTCGTTGATGGCGGGGCTGCTGTTCTTTCTCGGGCTCTCGCTGGCGGGGCAATTCGAGATTGGCTTGACGCTGACCAGTGCGGGGGGATCGCTGGCGGCGAAACAGGGCTGTGCGGGCAGCTTCTTCACCGGAGTGCTGGCTGTGGTTGTGGCCACGCCTTGCACTGCGCCGTTTATGGGAGCGGCGATCGGGTATGCACTCGCGCAGCCGGCAGCGGTGACCTTCGCCGTTTTCACGGCGCTGGCGTTGGGACTTGCCGCACCGTATGTTGCGCTGACGCTGCAGCCCGCGTGGACGCGCGTGTTGCCCAAGCCCGGTGCGTGGATGGATGTGCTGAAGCAAGCCGTCTCGGTGCCCATCTTCGCAACGGTCATCTGGCTGGCTTTGGTGGTTGCAAGTGCGTATGGCGCGGTGTTGCTGGCTGTGCTGCTGGCGAGCTTTCTGTTGCTGGCGATTGCGGGATGGTTCCTGGGCCGCTGGCCGGCGAAACGGTGGGCAACGGTTGTTGCGTCGTTGATTCTGGCTATCGTTGTGGCCGCATGCTTTGTTGCGCCGAGGGAGTTTGCGGCGATGCCGGTTTCGAGCTCAGCACCGCCCTCGTCCGAAGGGCCGAGCCCACGGAGTGGGTGGCAGCCGTGGTCGGCGGACGCGGTGCAGAAGGCGCTCGCGGCAGGCCGGCCTGTGTTTGTCGATTTCACGGCGAGCTGGTGTTTGAGCTGCCAGGTGAATGAGCGCGTGGCTCTTGATCGGCCGGAAACGATGCAGGCCTTTCAGTCGGCGAATGTCGCGCTTTTCAAAGCCGACTGGACGCGCGAAGATCCGGCGATCACAGAGGAGCTGACTAAACTGGGCCGAAGCGGCGTGCCGGTGTACGCGCTCTACGGGCCGGGGCAAACGACTCCGACGTTGTTGCCGCAGGTGCTAACGCCGGGAATCGTGACAGGCGCTTTGGCGAACGTTAGGAAATAGAGCTTCGCTTCCGCACCCATATTGTAATGAAGCGTGCTATCCCACCCATTTCGCGATGAAACCGCGAAATGGATGGGGCACCCGCAGATCGGGGTGGGTGGAGAGCGCGAAGAGCCAATGCAGGTCCTTCGACTCGTCCCACCGAAGCGGACTCGCTCAGGATGACAGCGTTGGGTTGATGGTCGTGCTCTCCCACCCATTTCGCAATGAAACCGCGAAATGGATGGGGCACCCGCGAGTCGGCGAGTTGGCGGGTTCGTGCGATCCCCGGGTCTCAAAATCGAGACCGGGGGCACCCGCAGGTCGTTGGCTGCGCCAGGATGACAGCGTTGGGTTGATGGTCGTGTTCTCCCACCCTAGCGAAGCTAGGATGGGGCACCCGCAGTTCGTGGTGGGCGGAGAGCGATCAGAATGGTTCGTGTTCTCCCACCCATTTCGCAATGAAACCGCGAAATGGATGGGGCACGCGGTTTCTGACCTGGCCGCGCGCTTACCGGAACCCAACGCGCTACCTGTCTCCGGCATCTTAGCTGCCGAGGAGACGCGAGATGAGACCCACAGAAAAACCTACGCACACCAGCCCCGGCGGAATGGCTGAAGTCGAGCGCAAGAAAGACGACGGAGTGGTGAACGACTCACTGGGAACCGTCGACCCTGCCGATTCGACCGGCACCGATGAAGATTTGGAAACCGGCGACGCGAAGAAGAACAACAAGCCGACGCGGGAAGACTAAAAGCAGGGAACAAGGGGACGGGGGAACAGGCACCAAGGACTAGGTGTTGCGCTTCGAGGCGCGAATGCGCCGGATCTCATCCATCCTTGCGGCTAACTGCTTTTCGCGGCCTTCTTGCGTGGGATGATAGTAGGTGCGGCCCTTGAGCGAGTCGGGCAGGCAGTCCATGTCGGCGATTTTGTTTTCTTCGTCGTGCGCGTATCGGTAGCCTTCGGCGTAGCCGAGGTCCTTCATGAGCTTCGTTGGCGCGTTGCGCAAGTGCAGGGGCACCGGCTCCTGCCGCGTGTGCTCGATGTCGTCCTTCACCGCGCCGAAAGCCGTATAGACTGCGTTGGATTTCGGAGCGAGGGCGAGATATACAACCGCCTCGGCCAGCGCAAGATCGCCTTCGGGCGAGCCGAGAAAGTCGTAAGTCTCTTTTGCCGACAAACAAAGATGCAGCGCTTCAGGCGCGGCGAGGCCGATGTCTTCAACGGCCATGCGCACGATGCGGCGCGCCAGATAGAGCGGGTCTTCGCCACCGGCCAACATGCGGCCGAGCCAGTAAAGCGCGGCATCGGGATCGGAGTTGCGCACGCTCTTGTGCAGTGCAGAGATCAGGTTGAAGTGCTCTTCGCCGGCCTTGTCGTACATCAGCACGCGTTTCTGCGCGGCCTCAGTCGCCGTGGCTTTGGTGATGTGTTTCGTTCCATCGGCGGTGGCCAACTGCGCGGCAACTTCGAGCGTGTTGTAGGCATTGCGGACATCGCCGCTGGAATAACCGGCGATCAGCTCAAGCGCATCATCGTCGGCTGCCAGATCCAATGCGCCGAGCCCGCGATCTTTATCGGCCAGCGCTCGCCGCAGCAAGCTCGCTACTTGTTCGTCTTTTAGTGGCTCCAGCACATAAACACGGCAGCGCGAGAGCAGCGCCGAAATAATCTCAAACGAAGGATTCTCGGTGGTCGCGCCGATGAGCCGGATCGTGCCGCGCTCGACGTAGGGAAGAAATGCATCCTGTTGGGCTTTGTTGAAGCGGTGAATCTCGTCGACAAAGAGAATCGTTCGCGAATGCAGCTGCGAGGCTTTGGCGGCCGTCACCATCACCTGCTTGATCTCCTTGATGCCGCTGGTGACGGCGGAGAACTCAATGAAGCTGGCCTTGGTGGTTTCGGCGATGATTTTGGCCAGCGTGGTCTTGCCCACGCCTGGAGGGCCCCAGAAGATCATGGAGCTGGCATCGTCGCGCTCGATTTGCACGCGCAGAGGCTTGCCGGGGCCGACCAGATGCTCCTGGCCGACCAATTCGTCGAGCGAGCGCGGGCGCATGCGCTCGGCGAGTGGCATTGCATGCAGCAGCCTCCTGGAGGAGGGCGGTGGAACTTCCGGCTCTTCGTCGAAGAGGTTCATCGCCGCGCTCCCGCTGCGCGGTTTGGCGCTTTGGACGAAAGTCGAGGGCTGCTCGAAGGCTCGTTCATGCGAGTTGCCCGTTGCCGCGAAGCTTCATACAGCAGGACGCTTGCGGCGATCGCGGCGTTCAGGCTTTCGACGGGGCCGGGGCAGGGAATCGAGATTTCGCCATCGGCTGCGCGAGCAATCGCGTCGGGGACGCCGTTGCCCTCGTTGCCGATCACGAGCGCCACCGGAACTTGAAGATCCACACCAGTCAGGGCCGTTGCTCCGCGCGAAGCGGCCGCAAGAATCTTTGCACCTGCCTCGCGCAGACGCGCAAATGCTTCGGCCTCGCCGGCGGCCAGCAGTGGCACCCGGAACACGCTGCCGGCCGACGCGCGGACCGCTTTCGGATTCCATGCGCTCACGGTTCCTGGGAGGCTCACGACGCCCGATGCGCCGAATGCCTCAGCCGAGCGAAGGATCGTGCCGAGGTTGCCGGGATCCTGGAGGCCGGCCAGGACGACAACGAGTGGAGCTGATTTGCGACGCAGACCCAGGACATGTTCCCACGTCCATTGCGGCGGTTCGACGAGCGCGGCGATTGGCTGCGGCGACTCGGTCGCAAGTGCAGAGTCAAGCAGCTTCCTGGGTAGTTGGAGGAGTTCGATCTCGGGCGGAATGCGCAGGGCGGCGAGCAGGCGCTCCGCGCCCTGAGCAACAAAGATCGTTCTCACGCTTAATCCCGCACGCAGAGATTCTTCGATGAGATTCGGGCCTTCGATACCCACCAGGCCGCTGGCGCCTCCCACGAGCGAACCGGGGCTGCGGCCTGGATCGGCCAAGGCCTTGCGCAGCTCTTTGATGCGCGTATTGTCTTTGCTCTGAATGTTGCGGATCGGCATCGCTGTGGAGATTCTAAGAGCAGGTCCCATGTTCTAGCTACTCGACTCTGATGGCTGCCGGAAACATCTGGTCTCAGTTACAAGAGGAAAGGCACCTGCAGGGTCTTCAACCCGCCATGCTCCGCGTAACTCGCACCATTGGCTGGTTCTTTGGATGGACTGTCCTGTTGAGATTGGGCGCGGCATTGGTGCGGATGCTTCGGTCGCCCCTACGGGGCTACGAGGGTTCGGGGGGCGGTGTTCCCAGGACTGCGTCCGCGCGGCGGACTTGTCCTGGGCTCTTATCACGCGCTCCCTACGGGAGCTTGCATCCGTGCGGCGGACTTGTCCTGGGCTATTATCACGCGCTCCCTACGGGAGCTTGCATCCGCGCGGTGGACTTGTCCTGGGCTATTATCACGCGCTCCCTACGGGAGCTTGCATTCGCACGGCGGACTTCGCTAAGAAGGCAGGGGCGGGGAAGGCTGGTGCTCTTCCACCCTAGGCTCTCCGCTGTGCTTAGAACTTAAGGGTAGAGCAACCGAGTTCGCGAAAAGATAGGGGAAAAACGGGTTTCACAATCACGACACCGAGAGCCAGAAGCTGGCCGATCAACTTGCACCGCGGCTAGTGCTGTGATAGTTTCCGAATTTGTAGACTCTCCTTTGATTCGGGAACTGAGGTAGGCCTTTTTGTCCGCGGAGATTTTGCGCGTCCATCCCGATGAACCCCAACCGGACCGGATCGATTACATCGTCTCCTGCCTGCGCAAGGGCGGTGTTGTCGCGTTGCCAACCGACACATTCTACGGGCTGGCGGTGGACCCGGTGAACCTCTACGCTGTCGAGCAGATTTACCAGATCAAGACGCGCCAGAAACACAAGCCGCTCTCGCTGCTGATTTCGGGCTTGCGGCAGGCCTATGAATTGGCGCGCGACAGCGATTCCCAGCTCGACAAGCTGGCGGACCGTTTCTGGCCCGGCCCGTTGACTATCATCGTTCGCGCCGGAACCAAGCTGCCGCTTCGCTCGACGGCCAATACGGGCAACGTGGCGCTACGCGTGCCCGATGCCACGATTCCCCGCGCCGTGGTGGAAAGGCTCGGCCTGCCCATCACGGCAACCTCAGCCAATCTGCAGGGCGCATCGGAATGCACCAGCGCGGCTTGCGTCCGCGACCAGATCGGCGAACGCATTCCGCTCATCATCGACGGAGGCCCCACGGCCCGCACGCAACCGACCACCATCGTCGATCTCACGCTCGGCGCCGGGCGCTGGGAGATCCTGCGCGAAGGCGCGATACCCACACATGAAATCGTCATGACCCTGCAGCGATAGAGAGGCAGAGACCAAGGGGCCGAGGGAACAAGAGACCAAGGAAATAACGGAATCAGGAAGAGGGAAAGAGCGAACCAAGGCCCCCAAGGCTCGATAAGATAGAAGACATGGGGCGCGAATCCAAGATGAAGCGCCGCAACTGGGCTCTCCGCTTCATCCTTCTCATTGTTCTGCTCGTAGTTGGCGGAGCTTCGGCGTGGTCTCGCTGGGTCTACGTGCAGATTGAGACCTACGCCCATCTGGATCAAGCGGCTCCCGCGGATGCGATCGGCGTTCTGGGCGCAGCGGAATATGACGGCCGGCCTTCGCCTGTCTATCGCGCGCGGCTGGATCACGCCCTTGAGCTCTATCATCGCGGCATCGCACCGCTCATCATCACTCTCGGTGGCCCAGGCGGCGACCAGTACACCGAGGGTTCCGTCGGCGCCGGCTATTTGATCAGCAAGGGCGTTCCGGAGCAGGCCATTATCGCTGAAACCGAGAGCCGCAATACCGAAGAATCAGCTCGCCGGATTGCCGTCATCGCCCATGTCAACGGGCTGCACCGGTTGGTTGTGGTCAGCGATGACACACACATGTTCCGAATCCACGCGATTTGCGCCGCCGAGGGTCTCGATGTGTTGACATCGCCGCGTCGGAGGCCAGCCCAACAGGACAGGATTCTGCAGGCCGAGCGCATCGCGCACGAGATTCTCAGCTATTCGCTCTGGCGACTCCATCTGCATTGAATAGGACAGGGGGCCGAGGGAACAAGGGACCGGGAGCAAGGCAAGTCAGCGGCGCCAGCGGTGTTGGCGGAGTGAGAAAATCAAGGAGCAGGCGCAAGCACCAGCAAGAGAAGCACAAACCCGGCTGCGCTGGCCGTCGACAAGAAGTTTACTGCGTCGTTGTTGAGCCATACCTTTCTCTCGAAGGTCGCACCGAGCAGGCTGTCGAAAACAAGTCCGAAGACGGCGCCCGCGCAGCTCAACTCAAAAAGGCTCCAATCGCCGCGGAGCGCCCAGGTTCCGGCGCCGGCGACAATACCCGCCGCAACGACTCCTGCAAGGGTTCCTACCATGCTGACCGCGCCATCGGTGCCCGGTTCCACCGCGCACAGTGTCGTGATCATCCGCGGGCGTCCGCCCAGCACTTGACCGATCTCCGACGAGACTGTGTCGGCGGCGGCTTCTGCCAGGGCCGCCAGCGCCATTGCCGATATGAGTGTTTCTGAGTGCGCTCGCAGTGGAAGCCATCGGCTATCGAAGAGCCAGATCTTCACGGGCTCGCATGCGACCAGCGCTGCCAGGCCCAGATTAGCCGCAACCTGTGCGGCGGATCTTCCACGCCGCGCCTCGGCGGTGACCAGGCGCTCCTTTTTGCGGCGGCCCGCGCGTGTGGCAGCGAACGCCAAACATGAAACCGCCAGCACCGGAACCAACGCCGTATGCCAAGGCTCATAGGGTTGTTCAATGGTCGAGAACATCAAGCTTGACGTAATCACCGCTCCCGTCGCCGCCGCGGCAGGGGTGGCCGCGCGCAGCCTCCAGGTGATGAGCCCCAGCAGCGCGCTCAAGCCAAGGGTCCAAATCATCACAGGAGCGGAAACGGTTGCCCAGCCGAAGCACGAAAGCAATACTTCGGTGGCTGCGAAAGGCAGCACCGCGAGCAACACCAGCTTCGATTGCCAAGCCAGATTATCCTGGGCCACGCCTCATCCTAACCGCCTCATCCTAACCGGTTGTTGAACGTCGATGCAGTTCCACGTCTCCCCGGTCGGCGATGACGATTTTCAGCCTCCTGCGTCGGTCTTGATGGCGGACTTTAAGCGGCCCCCTCGTCGGCCCCGGTGATTTACAATCAGCAGGAAAGCAGGAAAGATTCGGAATGAGGCTTTTTCAATGAAGTCGTGCCCCACGCGTGTGCTCTTCGCGCAGGCAGCGGCTGCTCTGTCACTTGCGGCTCTCATTGGCGGTTGCGGTAATAACTACAGGCCAGTGGTCACTCCAATCGGCACCAATGGTCCGCCGGCCCAGATCATTTCGTACGCAGTCGTGGTTTCCACGACAGGAACCAGTACACCCGGGGTGGTCACGATCATCGATTATTCGGGCGACTCGATCGTGACTGAAGCGCCGATCGGGCCTGGTCCGAGGGTTTTTACCATCGATGCAGTGGGCGCCAGCGGTTACACCATCAATAGCGATGGGACGTTATCGAATTTCGCTCTTTCAACCAACCTGCAAGCCAAGAATGTGTCGGAATCGACGTTGCCTGCGACGGCGCTGCCTGTGAACTTGTTCGCGGCCGCGAACGGCCTTTGGGCAACCGACCTGAACGGAGATGTGGTTGATCTGTTTACGGGTTCGCCTCAGGCCTTCAAACTGGCGATTCCCCTAGCCTCGGCGGGCAGTCCGGCGACAACGCCCGTGCTTGTCGCCGGAGTGGGAAACAACGGCGGTGAACGGGAGTATGTCCTGAGCCAGGACGTTCCGGATATCGCGCCGCTGACGTGCAACAAGGCTCCCACATCGGCACCGGCCGGTGTTGCGATACCGATCGAGCTCTCCAGCAACACGGCCGATCCGGCGATTCCGTTGGGCAAGTGCCCTGTTTACGCAGTGCAGACGCCCGACCTGCAGCGCTTGTATGTTCTCAATCGCGGAGACGATACTATCTCGGTCATCAACACCCGGAACAATACACCCGACACTTGCACGCCATTTCAGAATCAGAATGGGCAGTGGATCACCTGCCATCCGGCGATTCAGCTTCCGACCGGCTCAGGACCCATTTACGCGGAATACAATTCGGCCACACAACAACTCGTTGTCGCCAACTACGACGGCGGAACTGTCAGTGTCATCAATGTTCCTCTCGATGAATACGGCAACGATTCCAACACATACACGAATAGCAACTGCACGACATATGCGGCTTGCGGCGCTGTCACAGGCGGCTTTGGTACGGTTACTACGATTAAGGTAGGCAACACGGCCACTCCCAATCCGGCAAGCGTGACCGTTCTCGCTGACGGAAGCAAAGCGTATACAGCGAATCAAAACGACGATAGCGGCACGGGAGATGGGACTGTGACGGTGGTGAATCTCCGCACTTACAGCGTGGAGAAGACCCTTACAGTCGTGGGTCATCCGCGAACCGTCGTCAACACGCAGAACTCCCAGTATTCCAAGGTTTATGTCGCCTCGCCCGACAGCCCTTATATCACCATCGTTCAATCGACCCCGACGGTGACCGATTTGATCGATACCACGGTCCTCATTGAAGGAACGCCCGTCGACATCCGCACCGCGACCCAGACCGGGTCCGGCGGCAACAACAACTACACCAGTCGTGTCCCCGGATACGGACAGCCGTGCAATTTGCCAGGCAGCGCTCCGCTGGCTTCGCTTGCGGCGTGCCAGGCCATTCCTTAACCCGGCGGGCAAAACAATCGAAATCACTCAAGGGTCATTCCTCGCATCGGGAATGGCCCTTTGAACATTTGCCAAGTTCTTGAGGGCTACGGTGGGCAGGTCAGAAATATTTGCCGGCAACACAAAGCCGATTAAGACGCGGCTTGACGTGCTGCTCGTGGAGCGGGGCCTTGCCGTCAGCCGCGAGCGTGCCCAGTCGCTGATCCTCGCAGGGCGGGTTCTGGTGCGCGAGCAAAAAATCGATAAGCCCGGCACTGCGATCGTCGCCGACGCGCCCATCCGGATTCTCGGCGATGACCATCCCTACGTAAGTCGCGGCGGACTGAAGCTGGCCGAGGCTCTGAGCCATTGGCAGATTGACGTGGTGGGCCGTGCCTGCATCGATGTCGGCGCTTCCACAGGAGGCTTTACCGACTGCCTGCTCCAGCACGGGGCTGCGGAGGTTGTCGCCGTTGACACCGGCTTTGGCCAAATCGACATGAAGCTGCGCAACGACCCGCGTGTTCATCTGCTCGAACGCACCAACGCGCGCCTGCTCGAACCCGGATCGTTGGAAACTGCCGGATCAGGACTGAAAAAAACTTTCCTTGTCGTCGACGTGTCGTTTATCTCGGCGACGCTGGTGCTTCCGGCAGTTCTGGCCGCGGCGCCCACCCTGGTTGAGGCAGTGATTCTGGTGAAACCTCAGTTTGAGGCAGGCCGCGAACACGTCGGAAAAGGAGGCATCGTGCGCGATCCTGAGGCACACAAACTGGCAGTCGATAAGGTCGCGGATTGCCTGCGCTTTCTGACCTGGCAGGTCGTCGAGACGATACCCTCGCCAATCACCGGCGCCGAGGGCAACCAGGAATTCCTGCTCTATGCGCGGCAGACGTAGCAGGGCGTAGAACCAAGTCTCCGGGACTCTTCCGTCTGTTGTTAACGGGTCAGCGGTTCTGAGCCTGGGCCACGGCCAGGTCGAAGACGTCGGGCTCCGTGCAGACCCACATCATTCCGTTCAGTCCCGCGAAACGGCGAACGAACTCGGCGGTGATTTGAATGAAGCGCGTACCGGTAAGCATGGTGACCGATTTCAGGAGTGCCTTGTGTTCGTTGAGCCAAGCCGCCCATTCGCTACTGACATCGATTGAGGCGGTGCGCACCTTTCGCGCATCGATGAAGAGGTCGACGGGCGGCGAATCGTCCAGCCACTCTTCAAGAATCTTCATCGGAGCATCAGCAAATTCTCCTGTATCCGTGCCGCTGATCTTTAACAGCACCACGGCTTTCGCGGGCTGCGCAAGGGTCACCTTGCAGTGAACCCCATCGAATTCGATCAATCTCTGAGCCGTCACCATAAGCTGATCGATTGTCGCTCGCTTACCGCCTGGACGACAAGTGAGATTGCGAGGTTGCAGCCGGAAAAGGAAACGATCGGCGGCCCAATGCGGGTCTTGCGGAAGGGCGCAGATTCCGGCTCGATCGCAGCCTCATCCATTACACTGGGACGCATGACCTCGGTGGCCATCGTTAGCAAGCCCAACCGGGAAGAGCTTAAACGGCTTTTACCGGATCTGGTCGCATGGCTGCGTAAGCACAACTATGAGGTCGTGCTCGATCGCGAAGGCGGCGCCTACACCGATGCTGCCCCTGCCATTCCTCGTATCGATCTGCCATCGCGCGCGCCGATTCTGGTGATCGTCCTGGGCGGTGACGGCACTTTGCTTGCCGCCGCGCGCATTTTTGCTACGGTGGGTACGCCCATCCTCAGCGTGAATCTGGGATTCCTCGGTTTCCTTACGGAAGTCCGGCTCGCCGATCTATACGCCACACTGGAAAACTGGTGCAATGGGTGCCAAAGCCTGGATGAGCGTGCCATGCTGCACTCCGTACTGTGGCGGGACGGCGCCGAGCATGCGAGCTTCGAGGCGCTGAACGAGATCGTTGTTTCCAAGGGCGACATTGCGCGCATGGGCGAATTTGCCGTCGAGCTGGATGGCAGGAGTGTCGCGCGCTTCCGCGCTGACGGAGTCATCGTATCCACTCCCACCGGCTCGACCGCCTACACCCTGGCAGCGAACGGCCCTATTCTTACCCCCGATGTTGACGCCATGGTGGTCACGCCTATCTGTCCTCATCTGCTTACGCTCAGACCCATTGTGGTGCCGGGCAGTGCATTGCTCAATGTTCGCGTCGAGGGCGTGCCCAACGTGGCTCTGCTCACCATCGATGGCCAGCAAGCCATCGAGCTCCGCCGCGGCGATGAAGTGCGGTGCTGCCGCTCCAGCCACACTGTCAAACTAGTGCGCCTGAATGAAGGTGGCTTCTTCGACGCGCTGCGCACGAAGTTGAGTTGGGGAGAATTGTAAAGACAGGGACCAAGGGACCGAGGGAACAAGAAGGCGTGACCAAGGACCGAAAGACTGAGGACCCGGAATGAGTTCTCAGCTCACTGCGTGAGTCCGGCGAGCAGAATCTGCGCTTTTGCCGCCAGCGTGTGGGCGCCGTCCACATCGCCTGAGGCCAATGCTGTTTTAGCCTCTTTCAAGAATTCCCGAACCTGATCCGCGGTTTTCTGGTCGGAGTCGTTGAGTGTGCGGTTGATGCCACCGAGCCCGCGCTCAATCGAGGCGATGTCGGCCTCAGTTTGCTGCTTGTAACTCGCCGGATCGCCCGAAGTAAGTTGACCGATGGCGCTGACCCCGGCGCTGGGGTTGGCGGCGACATCAGGAAATGTGACGATCTCTGTGGGACTCGGCTGCCGTCTGTGGCGGATCGGTGGTTTAGCCGTTTCATCGCGGACGATCATGTTGTACAGAGGCTTGCCGGGAATCAATCTCACTCCAGGCGGGAGTTCGACGGATACGACTTCGATGGGATGCTGGGGAGAGACGAGCGGCGCGAGCATGGGCCCCGGCGCCGGAGATTTGTGAAAAGGGTTGTGGATGCAGCCGCCGAGCAAAAACGGCAGCAGCCACGCAGCGCACTTGGCAGGTGACTTCATTCCCCCAACCCCTTTTGATCTTCGACAGCCACCGGCTGTAGCGCCCGGCGTCCCCTGTCCGCGGCGGCGAGTGGAATTCGCAGCCAGAATTCTGTGCCGCGGCCTTGCCTTGATTGTACGTCCACGCTCCCATGATGTAACTGCAGGATGCGGTAGGTCATAGCCAGCCCAATGCCGCTGCCTCCGATCTTGGTGGTGAAGTAGAGATCGAAGATCTTATCGCGAATTTCGTCGGGAATGCCGATGCCTTCGTCGGCGACGCGCAGCAAGGCAGCATGCGCCGGCGTACGCAAACTTCCGCCGGCCGACCCATTCGCCTTCGCCATCTCCGCATGGCTGTCGTTTTGATCTCCATCCGCTTCGAGAGTGACCTCCAGCCGTCCACCGTCGGGCATGGCCTGCGCGCCATTCTGGATCACGTTGAGCGCCGCTTGCTTCAAGAGGTCCGCATCCACATTCGCAATGAGCGGCTCTGCCGGGATGCGGCTGATCAGGGTTACACGGCGCATGGTCAGCTCATCGGCAGCCAGCGCGAGTACGTCGCCGATGATCGGACGAAGGTCCTGTTCCCGGAGTTGCACTTCCACCGGCCGCGCGAAATCTACCAGCGTCTGCACTACGCGGTCGAGCCGGCGAATCTCCGCGTCGATCACGTCCAGATGCCGCGTGGCCGGCCCTGCCGGTTCGCCCAGCTTCGATTTCAGAAGCTCCAGATGCACAACAATTGCGTTGATCGGGTTCTTCACCTCGTGGCCCACCCCCGAGGTGAGGCGGCCAATGGCGGCCATGCGCCGCGAAAGCTCCAGTTCCGACTCGATCTGCGCTGCCGACTCCAGATCGTGCAGCGTCACGAGCGCGCCCAGGCCCTGATGCGTTTTCTCGTCGTTAATAAAATCGACTGAAGCCTGAATGCGCCGTCCAGCTTCGGTGCGAATCTCCTCTTTGTCGAGGCTCCTGCCTGCTTCGATCGCTTGGCGCAGCGCCCGTCCCAGCGCCTTGGAATCGTCGAGAAACTCGTTGGCATGCAGTCCCAGGACATTGTCGCGATCGACCTGGAGAAACCGCCGCGCCGCCTCCGAAACCAGCACTGCACGCCGATCCGCGGTAAACAACATGATGCCATCCTGCAGATTGCCCAGAATCTGATCGAGATTCTCGCGCAACGCGGAGTAGACCTCCTCAACATTGCGCATGCGCTGCCCGATTTTCTCAATCTTGGTGGAAACCTGCGCCGCCACGTCCTGATTTTTCGGCGCCGGACCCTCGATGGCTGCTTCTCCGGCCGCAGTGAGACGGTCGAGTTGCCGGCTGATCTCCGTCATGGGCCGCAGGGCCAGGTTGCTGAGTGAAAAAGCCGCAAGCAGCGCCGCGATCAGGGCAAACCCCATGAGCCAGAATGCCTTCCGTAACACCGGATCGTAGGCGGCGCGCAACAGCGAAGTGTGAACACCCACGTGAACCGAAGCGAAAGGCTTTCCGTTATTCGCCAGCGTGGCAGCGATGTCCAGGACCTTGGGCTCGCCAAAGACCTGCATCATCATCGGCACCGGCCCGGCCTTGAGCAAGCGGTCGAAACTCGGACGCGCAGGCAGCTGCTTTCCCTGATTAGCAGGATTCGTGCTGAGCAAAATGGTGCCCTGGCTATCGGCAATATTTACGTCGTACACCGTAGACGAATAGCGGATGACTGAAGTCAGCGCGGCTTGCAAGGTGGAATCGTTCTGCACGGTCTCAGCCATCAGCGCGCGCAACTCACTGGGATTGTTGGGGTCGACCGTGAGGCCCTGAAGGCCGGACTCCAGCGCGTTCTGCAGCGAATACCGCACCTGATCGGCCACCATCAGGTTGGTGTCGTAGGTTTCTTTCACTGCCGCTTTTACCAGCTGGTGAACGTACACGCCCGAAACCACCCCGGCGATGATGAGCACCAGGGCCGAGATGGCTAGCACGAGTTTGGTTTTCAAGCCCATTGGTTACGGCGCTGTTTGGTTCAAGCACGGACGCAGTTTGCTGCTATCACCTGTTTGACGAAGATGCTTTAACGAACGGGCAGAATGCGCATGCTTTTCAGCGCATTTAGAGTTTTCAACTCTCTATTTCTTGCCGCTCCCGGCCGTACTCCTTGAGTTTGTTGTGCAGGGTTTTCAGGCTGACCCCCAAAATTTCAGCGGCTCGCGTCTTGTTCTGGCCGGTGGCCTCAAGAGTGCGGAGAATCAGCAGTCTCTCCGCCTCATCGACCGTGGCTCCCACCCGCACCGTGATGGCGCCGTCGTCGGCGACCGTCATGGCTCCGTGGTCCTTGCCAAATCCCTGCGGCAGGTGCCCCGCATCGAGAGGTGCGCCATCGGGACAAAGAATCACGGCACGCTCGATCGTGTTGCGCAACTCGCGCGCGTTTCCCGGCCAGCTATGCGCCATCAGCCGGTCCAGCATCGACGGAGCGATGCCCGACACTTTGCGGCCATGTTTCTGGTTCATCTCACTCACCATGGATTCAACCATGGGCGGCAAATCTTCAAGGTGCTCGCGAAGGGGCGGCATGGCGATGTTGAATACGTTGAGCCGGTAGTAGAGGTCGGCGCGAAGATGACCCTCCGCCACCGCCCGCTGCGGGTCTCGATTTGTCGCCGCCAGCACGCGCACATCCGTGTCCAGCTCATTACGGGCGCCCAGGCGGCGGAACTTCCGCTCCTCCAACACGCGCAGCAGCTTAGCCTGCGTGCCTGAAGGCATCTCGCCAATCTCATCGAGCAGCAAGGTTCCACCTGCCGCGAGTTCGAAGCATCCGGCTCTGCGCTCCACCGCACCGGTAAAGGAGCCCTTCTCGTGCCCGAAGATCTCGCTCTCGATCAGCGTCTCCGGAATCGCCGCACAGTTCACCGCGACAAACGGGCGCGCCTTGCGCGGGCTCAACTCGTGCAGGGTGCGCGCCACCAGTTCCTTGCCGGTTCCGCTTTCACCGGTGATGAGGATCGGAACATTCGAGGGAGCGACCTGTTCGATGAGCGTGAAGATTTCGCGCATCTTTCGCGAGCTGCCAACCAGCTGGCCCAGGACGCCGGATTCACGCAGCCTGCGCCGGGCAACCTCGAGCTCGATCGCTGTCTGCCGCTGTTTTGTGGCGTTGGCCAGGATGGTTTTAAGGCGCGTCGGGTCGACAGGCTTCTGCAGAAAGTCGTACGCGCCGAGTTTCATGGCATCGACAGCCAATTGGATGGAACCCATGGCCGTGAGCACGACCACCGCCATATTGGCGCTCAAGGTCTCGGCACCCCCTGACAGTTTGGCCAGAAGACCCATACCGTCCATCCGGGGCATCTTCAAGTCTGTCACGACGATAGCGGGATCCCATACCAGCGTTTTTTCCCAGGCCTCGACGCCATCGCGGGCGGTCTCGGTGCGGTATCCCCAACCGGAGATCAGCTCCGCCAAGCCCGCCAGGGCGTTGGGCTCGTCCTCGGCGATCAAAACCTTTACGCTGTTCTCCATAGGGACCCCAAGTCCATCTCACTAGCTTACCTTTTCGCGGTGGGATCATGGGCGTGAACGAGCCAGCTGGCGTGACTTTGGTAGCCTGCGCCGGCTTCCGCAAAACTGTCGGTTCAGGTCGATGCACCCGAGGCTGTCATTTCGCAGGCGCGAAGTATTCGGGCACGGCGCGAACCTGCAGGTTGTTGTCCGGGAACTGGAGCTTGAGTTTACGCCGTTTGCCATTGCGGGCGGGATTGGCAGCGGTAAACTGCACCACCATCTGGCTGCGAATTGCGGATACAACCTTTGCCGCAGCTGCTGCGGGATCGGGATCGAGATAGAAAGCCACGCCGCCGCCCCACCTGGCGAGAAAGCTCATGTAAATCTGGCCGTCCATCCTTTGCATTTTTAAGATATTCGCCTTCGAAGGCGGGCAAACATAAACCACTGGCGCACCCGGCTGCTCCATTGCCCGGGATACTTCTGCCATGGAAACGTTCGAAGCGTTGTCGATGCCATCACTCAGGACGACCATGGCCCGGCGCACGTACTTTGCATGCGCGATGAAGTGATTCTCGGTAGCGACGATCGAGTCAAAGAGTGCCGTGGGTCCGCGAGCCTGGAGGCGATCAAGAAACGAAAAGTCGACCTTGGAAGCCGGAGTGAAGGGCAGATCGAGATAGGATTGGTCGGCGAAGAGAACGGCCATCACTTCGCTGTCGGGCGGGAGGGCCGTGACGATCGCGGTCACCGCAGCGACGATTGCCGGTTTGCGCTTATAGATCGAGCCGGAAGAGTCGATGACCAGGGCAACCGAAACCGGCGAATCTGGCGAACCAAGAAAATGGAGTGGCCGCTCGGCTCCGTCTTCGAAGAGCCGAAGCAGGTGCACGTCGATGATTTGTGCGGCCCCATCCTTACCGAGCGCAACCGCATTGAGATTGACATCGGGCCAGATTTTGTCGATGACGGGAAGCTCAGGAACCGGAGTGGCGGCGGTGCTCTGGGCCGGCATTGGCTCTGCGCTGGTCGCGATAGCCAGCAATAGGATCAACACCGCGGTCCCTAATGCCGCCGACTTTCCGGTGCGCATCTCGCCCTCCACTTTCGCAGGATCGATTTGCGAGCTATTTTACTGCCATAAGCCAGCCTCGTGGATCATGCCCGGCTGACGCGGTTCTCGACAGCCTGTCGCTAGCGTCCAAACGCGTATGAAACCTGAAAGAGCCCGTTGTCGATACCGGGATTCTCCTGCGCGGTGTTGTGGTTGGAGATGTGGTGATAGCGGTATTCCACGCGAATCGATTTGCTTGCGGTTCTGTAAAGTTCAAGGCCCGCGCCCAGATCGAATGTAAAGTTGAACGATCCGGCCTGCATGATGGGAATCGGCTGCGTGGAATACATGTATCCGCCATGACCGGTAAAGAATGGCTGGATCCTATTGCGAGGGCGGAAATTCCATTGCATTCCAATGGGAGACATGGCTTCGCCGATTGTCCAGCGGCGTCCACTGCACCGGTAAGTCAGGGTTCCACTGTACGTGACGTTGTTTTCACCTGCGTAGCTGTACGGCACCGTCGCCGGAGCGCAGGTGACGAACTGCGCCCCGAAGTCGTAGGTCGTGGTCGAGACTGTCGGTTCTGTCTGGGTGTTGATTTCAACGCCCACAGGATCGCTTTCCAGCGCCACCGGAAGCAGCTCGAGGCTATACTGCCAACTCACCCCATGGTCCATCAGTAGCCGCCGGTTGTAGGAAACGCCGAATTCTACGAGCTTGCGGTTCTCGGCGTATCCGAGCAGGATGTGACTCGAATCAGGGGAATACGCGCCGAAGACTCCGAAAGTATTTTTGCGCGAAAAATATGAGCTTCCCGGGCTCGCAAGGACCTGCGCACGGGCCGCGAATGACGCGCCGGCCAACAGTAAGCAAAGGCAGGCAAAACGAAAGAAGAATCGATGCGGGAGACGACTTCCGTAGGTTGGCAACAACAACATTCCCTTTCCCGCAGTGAACTGGTGAGCGAACCGAAAGCTGAATCAGTTTGATGGGCGGAACTGTCGCCGGCAGTGAGGTAAATCACCTTGGATGCAGATTTCGTCGTCGAGGAACTGTCTTGAGCCTGACGTACAGGCCTCTTTTTGGAGCCGTTTTCTCCGGAACTCATTGTACGGGAGCGCAAAAGAATATACTTTAAACCGGTTCCTGAGTTCTATTGCCATTTTGATAGTGGTTTAAGGTGGATCTTTCTCAATGAAAGAGTCCCATCGCTGCAGTCGCTTCGGAATCTATCGACTCAGGAACCGGTGCGGGTTTAATTCCGAACGGGGTTTCATGGAGCACGCTCATCATGTCCTCATCTGCGCTTGATTACGCCCGTCAGAATCACCCACGCTTTCTCGACGATCTGAAGGCCCTTCTTCGCATCCCATCGGTTTCTACACTGCCCGAGCACACGGGTGACTGCCGCAGAGCCGCGGAGTCGTTGCTTGCCGACCTGAAGCGCATCGGGCTGGAAAATGGCCGTCTGATTGAAACCGAAGGGCATCCGCTCGTGTACGCCGACTGGCTTCATGTTGCGGGCAAGCCGACCGTGCTCATCTACGGCCATTACGACGTTCAGCCGCCGGACCCGCTGGATGAGTGGCATACGCCGCCCTTCGAGCCCACGGAACGCAATGGGAATCTTTATGCCCGAGGCGCGGTCGACGACAAAGGCCAGGTGGTGGCGCAGGTGAAGGCACTTGAATCGTTGATGGCCGCGAACCACGCGCTGCCCCTCAATGTCCGCGTTCTTTTCGAGGGTGAAGAAGAGGTGGGAGGGGAGGGAATTGCGAACTACGTTGCCTCAAAGCCCGCCGACTTGAAGGCCGACTTTGCGTTGGTTTGCGATTCGGAGCTCTTTGCTCCTGGCCTCCCCACGCTCTGCGTTGGCCTGCGCGGCATGATCTACACAGAGATCGAAGTGCGCGGCGCAAAAACCGATCTGCATTCTGGAATGTACGGCGGCGTCGCTCCCAATCCTTTCTTTGCGCTGGCGCACATCATCGCCAAGCTCAAGGACGAGAACGGCCATATTCTCATCCCCGGCTTTTACGACGATGTTGCGGCGCCGAACGCCGAGGAACTTAGCGCGTGGCGCAGCCTGCCCTTCGACGAAGAGGAGTACCGGAGGAACGAGGTCGGCTCAACGCAACTCATCGGCGAGGCTGGATACAGCGTGCTTGAGCGGACCTGGGCGCGCCCGACGCTCGATGTCCACGGGATGCCGGGCGGATTCAGCGGCGCCGGCGCCAAGACCGTAATTCCCGCAAAAGCCACGGCGAAAGTCTCGATGCGCCTGGTTCCGAACCAGACGCCCGCCAAGACTTTTGCTCTTTTCAAGGGCTACGTGGAGAAGATTGTTCCTCCCGGCGTCAGCGTGGACGTGCGCCTGATTCACACCGGTGACGCGTGTCTTATCCCCGTCAACAACCGCTTCGTCCAAGCGGCGACGCGCGCGCTTCACGAGGTTTGGGGTAAAGATACGGTCTTCATCCGCTCCGGCGGATCGATACCAATCGTTGGGGACTTCGATCGTCACCTCGGCATGCCCAGCGTGTTGATGGGCTTCGGCCTGCCCGATGACAATCTTCACGCGCCGAATGAGAAATTCAGCCTGAAAAATTTTGAATTGGGCATCGAATCGCTGATTCGCTTCCTGGAGGAAGTGGGGCGGTGAATGAAGACAGGGAACGAGGGAACAGGCAACAGGGAACAGGGGAACAGGGGAACAAGGGAACGAGAAGGCAGGGACCAGGGACTGGGAACAATTGATGCGATAAGCTGGGCGAGGATGACCGACCGAATCGTCTCGAAGGGCGAAGCGAATCCTGTAGGTTTTGTTCTTGCCGGGGGCCAATCGAGCCGCATGGGCCGCGACAAGGCGCTCTTGCCGTTTGCCGGGCCGGCCCTTGATCGCGCACGCGCTGGCTATTCTGCGCGAGGTGGGCCTTGAGGCCGCGATAGCCGGAGCCCTTCCGGATTTCGAATCGACTCTCGCAGCTTATGCGCCGATCGTTCCAGATTCGCGGTCAGGCCTCGGGCCGTTGGCCGGTATTTGCGCTGCGCTGGCCGCCACCTCCGCGCGTTACGTTGTTTTTCTTCCCATTGATATGCCGCTTCTTCCGGCCTCATTGATCGAATACCTGCTCCATCATGCGCAAATGAAAAGCAGCGCTG
Source organism: Occallatibacter sp. (assembly GCA_036489735.1). Classification (GTDB taxonomy): domain Bacteria; phylum Acidobacteriota; class Terriglobia; order Terriglobales; family Acidobacteriaceae; genus Telmatobacter. Next base: position 87,662 of record DASXFF010000157.1, on the reverse strand, counting down.
TAACCGTGCCTTCGGTCAATGGTTTTGACCAAACTTTTCCTGTTGTTCTCGACCGATCCGTGCTGCCGGCACTCCAAAGCGAACTCGATTCGAGAAGATGCGGCTGCTTTGCGGCCTTTCAGATTGCATCAAAAAGCCTCGGCCAAACCGTCGCGGGCGTTGCTGTGGAGTTGTTGGCCCAATCCGGTCAAGTTGCGCATCCTCTCGGCCTGGCTCCTCTGCGCTGGTTCCTCAACGTGAATACACCCCCGGATCATCAACGGGCCGAGGCGCTTTGGACGCGCGCCGTCGCGTAAGCTGAATCTATGACGCTGTTCGAAAACCGCGGCGATCCGGACCCATTGGAGCCGATTGAAGCTGAACTCGAGGCTCTGGCTGCGCCCGATCGCGATGAGCCGCTTTTGCCAAAGGCATCGGCTCAGGATTCCGCCCAGCCAATCATCCAATTCGATAACGTCTCCATTTCCTTCAACGGTCATAGCGTCCTGGAGAATGTCAGCTTTTCTGTGAATCGCGGCGAGACTCTGTGTATCCTTGGCCGCAGCGGCGTCGGCAAATCGGTTTCGCTGCGCTTGCTGATGGGCTTTTTGAAGCCCGACGCGGGATCGATCATAGTGGAAGGGCAGGAAATCACCACACTCGATGAAGAGGGCCTTCGCGCGATTCGCAAACGGATCACGATGGTCTTCCAGAACGGCGCCTTGTTCGACTCAATGAGCGTGCGCGAGAACGTGGCCTTTCCCTTGCGCGAGAAAGGCGGATTGGCCGATGACCAGGTGGATCAGATTGTCGGCCGGCTCATCGGCCTGACCGGAGCCGAAGATGTGGCCGACGCTTTTCCAGGAAGCTTGTCCACGGGACGCAAACGCGCGGTGGCGATGGCGCGCGCGCTGGCCGCTCAACCCGAGATCGTCCTCTATGACGAGCCCACAACGATGGTCGATCCGATTACGGCGCGCCGTCTTGGGGGACTCATTCAGCGCCTCAAGCTGCAACTTGGATTCACGAGCATCGTGGTGACGCACGACACTCGTTTCGCCGAAAAGCTCGCCGACTCTGTGCTCTTTCTGCATCAAGGCCGCGCGGAATTCTTCGGCCCGCTTAGTGGCTTTCTTGAGTCCGCCGATCCGCCAATCCGCCAGTTTCTGACCTTGGATGCATACGTATTGCCAACAGCTTAAAAGGGTTATGAATCCGATGCCTTTCGCGATAAAATGGTTTCACTCACCAGGATTCCCACTGGTAACCAATTCGTTGCATTCGCGCGTAATCTGTCGGCGGTATGATTCACTTGCTATCTGTTCCCCGTCTGGGCCAAGCTGGAGTGAAGCGATTGCATCTGACATTGCCTCGAATTCGGCGGCAAAATGAAGCCTCAGGGTCTCGCGCCCTCCTAAATAGCTCAGAAATCATTTTTGTCTTTAAGGCGCTCCCTTTCTCAATGAGCGGGCGACTGCCCGATAAGGGCCTGAAACTCAAGCGAATTACAGCACCCACCGAGGAGGCTCCTCATAAGAAGCCGCTCGCATCGGTTCGTGCTTTCCATGAACCTTGTTTCTCTCGCGTTGCACGTCAACCCCAGCAGCCAGCAGTCCAGGCTCTAAAGAAGATTTGAGGTCTGCGTAGACCCTATGGCGAGTTCGGATTTTTGGCAAAGGCTGTCATCGTCTCTGACCGCTTCGGCTGAATGGGAGGCCGGAGCCGCAGGCAACTCCGCACGAGCTTCGCGGGGCACCGCGAAGATGTGGATGGTGATCGATGCCCTCACCGTGCTGGTGGCGGCAATGACGGTTACGCTTTACCGGTTCCGCATCAATCCCATGACCGGCGCCCGGAAGTTTTTTGAAGGCACCATGTTTCACGGCCTGTCCGTATGGATTCTGCTGGCCCTCTTGTGCGGATTCACATGCGCGCTCATTGTAACCAGCCGGCGCTTACATCTCTACACGCCGACCTACATGACGAATTTCCTGCATGAACAGCGGATGAGCGCACAGGCCTGCCTGACTTCCGGCTTGCTGCTTACCGGGACGCTCTACCTGGTTCGAGCGGGAAACATTCCTCGTGGCATCGTGCTGGAAACGATCGGCCTGGTCGCTGTTGCCCTTGGGCTGCGCCGATTCATCTATCGCATTCTGCTTTACCAGCGCTTCGATCGCGGGCTCGATACACGCAATGTGCTGATTGTTGGCACAGGGCCTGAGGCGAATGCCCTTCGTCAACACCTGGAGAAGATTCGCCACTTAGGCTACACGTTCAAGGGGTTTATTGAGTTGCCTGGCTGCTCTTCGCATGAGGAGGTGTGTGCGGACATCGTAGGCAATCTCGAATCGCTTTTCCAACACACGCGCAAGCAGTTCATCGACGAGATTTTCTTCACCACGCCCTGTGAGCGCGGCGTCGTTCAGAGCGTTCTGGAGCAGGCTCGGGTACACGGGGTTGACCTGCGCGTCATTCCCGACCTCTACGACGGCCTGGCCTGGAACAGCCCCATCGAATACATCGGCCAGTTTCCCACGATCCCCCTGCATCGCGGTGCGGTGCCTGAAATCGGCCTCATTTTCAAACGCGTTTTCGACGCTGTTTTTTCCGCCCTCGTTTTATTCTTTCTCTCACCGCTCCTGCTGGCTATCTCCATCGCCGTCAAGTTCGATTCTCCGGGCTCGGTCTTCTACTCTTCGGAACGGATTGGAAAAAAAGGCGTGGTCTTCCGCTGCATCAAGTTCCGCACGATGGTTCGCGACGCGGAAAGCCGCCGCTCCGAGATCATGCACATGAACGAGCGCGATGACGTGCTGTTCAAGGTTTCAAACGATCCCAGGGTTACGCGCCTGGGCCGTTTGCTGCGCAAGTATTCGCTCGACGAACTGCCCCAATTCATCAATGTTCTTCGCGGCGAGATGAGCATTGTGGGGCCGCGGCCGCCACTTGCCGGCGAGGTGCGCAAGTACGATCTTGACCATCTGCGCCGTCTCGACGTGACTCCCGGCATTACAGGCCTTTGGCAGGTCCAGGGACGCCAGGACCCATCCTTTGCCAGCTATGTCTCGCTCGACGTGACTTACATTGACAACTGGAGTATCTGGCTCGACTTCAAAATCATTATGCGCACCGTTGCCGTGGTTTTCTCCGGCACCGGCACGTAGTTTGAAGTTGCGTTTGAGTGTTGGCGTCGCCAGGCGCCATCGGGCAAGCACGAAAGCGGCTCTAGACGAGGCCCGTGTTTTGCTTAATCGTTACGTCGCTGAACTCAGCCACTGAATCCACTGGTTTCTTCACTTCAGCAGCGATCGCGGTGGGCGCGCCAGCCTGCGGCTTTCGCTCCATTCGCGGCTCGGCATTCCGCCGCACGCGCAGATTGTTGATTGCATATTCGATGTAAGGCGACTTCAGCTCCGGATCCTTGCCCAGGAAGCGGCAGGTTGCGGTGATCTGCTCAGCAATAAAGGTGGGTTGGAAACCGGCAAGTTCGAGTTCCTTTTCTTTGGTGATCATGTACACCATGAAATCGAAGACCTCGTCGGTGAGTGTGAGATTGCGCCGGGCGCATTCCATTTTGAAGATACGGTGGAACTGGTCCAGGCCGGGCGGCCCCACTTCGATCTTGTAGGGAAGGCGGCGCAGAAACGCCGGGTCCATCAGGTCTTCCGGATTTAAATTGGTGGCGAAGATCACGATCTCTTCAAAAGGAATGCAGAAGCTTGCGCCGGAACGCAACTTGAGGTAGTCGACCCGGCTTTCCATGGGTACGATCCACCGGTTCAAGAGATCTCTCGGGCTGACGAACTGGCGCCCAAAGTCGTCGATGAGGAAGCAGCCGCCCAGAGCCTTCATGTGCAGCGGCGCTTCATAATAATGTCCCTTCTCGTCGTAGCGCAGATCCAACATATCCAACGTCAGTTCGCCACCGGCAACCACGAACGGCCGGCGGCAGGTGACCCAGCGTTTGTCACTCGTATCGCGGCGGAAGTTTGAAAGATCCGAGCTCTCGTCTTTGCCGGCCGGCGGACTGGCCGGGATATGGAGCCGTGGATCGAAAAAGCGTATGATCTGTCCCTCAACGGTGATTGCGTAAGGCACATGGATCACGTCTTTAAAGACGCTTGCGAAACTGAGAGCGACTGAAGTCTTGCCATTCCCCGGCGGCCCGTAGAGCAGAATCGCGCGGCCTGAATTCAGGGCCGGTCCGGCCTGTTCCACGATGGTTTCGTCCATCGTGAGTTCCTTGATGGCTTTATGCACCTGATCCAGCGTCACCCGCTCGTTGGTCGGCTTCTGCATATTGACGCGGTCGATGAACTCGGCCAGCGTAACCGGCGCCGGGCCAATGTATCCGGACCTTTGCAGGACTTCAAGGGTCCATCGCTTGCCCTCATCGGTCATGGCATAGCGCATGTCCAGCACGCTATCCGAACTCATGGCGCCCAGCGTATAGATCAGCTGCCGCTCGATGGCGATGTTCGCCAAGTCCATCACGACGTGCTGAGGGAGCTTGATTCCATCCGAGATTTGGCCGATCTTCTCCAGCCGGGAGGAGAACATCAGCTTCATGAAAAGGGCTAGCAGGTCTGTATCGGCGATACCCGTGCCAGCGATGTCGGCAGGTTCCTGCGGCACGCGGCGGATGAAGCGGTCGATCGCGCGCGCGTCAATCAATCCCAGCGCAACCAGATTGTCGCCCAAGGTTCCACCTTGGGACACCTGACGCTGAAGGGCGGCGGTAACGTCTTGCTCCGTGACAAGGTTGGCACGGATCAACAACTCGCCCATTTTCAATTGCGGTCCGATGGCGTTCCCCCGACTCAAGCGGTTCCGCTTTTACCGAGTCTCAAGCCGCTGTTGCAGAACGGATTCCTCGTTGAGAAAAATCCAATCTTTTCACCGGCTTGAGTCGGCTGCAACCACTGCGGGGCCGCTCGTAAAAATCTGTTCTCTGCAGATTTCGTCGACCGCCCCCGCCGTGCCATTAGGGATGGGTCAAATAGTTACGGTTTTGATTCTAGGCAGTACCTTTCGTCGAAAGGAATCCCTCCATTTGGTGATAGTTGATTAAGCGCTTATTAGTCTTATGCTTAGCTTGGATTGTGCCTGCCAATTCGGGCTGAAAGTGCATTTCGCAGACACCTTCTGGGCTCTTGCCGCTTCCTGGCTTTGGGGGCGGCTGCGCCGCGTCAGCCCTCCATTTACACTGGATTTGTGAAGATCGCGCTGGCCCAGATCGATCCCACGGTCGGGGATTTCACTGGAAACCTGAAGAAAATCGTCGATTTCAGCCGGCGAGCCGCCGAGTCAGGCGCTCGCTTGACGGTTTTTTCCGAACTCGCCATCTGTGGCTATCCGCCTGCCGACCTGCTCGAGAAGCCGAGCTTCCTTGCCCGTTGCCAGTCGGCGGTTGACGAGCTCAGAGCGGCTACGCGGGACCTGCCGACGGCGGTAGTTGCCGGCGTGGCCCTGCCCTCCGACCACGAAGACGGAAAGCCGGCCTTTAACGCCGCTGTCCTGATTGACCGCGGAAAATTGCGGCTGGAGCAGCACAAGCGGCTCCTGCCCTTCTATGACGTGTTCGACGAGCAACGTTACTTCTCGCCGTCCGGGCCCCAGAAGGTCGTCGACCTCGACGGCACTCGCCTCGCCATTACCATTTGCGAGGACGCCTGGAACGATGAGAACTTCTGGCCCCGCCGCCTTTATTCCATCGATCCCATGGAAGAGCTCAGGCGCCAAGGGCCGCAGTTGCACATCAACCTTTCGTCCTCGCCCTTCTGGCATGGCAAGCGCGCTGTTCGGCGCGAGATGCTCGCAGCAATCGCGCGTCGTGACTGCATCCCGGTGCTGATGACGAATCAGGTTGGAGGCAACGACAGTCTTGTCTTTGATGGATCCTCGCTGGCGCTCAATGCGCGCGGAGAACTGATTGCGCAGGCTGCCTCATTCGAAGAAGACCTGGTGATCGTCGATCCTTTTAATTCTTCGCCTGTGCCCCTGGCCGAGGATGACGAAACCGAGGCTGCCTACCGTGCGCTGGTGCTGGGAACGCGCGACTATGTGCGCAAATGCGGATTCCGCAAAGTGGTCATTGCTCTGAGTGGCGGCATCGACTCGGCCCTGGTAGCGGCGATAGCGGCCGATGCTCTTGGCGCGGAGAACGTGATCTGTATTGGGATGCCGAGTCCGTATTCCTCTTCAGGTTCCATCGATGACAGCCGGCAGTTGGCTGCGAATCTCGGTATCCGCTTTGAGACCGTCTCCATCAGCGAACTTTTCGCCGAGTTCAACCACGCGCTGGCTCCGCTTTTTAAAGGCTTGCCGCCCGATCTGACTGAAGAAAACATCCAGCCGCGCATTCGCGGCACAATCCTGATGGCCCTCTCGAACAAATTGGGCGCACTTGTGCTCACCACCGGAAACAAATCCGAGATGGCCGTCGGCTATTGCACCCTCTACGGCGATATGGTGGGAGCTCTGGCGGTCATCGGCGACCTGGTGAAGACGCGGGTCTATTCCATCTGCAACTGGCTCAACCGAGACCAGGAAAAAATTCCAACGGCCATCCTCTCCAAACCGCCTTCGGCCGAGCTTCGGCCGGGACAGATGGACACCGATTCTCTGCCGCCCTATGAAGTTCTCGATCCGATCGTGGAAGCCTATGTCGAGCGCTACGAGACGCCGGAGTGTATCGCACAGAAGCACGGTTTTCCTCTCGATCTCGTCCAACAAGTGGTGCACCTGATCGAGCGCTCCGAGTACAAGCGCCAACAAGCCGCACCTGTCCTCAAGGTGACTGCCAAGTCGTTCGGGATGGGCCGCAGATTCCCCATTGCCGTTAAGGTGCAGGTCTGACTAGGGAGCCTGCCGCCGCGTTATAAGCTAGGGAAAGGGAGTTTTCCCATAGTCGAAGGAGAGAAGCTTGATCCGTATGTCGTACCGCTTCATCGGCGCCACTGCGCTGATTGCCTTATTCGTTCCCGCAATTCAAGCCGCACCTCAGCAACATGTACCGCCTGCGCCCGATACGACTACCGTGCCCATGCCTTCGGCGCCTGGGCATCAGCCGGCCGAGGCGGCTCCTGCGGGTCAGCAGCCTGAAGCGCCGCCAGCGGCGCCGGCTCCTTCCGGGCCGCCAGTCTTTCCCAAGCCCGACCCCGTGAATTTCACCGCTCCTGCGCCCACCAAGGAAGTGGTCAACGGCTTTCTCGAGGCGAATTGGGGTTACGATGCGGACCGCATGTGGCAGGTGCAGGCGATTCGCAAAACAGCTGCCGAGGGCGTAAGCCAGGTTGTCGTTCTGATCGGGGATAAGACAGGAAAGCAAAAGCCGCAGGTGCTCTCCTTCTTTGCTCTTCCCGATGGCAAGCACATCATCAGCGGGGACAGCATTATCGCCTTCGGCTCCAATCCCTTCGCCGATGCACGTAAGCAATTGCAGGACCATGCCAACGGCCCGTATCGCGGAGTCGCGTCGAAAGATCTTGAGTTGGTGGAGTTTGCAGATTTCCAATGCCCGCACTGCAAAGAAGCGCAGGCCAACATGGACAAGCTGGTCACCGATTATCCCAAGGCGCGCATCGTCTTCGAGAACTTTCCCATTCCTTCCATCCATCCGCAGGCTGTGACTGCGGCCGAGTACGGCGTCTGCGTGACAAAACTGGCTGGCAGCTCGGCATTCTTTCAATTCGCGTCCGCAGTTTTTGACGGTCAGGACGGTCTGGCGAGTGCCGACGGCGCAACGCTTACGCTCAACAGCGCGACCACCAAGGCAGGACTCGATCCCGCTAAGGTTTCGGCCTGCGCCGCCACCCCCGAAGTCAAGGCGGACGTCGAAGCCTCCGTTCAATTGGGAAAAGATCTGGGCATTAACGAAGTACCCACGCTTGTGATCAACGGCCGCACAGTTCCGGCGACCGCCCCCTACGACTTGCTGAAGAAGATCATCGACTACCAGGCGAAGACAGACGGGGTTGCGGGCCAGTAACGGTCGCGACCCAGCCTTTTTCCCGGCCGTTGCTGCGGCGGGAATTAGACGAAATGGTAAATGCCCCATTCTTTCCGATCTTTTGCGGAAAGGATGGGGCTTTTTGCTGAACGATGCGTGTTTTTTTTATGCGACCCGCCGCAGGCAAATCTTATTTTGCCGCAGTGAGCGTGCCGGCATTACAGGTTGCGGTGGTTGGCGCGAAGATGGGGTTCGCGTTTTCATCCATAGCCGTCATCAGCTTGCCATTCACCCTGACCGGCTGAGTTGTGGCAAGCGATCCATCGGAATGAACGCTGAGGCTGAAGGCGTTTGTCCCGGTGCTTTGGATCGCAACGACCGGGGAGCCGGCTTGGAGCGAGACGTCGTACCTTGCCAGCACATGAGCCTGCGCGCAATCGATTACGGCATTCCCGTCGTTGAACTGAATCTTCAACCCACCGGCGCTCGTGAATACGCCCGCCATGCGCGGTCCCGGCGGTATCGTGAACTGATTTGGATCGTTGGCTGGAGAATCGCCGGCCATCGTGCTGAGCACTGGGCCCAGCGCTGAGAGGACGCTGGATCCGGTTGTGGACAGTCCCGCGTCGAGAGTCAGGTTGGGACCGGGCGCCATTGCGCCGATGCTGCAATGCTCGGTGATGGGCCCGAAAACCGGAGTTCGCGAGACTTCAGCGCCGGTCTTCCGATTGGTCACCACTTCATAGCCGGTAATCTGCTGCCCGGTAATGTCGTCTGCAGCAGGCCCTGCCGCCTTCCCATCCGACCCGAGCGTGACGACGAAGGCCTGCGGCTGATTAGCGATATTGATGGCCCACCTTCCACCTGAGACGCCAACGGTGTAGTTGTGCGCACCCTGCACCATCTTGCCGCAGTTGCCAATATCCACGTTGGCGTCGGCGAAGGTGAAATTCAGTCCGCTGGTCGCCTTGAAAGTGCCAAGCACCACGAGGCCGGTTTTGCCTGGACCGGTGAGCCCGCTCAGGTCGAGGCCCATCATCTGCTTCAGGCCCTCGCCCATTCCAGCGCCGACACATTGCAGACCGGTGCCGCCTAGCTCAAAGCAACGGCGGATCGCGATCTGGGCGGGATCGTTCGTGGGCGGCAGCGATTGCGTGCCAGATCCGCCGGGCTGGCCGGGCGCCTGGCTGTTCGAGGCCAACCACAACTGATGGATGGTGGGCATGGAGAAAGTTTGAAACAGCGAGGCCGTAAAATCCTGATTGGCCACATACGCATCCGGCTGAGCTGCGGTGGTCTTGGCAAGGTTGGTATAGGCGTTGAAATAGTTGATCAGCAGGCGCGACTCGTCCGGAGTCATTTGTTGCTGGGCCACGCGTGGACCTGCTAACGCGCTGATCATCAGTCCGAAATCGTGCATCGCGCTTGCCTGGCGATTCGCGGTATCGATCGGGCTTGAGCCGCTGATCTGCGCCATGATCTGGGCGACCGTGGGAAATTCTTTCAGATAAGGCGGGTTGAACGTTTGCTGCGCGCCGGAGTTTGCCGGAGGCGCAGGCGTCGCCGGGCTCGCGGGCGCGCTGGCGACCGTGCACCCCTTCAATCTGCCTGTCATCGAGGACCAGCTGCTGTCCATCGTCGTCACCAGGCTGCCGTTTTGCCTTTCGATGGTCTCGCACCACTGGTCCGTTGCTCCGAATGGCTTGCACACCGTCACGGTATAGGTGATGCCGTTGGCGCACTGGTATGGAACGTTCAGCACCGGCGGCGCGGGCGTTTGCGCTGCGGCTGCCGTCGCCACAAGGGGTGCAAGTCCCAGCAAGAAGGCGCGAGACCGTGCCAAGGTGTAGTGCCCCGGCGCTTGCCGTCGAAAAGTGTTGTTGAACACCGACCTGCAAACTCTCTTTCTGAACATCGATTCCCTCCGGCGAAACTCGCTCAAGATGCAGTGGCTCCATGGTTACGGTGTGCACGAAACAACACCAGAACGAGGAAAGATCCTGAAGAATGCGCATGAATAATCCAGCAGGGGAGCCGGCTTTTGGGCCGATGCGTTATGGTATCAACCCGCAGCCCTTCTGCAAAGACGGCGGCCAATGGGTTGAAAGTTTCAAGCGCGTTTTGATTGGAGCGTGAACCGCCGCGACGGATGCCGCAGCACGGGTCAGAACCTACTGCGTGCTTCGTTCCACCAGCATCATGGGCGTGTGTCCCGCCGCCTGGGTGCCGCGAATGACATGCGGTGTCATCACGATGACGAGGGTCGCGTAGTTTTTCTGCAAATCCTTGCTGGTGATGTCGTTCAGCCCAGGAATCTCGCTGATTCCCGGCGTACCGCTGACAGACAGGCTCTGCGACTTGTCCATCTCGGTCGCCACGACCGCTGCCTCGCCCGCTTTGAGCGTTACCACGCCGGAGTACGCTCGGTTATCCAGCACCGGATTTCCATCGATCGAACTCCCCGCCAGCGAATCTAGTTTCAGATCGATGGCCATGGCGACGTCACCGTCACGCATGACCTTGGGATTCACCTTCAGAGTCAAACCAAGGTCCTCGTACTGAACCATGGGAACGTTCGGCACCGAAGAGCTTAGCGATGACAGCAACGATGACAGGTTGCTCGAGCTTCCCGCACCTGTCAATCCGGCAATGTTTGGGATATTGGGCGAGAGACTCGAATAGGACGACGTCTGGATGGGGTACCTTTCACCCTCCTTGATCGTCTCGTCTTGCCCGTCTTCCATGCGGAGCTCAATCTGGTCAAGCTCCCGCGAATCGGAACTGTTCAGATTCAGGTTCAGAGTCGCCGGGCCTGGAGACAGCGCCGATTCAGTCAGCCCGCCGCCGAATAAGGCGAATCCATTTGTGAGCAGTGGGCTCGATACCTGGCCGGAAGCAATGAGAATGCCGAGAATGGCCAGCGGATCGTTGGCCGACGCCAGCCCCGACGAGATAATCTGCTGCACAAGGCTCGCGTTCTGGCTCAGCAGAGACTGCTCCTCGGCAAAGACATTGAATGCCGAAAAGCTCTGCGGCAATTGAGCTCCGGTGTTGCGCGTGCCCATGTGCGCCACCTGAATCATGCGCACATCCACGAGCACCTGGCTGCGTCCGTCGAGCAGGCTCCTCATGGTGGCGTTGAATGCATCCAGCGTCGAAGCCGGCGCGCGCACAGTAAGGCTGTTTTGGGACGATGAAAGCTGGGCCTGCTGAGCCTGGAACACTTCTTTTGCCAGGGTTACGACCTCGGTCATTTCATCGGCGCTCAACCCGGCCAGGTAAACCGTTTCCGTCTCCTGGGGAGTCAATCGTTGCCGGTTATTGCGCGTGTCGTCCGCCACCAGCGCATGATGAGCATCCAGTGGTACGTAGAACGTGTGGGTGGCCATGGCCAGAATGCGCATTGCATCCGTAAAGCTCACGTCGTCCAGGTCCAACCGAATTTGCGTCGGGCGCACGCTGTCGTCGAGCATGGCCTTGATGCCGTACGCCTTGAATATCTGGTCGATGACCTGGCGCTGGTCAGTGTGCAAGTGAAAACTCTGTTTTGCCTGCGCTGCCAAAAGCGTCTCGACGCCGCCGATCGAGGCGGCAGCCTGACCATATAGGGATTTGGGCTGGGCGCGGACCGATTCATCGGCCAGATCGTCGAGATGCTGGCTGGCCTCGACATTTGTTGGATCGAGCGTGAGGGCGCGTGTGAGCGCGGCGCGAGCGCCTGCCTCGTTGTTCAACAGGCGATCCTTCGCTGCCTCCTGAATCAGGGATGTCACTTCGTGGCTTTTGGCCACCAGCGCTGCCATCCGGTAGTTGGCATTCGAGGGATCGAGCGCCGCGGCGCGATCGAACCCCTGCATCGCCTCGTCAAACTGGCGGTCGAGAAAGAGCTTGCTCGCATCCAGATAAAGTTTTGCCGCCCGCCTCTGGTCGGTGCTGCGCGGCGCTCTTGTCTTGGCCGGCGGAGGAGGTAGTTCGCCGGCAATCGCATTCGCTGCCTGGGCGATTAAGCCACGCGGGACGGCTAGCAGCGTCATCCAAACGCAGCAAAGCACGGCGAGCGCGCAGAACGGTCGCCGCCGGGATTCAGCGCGCTTTGACGCAACGGCGTTTGAGCGTCGCGCTGCCATGATTTTTGCCGATTGCATGCTCATCGCGTGCCCGGTGCCATTGCCAGCAAGTCCTTCAATGATGAGACGCATGCTTCGGGCTGACAGCTCAGCAGCTCATCGAAACTGTACTTTCCAGTGGCCACGGCAATGACAGAAAGAAAATTTGCGCGCGCCGCTTCGATATCCCTCGGAGTATCGCCAACTACACAGATCCGGGCGCCGGCGTGGCCCTGAGTTTCCGCCAGCTCTCTCGCCTTTTGCGCCGCATGCCCAATCAATTCCGGCCGGATCGGGAAGTGGTCGCTGAAGCCGCCGAACCGGAACCACTCTCGCAGCCCTGCTTTCTCAATCTTGATCCAGCCGATCGCCTCCAGGTTCCCCGAAGCCACTCCCAATAGCGCACCCTTCTTGGCCAGATGCCGCAAAACCTCTTCGATCCCAGGCGTGAGCTCAGGGTCCAACTCCTGGCGCCTTTCAGCCACGGAATTCCGCATCGCCTCCAGAATGGCGTCGTAATGTGTTTCCAAAACATCGTCGGGAATTCCCGCCTGCCGGCAGGCTTCGCGCAGAATAGCCGTATCCGTGCTGCCGTGAATCAGAACTCCGGCCAGCGTGATTTCGAATCCGGTGACCCGGTGCACGCTGGCCGCTACCGATTCATAGTGCACCCGGTCACGGCTCCGCATGAGCGTTCCGTCGATGTCGAACAGATACGCGTCCTGTGCGTCCCACACGAAATCCGGCTCGATCTCGACGCGGGCTTCAGTTTTCTGTTCTATTTTCTGCATGATGAGGGCCGATTGCTGTTGGCTGGCCTGGGGGGAATGGGCCAAGCCTCGGAAAAACGGCTGGGAAATGCGGAACCGCTCTCAGGCCTGGCGATAACCCTGGCGTATCGCGCCAAATACAGGACGTTCGCTCCGCGGCGGACGCTTGAGCTCGGCGCGGACTTCGGCCAGATCCAGTCCCAACTCCGCCATGGCGCGGCTTAACGTGTTGCGGTGCATGCCCAGCTCTTCCGCTGCCTTGCACTGGTTGCCACGGTGCGCCACGAGCACCTCACGCAAATATTGCCGCTTGAATTCGCGCACCGCTTCTTCGTAGCGGATTCCGCTCGAGTGCATTTGCGTCACCAGGCTTTCCAGTTCTCGCTTCACAATTCCCTCTGTTAATTACGAACCATCAGTCTAACCCGTCCGCCGCAGTCTTGCAGCACATTTCTTCAGGCAATTCTTAGGACGATCCACCGGAGTGCATCCAGCTCGGTGATTCGTGCTCCAAAAGCAACAGGCCTTTGCGCACGCGCTCGCCCAGTTCCCCCGGCGTCACTCTCTCGCTCATGTGGAGCGAGCCGAAAAACAACCTCGGCATTTTCGCCTGGTTTAACCATTCCTGCCCTGGGTAAAAGGCCACGATCACCAGAATGGAAACCATGACCAGGAACACGCCCTGGATAAATCCGAGGATCGCACCGGCCAAGCCATCCAGACATCCGAGGCCCAGCTTATCGGCCAGCTTCCCAATCATGCCGCCAATAACGTTTGCGAGCCCCATGACCAGCAGCGCGATTAGCAGGAACGCCACCGTGTTGGCCACCGCGTCGACCCTGAAGATCGGCTTGAAGAGATTTCCAACGCGCAGGTAGTTCCATGCCGCCAGCGTCAGGCCCAGGATCAACCCCGCCAGCGAGCAGGCCGTGCGGAAGAACCCTTGCGCGAGCCCCGCCAAAGTGGCTCCCGCGAGGACTGCCAGAATGACCCAATCCACCCAAGTCATAGTTCGCTCCGCGTCCTCTCCAGCGCCCGTCCACAAACCTTACTGGCTCATCTCGTGTCCGGTCAAACGCCGGAACGCTTCAAGATACTTGCCCCGAGTCCGCTCCACAACTTCTTCGGGCAAACCGGGAACCGGCGCCTGCTTATTCCACCCAATCTCTTCCAGGTAGTCGCGCACAAACTGCTTATCGAAGGAAGGCTGTGCGCCCCCGGGTTTCCATGTCTTGCCGTCCCAAAAACGCGATGAATCCGGCGTCAGGACCTCATCGGCAAGGATAACCCCTTCGGCGGTTCTGCCAAACTCGAACTTGGTATCGGCCAGGATGAGCCCGCACGATTCCGCATGCGCGGCGGCCCGCCGGTAGACGGCGAGCGTCATCTTTCTCAGCTCTGATGCATCCACCGCGCCTAGCAGTTTCTCAACGGCGCCAAAAGAAATATTTTCGTCGTGCGCCCCGTCCTGGCTCTTCGTCGCAGGGGTGAAAATTGGTTCAGGCAGCCGCGATCCGTCTTTCAGATCAGGCGGAAGCTCGATTCCGCAAATCGTTCTCGTGGCCTGATACTCCTTCCATCCCGATCCCGCGAGAAACCCCCGCGCCACGCATTCGATGGGAAACATTTGCGCGCGTTTCACCAGCATCGAGCGCCCCTCGAGTTGATCTCGAAACGGCCGGAGCACCTGCGGATACTCCTCCACATTTGCGGCGATGACGTGATTGGGAACGAGATCCTTGAGAAGATCGAACCAGAAGAGCGATATCTGTGTGAGGATCTTACCTTTGTCCGGAATTCCCGAGCCGAGAACGTGATCGAATGCCGAGATCCGGTCGCTCGCCACGAGCAGCAGTGCGCCGTCAACTGCATACAAATCGCGGACCTTGCCGCGCCCCAGCAATGGTATGTCGCCAAGGTTGGTCGTGAGCAATGCTGCCATGTGGATGGTTCCTCGCGGGTCGTCCTTGGGGGGCTGAATTTTCGATTCTCCGGCGGCCAGCCAGCTTTGTCAATCATTCAAGGGCGCATGGCAAAAAAAGGTCAGTCCGGATTTAGGTTCTGTAATGAACGACGCCGGGTTGCACGGCTTCAGAATCTTTTGGGGGAGATTGGCAATGGTTCTTTCGTTTTGATCGGGCACAAACCCCTGTGACGGCCGTCACGGACCCATCGCTGCATATAGGAGACACTTCGATTGTCAACATGGTTCGGAGGGCGTGTAAGAAAGCCTTCTTTGAGCCGGGCGACACGAGGCAGCAGTGGAAAGGGGAAGCCGCGGCTAGCTTCGTTTAGTACAGGGATCACCAGTAGCCGCGTGCTACCGACCTCCAGTGCCGGCTACTGGTCCCCGTCTTTATCTTGTGTAAATAGCTCTGCAAGCGCCTCCGAAGCGACGTGATCCTTCGGGGGCGAATTTTTTGCCCTGAAGATCCCGGCAGCCAGATCGTCCGAGTTAGTCCGCAAGGTTCGATTGCGCATTGAAAAGTCTTTCAATTCTCCTGTCCGGTATGAGCCAAAGGAGAGCAACGACCACGTAGAGCGCCTGAGAGATCCAGCGATTCCAGAATGCCAAGGGTATGGCCGCTGTATACAACGCAAGTGAGAGGCGTGCCTTGCGGTCCGCCCCGATTGCCTTCAGGAGGAGGGATTGCTTTCCGTCTGCCGCGATGAGCGAGCGGCAAAGGATGGAGTATGCGATGGCCGACATCAACAGAACAACGCCGTAGAGCGCAGTCGGCACTCGGGTGAAATCGTTCGCACCCATCCAGCCGGTCACTACGGGAAGCAGCGATAGCCAGAAGAGCAGATGCAGGTTTGCCCACAACGCACCGCCTGAAATGCGGCGGACCGCCTGCAGCGTGTGGTGGTGATTGTTCCAGTAAATTCCAACGAAGATGAAACTCAAAACATAGCTCAGGAACACCGGGGCCAAAGGCTTGAGAGCAGCAAGATCCGCGCCGTGGGGAATGTGCAACTCGAGCACCATAATCGTAATGATGATCGCGAGCACGCCGTCACTGAATGCTTCAAGCCTGGATTTGCTCATGCTGATGATCCTGACGCAACCGACAACAACGAGTCTGATGGAATGGAAAGAATCACAAATCTTCGTCAGCGACCGACAGTCTAATGTTCGGTGTTTTCAATGCGGCCTTCCCGGCAGAACGAAGTGTTCCTCGCACCGCGGCTCATAGTTGTCACCGGCCATGATGATCGGGCTCGTATAGTCGGCAGGTTTTCCGTCGATCATCCGTTGCGGGTAGAGCGCCTTGGCTCCACAACTGCAGTACGCCACCAGCTCGGTCACGTTGCCGGCGTAGGTTCGCACCAGCCAAGATAGATCCAGCATCTCGCCGAACGGAAGCCCTCGAAAATCCAGTTCGAGGCCCGAGACCATGACATCGTAGCCCGTGTCGAGCAGCCGCTTGGTGAATTGAAAAAGGTCCTGGACAAATTGGCCCTCGTCGATAGCGATGCATTCCACCCGCTTGCCAATTCGCTGCTGGGTCGCTTCAAGAACCGGAAACACGGTCCACGGATCGCCGGAAGGGAACTCGACGGCCTCCATTTTTCCGCAACCGTTGCGATTGCGGCTCTCGAC
Source organism: Occallatibacter sp. (assembly GCA_036489735.1). Lineage (GTDB taxonomy): Bacteria > Acidobacteriota > Terriglobia > Terriglobales > Acidobacteriaceae > Telmatobacter. The sequence goes on along the minus strand of DASXFF010000157.1, from coordinate 71,249 downwards.
GACCCCGGCGGCGGCTTTGGTGTCGGCGCTGGGCTTCAGCAACATGACATATTGCTTGGCGTACTCGCGGCGCGTCTCAATCCTGCGCAGCAACTCGGCGGTCTTGTTGCTCCGCATGGGCCCGACAATCATTTCGAGTTTGCCTGGCACGACGTTCTCCAACGAAGCCGGTAGCCGACAATGGCGGCTACGAGCATCAGAAAGCCTCAACTGCTCATCCGCCACCGGCGAGCTGAAAGCTAATGACTGAGAGCTGAAGGCGGCTTCTACGCTGTCGCCCGTTGCGCCTCTCGGTGCTGACCCAGACGCACGCTCACGACCTTTGACACGCCCGGCTCCTGCATGGTGACGCCGTAAATCATGTCGGCGGCCTGCATCATGCGCTTGGAGTGGGTGACGATCAGGAACTGCGTGTCGCGGCTCAGCGATTCCAGAAGGTCGGAGAACCGGCCAACGTTGGTCTCGTCCAGCGCCGCATCCACTTCGTCGAGCACGCAGAACGGGCTCGGCCGGAACTGGAAGATGCCGACCAGCAGCGCCAATGCGGTCAGCGCCTTTTCGCCGCCCGAGAGCAGCAGCACGTTCTGCAATTTCTTTCCTGGGGGCGAAACGACGATGTCCAGCCCGCTCTCATCCAGATTTCCTTCGTCGCTGACGCGCAGGAAAGCCTGGCCTCCCTGGAAGAGACGAGCAAAGACCTTTCCAAAATTTTCATTGATGCTGGTCAGCGCCTCGTCGAACTTGGTGCGCGAAATCTGGTCGATTTCCTTGATTGTTTCCTGCGTATTCTCAATCGACTCGATCAGATCCTGCCGCTGCGTGGTCAGGAAGCTGTGACGCTCCGCCGTTTCTTTGTATTCATCGAGCGCCATCATGTTTACGGGGCCCATCTGTTCCAGCCGTTCGCGCAACGTGCGGCAAGTCGTTTCCTCGGCAGTCAGTTCCTCGCCGGCAAGACGCGCTATCTCCGCGTCGTCGCGCAGCACCTGGGCTTCGACATTCACCTCGGCGAGGCAACTTGCCTCAAGGTGCTCAAGGTCGGAGCGAAGTTTGGCCAGTTCACTTGAGAGCGTAGCCCGATCTTCGCGCAACTGGTCGAGTGCCGCGCGTTCGCCACGGAGCGCAGTCTCAAGCTCCGCCAACTGCAGCCGCAGTGCCTGCGCCTGTTCTGTAATTGCCTGCGCCGACGCGAGTGCTCTGGTCTGCGCTTGAGCGAGTTCCGCCAGGCTGGTCGCGAGCGCGGTGTTTTCGTTGATGCGCGCCTCACGCTCCGTGGTCGCTGCGGTGCGCTGCTGTTCGATCGTCTGCACCCGCCGCTCCAGATCGTTAAACAGCCGGTCAATACGCTGGAAGGCGGCTTCCGCGCCGCGTCGCCGTTCTTCCAGCCCCGCCAGCTCCGCGGTCATCTGCGCCGCTTCCTGCTGCAACAGCTCGCGCTTCTGACGCAACACCTCTAACTGGGCCTGCTGCGTATTGTGGGTGGTCTCCGCTTGCGTATGCTCGCTCTCAAGCCGGGCGGCTTCTTCGCGCTTTTCCGCAATCGATTGCCGTTTGCTTTCGCTTGCATCCTTGTTGCGCGCCGCCTGCGACTGCCATTCCTGCATGCGCCGATCAATGCGCTGTTCCTCGGACTCCATTTGTTTTAGGGCGGCACCAAGGTTGGCCGCCTCGCTTTCGGCTTGCCGCCGCTCCTCGCCGCGAGACTCAAGTTGCGCCGTCAGCTCCTCGATCGCTCGCGTCAGCGCTGCGGCCTCCTGCTCGGCGGCGGTCAGTTCAGACTCGAGCCTGGTGAGCCGGCCTTCGGTCTCGCGCAACTCGCGCTTCAGCGCCAGCGGGCCCTCGCTCGCCGGTTTGCCGCCGGTGACGGTCGAGCGATGAAAACACTCACCCTCAGGGGTGAGGAAATAAGCGTGCGTATAGCGCAAAGCCAGACGCTGCGCCTCGATGGCATTCGCCGCCAGGTAACCGTGTCTCAGCTTGGGCAGCACCCCTTCGAGAGACCGGCCGAAACCATTCAGCACTTTAATCGCATCGCGCAACGGCGTCAGGCCCGGCTCGTTCACCGGTCCCTCGCCGGTGTCGAAGAGCATGCCCTGCGCGTCAGAGTGTACGAGGAACGTGGCGCGCCCGTCGCCGGTCTTCAGCACGCGCACTCCTTCCTCGGCCTCGCCCCAGTTCTCCACCACGACGTAATTGAGCTCTTCGCGCAGAAACTCGTCCACGATGCCTTCATGCTCGCCGCTCACTTCAACAAAGTCCGCCAGAGTACCCACGGGCGCTACCGAGGGTCCAAGCGCTCCCGGCTTCAGCAGCCGGCGCACGGTATCGGTGGCGTAGCCATGATTGCGGATCAGCGCGTTCAGCGAATCGCGCCGTCCCACCAGCGCAGCCTGTTCGCCGCGCAGCTGGTTGGCCTGAGCGCGCCGCGCTCCTTCATCTGTCCGCTTGCTTTGCGCAGACTCGCGCAATGCCGCGATCTCCGTTTCCAGCCGCCTCACTGCAGCGTCCGAAGTGTCAAATCGCTGCCGGGACTCTCCACTTTGTACGCTTAAGTTCTCCTGCTCGATGTGCGCCTGGCCCATTTCGCTTTCGAGCCGCTCTGCCTCGCGCTCCAGCGCGAAGAGGCTCTCTTCTCCCTGCACAATGGAATTGCGCGCATTCGCTGCCAGGGTGAGCAGGTGCATGGCGTTCCGCCGCCCTGCTTCGAGCTCACGCTCCGCGCTGTAGACTTCCTCTGCAGCGCTGCGCGCCTCATGCTGCCGCGCCTCCACCTTTTCGCGGAACTGATGGGCCTCGCCGGCCGCCGTCTCAAGAAAACTCTTCTGCTGTGCGCGCTCCTCTTCAATCCCGGCCATCTGCACCCGAGTTTGCTCGAGTTCTGCACCCGACGCCGCAATCCGAACTTCCAGCTCGCTTACCCGCTCGGTGTTGCTGCGCTCCCGCGCCTTTCCGCGCTCCAGTTCAACTGCTGCTTCGCTGGCCTGGGTCCGCGCCGCCTCTGCCTCGCGGTCCAGTGCGTATCCACGCTCAGTCAATGTGTGCTGGGTGGATTCGTGCTGCGCCACCGCTTCCACTGAAGCTTGAATGCGTTCAGAAAGCGCCGCGATTTCCTGCGCTAGCCTCGCCTGGTCCGCATCCATCGCGGCCATGCGGCTGGCCAGCACCACGCGCAGGCGCCCGCGCAGCTCATCGCGCACGGCGGCGTACCGCTCAGCCTTTGCCGCCTGCCGCTTCAGGCTGTTCATCTGGCGCGTTACCTCTTCAAAAATGTCGTCAACGCGCGCCAAATTTTGTTTCGCGCTTTCGAGGCGCAACTCCGCCAGGCGTTTCCTGGTCTTGAAGCGCGTGATCCCGGCCGCTTCTTCGATGATGGCTCTACGTTCGTAAGGCTTAGAGCTCAGCAATTGTCCGATGCGCTCCTGTCCGATGATGGCGTAGCTCTCCGGGCCCAGGCCGGTGCCCATGAAGATGTCCTGAATATCGCGAAGCCTGCACAGCTTGCCGTTGAGCAGGTACTCGCTCTCGCCGGTGCGGAAGAGCCGCCGCGTAATCACCACTTCGCCTTTTTGCGGTGCGCTGCGGAATTTGCGCCGGCGAATTTTCAGCACCACTCCATGCGGTCCGGCAGGGGTTTGGCCCGAGTCCGCGCCCGTGGATGATGGTGCTTCGCCAGAATCTTCGCTGCGATTTTCCGAAGCGCTCGCCGGCGCAGAACCTTCCACCTGCTCTTCTTCAATCACCTGGCCGGGCTGCTCGCTGGCGATAATCTCTTCGGCTTCGGCGGCGCGCTGCCGACGGACTTCGCCCTCATCCCAGTCCGCCGGTCCATCGTGATCGATCTCGACCTCCGGCATGACTGGAACCGGGCCTTCGTAGGCATCCGGATCGATCATGGTCAGAGTCACCTCCGCCATGCCCATCGGCCTGCGCTCGCGCGTCCCGGCAAAAATCAGGTCCTGCATGTGGGAGCCGCGAAGGGTCTTCGCGCTCTGCTCGCCGAGCACCCAGGTCACCCCGTCCAGAATGTTCGACTTCCCGCAACCGTTGGGCCCAACGACGACGGCAATCCCCGTGCCCGCCACCGTCACTTCAGTGCGGTCGCAAAAGCTCTTGAACCCGAGGATATGAATCTTCTTTAATTTCAGCATCTTCTCTCCGACCGGTTGCGGAATCGCCGAGCCCGCATCGAAACGTCGCAATATGCCGGCCGGCGGCCTCGAAAAAGGCCGCAAAATCCGCAAACTGCGCCGCTTCACATAAGACTCTACGGACCAAGAACCGCAGGGTCAACGCCGATCGAAGGTGCCAATGTGGATAAGGGGGCCGGAATTTGCGGCGGCTCTTTGGAATCAATTGACAGTTGCTTCGGTCCGATTGAAACTCAAGAAACCAGTTCCAATTTTTGTCAGATCGGCCCGCCATGAATCGATCGCTCCGCATTGCATGTGTTGCCGCCGCTTTGTCCCCTGCTGTTTTTCTGATCGCGCAACAGAAGCCGTCGCCGCTGGCCCCATACATCGCAGTGAACGCGCCGGTGCTGGTGCTCGATCACGTCACTCTTATCGACGGCACCGGATCTGCGCCGCAGCCCGACATGCGCATTGACATTGCGGGCAGCAGGATCCTCGCAGTTCAACCTTCCAATCCGTCCATCCCTTTGCCGCCCAATGCTAAAGTTCTCGATCTCGCAGGCAAGACGGTCATGCCTGGCATCGTTGGCATGCACGAGCATCTTTTTTATCCGTTGCCCGAGCGTCCGGAGGCCGGGAACGCGCTCTACGGCGAGATGGCCGACAGCGCGCCGCGGCTGTATCTCGCCGGCGGCGTCACCACGGCTCGCACCGCGGGAAGCGTGGAGCCCTTCACCGACCTCGAACTGAAGAAGCAGATTGATGCCGGGCTCATTCCGGGGCCGAACCTGGATGTCACCGGTCCGTATCTTGAAGGCAAGGGCACGTTCGCGCTCCAGATGCATCAACTGTCCGACGCCGATGACGCTGGCCGTACGGTGGACTACTGGGCCGCCGAAGGCGCAACGTCGTTCAAGGCTTACAACTACATCACGTCGGATGAGCTCAAAATGGCCATCCGTCATGCGCATTTCCGCGGGCTCAAAATCACCGGCCATCTGTGCTCCATTGGATTCAAAGAAGCCGCCGACATGGGCATCGACAACCTGGAGCACGGAATTGTTGTCGACACGGAGTTCTATCCCGGCAAACTTCCCGACGTTTGCCCGGATGCGGGCGCTGCCGAGCGATACCTGGAAACGAATGTCGACATCGCTGGGCACGAAGTCACGTCGATGATTGCCGATCTTGTCGCGCACCATGTTGCCGTCACGTCTACGCTCGCGATTCTCGAGACGTTTGTTGCCAATCGCCCCCCTCTCGCGTTTGAGAACCCGGAACTGAAGACACTGACTCCCGAGGCCGCCAGAAGCTTTTTGGAGACCCGCGCAATCCTGGCCGAGCGAGCAGCCAATCCTGGCTCGCCCCCACGCGGGGACGGCCCGAAGATTTTGAAGACCGAAATGCAATTTGAGCGGGAGTTTGTTGCGGCCGGCGGCCTGCTCATGGCCGGTTGCGACCCCACCGGGTATGGTGGGGTTGTTCCCGGCTTCGGCGATCAGCGAAATATCGAGCTATTAGTTGAAGCGGGCTTCCCACCGGTCCAGGCGATCGAGATTGCCACCTTGAATGGTGCGAGATACATGGGAAAAGCCGCGACGATCGGATCGATCGCTCCCGGCAGGGCAGCCGACCTCATCGTTCTCGGCGCGAATCCCGCAGAGAACATTGCGAACATCGAAAAAGTCGAAACTGTCTTCAAAGACGGAGTGGGCTACGATTCGGCGAAACTCATCCAGTCGGTTTCAGGCCTGGTGGGTCTGCGATAAGGCGGCGTACTCGTCGATGGCTCGATAAAGTTCACGCAAGGCGGGGCTGTCGACTCCGCTCTTCGCAACTAGCGCCCGGCATTCTCCCGCGAGTGCACGCATCTCTCCGACAGCGTGACGCGCATGCTGCCCGAAGGCAAACTCTGCCGTCTTCTTGGACAAGAAGCGACGCCAGTAAAGGACAGCGGCCGGTCGCGGAAGGCGCGTCATCAGGACCCTGAGAGGAATTGGGTGAACAGCGTGGTCCAGCGCCCTTACCGTTCTGAATCCTTCGCGCACGCCGTCGATCATCAACTCGACTGTCGTGCGGTCTCTGCTAAGGCGCTGGCAATCACCCTCAGCCAGATAAATTGCGGCGCATACGGATGTGACAAAAAATGCGTGAGACATCAACCAACCGTCCATATCGCGATCGATCCGCGAGGGAAAGCCGGCAGTGCGCATCAATTTTGCCAAAACCTTCGGACGAGCGGTATGCGCTCCATGCGGCTCTCCGATCGTTGTCGGTTGCTGGCGAATATGAATAAAACGAACGACGTGATCTTTGAGCACGCCGCCGACGCCTGGAAATCCCTGCAGCGCACGATTTGAACCCAGGGCATCGACCCACAGCGCGGAACCTGAGGGATTGTTCAGCATGAAGAGAATCGTTGGGATTCTCGTATTTGCCGCGAGCACTGGGATGACCATAGGCAATTGGTCGTTCCTGACCGTGATCAGCGCAAGATCGTAAGCATCTTCTTCGCCCAGCCTGTCGATCGTTCGGGCCGGGGCGGTTGATCGAACGTTGGTAACGACGTCCTCCACCAACAGCCCGTGTTTTTGAATCTCCTGGAGTCTTGCCCCGCGCGCCAAAACAGTCACATCGTGGCCCGCCCTCGCCAGGCCCGCGGCAAACACTGTGCCGACTACTCCCGCGCCATAGACGAGGATTCTCATGGGGACCTCTCAGCTTGTTCCGGCCATCCCGGCAGAGCTAAACTGAAGTTCGCGTGCCCGGCGACGACTCTAGAGCATAGTCGCCTGGGATAACATCCGTCGGCGGCAAAGAAAACCGCTATTGTTATAAAACTTCATTTTACCGATGGATGGGACGCGCTTCGTTGAAGCACTTGAGCCGCTTTTCTGTTCGACGCTCCACTCCGATCGAGCCTCGGCCGCGAATTTCAATCTGCTGCGCACGTTGCCCCGGCGGGTACGGCGCAAAAAACATGGAAATGTAACGTTCCATCTGAGGAGACGCACCATGTCTGAAAGCCCAAAGAAGCCCGGACCGCCAATCGTCGACGATCAAAACGCCATGCTGAGCGGATCGAAGCCCAGCGAGTCGAAGCCAAGCGAACCGAGACCGCGCGGTTCAGGGCCCGGCGAATCGAAGTGCCCGTTCTCGAGCGAGCTCATGCACACAACGGCCGGAGCGAAGGGCAACAACGACTGGTGGCCCGATCAGCTGAACCTGAAGATTCTGCATCAGCAGTCGTCGCTCTCCAATCCCATGGGCGAGGAGTTCGATTACGCCGAGGAGTTCAAAAAGCTCGACCTCGATGCCGTGGTGAAGGACCTTCGGGAACTCATGACGGATTCGCAGGACTGGTGGCCGGCGGATTTCGGCCACTACGGTCCGCTGTTTATCCGCATGGCCTGGCACTCCGCGGGCACCTACCGCATCCACGACGGGCGCGGCGGCGGGGGCCGCGGCTCGCAGCGCTTCGCGCCGCTCAATAGCTGGCCCGACAATGTGAATCTCGACAAGGCGCGCCGGCTGTTGTGGCCCATCAAGCAGAAGTACGGCCGCAAAATTTCCTGGGCCGACCTGATCATCCTCGCCGGCAATGTCGCACTGGAATCGATGGGCTTCAAGACTTTCGGCTTCGGCGGCGGGCGCGCCGATATCTGGGAGCCGGAGGACGAAGTTTATTGGGGACCTGAAACCAAGTGGCTGGGAGACGAGCGCTACAAGGGCGACCGTCAGCTCGAGAATCCACTCGGCGCCGTTCAAATGGGGTTGATTTACGTGAACCCCGAAGGCCCCAATGGCAATCCCGATCCTATCGCCGCTGCGCGCGATATTCGCGAAACTTTCTCGCGCATGGCGATGAACGACGAGGAAACGGTTGCGCTCATCGCCGGTGGTCACACGTTTGGCAAGACGCATGGCGCCGCCGATCCAGTGAAGTATGTGGGCCGCGAGCCCGAGGGAGCCGGTCTCGAGGATCAGGGCCTCGGTTGGAAGAACACGTTCGGCAAGGGCCACGGCGGCGATACCATCAGCAGCGGTCTTGAAGTTACCTGGACCACAACGCCGACGAAATGGAGCAATAACTTTTTCATCAATCTTTTTGGGTATGAGTGGGAGCTCACAAAGAGCCCGGCCGGCGCGCACCAATGGAAACCCAAGGGCAATGCGGGAGAGGGGACGGTTCCCGATGCGCACGACGCGAAGAAGAGCCACGCGCCAACGATGTTGACGACCGATCTGTCGTTGCGCTTCGATCCGGCCTACGAAAAGATTTCACGCCGATTCCTTGAACATCCGCAGGAGTTTGCCGATGCTTTTGCCCGTGCATGGTTCAAGCTCACGCACCGCGACATGGGTCCGCGCGCTCGCTACCTGGGTAAGCTTGCTCCAAAAGAAGAGCTCATCTGGCAGGATCCGGTTCCTGCCGTCGACCACGCATTGATCGATGCCAAGGATATTGAAGCGCTCTCGGCAAAGATTCTTGCATCAGGGCTCACCATCGCAGAACTCGTAACGACAGCGTGGGCATCGGCGTCGACGTTCCGAGGAAGCGATAAGCGTGGCGGCGCCAATGGCGCGCGCATCCGACTGTCTCCGCAGAAGAATTGGGAAGCGAACCAGCCGGCTGAGCTGGCCAAGGTGCTGGCGAAGCTCGAAGCCATCCAGAGGGAGTTCAACAGCGCTGGCGGCAACGGAAAATCGGGCGGCAAGAAAGTCTCGCTTGCCGATCTCATTGTTCTCGGCGGTTGTGCCGCTGTCGATGCGGCGGCGAAAGCAGCAGGCCATAACGTAAAAGTAGGCTTCGCGCCCGGCCGCACCGATGCTTCGCAGGCGCAGACCGATGTGGCCTCGTTCGCCGTGCTCGAACCCAAAGCCGACGGCTTTCGCAATTATGTTCGCAAAGGACTGGAAAGCTGCGCCGCCGAGCTCTTCATCGATAAAGCGCAGTTGCTCACTCTCACCGCTCCTGAAATGACCGTCCTCATCGGCGGCATGAGAGTTCTGGGTGCGAACTTCGGCCTGTCGCCGCACGGCGTCTTCACCAAACGGCACGGCAAGTTGACCAACGATTTCTTCGTCAATCTGCTCGACATGAACACGAAATGGCAGAAATCTGCTGGGTCGGATGGGGTCTTGGAGGGCCTGGATCGCAAAACCGGCGCGCGCAAGTGGAGCGGCACGGTTGTCGATCTTATCTTCGGATCGAATTCTCAGCTTCGCGCGCTCGCCGAAGTTTACGCGAGCAGCGATGCCGAAAAGGCGTTTGTCGATGCGTTTGTTGCTGGCTGGACGAAGGTGATGAACCTGGATCGTTTCGATCTGGCGTCTTAGGCTCGAAGAATTTGGTTTGCGCGAGCTCCACCAACACGAAATGGGGTGCCCCAGGTCTCGCCTTTGAGACCTGGGATCGCACGGCGCGTCTCGACTTTGTCATCCTGAGCGAAGTTGGGAACGTTTTTTGCTCTCAACGGAGCCGAAGGATCTGCGGTTGTTCTTCGCTTGTGCTCTTCCCAACCCTGATGATCGACGCCGACCCAATTCGCCTTCGCACCGAGTGATAAAATCGATCAGTGCCGGGTCCTACGCGACGTAATCCCGCCAACCCCGCCAGGTCCGGAAGGAAGCAACGGTAACGGGCTCGTACGTGTGCAGTAGGTCACCCGGTACATTGATTGGGGATTTTCTCATTTCTTGTGTTTTTATGCGGTGAGCCGGTTCCCGCCGGTGTGTGCGCTGCGAGGAGAAATGCTTTGAGCATTACCGTTCGCCCCGTCGTGGGCCGACGCGCCAAAATCACGGCGCTCGGAACCTACGTCCCCCCCGATGTCATTACCAATCAAGACCTCGAAAAATTGGTTGAGACCAGCGATCAATGGATCACTGAGCGCACGGGGATCAAGACGCGGCACAAGCTCGCTGCGGGTTTCGGTGTGAGCGATATATGCACCGAGGCCGCGAAGAAATGCCTCGCGGCGCGCGGCATCGGCCCGGATAAGGTTGAAGTCATCATCGTGGGAACGGTCACGCCCGACATGATGTTTCCCTCGACAGCTTGCCTGGTGCAGAACAAGATCGGCGCCAAGGGCGCATGGGGATTCGACGTCTCCGGCGGATGCTCGGGATTTGTTTACGCGCTGCTTGCAGGCATCAACCTGGTGCAGAGCGGCGCCTACTCGCGCGTTCTGGTCTGCGGCGCCGACGCCAATACGCGCATGACCGACTACACCGACCGCACCACGTGCGTTCTCTTCGGTGACGGCGGCGGCGCGGTGCTGCTTGAGCCGGCCGCGGAAGGCGAAATTGGTTTCATCGATGCGGTGAACGAGATCGATGGCTCCGGCGGCGTGAGCCTGAATCTGAAGGGCGGCGGCAGCCTCAACCCATCCACACACGAAACCGTCGACAACAAATGGCATTACATTTATCAGGACGGGCCGGCAGTGTATAAATTCGCGGTGCGCAAAATGGCCGAGGCTACGGCGAAACTTCTGGAACGCAACGGCATCACCGGCGCAGATCTCGGCTGCTTCATCCCCCACCAGGCCAACAAGCGCATCATCACAGCAACGGCCGATCGACTGGGCATGGATCCGGAGCGCGTCATTATTAACATTGAAAAATACGGTAATACGTCTGCTGGGACCATTCCCCTGGCCATGGAAACGGCCATCGAAGAGGGCAAGTTAAAGAAAGGCGACCTGGTTCTGCTGGCGGCCGTCGGCGCCGGCTTTACGGTGGGCACCGTGCTGTTGCGGTGGGAAATCTGAAGAACAGTTCTTGGCCTTCAGCTTCATCTGCGTTTCATGAGCCGCACAGACTTGACTCGCAACTTGATCAGCACGATTAAGCGTCTAATTCAATATGGCCAAGAGTTCGGGAGCTGAAAGCCGAGAGCTCGCGGCTGAAAGCTGGAAGCCGGCTGCAGATCCGGCATATACTGTGCTCCACAAATGCCGGATTCCGGTGCCGGCAGGACGATCCGAAGCGGAGGGCGACCATGGACCTGGCGATGACCGCAAAAAAAGGGAAACTTTCCAAAGCATTGCGCGACCATGCACAGGAAGGAATGGAGCGGATCGGCCGCATTCTGGGCCGCACTGCGACCGCCAGCGTGACATTCAGCACCCAGCGGCACCTGCACATCGTGGAGTTGACCGTGCAAGGGCGTTTGCAGCGATTCGCGGCCACGGGAAAAGCCGATACGCCGATCGCCGCGCTCCGCGAAGCCATCGAGCACGCTGAGAATCAGGCTCATCGCTACCGCGATCGCCGCCTGGTGTCGAAGCGCCTTCCAAAAGGCGACAAGGTGATGACTGCGCCACCGGTTGCGCGGCCCAAGGCGCGGGTTGAGCCCAATATCGACGGAGACGAAGAAGGATCGGCCCGGCTCCGCGGCAAAGCGCGGACGTCGATCGCGGTCCACTCTTTTCCCGCTGACGCCGCGGTCGTCGAACCTCACATCGTCAAGAGCGGCGAAGCCATCGCGCTCAAGCCTATGACCATTGAGGAAGCAGTGAAGGAAACCGAGTTCCGCGATCGAGATCTGCTTATTTTCCGCACTGCTTCTGGAGACACGTTTGTGCTCCATCGCCGGCGCGACGGCCAAATGGAGTTGGTAGAGCTTCCCTGATCCAGGCCCGCGGTGGTTCTCTTTGGCCGGCCGCTCTCTGGCATCCTCTCTCTCGTCGTGGGAATTGAGAGTATTGGATTGCGCACCGGTTACCCTTCGTGATGCGATCGAGGGGCGCTGTGCGATGTGTGGAAATGACGCGCAAACTGCAGCGCTGGACTTTGGTTGCACCGCTTGACCGATTTTGGGTATGGCGGCCTCGCTGGCCGCTCAATAGGATTTGAGCTATGGCAAAACCTCCATCGGGCACGGGCTCTTTGCCGGAAGGCAGGCCCTTGCAGACAGGCCCGCCAAACCCCCTCAAGGCCATGGGGCCGAGCCTTTCGGGAAGCTCGAACCCTAATACCCAGCGCGAGGTCCTCGACGGCTTGCCCGTGCTTGTGTTTCTCGAGCGCGAGGGCAAAATCGTTTTTGCCAATGCCGAAGCACGCCGCACTTTGGGCTCGCCTGAAGGAGAGTGGGCGCCACGTCCAGTGGAAGAAGTCCTTTGGGGGCTTTTCCCCGGCACTGCGGAGCCGCAAACAGTTTTGAAGGGCACCGAGCACAGCAGCCCGTTCCACGCCACGCTTCCCGATAAGAATGGCCGTCTCATCCAGGTTGAAGGCACCTACAGCATTCTCAATCCCGAGCTGCGCGAGGCCGTGATAATCGCCCATCCCAGCGAGCGCGAACGAGCTCCCAAGTCGCGACTGATGGAGGACGTGCTGGCCAGCCTTCCGGAAGCCGTGGCGATTGAGCATCAAAATCACGTGCTCTATGCCAATCCTGCATTTACGCGCATGTTTGGCTACAACGCGGAAGAGGCAAGCGGCGGCAGCCTGCGCGAGCTGATTGTGCCGGAGACTCGCTTCAACGAAAATGCATCGCTATTGAAGGCGGTGGACGACCACGGTTTTGCGACAGCTGAAACTGTGCGCAACGACAAGTCCGGCGAACTGGTAGACGTGAGCCTGCAAATTGCTCCGCTGCTCGTTGATGGCGCCAGAGTCGGCTACGTTTTCACATTTCGCGATATCGGCGAGCACAAAGAGACGGAAAAAAAGCTGGAGCACGACGCCATGCACGACGTGCTGACCGGATTGCCCAACCGCGCCCTTTTTCTCGATCACGTGAACCTTACCCTTAGCCGCCGTTTGCGCGATCCGGGGCAGGGTTGCGGCGTTCTCTATGTTGACCTGGACGAATTCAAGCAAGTGAATGACAGTCTTGGCCACGCTGCCGGCGATGCTCTGTTGATCGCCGTGGCCGGCCGCCTGCGCGCCTCGCTGCGTCCCCAGGACTCCGCCGCCCGGCTCGGAGGCGACGAGTTTGCTGTTTTGGCCGAAAACATTGTCTCCCCTCACGACCTCGAAGTGATCGCAAGCCGCATTCTGCAAGAGCTGGAGCGGCCGTTCGAGATTTTCGGCCGCGACGTTCACGCCGGCGCCAGCATCGGTGCTGCCGTAGCCGGTCCCGATCACGCCACTTCGGACCTTTTGCTGCGCGACGCCGACGTTGCGATGTACCGCGCCAAGCAGGCTGGGGGCGACCGATACGAAATATTTGACAAGCACCTCGAGATCTCTGTGACCACGCATCAGGAGCGAGAGCGCGAGCTGCGAACGGCGATCAGCAAGCGCCAGTTTGTTTTTCAGTACCAGCCCATCTACCGCCTGGTGGGCGGCATGATCGAGGGTTTTGAATCGCACCTAAGCATGCGCCGCGCTGACGGCGTGGTGGATGATTTCAGCGATCTGACGGCGGTGGCGGAAGACAGCACACTATCCGCTCTGATGGGACGCGAGGCGTTGGATGCCGCCTGCGCCGAACTGCGAGTTTTGAGCGATCGCTTACCCGAGCAGGATTTGATCCTTACCCTCAATCTGACGCGTCGCCAGCTCTACGATCCCGACCTTATCGCGCATTTGATGAAAGCTCTCGCGGCCAGCGGCGCGAATCCGTCGCAGCTTTTTCTTGAAGCGCCCGAGACCGCATTCAACGAAGATCCTGACGCGGCTGTCGCGATTCTGCAGCGCCTGGCCGATTGGCAGGTGCGCGTAGCCATCGACGATTTTGGCGCCAGCCTTGCGCCGCTGAATCACCTCGTCCACCTGCCGGTTGGCATGGTGAAACTCGCTCCGAGGCTCACAGCGGCCGCGCTCTCCTGGGGCCGGCAATTGGCGGTGCTCGAGTCGTTGATTCGCCTTTGCAACACACTGGGCCTGCAAATTGTCGCGCAGGGAATTGAAACGCAGCAGCAGCTCGCAGCGCTCTCCCGCATGGGATGCGCTCTTGGACAGGGTCCTCTGTTTTCGCCACCCCTCGATGCCGAGCGCGCGCTCGCGCTTGCCGAGGCCGGCTATTGGGCGGTCGCACCGGAAATCTGATGGTCTAGCGCCCGGTGTAGCATGAAACCAATGACGCCTCAGAAGCCCTCGCGCCGCGCTCAAAAACCGGAAACCTCGGCCCGCACGCAAAGACCGGCAGCAAAACCGGCCAAGCAACTCATCATCCTCACGGGAATTTCAGGCGCGGGCAAAGCTTCGGCGCTCAAGGCCTTCGAGGATCTGGGATTCCATTGCGTGGACAACCTGCCGCTTGAGCTGCTGCCTCAATTTGCCGCGATCCTCGGTAAATCCACCGAGGTGGAGCGCGCGGCCATCGTTATGGATGTCCGCGAAGGCGCCACTCTCGACCGTTTGCCGGAAATTCTCAAAAGCATCAAGAAGCTGCTTCAGATTCGCGTTGTCTATCTCGACGCGCAGGATGCCGTGCTGGTTCGACGGTTCTCCGAGACGCGCCGCCCGCATCCGCTCGGACAGGCGGAGACGGTTTGGCGCTCGATTGTCGAGGAGCGCCAGGTTCTCGATCCTATTCGCAACGTTGCTGACACGCTTATTGATACCTCAAACTTCAATGTCCACGAGCTCCGGGCCGACATTTTTGCCCGCTTCGGGCACGATAAGCAAACCAAACGGCTCCTCGTATCCTGCCTCAGTTTTGGATTCAAGAACGGCGTTCCTCTCGACGCGGACATGGTTTTCGATGTGCGCTTCCTGCCCAACCCGCACTTTGTGCCGGAGTTTCGCAGGAAGACGGGTCTCGATCCCAAAGTGGCTGCCTATGTTCGTGGATTTCCGCAGTCGAAGGAGTTTCTCAATCGGGTAACGAAGCTCATGCTCTATTTGCTTCCGCATTATGTTGAGGAAGGGAAGAGCTACCTGACCGTCGCACTCGGCTGCACTGGCGGCCAGCACCGCAGCGTGATGATGGCGGAAGAACTCGCCAAGCGCCTTCACAAGGCCGGTTACCAGGTGAAAGCACTGCACCGCGACATTGTGCGCTGAATTTGCAATTGTGTTGGGGCGGGCGCTGAGCGGGGTCAGCGCGATTGCAGCTCGTCGAGCCAGCGGCTGAGCGCGTTCTCTGTCTGGTCGTAGATATTTCCGGCAGGATTCACCCACACAATCATCTTTTGTGCCGCAACCCTCTTGTACGCCTGGGGCTCTTGCGACGAGCCTGCGGACGTCGTGGCATCGGAGTGCTCAAGCCACAGGACCGGAATTCGATCCGCTGCAGCCGCCGCGTTAAGATCGTAGCGGTCGTGCACCAGCAGCCGAGCAGGAACCATGTGCGCACGCGCATCGCCGAAGATGGCTGCCATTGGATCGTCCATCGGTACATCCGCGATGACGCCGGCCAGCTCGGGGCGTTTTGCAGCAATTTCAAGAGCCAGATTTGCGCCGAGTCCGGTCCCATCCAGCACAATCGTTCCTGCGCCGATCTGCCGAGTTCCCGTCAAATAATCGATCGCCCAATCCGCGTCCTGGTTCCAGTTCCGCTCGCTGGGACGAGCGAAGCGGCTCGCGCCATAGCCGCGATAATCAAATGCGAACACATTCACGCCTGCCGCGTGCAGCTGCGCAAGAGCGTCCACCGTGTTTCCCAGGTTGCCGTCCTGTCCGTGCAGATAGAGCACGGTGAGCCGCGAAAGCGAAGATCCTTGCGCCGCAGGAATCCACCAGCCGGTGAGCCGAGGAGCGCCAGCGTCGGTGACCGCAAATGCCACCGGATCGAAGGCCAATCCTGCGCTTGCGGGAGTTTTGGTTACCGTCGCCCACGGATGGTAAAGCAACTGCCAACTGCCCTGCCAGAAGAGCAGGCACAGTGCCAGCCAGCCGCAGGCCATCGCAGCCGCAACCGTGACGCCAAGTGCCGCGAGCAGCCATCGGCCGGAGACAACCTGTGGCTTGTCTGGGCTTTTTCTTCCGCCGGCGTCGCGCTCTGCGCCGGCAAGCGGCTTTCGCGGCGCAACGTGCAACTGATTTTTCTTTGGAGACATGATTGCGGAACTCTTCTCGGAGCCACTTCCATCCTAATTGCCGCCGCGGTCGTCGCGCAGCCGTCGTCATTGCGTTCGCAGGTGTATAGTGCTGCTTGGTGTAAACGAATTCATTCAGAGAAAGCCGATTTTTATGCCCACGGAAAATCTGACAGCCCAACTTCCCGCCGCGAATGAGGTTCTGCTTGTTACCAGCGGCGATCTGCGGCTCGCCGCCAACCAGGCGTGCTGGGCCGCGCAGCGCGACATGGAAGAAAAATTGACCGTGGCATTCGCGCAAAAAGGTTTCAAGCTGGTCAGGGCGCACGCGTACGACGAGAGACTAAAACACGGCTTTATCTCTTCGCAACGCCAGGGCATGGACGTCTTCATGAAGATTCATCCTCAGGCCCGTCTTGTCTTCGCAACAGCGGCGTGGCAGTACAGCCATCATGTTCTCCCCGGCCTGCGCTCGCACCAGGGGCCTATTCTCACGGTCGCGAACTGGTCGGGTCAGTGGCCCGGGCTTGTAGGCTTGCTGAACCTGAATGGCTCGCTGGTCAAGGCCGGTAAGACATTTTCCTCCATTTGGAGCAAAGACTTTACCGACGCCTATTTCGAGACCGCGCTCGACGAATGGCTCCGCGACGGCAGAATCACGCACGATCTTTCTCACGTCCATTCACTCGACACGAGCAAGCTGCCCGCCGCCAGTGCGCGACTGGGTGCGCAACTTGCCGCGGAATTGAAGCAGCGCAAAGCCATCATGGGCGTCTTCGATGAAGGCTGCATGGGCATGTACAACGCGATCATCGACGACGAGTTGCTCAACCCCACAGGAATCTTCAAGGAACGTCTGAGTCAATCCGCGCTGGTGGCCAAAATGCGGACAGTGGGCGATGCCGAAGCGCGGGCAGTCTACCAGTGGCTCGTCGACAAGGGCGTCAAATTTGCATTGGGCACGGACGCTACAACTGAGCTCACGCTCGATCAGGTGCTCGATCAGTGCCGGATGTACATCGCAGCCGTCCGCATCGCCCACGAGTTCGGGTGCGACGCGATCGGCATTCAATATCAGCAGGGGCTCAAGGACATGGCGCCCGCATCCGATCTGGCTGAAGGCATGTTAAACAACACCGACCGTCCTCCGGTTTTTGCGGAAGAAACGGAGCTTTATGCAGGCGGCCCGCTCCCGCACTTCAATGAAGTGGACGAGTGCGCCGGCGTCGATGCGCTGGTCACGAATGTTTGCTGGAAGGCGCTCGAGCTCGACCCCTCAACGACTCTGCACGACGTGCGCTGGGGCGAACACTACACCGGTCCAGCTGGCGGCGTCTCAGGGGCCACCGCACCCAAAACGGAAAGGAGCGCGGCTGCTCCGGACCATCTCGACGCTTTCGTTTGGGTCTTGCAGATCTCCGGCGCAGCGCCCGCCAATCATTTCGACGGCGGCTACAGGGGCTCCAGGAGCGAACGCCAGCCCGCCATGTATTTCCCTCTGGGCGGCGGAACGTTGAAAGGGATTGGCAAGCCCGGCGAGATTGTCTGGAGCCGAATCTTCGTCGAGGGCGGTGCGCTTCATGCCGATCTCGGTCGGGGCACGGTCGTGAGCTTGCCGGCGGCGGAAACCGAGCGCCGCTGGCGCGAAACCACCGCGCAATGGCCGATCGTCCACGCCATTCTGCATGGAGTAAGCCAGAACCAGATGATGGCACGCCATCGCGCCAATCACTTGAACGTAGCCTACGGAGCTTCGGCGGAATCCGCGGATCAAGCTCTTGCAACCAAGGCCGCGATGCTCTCCGAGCTTGGCGTCAAGGTGCATCTTTGCGGCGTGGCACAGTAGAAGGCCGAGAACTGAAAACTGCGAACTGATCCCTGAACCCTGACACCTGACCCGTGTCTTTAATTTTGCACTTGCTCCGCCGCCATCTCGCGGGCTGCAGGAATGATTCCCATCTCCTGATAAATGGGCCGCACCACGCGCCGCAGAGCCGGCAGTTGCGTTACGAACCACGCCGCGCCCAGCACGACCACGAGTCCATTGAGAACTACCGTCGATTGCGCGCCCGCCAGGACGGTTCCCTTTACGAACAACATGGGTATCGGCGGAATGGCGTGGGCCAGCGTTCCCGCCAGCAGGCTGCCAAACGGAGCCATCCCGACAAACGCCATCGTGTAATAGCTCATCACTCGTCCGCGCTTGTCCTCGCTCACCAGCGTCTGGATAATCGTGTTGCTCGCGGCCATGCCCTGCATCATGCCCATGCCCGCCACCGAGACCATCAGCATCGACAACCAGAAAACGTGCGACAGGCCGAACCCGATCAGTCCGACTCCAAATACCGTTGCGGCAATGGGAATCATCCGAATCAAGCCGCGGACGCTTTTGCGCGCCGCCAGCGATAAAGCGGAGATGAGCGCGCCCACGCCCATGGCTCCCATGAGGAAGCCGAGCGTGTGCGCGTCGCCCTTAAGCACCTGAGCCGCAAAAATCGGCATCAGCACAACAAAGGGCATGCCCATCAGGCTGACCACAGCAAACAGCGTGAGGATGGAGCGGATGGGCATAAATCCCGCAACGTAACTCCAGCCCTCCTTCAGCTCCATCAGCATCGAGGTAGCCGCGCGACGCATTGCGGCGGCACTCAACCGCATCATCAGCAGCGATGCGATGACGGCAATGTAGCTGATGCCGTCGACCAAAAAGCACCATCCTTCGTTGGTCGCGGCAATCAACATTCCCGCCAGCGAAGGCCCGATGAGTCGCGCCAGGTTTACCATCGACGAGTTGATTGCGATGGCATTGCCCAAATCGGCGCGGTCGCCCACCATTTCCACCATGAATGCTTGCCGTCCCGGCATGTCGAAAGCGTTGATGACACCCTGCATCACGCTCAGAAACAGAATCAGGCCGATCGTAATGTGCCCTGAGAGCGTGAGCGCGGCTAACGCAAACGACTGAAGCATGGCCAGCGTCTGCGTCCACACGAGCACCTGCCTGCGGTTCAGCCGGTCCACCCAGACCCCGGCGAAGGGCGAGAACAGAAACGTGGGAATCTGGCCCGCGAAGCTCACTGTGCCCAGAAGCAGTGCCGAGCCCGTGAGCCTGTAGACGAGCCAAGACGTCGCAATGCGCGTCATCCAGCTGCCGATGAGCGAAATGGTTTGCCCGCCAAAAAACAGCCTGAAGTTGCGATGGCGCAGGGCGCGCCAGGCATGCGATGCGCCGGCGAATACGCGGATTTGCGCCTGGGAGTCTGGGCCCTGGGTGTCTGCGCCGTCAGGGGTAGCGCTCGATCCAGAGCGCCGCACTTCCGGTTCCGAAGGCTGGCCAGGACTTTGCTCAGCTCCCCTCACTCTTTGGCCGCCATCGTCGCGATTGCTTCCGCTGCCGCCAGGTTCTGCATCAGTTCCAAAGGAACATGGTGGCGGCTTCCGAGATATTCCGCGGAGTTATAGGAGATCCAGGCTTGCCCGGCTGCGTCTTCCCAGACCAGTATCTTGAGCGGCAGGTCAATGGCAATGCTCGGCGCCGCCACCATAATCGGCGTTCCTGCCTTGGGGTTCCCAAAGATCAATAGCTTGGTGGGTCGCATCGTCATGCCTGCCTTCTCCGCCTCGCCGCTATGATCCACCAGCGCGAAAAGGGTGACGCCCTTGGCTTGCAGAATGCCCTGAATCTTCTCCACGGTCTGATGCACTGAATGATGGCTGGGGATGTCGATGATTCCATGGTCAGTGCGACCCGTCATAAACGCCTCCTTCGAGTTGTTGCGCGAATCGCCCGGAGCGGCAACGGAGGCTCCGGCACGGGCCGCACTTCGCGCCGGGTTCACAACGGAATCGGCGCGCCAACCTTGCTCGAACAGAATGTACGGCGTTTCTTCGGCCGCGGATTTAAAGCAGAATGCTCAAGCCACGCGTTCGATTGTCACCGACTCCAGCACCACCGGCTTGTGCGGCTTGTCCTGCGAGTTGCGCGGCACCTTCGAAATGGCTGTCACGATGTCCTGGCCTTCGACCACCTCGCCAAAGATGGTGTGGTTACCGGTGAGCCATGGCGTCGCGGCCACTGTAATAAAGAACTGGCTGCCGTTGGTGCCGGGTCCCGAATTGGCCATTGCCAGTTTGCCGGCCTTGTCGAACTTGTGCGCCGATCCACGAGTCTCGTCCTGAAAGCGGTAGCCGGGGCCACCCATACCTGTTCCCGCCGGGTCGCCACCCTGAATCATGAAGTCGGGAATCACGCGGTGAAAAATCGTGCCGTTGTAAAGCTTGTCATTCGACTTGGCACGCGTCACCGGGTGCGACCACTCTTTGGCTCCCTCGGCCAGCTCGATGAAGTTCTTGACGGTGATGGGCGCATCGGCCTCAAAAAGCCGAACCGTGATCTTGCCTTCCGTGGTCGCGAAGACGGCGTACGTTCCTGGTGCAAGTGCCATGAGTTCTCCTGTGATTTCCTTATCGCTGATCTGGTTTGTCTAGCCTTTGGCTTTCTCGATCGCTATTTGTCCCGTTCCCGCTTCTATTGCGGGGGTGGTATTGAGTGGCCCTCTGGCACAATCGTCACTTTCTTGAGCACCACTGGAGTCAGCGGCCTGTCGTTCGAGTCGCGGGGCACGCGCGCGATGGCCTTCACCACTTCCACGCTCGCGTCGTCGCACTGGCCGAACAGCGTGTAATGCTGGTCGAGAAAATCCGATGCCTGCTCGGTAATAAAGAACTGGCTGCCATTCGTATTCGGCCCGCTGTTGGCCATCGCCAGCCTTCCCGGCCGGTCAAAATTCAGCCCCGGATCGAACTCATCGTCGAAGACATACCCGGGATCGCCCATTCCGGTGCCCGTTGGATCGCCGCCTTGAATCATGAATTGCGGAATGACGCGATGGAAGATCGTGCCGTCGTAGTACGGCTTGTGACGCATGACCTTTTTCGTCGCGGGATCGGTCCAGTCTTTCGCACCCTGCGTCAGTCCGATGAAGTTGGCCACAGCCTTCGGCGCCTGCTTCTGGTAGAACTGGCAGGTGATCCGGCCCATCGACGTATCCATCACGACGGTTGGCCCGTTGGGGACTGTCATCGCTTCGGGCGTCGCCTGCGGTGCATCCGGAATTCCCTGACTCGGAGCAGGGTTTGCCGGTGCGCCGGATTGCTGCGCAAAAATAATGAAAGCCGCGCCGGCTAGAGCCGCGACGGCCAAGGATGAAAAAAGAAGCTTCCAGCGATTGTTCATTACTATCTTCAGGGTAAATCATGGGCCGCTGGGTGAGCTAGGGTGGATCGACATATACGAATGGGCAGCGACGGGAGCCATTTTTGCTCAGTACAAGGAAAGAGAAGCGACGCCCGTTCTAGTTCTCTGAGGGCATCTCCGCATGATCGATCACGAGAACCTGCATCGGCCCTTTTGTCGATTCAAATTTCAGTCCAAGTTGCTCTTGAATCGCCGTGAAAATCGACAGCCCGGAGTCGGCCGATGAGGCAGGCCCCCCTGTGTCATTGTTCGGGGAAACTCCGTCCGCGGCCGGCGTCCACCTGAATTCAACGTCGTATCTTCCGTCAAGCCCGGTTTTATCGATCACCACGCGGCCAAGATCTCGGGCCAGATCCTGCGACATTGCCGAGCATAGTTCCGGCATTGCGATGCCTTTGGCCACGAAGTGGCCGTTGGCCGAAGAAATGTCAGCACCGCCATCCGTTGAAGTCGTCTTTTGAAGTACGGATCCGTTTTTTGTGAGGACCAGCGCGTAAACCGGCAGTTCACGGGTCTCCCAGTGGGCGGCCAACTTAAAACGGTCGGCCAGCAAGGCCTGGTACATCCCTTGCGACACAGTTTTGCGTTGCTCGCCGCGAAGGGCGTGCCAACGATCGACGCTCGGGCCATCCAGCTTGGCTTCGATGTCGAATCTCGCCGAGTCAATCCACTTTGGACCTCCCACAATTCGCTGCAGTGGGATTCCATAGGCCTCATATTGGATGAGGTTCTTTAGACGCACATTGGTCGCCGTGAAGAGTCCGTCGTGGAACTCCGAATCGAAGCCCGAGTTTCCGGACTTGTTCAACTTTACGGTGGACACTTCAAAGGTGAGAGGCGCCGCAGCCTCAGACGTCGCCACAGCAGGTGCCCCCGGCCCGGACGCCGAGGTAGAAGTCTGCGTGAATGACGTTGCCGCGCAGCTGAAGCAAACGGCCGAGACGAACAGCAAAGAAATGAGTCTCATGTCGCGTTTGAGGCTAAATCATGCGGCGGGCACGATGCCACCGTTTCGCAGCCCGCCGCACAAAGCGCCGGATTCCTGCTGCTTCATGGCTCTCGGGCTCTCGCCGCTCGCGGTTCTTCTGGTCCCTGATCCCTGTCTTTCTACACCAGCCGCAAAAAGCCGTCGCGGCTCAGGCGCGTTCCGGGGAACACTGCGTCGAGATTCTCCGCGCCCAACGTTCGCGTCACCACTTCGCCCAGCACCTGGCGATAGTCGGTGGTCAGAGCCAGGTCGCGTCCTTCATTGAGTTGGTCATCTTCGAGGCCCGGCCACTTGCCGTACACTTTGCCACCTTTCACCGGCCCACCCAGCACGAACATCGCGTTAGCGTGCCCGTGATCGGTTCCGCCGGTGCCGTTCTCGCGCGCCGTGCGCCCAAACTCAGACATGGTCACCAGGGTCACATTAGCGCCGCCGTCGCCCATGTCGCGCCAAAACGCCGCTATGCCGGTTGAGAAGTCAGTCAAGCGATTGGCAAGCTGCCCGTTCACGCCACCCTGGTTCTGGTGCGTGTCCCATCCGGTCACATCGGTAAATGCCGCTTCAACTCCCAAGTTGGCCTTCAATAGTTGCGCAATCTGTCGCATGTTGTTGCCGAACTCCGTATTGGGATAGTTGGCGCCGGCCACTGGCGTGTACTGCGCGGGATTCGCTTCCTTCAGCATCTTCACCGCTTCAAACGTCTCATCGCCCACGGCATGAAAAATCTGGTCGCCGGAGTCGGCATACATGGTTTCGAATGCGCTCGCGGCGGGCGACGGCGCCGAACCACGGCCGGCCACGGTAAAGTTGTTCACGTTGCCGATGGCGAGCGCCGGAATCTTCCCTTCGAGCGTGCGGGGCACCTCGGCGCCCAGCGCCAATGCGCGAAACGCCGTGTGCTGCCGATTGTGCGCAGCGCAGTTGCACGCGGCGGCATACGCGTCTTCAGCCTGCAGTGCGCGATTGAGCCATCCATCCTCGGTGTTCTTCACTCCTGGCGTACCCGATTCCATGTAGTCCTGCGCGTCAAAATGCGAACGGCTCATGTCCGGCGATCCGCAGGCGTGCACAATCGCCAGGTGTCCCTGCTGATAAAGCGGCTGGAACGCGGCCAGCGACGGATGCAGCCCGAAAAACCCATCCAGATCGAGAACTTGATTTTGGGGAATTGCAATGCTCGGCCGCATCTTGTAGTAATTTTTCTCGCAATAAGGAACTACAACGTTTAGCCCATCTGCCGCACCGCGTTGAAAGATCACCACCAGCCGCTGTCCCGGTACGGTGGGTGCCTGCGCCAAGACACTGCGCATCAGAAAGCTCGGCATGGCCGTGGTGCCGGCTATGGCGAGCGCGCCGCGATGCAGGAAAAATCGCCGGTTCATTTGCATATTTCAGCTCCTAGCTTCCAGCTGCCAGCCTCTAGCTATTCGTGCCACGGACTTGTTTTCTCCAGCTCCGCTCACTCCTCTAGCTCCGCCAACGCCGCCCGCGCCGTTATCTCCGCTGAAACTCCGGCGAGCCCAGCAGCAATCCCGCCAGCAACTGGTCTTCGCGCTCATACGCATCGGCAGGCGCGCGGTTGGGTGCCCCAGGTCTCGCCCTCGAGACCTGGGAGAAACGTGCTGCCAAATCCGGTGCGATAGTCACGCCGCTCTGCACTTCAAATTCCTTCAGCGCCGCGGACCGGGTGGCATCGCTCACTCCGCCCGGCAGCAGCACTTGCGCAAGCCGCGTCTCTTCCGACTCCGGCGTCGGCGCCACCTGCATCGCCGGCGCATTGTCGTCCAGTGCGCTCATGTCCATCTCCGGCGCCCACTCTACCGTGATTCCCGGAAATCGGTTAGCGGCCAGAGCCAATGCAAAATTCATACGGTCCACCAGCGCGCCGGTGCTTACCCAATCCGCCTGGTCCCACTTGTAACCCACCGGCGGAACGCAGCCATACAGCGGCATGCCCATCTGGCGCAGCGCATTCACCAGCGGCTCAAAGTTGGTCACGGCCGCATTGCTCGCACGCACCGCGCTCACTACGAACTCGAGTGGAGTTTTTACCTTATCGTTGTCGCCATCCGCGGCCCAGAACTCCGGCGAGTGGAACAGCGTTTTGAGCACCGTGGGAATGTCGCCGCCGCTTGCGAGGTACGACTTGGCCATTCGGTCCACCAGCATTTGTGGAGGATCGTCGCTCACAAATCGGATGGCCAACTGGCGCGAAATCAACTGGGCGGTCGCCGGCTCCATGGCCAACATGTGCAGCAGCTCGCGGCCTTCCATCTCGCCGTTCTCTTTGATCTTTGTGCCCATCACTTTCTTCGCGCCCGGCTCATGGCGGTTTTCATTGAACTGAAATTCGCCGCCGAACTGCGGGCGGTCAACCGTCCACCCTGTGAGTACGCGCGCCACCTGCGTCACGTCCGCCTGCGTGTAGCCTCCGTTGACGCCGACTGTATGCAGTTCCATCAGCTCGCGCGCATAGTTCTCGTTCAGCCCCTCGGGCGCCTGGCGCTTGGCGTTGGGCCGCCGCTCGTTCACCATCTTTGCGCGGTACGCGCCCATCGAGTCCGGTCCGATGCTCTGCGCGTTGTCAAGATAGATGAGCATCGCCGGGCTGTGCGCCACTGCTTCAAGCAGATCTTCAAACTTGCCGAGCGCGTGCGGGCGAATGGTATCGCGCGCATAGCCGACGAGGTAGTAGGGCATCTGCTCGTTCTTGCGCAGATATATATTGAAGTGATTCAGCCAGAAATCCGTCATCACTTCCTGGAGTTGGGCATTCGAATCGATGTCGCGCAAAAGCCGCTCGGCAAAAAGCTCTCTGACTACGGTCTGTTCGGGAGCGGCTAAATCTTCCACCGACTCTTTCAGGTCGGGAGTCATGCCGGCCACCAGCGCGGCGCGCTGCACAGGCTTGAGCGACTTGATGAAGCTTTCGAAGTCTGCCGGCTGCATCGCTTGCAAGCGCCGCACCCGATCCTCGGGCTGCAAACCAAGAATGCTCGAGATCAGCGCTTCGTCCGCCTGGGGCCGAACTGCATCAACTTGGACGAGTGTTGGCCCCGCCGCCGGCGCCATCGAATTTGGCGCCATGGAAGTCTCGGGCGTGGAAGCTCCATTCGCCGGAGTCGCAGGCTGCGGCGCCATCGCCTTCTGGCCCGCATCGGACTGCGCCGCCATGCTCGGTGAGGATCCTATGGATGCGTCCATGTTTGAGGATGTGTTTGGAGTTGTGTTTGGATTTATGCCCGGACCTGCGCCTCCGTTTGCGGGTGCCACCGGTCCCTCGCTTTCGGGGACCGGGGAACGTCGTGCGCTTTCTTGCTGCCCCGCTGCCCCCCTGGCTTGCTGAGCGGCGTGTGTGCCGGGCTGCCCTTGAGCCTTCGCCGCCCTCTTCATCTCGTATCGATAAATCTGGTTCTCATACACCGCGTGCAGCGTGCTGTTCTGGGGGACCTCGATCTTTCCGTCTGCCGCCTGCCGGATCATTGCTGGGCTGGGCATTCGGAACGTCAGGTCGCGGATGCTCCATTGCATCGCGGGAAACTCAGCCAGCCGCGCGTTCAAATCGGTTTCGTCGATACTCTGCGGGTGAAGCTGCCGATCAAACCACTTCTCGAGGCCCGTATTGCCGGAGCTCATTGCCTTGACAGCGTCGAGATCTCCGGGCCGCGGGCCGAAGGTGAATCGATTAAGAGCATGAAGAATGCGGGCGTCGCCCTGGAGCTCGGTGGAAACGTGGCTGGTGCGATGGTGCGGAGAAGCGGACGGTTCATTGGCGACAGCGGCGGTTCGGGTGGAACGCGCGGAAGATGGGCCGCCGGACGGCGCATCCTGAGCCAGGGCCAACGGAGCAGGGAAGCACAGGATCCAGCTGAGGCCGAGGGAAATTGCGCCGCGCAACAGCTTCATTGAACGTGCTCCTGAAAGGGGAAGTGCGCCATTGAAAACAACAGCGCCAGACGTTCGGTGCCCGGAAATTAAGGTCCGGCGCGCCAATGACCGGCTGCGCCGCGGCGTGCCCGTACAACTCATTCAGACGCCATCCTGAGGGGAAAGTTGTGGTCTCGGGGGCTTCGGCCTGGCCTGTTTGCTCCTTTGGTCTCTTGTTCCCTCGGCCCCTGTTCGTCCATCACATTCCACCCGCTCGCCCCGGTGATATCATGGCGCGGCCTATCCAACTATGAGGGAGGATGTCTTGAAAACCACCATCTTTTTCGCCATTGCAACCTTCGCGCTTCTTGCCGGGTGTGGACCCCAGGACAAGGGCGGCATTCCGGTCAGGCCCAAATTTACGGGGCCCCCTTACCATTTGGCGTTAGCCGCGGCGCCAGCCAAGCCCAGCAAGTCGGGCCTCACCATACCTCCGATCAAGTACACGGCCGATCCCAATGCGCCATCTGACTCGCTCGCCAACAGAGCCATTCTGGTGGTGCGCATCGACACTTCGAGCGTGAAGGCCAAGGGCACGATGACGATGGACCAGATCATCATGGGCGCGGTCGATCTTCCCGGCACCGAGGGCGCGCTGCCCGCCGACTACATGGACGCCACGGACACCAGTGTGGCCACGCTGCTGGAGGAGTACTGCGTGAAGGGGAACGTGAAGATGAACGTAGTGCTCACCCGCTCATCGCTATCGAGCACGGCCGGAGATGCGGAGATCGACGGGAAGGCGATTACGCCGTGGCTGCCAATCAGCCTTGTATTCAAGAACCCGCATGGGGGCTGCTAGCAGTCTGGACGCGAACCGGAATCAAGGAACCAGAAAGGCAGGAACTGAGGGACTGGGGCTAGGAAACGGGGCTGACGGACCGAACCGGCGATCAAAATCGTGCGAACACTGCAATAAGGAACTCCGCTGTTACCGCTGCTACCATTCCCCTATGTCTCGCTCGACGACGTCTCGCCTCACGCGCGGATCATTGTTCGTCGTCATCCTCGCTGGACTGCTTACCTCGCTCCACGCCCGCCCTCAATCTGCCCCCGCACCCCGCGCAATGTCTCCAGATCAGCTCGACGCCATCCTCTCCAGCCAGAGCCGCGCTCGTACCGTCACTCAGGTGGCCGTCTCCCCCGACGGCAAGCGCGTCGCCTGGCTTCAGGCTGGCGAAATTCGCGTCGCTTCGCTCGACAATCTGCTCCGAAGCCAGGAAATCACCGGCCAGTCCTGCGCCGCTTCCGAATTCGTTTGGTCTCCCAATTCTGCTTCCATCGCTTTCCTCTCCGATTGCGATGAATCAGGTCAGCCCAATCTCTTTCTCTCTCACCTCGACTCGAGCGCCGCTCTTCGCCTCACCGATCTTCACGGCTACGTTAACGCGCCGGCATTCTCGCCCGATAGCCGCAGCATCGCGTTTCTCTACGTCGAAGGCGCCACGCGCCCAGCCGGAGCGCTCGCTGCCGAGCCTCTTCCTTCCGGCGTCATCGGTGAGGATCACATCGAGATTCAGCGCGTCGCCGCAATCTCTGCTGAACTTTCCTCCTCCGCCGATCGTTCCCAACCTGCCGCTCCAGGTTTTCTCACGCCGCCCAATCTTCACATCTTCGAGTTCGACTGGTCGCCCGATTCCCGATCGCTGGCCTACATTGCCGCCGACCCACCCGGTGAAAACAACTGGTGGGTCGCCAAACTCTATACCCAATCCATCGCTTTCCCCACAAACATGGGTGCGGGTGCCCCCGGCTCGGGGTCCCCGCGGACAGGTCCTAGTCCGTGGGGTGGCGATCCCTCGCGTTTGGGGACCGGGGGAAGTCCCACTCCAATCCTCTCTCCCTCCGAAATCTCCGGCCCACTTCACGGACTGCAAATCGCGCTTCCTCGCTGGTCACCCGACGGCAAATCCATTGCCTTCATCGGCGGCCTCATGAGCGACCAGGGCGTCACCGGCGGCGATGTCTGGATTACTCCCGCCGAGATTCCTAAGGCTTTCGCATGTGGCCAGCTCTTCACTCCCGGCGGCCCGCCGCCCGCCTGTGGACCTCCTTTCGACCTCACGCCCGGTCGTCCCACATCCGCTCAATGGATCGCGTGGGGCGACAATCGCAGCATCTACGTCAACGAGCTTTCTGGCGGAATCAGCCAGCTCGTTCGCCTGCTTATCCAGGGCGACCCGAACTCCGGAAACGCTTCCGTCTCGACCGGCAATCTCATTCACCTTCCCGGCATGGCCGGTGCCGGCATCTTTGAGAACAGCCTCTCCGCCACCGCCGATCGCTCGCTTTTTGTCTTCGCGTCAAGCAGCTTTGACTCGCCGCCCGAAATCTTCGCCGCGCGC
Organism: Occallatibacter sp.; assembly: GCA_036489735.1. Lineage (GTDB taxonomy): Bacteria > Acidobacteriota > Terriglobia > Terriglobales > Acidobacteriaceae > Telmatobacter. The sequence continues at coordinate 42,663 of DASXFF010000157.1, read as the reverse complement.
ACTTCGTTTCCTTCTTCAGTCCACTCCGCAGATATCGCGCCGCTTGTTCAGCTCTCGCACTTCAACACCGGCCTCTCGCCCTCTTGGGGCCACTCCGTTTCGCTCGCATGGAAAAACGACAGCTTCAACATTCAGGGTTGGCTGCTTTTGCCAGAAGGTTACGATCCGTCGAAGAAGTACCCGCTCATCGTCGAAGTGCACGGCGGCCCTGCCGCATCGGTCCAATCCAGTTGGGCCGGAGGCGCCGGCGGTTTCAGCGCCACGGTCTTCTCCGCGCTCGGCTACTTCGTCCTCATGGCCAACCCACGCGGCAGCTACGGTCAAGGGGAGGCTTTCACCCAGGCCAACCGCAAGAACTTTGGATACGGCGATCTGCGCGACATACTCGCCGGCGTCGACGCCGTCCTTGCGCAATATCCAGTCGATCCCAGCCGTGTCGGCATCGCCGGCTGGAGTTACGGCGGTTTCATGTCCATGTTCGCCGTCACCCAGACTCATCGCTTTCGCGCCGCGGTCGACGGCGCCGGCATCTCCGACTGGCTTTCTTATTACGGCGAAAACTCCATCGACCAGTGGATGATTCCGTACTTTGGCGCCTCCGTTTACGACGACCCGCAAATCTACGCTCGCAGCTCCGCCATTAACTTCGTCAAGAACGTTTCCACGCCCACTCTCATCGTGGTCGGGGATCGCGATGGCGAGTGTCCCGCGCCGCAGTCCTTCGAGTTCTGGCACGCACTGCGCGATCTCCACGTCCCGGTCCAATTCGTTGTCTACCCCAACGAGGGCCACGGTTTCTCCGATCCCTCTGATCGCCGCGATTCCTTGGTGCGCGCGGTCGACTGGTTCGCCCACTACATGCCCTCCGCCCCTTGACCGATCCTTGACCGATCCTTGACCGATCCCGCGATTCTCTCCTATCGCTTCTCTCCGATCTCTGGCCCTAAACCCAACTCCGCTAACTCCGCGAGTCCCGCTCCGTCTCTCTGATAAACGCGTTCCATGCCGGAGGTAGGTCCATCCTGATACACTTTTTCCTTGGGAGATTTGTTGTGCTTTTCGTCCCTCCGGCCGCTCGCGGCAGCCTGGCGGCGGGTGCACGCTGCTGGGCTCCAACTCGCCTCGCGCTGGCCACCCATGAGCATCGGCGAGGGCGGTTGTGACTCATTCAACTTAATGCGCTTTTTAAATCCGTTCCGCGGTGATGAAGTGTGGAACGGGGAGGATTCATGCGGCGGTTTCTGACGCTTGTTTGTTTGCTCGGCCTCGCCATTCCGGCCGGGATTTCCATTTCTGGTTGCGTTCGCAATCCGGCGGGAAACTATTGCAACGGCCTCGGCTATGGTTTGAAGCTTACCGACGTGGCCAATCTCACGCTGCAGCCGCAGATTGCCGGGATCTCGTTGGAATATGGGCAGACCACGGCGGTTTTGCAGCCCACCGCCACCACCTGCAAAGGCAACGAGGCGTCCATCCAGGGCGGATCGCTCAGTTGGGGCACCTCAAACAACCAGCTGCTCGACATCTCGCCGGCCGGCGGACTCTGCGCCGGAACCTGGAACCGCAACAGCGGCGGTGGCATCCCCGACTACACCTACTGCAGTTTTCCTAATCCATCGCCATCCACGGGCGGCTTGCCCTATGCCATTGCTTACATCACAGCTTCGGCCGATTCGGTCACATCAAATCCCGTAGCTGTCTACGTCCACGCCCCAATCTCCAGTATCAATCTCGTCACGGGCTCTGTCTCAAGTGCCGGTCCTCAACAGTGCTTCTCTCAGAATGTCCAAGCCCAGCTGGATGCCGAGGAATGCTATGTCAGCGGCGGCAAGCAGTATGAGCTCTGCGCGCCAACGACCCTGTCGTCATCGAACTATGTATGCTCAGGTGGCCTCGCGCCGGGCGTCTCAAAAGTTCCCGAGTGCACTTCCTCCACCGGCACGCTCAACTTTATTTCCGCCAATACCTCCGTCGCTACCATCGATTCCACAAAAAACGTCATTACCGCGCAGCAGCCAGGTACCACCGTCATTACCGCGTCCATCTCGCAAACCGCCTCTTCGGCCGGATACTTCTCCACGTGCCCGCCCAAATCGATCAGTATTTCTCTGGCGAATGGAGCGACAAAAGGCGTTGTTACTCAGGGCACCCCGCAGAACCTCACCACGACGGTGATCGATACCCAGGGCGCCAAGATCACCGGCCTCGCGCTTGACTACGAATCCACTAACCCCATCGATATCGCCGCTTCCACTGCAGGCACCATCACCTCAACGTATCCCGGTGTCGCGACGCTCACCGCGCTCTGCAAGCCGCCCTTTTGCAACCCTGCCCCCATCAACGAGATTGGCATCAATGGAACCGGCCTATCCATCGTATCCAATCCGGTCGATGTCATTGTTCCGGGCAAAACCAGCGATTTTGTCTGGTTTAGCGCGCCGGGTCAGTCGCAATACTTCTACTCTGCCGAACTGCTCACTGGCACTCCCGGTGGCACCGTTCGCATGCCGTTCGTGCCTAACTCCATGGTCGCGGACCAGGCAGGTCTCAATCTCTACTTCGGCTCGCCACGTGAGCTCATGGTCTACTCGACCAGCGGCAACTCCCTCAATAGAGCGGACCCCAGCGTTCCCGGCGTAGTCCTGGCCGCTTCTCCCAATTCCAACTTTCTGCTCATCAACGATCAGATTCGCGGCCTTTTTTACCTCTACAATACCTCCGGTACCATAAGCAGTAGCTTTGGCGGTTTGGGAGTCGCTGCCGCCTGGACGCAGGATTCCAGTACTCTTTACATCGTTGACAGCGCTGCGGCTGGCCCCGGTCACACGAACACCCTCTATGTGCATGACGCCAACTCCGGCTGGAGTACCTATGACCTGAGCACATCGGGCGGCGCGCAGAATCTCGCCATCACCGTCCCTGGCCTGGGTGCCTGGCTTGCCGGTAACCAAACCGTCGCCCACACGTGGTGTCCAAGCGGCACCGTAGGCAACAACGCCACCATTCAGCTTTATCCGCAAAGCGACTCCGAGAACCTGGTCACCAGCACGTTGGGCGCCACAGAGGATGGTCAGCATATTCTGGGGGCGTCCCTTAGCGGCTCCAGCATCACACTCGATGACATTGGCCTCAACATTCCTCCATCGCTGGCTTATCCCGCCGCTGAATGTCCGGTTACCACGGCCGGTACGACGCAAACTCTTGGGCCGCTTTCCACCAACCCTACAGTTACAGGCTCGGTGAATCTGGCCGGCGTAACGAATGCTACCGCCGTCAATCAGGTGGTAACTGGCACAGCGCCGGCCACGGCTTCTGTCACCACCGCCGCGCCCATCGCTTTTGTCACCTACAGCACGCCCGGCACAGCCACAACGGCCGCCCAGCTTCCTTACTATCTGCCCCAGCCCAGCGGTGTTGGGCCGGTCGGCTATGTCGCCTTCGCCGACAGCACATCCACAGCGCCGCCAACCGCGCCGCTTGCCGGCTTATTCTCGCCCGATCATTCCATCTTCTTTGTCTCCACGGCTGGCGACGACGAAGTTCACTTCATCAGCATTCCTCCCAACCTCAGCATCTCTGCCCCGCCTACTGACACTCAGCAATTGAGTCCCGCTCTTCCCGCGTGTACGCCGGTCTCAGCGGGAGGCAACGATGCTGGCTGCCTCTATCCCACTGCTCCGGGCCCCAACACCGTGGTTCCCGCAACGGTCATCGCGGTCAAACCCCGCGCCATCACTTAGCTCTGCGCACATTATCGATCTCGATTTGAGAGCCACAAGCATTTCTGTGGCTCTTGATTTCTCGGTCCCTTGTTCCCTCAGTTCCCCCTTCGTCCCTGTCTTCTACAATCGACTCATGATCAAGGGCATCTCATTTCTGCGGCCGGCAGGCAGCACCGCCGCCTACGAAAGGCTGGCGAGCTTTTTTGCCGCGCTGGGCTTTGCGTCCGGCAAAGGCTGGCAGCAGGAGGGATCTCGCGGCGTATCGTTTCTGGCTCCGCTCGGCAACTTGGAATTTGTCGACGGCACGTTTCCGTCCTCCGCCGATATCCTGATCGAAGTCACCTCGCTCGACTCCATCCACCAAGCCGCTGAAGCATGGCTCCGCGCCAATCAGCTTGCCAGCGCGGCCCCTGACCATCTTTCGCCCATTTCCGAAACCAACTGGCGCACGCGAATCTTTACCGTGGAACCAGAATCCGGCTTTCGCTTCAGTTTCTGGGCCTGGACAGATCCCCTTAAAGGCAAACCGGTCGCGCTCGAAGGCGATCTATCAGCCAGTGGAATGAAATTTGCAGTGATCGTCTCGCGTTGGAACGCAGTTGTTACCGATCGTCTTCTCGAAGGCGCTCTCGATGCGCTTCTGCGCAGCGGAGCTGCCCGCGCCGAGATCGAAATCGTCCGCGTCCCCGGCGCTTGGGAAATTCCTGCTGCCGCTCGCACTTGCGCGCAAACCGGCCGCGTCCACGCCGTTGTGACTCTTGGCTGCCTTCTGCGCGGAGAAACCGCACACTACGAAGCCATTTACAACGAGGTTGCGCGCGGCATCGGCCAATCGCAGCAGGAAACCGGAGTTCCTCACAGCTTTGGCGTGCTCACCTGCGAGACTCTGGCGCAAGCGCTCGATCGTGCCGGCATCAAGTCCGGCAACAAGGGATTTGAGGCAGCTGTCGCGGCCATCGAGATGGTGAGCCTGCGTCGCAAACTTCAGCAAGGTGGTCCTGCTTGACCTCGCGCCACCGCCGCAAGTCCCGTGAACTCGCGATGCAAATGCTCTTTCAGGCTGACATTGGCCGTCAGAGTGTCGACGATGTCCAGGCCACGTTCTGGAAGGCCGGAGATCCCGTCGAGCCCGAGATCCGTTCATTTGCGGAGGACCTCTTTCGCGTGGCCAGCGCTCGACAGGAAGAAATCGATGCGCTCATCGCCGGCCATTCCGCTCATTGGCGCATCGACCGCATGCCCGCGGTCGATCGCAATCTGCTGCGCATGGCTGTCGCGGAGCTTGTCGGCTTCAAATCCACGCCCTTTCCCGTTGTGATTAACGAGGCGCTGGAAATCGGCCGTCGCTATTGCGCCCCCGAGTCCATCAACTTCCTCAATGGCGTCCTCGACTCCATCGCTCGCAGCCTCATTGCGACAGGACCGGGAACAGCCCCACGCCAAAAGTAAAAAGCCAGTAGACTTCCGCCGGAGCCCTGCACACCCTTTGCCGTGCCGCACCCAGTGCCGCACCCAAAGGAGTCACGGGATACTCCCAACGCACTTCCTGCTATTCTTAATTATGTGATTCCGCACTGCATTCGCAGTGGAATGATTGCGCTGGTTCTCGTTCCAGCTCTGGCGCTCGCCGCCTGCCATCGCGAAGAGCGAGCCGTCGTAAGGGTGGAAAACAACGTTGAGCGGGCCGAGCATCGGGCGCAGGAGCAGGCTCTGGAGCGCGACCAGGAACGTGCCGAGCTTGATCAGATTTCGCTGCCCACCAAGAGTCTCTACATTGACATTCACGACCCGGCGCAGTGGGTCAATCCATTCCTCGCCGTCGGCGCTGACACCGTAACGCTGCGCATCATCCGGGCCGATGCTAATCCCAGCCCGGTGGGGCAGGGAACCATGCTTCGCCCCGACGCAGCTCGCCGGCAGGAACTCGACTTGCGTCTCTCTGATCTCGATACGGCCGTCGCCGCCATTCCTGGTGGTGCGTGGCCGTATGGCCGAGTGATTGCGGTCGCGGAATCAACCTCCGCCGAGCCGAAAGATCGCCCCAAAGTCCGTCGCAATGTCGAAGCCGTCATCCGTCAACTCAATGACCTCGGCGTGGTCGTGGAAGAGTGGCCCGCACGGTGAACCCTAGCCGGGGTCTCAGGCAATAACAATGGCTCGACCGTTCGCGCTACCATTGAATCGTGGGCTCTTCCGCATTTGCGATTCTCCCCAGCTCATCCCCGCATAGTCACGAGAGCTTTTCCGCGCACCGAGAGCTTGAGGCCCTCCTCAGAAAATCTCTTCGCGGCGAAGTTCGCTTCGATCCAGGCTTCCGCGCACTTTACGCCACCGATGCTTCGAATTACCGCCAGCTCCCCATCGGCGTGATTTTTCCGCGCGATGCGACCGATGTGGAGGCCGCATTAGCCGCGTGCCGTACCACGGGCGCTGCTGTTCTTCCGCGCGGCGCCGGTACCAGTCTCGCCGGCCAGTGCGTCAACGTGGCCGTAATCTTTGACTTTTCTCGTTTCATGAACTCGCTCCAGGAGCTGGACCCCGCGAACCGGCTGGCTCGCGTTGAGCCCGGAATCGTTCTCGACCGTCTGCGCGATGCCGCTGAAGTCCATCACCTTACCTACGCGCCCGATCCGGCCACGCACTCCCGGTGCACTCTGGGAGGCATGATCGGCAACAACAGTTGCGGTGTACACGGCTTACTCGGCGGCAAAGTCGTCGACAATGTTGAATCGCTCGACATCGTTCTTTACGACGGCACGCGCATGACCGTCGGAGCCACGCTCCCCGAGCGTCTTGATGCGCTGATCCGAGCCGGCGGACGGGTGGGCCAAATCTACGCCGGTCTGGCTCGCCTCCGTGATCGCAACGCTGCTCTCGTCCGCGAAAAGTTTCCGCGCATCCCGCGCCGCGTCTCCGGCTACAACCTCGACGAGTTGCTGCCCGAAAATAACTTTCATGTTGCGCGCGCGCTCGTGGGCACCGAAGGCACTTGCGCCAACATCCTCTCTGCCACCTTGAATCTCACCGCCAGCCCGCCCTTTCGAGTGCTCACAGTGCTCGCCTTCAACGACGCATTTCTCGCCGCCGACGCGGTTCCGCTCGCGCTTGAGCACAAGCCCATCGGACTTGAAGGATTCGATTCCCTCCTCGTTGACTTTATGCGCCGCAAAGGTCTAGCGCTGCGCGACCTTGACAAGCTTCCGCAGGGAGTCGGATTTCTGCTCGTCGAAATGGGTGCATCGTCCGCCGAAGAAGCCCACGCCAAAGCCGAGGCTGTGGCGCGCGCGTCCCAGTCGTGGCCCTTGCCGCCGCTGGCCCATATCTGCGAGCCCGATGAGGCTAAGGCTGTGTGGCATGTGCGCGAGTCCGCTCTCGGCGCCATGGTCTTTGTCCCTGGAGAGCCGGACCGTTGGGAAGGATGGGAAGACTCTGCCGTCCCTCCCGCGCAGCTCGGAAAATATCTCCGCGCGATCACCCGGCTTATGGCCGAATATGGCTTTCGCAGTCCGCTCTACGGCCACTATGGCCAGGGCTGTGTCCACATGCGAATCAATTTCGACTTCCGCAGCGCAGAGGGCATTCGCATCTTTCGCGAATTCCTCGATCGCGCTGCCGATACCGTTCTCGCCTTTGGCGGTTCGCTCTCCGGTGAGCACGGTGACGGCCAGGCGCGCGCCGCGCTTCTGCCGAAGATGTTCGGCCCCGAGCTCGTCGAAGCCTTCCGCGAATTCAAGGGGCTTTGGGACCCCGACAACCGTATGAATCCCGGCAAGCTTTCTGATGCCGTGCGCGTTTACGATCCCACCGAAAACCTGCGCCACCCCCTGGCCGAGGTTGCATCGTCGAATGGATCTGGCGCGAGTTCCCACGGGCAAGCAGAATGGCATCCCAACTTCGCCTTCGCCAAAGACGATGGCTTGTTCGTACGTGCAACCGAGCGATGCGTCGGCGTCGGCGCTTGCCGCAACTCCGTGGGCGGTGTGATGTGCCCCAGCTACCGCGCCACCGGCGAGGAGCAGCACTCGACTCGTGGTCGCGCCCATTTGCTCTGGGAGATGCTCGCCGGATCCCTCCGTTCGGAGGGATTTGGGAGCCGTGCTGTCCACGAAGCCCTCGATCTTTGCCTCAGTTGCAAGGCCTGCAAATCCGAATGCCCCGTGCAAGTGGATATGGCGGCCTACAAATCGGAGTTCCTCGCGCAGCACTACAAAGGTCGTCTGCACCCCCTCCAACACTATATTTTTGGCTTCGCCGATCGCCTCGCCCGCTACGGCTCGCTCGCCCCCTCGGTCACCAACGCCATCCTCACCGGTCCTCTCACCAGCCCTTTCATCAAGCGCATTGCCGGCGTTGCCCGCGAGCGCCAGCTGCCGCGCCTTGCTCCACAAACCTACCAAAAGAAGCGAAACGCCGCCGCTGGCCACGCCTCAATGACTTCCACTGAACTCGTCCAAAGGGCTGGCGTACCGCAGGTGCTCCTGTGGCCTGACACGTGGAACAACTACTACCATCCGTATTCGCTCTCCGCGGCCGAATCCATCCTTGTTGAAGCTGGGTTTCAGGTTGAAGTTCCTCGAGGCCACATCTGCTGCGGCCGCCCGCTTTACGATTTCGGACTTCTCGGCGCTGCCCGCTCCTACCTTGCGCGCGTTCTCACGCGCATGGCTCCGCAGATCGATGCCGGCCTTCCCTTTATCTTTCTTGAACCGAGCTGCGCCAGCGTATTCAAAGACGAGTTGCCCGAGCTCTTTCCCAACGATCCTCGTGCCAAGCGCTTGAGCCGGCAGATTTGGCTGCTGTCCGACTGGCTCGCCGAGCGGGCGCCGGGTTTTGGCGCGGGACGCCTCTCGGGTGCCAACATACTGGTTCACGGCCACTGCCATCACAAGGCCGTTTTTGGTGGGCCGTCCAGTGAAGTCGCGCTTCTTCGCGCGGCCGGAGCCAAAGTCGATCTCATTCAAGCCGGGTGTTGCGGAATGGCTGGCCCATTCGGCTTCGAATCCGGAAAGTTCGAAGTTTCCAAAACCATCGCCAACCAGGGACTGCTTCCTGCCGTTCAATCTGCCGATCCGTCCACGATCCTCGTCGCCGACGGCTTCAGTTGCCGCGAGCAGATCGCGCAGTTGTCAACACGGTCCGCTGTCCACTTCGCTGAAGTTCTTGCCCGCACTTCGGCCTTGGGTAGATGACCCCGCAACCGTGCCGCGCATCCAAGATCGATAGTGACCGGTTTGGGCATTTCGATCCCAGGCGATCGCTGCGAATCTCAATCGATGTAAATGAGTTTGGCGGGATCACTCTGGGCTGTTTCTGGAAATCAACGGCTTCCCAATCTGCTGCACGGGACCCGTTTGCGGTAGACTGGACTGGTTTGGTAGGCTCAATCATTCGTTGAGCGCGATGGAAAGAGGGAGGTTTCATCATGGCAGAAGATAACAAATCTTATGGCTTGGCTTGGTTCTTGGCTGGATTAGGCGTCGGTGCTCTGGTCGGCATCCTTTATGCGCCGAAGAGCGGCAAGGAGACGCGCGAAGACATCGCCTCAGGAGCACGTGAGAGCGCGGAGTATCTGCGTGCGCGTACGCGTGAGGCTGCCGAGAACGTGAGTGCCATAGTGGACCGGGGCAAGGAGCAGGTGAGCGCCTTTGTTGACCGGGGCAAGGAACAGGTTGGCGAATACGTGGATCGCGGAAGAGCACAATGGGAGGAATTCGTCGAGCGCGGCAAGAATCTGGTCGCCGATCAGAGCACCCGCGTCACTGCGGCTGTAGATGCCGGACGTCAGGCATACAAGTCCGCAAGCGGAGAGTCTGAGACCAACGAGTTCTGAGATCCGGCAGCGTCCGCGCTTTCGGTCTCCGGCCTTGGCACTTCTTCCGCCGGCGAACGCGAGCGAAATGGGTCCGGTCTCGCCGGAGGTCATTCTGCTGCTTTCGTAGACGCGGCGTGCTCAGGCTCGGCGCGTTCAGTTTCATCGTATTCAGGATGCAATTCTTAAGTTCCGCAGACGTTTTGCGAGAGATCATCCACCATGCCAAAGCTCGACAATCAAACCGTTCAACTCGCTCTGATCGCCCTGGTCGCGGCGGCCATGCTCGTTCAGGCCTTCGTTCTGTTGGCCGCTTTTATCGCCATGCGCAAGGCTGCGCGCTCCATGGACGACAAGTTCGAGGCGTTCCGCTCGTCGGTCACTCCGTTGATCGACAATACTCGCTCGCTGGTTACACGTCTCACGCCAAAGATCGAAGAAACCGCAGACGACTTGGCGGCTCTCACTCATTCCCTGCGCGTCCAGTCCGCCGATCTCCAAACCGCCGCCAATGAAATGATCGCCCGCGCACGTGTTCAGGGCAATCGCATTGACTCGATGTTCTCTCATGTTCTTGACACTGTTGAGCGCACCGGCAACTTCATGTCCGACGCCGTCAACAAACCCATTCGCCAGTTTTCGGCGATCTTGTCGTCCGTGAAGGCGGTCATCGAATCCCTCCGCAATGGAGCATCCGAGCCTCGATCGCGCGCCAATCGCGCGTCTGGCGATCACGATATGTTCGTCTAGGGCCTGTCGGCGGATTTCCGAAGTTCAGACAACACTAATTGGCGCAGCGACCCGATTGAGCGCTCAAACAATCCAGCCGCCGCCCACCACTTCATCCCCGTCGTAGAAAACCGCGCCTTGACCCGGCGTGACCGCGCGCTGAGGCTCATCGAAAGTAGCCATTGCTTCATCCGCTCCGCTCGGTTCGAGAGTCGCCCAGGCTGGCTCGTGCCGGTGCCGGATCTTCGCCTTTACGCGCGTCGGCTCCGTCAAATCCGGAATGCTGATCCAGTTCAGCTGCCGCGCCCGCAAACTGCGCGTCGCCAGCTCGGCATCCGCGCCCACTGTCACGCGGTGGCTCGCCGGATCGATGTTGATCACATAGAGCGGAGCCGCGCTCGACACACCCAACCCCTTGCGCTGCCCCACGGTGAAGTTGTGGATCCCGGTATGCTGCCCGATCACTTCACCGGTCGGGGCCACCAGTTCGCCCGCCATCTCCGGCGCCGCCTCGCCCTGTTCCTCGAGATACGCTTCGATGAACCGCTTGTAATCGCCGCCTGGCACAAAGCAGATCTCCTGCGAATCAGGCTTCTCGGCCAGCATCAAGCCGTACTTTCGCGCCGCATCGCGCACCTCCGGCTTGGTCATCTGCCCCAGCGGAAATAGGGTGCGTGCCAGTTGGTCCTGCGTCAGCCCAAACAGAAAATACGTCTGGTCCTTTGCCCGATCCGCTGGCCGCTTCAAGATCCATCGCCCGCGCTTTTCGTCGAACTCGTTCACCGCGTAGTGACCCGTCGCGATCCGCTCCGCACCAATGCTGCGCGCCGTCTTCAGCAGTTGATCGAACTTGATGTGGTTATTGCAATGCGAGCAGGGAATTGGCGTCCGTCCCGCCAGGTACTCATCCACAAAGGGTCGCACAACGTCGCGTTCGAACCGCTCCTCCTGGTTCACGACATAATACGGAATCTCCAGGTGCTCCGCGACACGTCGCGCATCGTAAACATCGTCGAGCGAGCAGCATCGACCGGCCTTCGGCGCATCCGGAATTCCGTGCGTGCCCGCCAGCCGCATCTGATCCCAAAGCTGCAGCGTCAGCCCGACGACAGCATTCTTAGAATTGTCCGCGCACGCGCTCCCTCGCGCGAGGATCGCCGCAGCCGTGGAGGAGTCAACCCCTCCGGACATCGCCACCGCAATGGTCTTGCTCTCACTCATAGGGAAGTTCGTTGCCCAATCAAGCTGGGTGCCCCAGGTCTCGATTTTGAGACCTGGGATACCTCGGATCAGATCATCTCGATGTTCCGGCAGTCTCCGGCGCCAGTGCCCTCAAATGTTCCACCGCCTGCGGAACCACGTGCAGCACATGGTTCACATCCTCATCGGTCACGGTTTTAAGCAAACTGAACCGCAAGCTGGCCCGCGCCGCATTCTTGTCCAACCCCATCGCCATCAGCACATGGCTCGGTTCGGTCGATCCCGAGTGGCACGCCGAACCTCCGCTCACCGCAACACCCTTCAAGTCGAGCGCGATCACCAACGCCTCGCCCTCCGCGTTCTCAAAGTGAATATTCGTCGTGTTGGCTGTGCGCGACTCTCCCGTGCCATTCACTCCCGTGCCGGGAATTTCGAGAATCCCCGCTTCCAGCCGGTTGCGCAACCGCGCAACGCGCGCCATCGTCCCATCCTCCAGGCTCTCCATCGACAGTTCGGCGGCCTTGCCCAGGCCCACGATGCCCGGCACATTTTCCGTTCCCGCGCGCTGCCTGCGTTCATGGCTTCCGCCCACCATCAACGGCTCAACTGGCGTTCCGCGCCGCACGTACATCGCGCCCACGCCCTTCGGCCCATGCATTTTGTGCGCGCTTATCGAGCAAAGGTGGCACCCAAACCGCCGTACATCGAACGCAATCTTGCCTGCCCCCTGCACCGCGTCAATATGAAAGAAGGCCCCGCTTTCCGCGGCAATCTTCCCGATCTCCTCCACCGACTGCAGCACGCCCGTCTCGTTATTCGCCAGCATCACGCTAATCAGAGTCCTGCCGCCCGCCTGGGTCGCCGGTCTGATCGCACGCCTGATCTCTTCCGGATCGATGAGTCCATCTTTCCGGGGCTCCACAAACGTCACATCCACGCCGCGCGCCGCCACTCGATCGGCGGCCCGCAACACCGCCGAATGCTCGATCGAAGTCGTAATGAAGTGGTCGCCTGCGCGCACCAGCCCGAAGATCGCTGTGTTGTCCCCCTCCGTTCCCCCGGAGTTGAATACCACCTCTGCTTCGCGGCAACCAAAAAACTTGGCCAGCGTCTCACGCGCGTGGTCCACAGCTTTTCGCGCCTTCTGGCCGTGCAAATGAATCGACGAGGCGTTACCGAACTCCTCCATCCAGTACGGGCGCATCGCCTCCATCACCTCCGGCAGCAAAGGCGTGGTGGCGTTAGCGTCGCAATAGACCCGTCGCATCGAGGTTGCGCTCCTTCTTTAAATTGTACGGGGAATCGGGTCAAGGCGCGAACCCAGCCACAAAGCCCAATTAAAATGCGGGAAGCGCACCTCTGCGCTTTTCGGGAGCCTCTTCGCATGACGGATTCGCCTATTCAACCCCCTGCCTCCGATCCGTCGCGAAATCCCCGCATTCTCATCGTTGGCAGCAACGGCCAACTCGGTCGCGAGCTCGCGCAAATCTTCACCGATGTTGGATTCGTTATCGCCATTGACCGCAAATCCGTCGATCTCGCCGATCCCGACCAGACCCGAGACTTGATCCGCCGTACCGCGCCGGACGTCATTCTCAACGCTGCCGCATATACCGCAGTCGATCGAGCTGAGTCAGAGATGCCTCTGGCCCACGCCGTCAATGCTCTCGCTCCTCGTGTTCTCGCCGAAGAAGCCGCCGCGCGCAACGCTCTTCTTGTCCACTACTCCACCGACTACGTCTTTGACGGCAGCAAGCAGGAGCCATGGACCGAAGACGATGCACCTGCGCCGCTCAGCGTCTATGGCGCAAGCAAGCTGGCCGGCGAGCAGGCCATTCAAAATTCCCGCGCCCGCCATCTCGTCTTCCGCACCAGTTGGGTCTACTCACCGCATGGCAAGAATCTTCTGCTCACTATGCTTCGCCTGGCTCGAGAGCGCGATCGGCTCTCCATCGTCGATGATCAGATCGGCGCGCCCACCAGCTCGATCGAGCTGGCTCGTGCCACGCATGCCATTGTTACCGGTATCTTGGCCGGCCGATTTGGCGCCGCTGAGGGTTGGTCAGGCCTCTATCACATGACCTGCGCCGGCTCGGTCTCCTGGTTCGGTTTTGCTCAGGCGATCTTCGCCCGCGCCTCCGCGCAGCTCGGCATCAAACCGCCGGAGCTTGTGCCCATCGCCAGCAAGGACTATCCAACCCCTGCCGCGCGACCGCGCAACTCTGTTCTTTCGAGCGCCAAACTCCACTCCCGCTTCGGCATTCAACTCTCATCATGGCAATCCGCCCTCGAAGAGGTTTTTGGGTTCCTCGAATCCGGGCAGGCGAGCGAGAAATGAAGGCTAGCCGCCAACAACCAAATTCCAAGAGCTAAAAGCTAGAAGCTGCTTTCAGCAGTGCTCGTGCCGCACGAAACGGTGTCGTTCGTCCCTCCGCCACATCGCGCTCCAGCGCCTTAATACGGCTGCGCACTGCCGCGTGCTCGTCGAACCGCTGCCGCAGCGACTGATCGATCATCTCATGCATCCATCGCCGCTGTTGCTCGCGCCGGCTTGCGGCCAACCAGCCGTTGGCTCGTGTCAGCGCTGCATACTGCATTACATGTCCCCACAGTTCGCAGATTCCGGCACCCGTGAGCGCGGAGCAGGTTACCGCGCGTGGCATCCAACCCGATTCCGCCGCCGGAAAAAAGTGCAGGGCGTTTTGCGCTTCGGCCCGCGCTCTTTCCGCGGCGTCCATGTTCGCTCCGTCTGCTTTGTTAACCGCCACAAGGTCAGCAAGCTCCATCACCCCGCGCTTGATTCCCTGCAGCTCATCGCCCGCGCCGGCAAGCGTGATCAGCAGGAAAAAATCTACCATCCCGTTCACCGCGGTCTCTGATTGGCCAACGCCGATCGTTTCCACCAGCAGGTTTCGGTATCCCGCTGCCTCGCAGAGCAGCATCGCCTCTCTCGTCCGCTGCGCCACACCGCCGGCCATGCCGCGCGAAGGCGACGGCCGAATGAATGCCATCCCGCTTGCGGCCAGCGTCGGCATCCGCGTTTTGTCGCCTAAAATGCTTCCCCCGGAGATCTCGCTGCTCGGGTCGATCGCCAGTACCGCGACCTTTTCCTTTCGCTCTGCGATCAGGAATCGGCCCAGCGCCTCAATCAAGCTGCTCTTGCCCGCGCCGGGAACGCCTGTAATGCCGACGCGAACGGAATCGCAGCAATGCGGAAGGCAATCCTCGACGATCTGCTCGGCCAGTTCGCGGTCCTTTTCACGAGCGCTTTCGATCAGCGTAACGGCGCGCGCCAATACCGCACGGTCACCCCCGAGAATGCCGTCGCGATACTGTTCGCGTGTCAGCGACCGAGATCGTTTCGCCGCACCTGGAGCATCCGGCGCTTCGCATCCCGGCAGTTCGCGTAGCGCGCTCTTCATCTGAACAACCCCGACGTTCTCGGCCCAAGTCTTCGCTGAAGCAAAAATACTGTCATCCTGAGCGTAGTTTGGAGCGTTTTGCGCTCCAAACGGAGCCGAAGGACCTGCATTGAACGCGCGGGTTGGCCAAGTGACTTCATCTCTTCAAAAGCTTCAACCTATCACCGCGGCGCTCAACAGCTCCAGAATCTTTTGCGCCGCCACCGGAACCGCTGTGCCCGGCCCGTAGATCCCCGCCACGCCCGCGTCATAAAGGAATCGATAATCCTGCGGCGGAATCACGCCGCCCACGACCACCAGAATGTCATCCCGTCCCATCGCCCGCAGCTCGTCAATCAGCTGTGGCACCAGCGTTTTGTGTCCGGCGGCCAGGCTCGACACGCCGACCAAATGCACATCGCTATCCATCGCAAATTGCGCTACTTCGCGCGGTGTCTGGAAGAGCGGACCCACATCCACGTCGAATCCGATGTCTGCAAACGCGGTCGCAATCACTTTCGCGCCTCGGTCGTGCCCGTCCTGGCCCATCTTTGCCACCAGAATCCGTGGCCGCCGCCCCTCTTCCCGCTCGAACTCCTCCACCATCCTCCGCGCTTTTTTGAACTCCTCGCCGCCGGCGTTCTGCGCGGAATAAACACCGGCAATCGTCCGCGTCGCCCCTTCGTAGCGCCCCCATACGTTCTCCAGAGCCACCGAAATCTCGCCCAGCGTCGCACGTTTGCGCGCCGCCCCCACCGCGCACTCCAGCAAATTTTCCTCGCCGCTAGCCGCGCATCGTTCCAGCCGCTCCAGGGCATCGCGAACTGCGCCCGGATCGCGCTCGCGCTTCAGTTGGTCCAATCGCTTGATCTGTCCATCGCGCACCGCGTTGTTGTCGATGTCGAGAACCGGGATCTCGGGTTCCTCAGGCGTCGGGTACGCATTCACTCCAAGAATCACGTCGCGTCCCGCGTCGATCTCCGCCTGCCGTCGCGCGGCTGCCTCTTCAATGCGCATCTTTGGCAATCCCGTTTCGATCGCCTTCGTCATTCCACCCAGCTCCTCGATTTCCTGGATCAGTTTCCAGGCCCTATGCATCAACTCGTGCGTCAGTCGTTCCACGTAATACGATCCCGCCCAGGGATCCACTACATGCGTGATTCCCGTCTCGAGCTGCAAAAAAAGCTGCGTATTGCGCGCGATGCGGGCGGAAAAATCAGTCGGCAACGCGAGTGCCTCATCCAGCGCGTTGGTGTGCAGCGACTGCGTACCCCCGAATGCCGCAGCCAGCGCCTCAACGCACGTGCGCACCACGTTGTTATAGGGGTCCTGCGCCGTCAGGCTCCATCCTGAAGTCTGCGAGTGCGCGCGCAACGCCAGTGACTTTGGATTCTTCGCCCCAAAGCCTTTCACCAGCTTTGCCCAGATCATGCGCGCCGCTCGCATCTTGGCGATCTCCCTGAAGTGGTCCATGCCCGCGCCCCAGAAAAATGAAATCCGCGGCGCAAAATCGTCCACATCGAGCCCCGCATGAACCCCGGTGCGCAAATACTCCAGCCCATCAGCCAGCGTATACGCCAGTTCCAGTTCCGCCGTCGCGCCGGCCTCCTGCATGTGATATCCGCTCACGCTGATGCAGTTGAACTTCGGCATATTTGCGGCGCAATAGCGAAAAATATCCCCAATGATACGCATCGATCCTGCCGGCGGATAAATGTACGTGTTGCGAACCATGAATTCCTTCAGGATGTCGTTCTGAATGGTGCCGCTCAGCGCTTCCGGTTTCACGCCTTGTTCCTCGGCCGCAACAATATAAAACGCCATGATCGGCAGCACCGCGCCGTTCATGGTCATTGAAACCGACATTTGGTCGAGTGGGATCCGGTGGAACAAAATCTTCATGTCCAGAATCGAGTCGATCGCCACTCCCGCCTTTCCTACGTCACCGGTTACGCGCTCATGGTCCGAGTCGTAGCCGCGATGCGTCGCCAGATCGAATGCCACTGAAAGCCCTCGCTGCCCGGACGCCAGGTTGCGCCGATAAAACGCATTCGAATCCTCCGCCGTTGAAAACCCCGCGTATTGCCGGATGGTCCACGGTCGCATGGCATACATCGTCGTGTAGGGTCCGCGCAGGAACGGGGGAATGCCGGCCGCGTAGTCCAAGTGCTCCAGCCCCTTCAGATCCTCGCGTGTATAAAAGTGTTTCTGTGCAGCCTGCTCATCTGCAAGCCGCTCGTCGGCCGGCGGCTCGGCGCCCCCCCCGCGGCGCGCTTTTGTTTTTGCGCCAAGGGTGGCGTCGCACGCCAAATCTACCGGTACTTCGGTTCTCCAATCGATCTTTGCAAAATCCGGACGTCTTTTCATTCCCAACCCACCACAACTCCGGGGTGCCCCATCCTTGCGGCGTCCTTGTTCTTGCCGCAAGGGTGGGATAACTCGAGCTCAAGCTCCTACATTCCCAATCGTTCCTGCCACTTTGCCACCACTTCCACGGGATTGCTTCGCGCGTGCACAAAATCGGCAACCCCCGCTGCCGCAAGACTCGCCGCGTCTTCGGGATTTCCGGCCACAAACACCGGTGTCGTTCGCCCTGCAGCCTTCAACCCCAGCGCTAACTCCGCGATGATTGCCGCATATTCGGGGTCGGCGCTGCAGAGCACGATCAGATCGTCCTTCGCTTCCGCAATCTCCGCCGCTTTTCTAAACCGTCGCGTCACTGTCTCCATTCCGGCGCAGGCAAAAAAATTCGCTGCAAAATTCGAGCGCGCAGCGCGCATCTTCACATCGCCAATCTCCGCCAACAATACCTTCGGAATTGAACCCCCTCGAGCGGCGTGCCGCTCTGTGCGCAGACGCAACTCCTCATACGCTTGCGTTCCGCGTCCCGTCGCGTCGAACTGCGTCTCGCAAATCCGCCCGGCCTCGCACCGGTCGAGCGCCCGCTCAGCAGGGTCTGCGAATTGATTGGTCCCTACAAAGACACGTCGCCGCAGCACAACTGCCTTTTCCCGCGCCGACAATGACCGCTCCAGCATTGGCGTAATCGCGCCGTCCTTCTGCGCTTTTCGGTAGCCTCCACGAGCTTCGATTTCTTGCATGATCCTCCAGCCTTCACTGGCCAGAAAGTCTGTAAATGTCTCCACAGCGTACGATCCGCCTGCCGCATCGGCTGCGCGCTTCAGGCCCGCCTCGTGTTTCAGGAGTAGTTGCGTATTTCGCGCCAGCCTGCGGCTTGCCTCGTCAGGTCGCCTGTAGCATGCATCGTAGGGCGCCACCATCACAGAGTCCGCGCCGCCAATTAATGCTGCCATTGCCTCGGTGGTTGCACGCAAGATGTTTACATGCGGATCGTAGACTGTCTTGTTCCATCGCGAAGACCGTGCCGCGATCTGTGCCCTGGCTTGCGAACGCGCGCCGCCAAAGCTGTCGATCGCCCGCGCCCACACCATACGGAACGCGCGCAGCTTTGCAATTTGGAAAAAGTAGTTCGAGCCTATGGCAAAGCCGAACTCAAGCGCCGCCGCCGCGCTGCCCGCTTCCACCCCGCGTTCCTGCATCGCGCTAACAAAGTCCACCCCAGCTGCCAGCGTCAAGCCAACTTCTTCCGCGACGGTCGCGCCCGCCTCCTCGAATGCGTCTCCATGAATGGTGAACGGCACAAATCGTGCCGGCGCGGCTTCGATGATTTCCGCCGCAAAGTCCACACTGGCCATTGCATCGCATCCCGTCGAAAGTTCCGAGGCGCGTCGGCCTTTGGTGTGGCGCTCAGTTAATAGCCGGATCAGTCTTTCATCGGCGCGCTCGAAGTGGATGGGGACCTCTTCGAGATTTCTGAGGAGCACTTTGAGTTGAGCACAGCTCTCAACCAAAACGCCGCTGAATGCAATTTCCTCGGCGCCGGCCGCAACTGCAGCGCACGCCTCTCGGTTTGCAGTCTTTGCATCCTCAGCGTCGATCCCCTCGCGGATCCGCCAATCACCCGTCGCGCGCCCGCCGCGCCGGTAGGGAAACTCCCCTGGCGCCGCATCCATCCACGCCAGATCTTTCAAATCGCCGGCGCGATAGTACGGCTTCACCGCCAGCCCTTCTTCGCTGCGCCAGACCAGGCGCCTTTCGTAGCTCGCTCCCTTCAAATCGCGCGCAATCGCCGCTTCCCACTCCGCCGTCGTGACCCTGGGGAATTCTTCAAGCAAATGTTCCATCGCCGCCTTCTCTCATTTGCCCTCAGCGTCCTCCACCATCTCCATCAGGAACCCGAATGCTCCATCGGCCCGCGACTTCGGGTGCACAAAAAAAACCGTCGTTCCCCGCGATCCCTCGCGGGGAGCCTTGTCAATCAGCTGAAATCCTTCCGCCTGCATCGCATCGAAGGCGCGCTGCGCGCTTTCCACGCGAAAAGCCACATGCGCCAACCCGCCGCGTCCCCCATTTTTATCGATCAACTTTTGCACGGGCGAGTCAGCCGAAAGCGGTTCCAGGAGTTGGATCAGATTCGGCCCCTCGCCAATTTGCAACAGCACCTCCCGAACCTGGTCCGTTCCGCCAACTTCTTCGCGGTGAATCTCCCTGAATCCAAGCCTCCTGTAGGCTTTTATCTGGCTTTCAAGCTCGCCGGGCTTCACCGCAATCGCCACGTGATCCACAAACCTGATTCCGGGAAACACTTTCAACTCGTCGTCCACTTCTTTCATCTCAGTCCTTCAACCCATCTCCCGCTGCCTGGGGTGCCACCGGTCCCTCGCATTTGAGGACCGGGGAGCGATCTCATTCACTCCATCTCCAACAGCACCTGGCTCAGCTTCACCGGGTCGCCCGGCCTTACCTCCACGCGCTTCACGATTCCGGCTCGTGGAGCCGTCATGTTCGTCTCCATCTTCATCGCTTCCAGCACGACCATCAGCTCGCCGGCCTCGACGCGTTGCCCCGGCACTGTGTTCACCTTGATCACCAGCCCCATCACCGGGCTGCGGCAAATCTTGCCTTCGCTGTCCCACGCTTCTTGCGCGTGACTTTCGGTGATGCGCGCCGCAGGTTGTGCCGCATAGCCCGGCTCTTCTCGAGTCTCCTCGTCCTCCAAAACCTCTACTTCAACCTGGTAGGCTTTTCCGTCGATCGTGATCTGAAGCTTCAACGTGCCTCTCTCTTTCTTTCAAATCCCGGTTGCTGCCTATCTTGTTGCTGCGATCATCTTCTCGAGTGCGGATTGTGCGAGGTCTGCACAAACGCGCGCCCTTGCTGTGCCCATGTGCCCGCGCTTATCGGCTCCGCCGACGCAATTTGCGCCGAGCGGATGCGTGCCTTCTGGCCAAGGAATGCCGTCGCTGCTGCGGTCAGCACCGCAATCGTCTCCGGCTCGGTCGATCCCCGCCTTTGTCCCGCCCGAGTTTCGCCAGCCCAAACCGCGCTCTCGCTTTGCTCGCCCTCGAGCCTGCCAAGCTCCGCCACACGAGCCTGTAACGTTTGCACGGTTGCAGCAATAGCACTCCACTGGCGGTCGTTTTCCCGCTGCTTGTCCGCCACCGCGCGCCGCATCATGCGCGCCATTGCGGCATAAACGGCCAGGCAGACTGCTCCCGCAACCGCCGTCATACTCGCCCATTCCATCCACTGCATTCCCACGCCCGCCTCCACCTACAGGGGAATTAATCCATGCTTCTTTTGCGGCCGCAGCTCGCGCTTGCTATGCAGCGATTCCAAAGCGCGCGCCACGTAGCGCCGCGTTTCCGCGGGTTCAATAATGTCGTCCACCAGCCTTCGCCCCGCCGCCACATATGGATTCGAAAACGTCTCGCGATACTCGTCCACTAATTCCTTGCGCCGCTCGGATTTGTCCTCCGCCGCATCGATCTCCCGCCGGAACACGATCTCCGCCGCGCCCTCGGCGCCCATCACCGCAATCTCCGCCGTCGGCCATGCCACCACGCGGTCCGCTCCCAGCCCCTTCGAACACATGGCGATGTACGCTCCGCCATATGCCTTGCGCAGAACCACCGTAATCTTCGGCACAGTCGCCGCCGAATAGGCGAACAACAGCTTTGCTCCGTGCCGGATAATTCCTCCGCGCTCCTGCTCCACACCCGGCAAGAATCCCGGCACATCGACCAACGTCAGTAAAGGAATATTGAACGCGTTACAGAACCGCACGAAGCGTGCCGACTTGTCTGATGCATCGATATCCAGCGCCCCAGCCTGAACGCACGGCTGGTTGGCCACAATCCCTACCGGTCGGCCTTGCAGCCGTCCGAAACCAATAACTATGTTTGCGGCAAACTCCGGTTGAATCTCAAGGAAATCCTGGTTGTCCACCACGCGCGCAATCACGTCGCGCACGTCATAGGCTACCTTCGCGTCCACTGGAACTGCGTCGTTCATCTCTGAGTCGGCTCGCAGTCGCCCGCTGAAATGCAGCCGCGGAGGGTCTTCCATATTGTTGGCCGGCAGAAAGCTCAGCAGCCGCCGGCAAAGCCCAATCGCCTCATCGTCGTCGCGTGCGATCAGATGCACCACACCCGAAAAATGCATCTGCGATTGCGCCCCGCCCAGATCTTCCGCGCTTACTTCCTCGCCCGTCACTTGTTTAATCACTTGAGGACCGGTGATGAACATCCGCGCCCGCTCAGTCTGGATCACGAAATCCGTCAGCGCCGGGCTATACGCCGCGCCGCCCGCGCATGGCCCGCAGATCAGCGAAATCTGCGGCACCGTCCCCGACAGCATCACGTTGTTGTAGAAAACCCGCGCGTATCCGGCCAGGCTGTCGATCCCTTCCTGCACCCGTGCTCCGCCCGAGTCGTTGATAAATACGAACGGGCTGCCCGTCTTCAGGCTCATGGCCATCATCTCGGCCACTTTGTTGCAATGCGTCTCGCCCGCGGCGCCGCCCGCCACCGAAAAATCCTGGCTCGCCAGGTGCACAAGCCGCCCGTCGATAGTCGCGCAGCCCGTCACCACTCCATCAGCCGGCAGTTCTTTTCCGGCCATGCCGAAATATGTTGCGCGGTGCCGGCTGAATAGCCCAATCTCTTCAAAGCTTCCCCGGTCCACCAGCCGTTCAACGCGTTCGCGCGCCGATAGTTTTCCCGTCGCGTGCTGGCGTTCGATGCGATCCTTGCCGCCACCCAGCTCTAGCTCCGCCCGCCTCGCCGCGAGCTGCGCGACCTTGTCCCCTATCGTCTCCTTTGAGGATTTCCTCTTTTCGATTTCAACTTCTGTCGTCATTTCGCCTCTGGGGATCGATACTGCAACTCGGCATCACAAAGAAGTAAGAGCCCGGACGCCTCGCAACGCTGTCATTCTATGCCGCGGTACGTTTCTCCAGATGTGACAAGGTTCACTCTTCAGGAACCAAAGAAATGACGCCCGACTCGCGCATCCCGATGCACCTCGGACGCGAAATGAACCTCTCGGTCAGGCTCAAAAATGCCCTTCGAATTTTCATTCATCCGCTTCGCGGCCCAGCAACCGCGAAACAAATAAATAGCTTATTTTCAGCGAGATATGAGCTGCGTGCGGTGACCTATCAGAAAGCCCGACAAATGACCGCGGGAGCTCCCGTAGGGAGCGAAGGAAGTTAGCCCAGGGCAACCCGACCCCGAGCGCAGCGACTGGGAAGGGCAGCCCTGAGGACGCATCCACAAAAGATGTCGCGAGCCCCATAGGGGCGAAAGAAAAGTAGAGGCGAAATAAAGTAGAGGCGAAAGAAAGGTCGCGCCGGCGTCTCGCTGGCTGTCGTGCGGGCGTCCTCGCCCGCACATTGAACTCACGAATCTACGAGAATCTCGTCCGTCGCCACAGCAGCGTTCCGCATAGTCCCAGCGGAATCATCGTTCCCACGATCAGCACAATCATCCACGGAATATTCGCGTAGATATGCTGCGCTCGCGTGCCCACAGCGAGCCAAATGAAGACTCCGCTCGCCGCGCACACAATCAAGATCTCCCACCACCGCCGCGGGTGCTTGTTGTCGGCCAGCGGATCGTTGCCCGCCACCACGGCCGCAACGCTCTCTTTGTCCAGCCCATATCGCTCGCACTCACGATGCATCGCCCGCTTCCAGCTCTCCATCTCCGAAGGCGGCGGCGCGGCCATGCTGATCGAAACGGCGCCGGCAATCATAATCGCCGAACCACTCAGGATTAGAACCTTGCTGCCCGTCGTCAGTCCGACAAACTCGCCAAACACCAGCGCGCCCCACGCCAGTCCCCAAAGCTGATTTGTATTCGACAGCGGAATGCCGCGCCCGATCCCTAGGTACTTCGCTGCATACTGCTGGAACAAATCGCCGATCACCCAGCAGAATCCGCCCACAAACGGCCAGAACAGCATTGGCCGCGCGCGGTTTAGCTCCGCCCAGAGTGGCCCCGTGCCGCCATAAAACACCAGCCCCAGCACGAACACCGTCGCCAGTTCCCCAAATGTGAAAATCGTCACGAACGACAGCGGATTCATCCCGCTGATGTAAGCCTTCCGATAAGGAATGTACATTGTGCCCAGCAGCACGCCCGCGCCCAGCGCAGCAATAATTCCGATGGTCGCTTTCCCCGGTGTACCTGCATTCTGCTGAGCCGTTGCGAAAGCCAGCACTGCCGCGCCAAACACAATCGCCGCCGCCCCCCCAATCACCTTTGCCCAATCTTTGGTACGCGAACCGCGCAGTTCCTTGAATAGCAGGCAGCCCCAGAACAGCCCCACCAGGCTATTGGTGTTCCATAACGGAAACGCAATCGCCAGGCCCACGTTGCGCACTGCAAAAATCGTCAGCGTATTCGCCACTGCCCATAGCATTCCGCCTACCAGCGCCCACACCATCAGGTGCGGTTTCTCCTTCAGGTCCACGAACACAAAGCTGGTCCCTTTGAGCAGCGTGGGAATTGTCCAGCGCGCCACAAACGCGCCCATCACCATCCCCATCGAGATCAGGAACGGCGAAAAGCCCTCGTTCACCAATTTGGTCGGAGCTTCCGCGCTGCCCAGCCACACCGCCGCCGAGAGCCCGCAAAAAACGCCAAGCATGTGCAGTGAGATTGTCGACCGCGTGCCTGAATGTCGCCCCGCGGTGTCCGCCGTCGTGCTCATCGGTTCACCTCAACATCATTAGCAGCGTAGTTCCCAAAATGAGCACGACAACAGGCACCCACAGGTGCACATCGGTCAGAATTGCAAGCAGATTCGACCGCTTCACGCCGACACCTCGGCCAACTTCACCGGCCGGTGTTCATCGAACGATTTCTTCGCCGCCAGCGCCATCACCACCGGCACACGCCCATCGGCGCCCGTCACCGGCGTCGGCTTGTCGTCGATCACCGCCTGCACAAACTCCGCCACTTCCTGCGCAAAACTTTCCGGGTAGCGATCCATAAAAAACTTCAGGGGCAAATCGGAATAAACCGACTCCCCGGTGCTCACCACCACTTCGTTGGCGAACCGATTCTCCGACTCGATCTTGCCCTTGGTGCCCAGAATCTCCACGCGCTGGTCGTAGCCAAAGACCGCCTTGCGACTGTTATCGATGGTGCCGATAGTGCCGTTTTTGAAGCGCAGCATCACGACTGCCATATCAAGGTCGCCCGCCTCGCCGATTTCGGGTTCGGCCAGCACTCCTCCCGCCGTGTAAATCTCTTCCACCTCGTCGCCGATCAGGAAACGCGCCATGTCGAAATCGTGAATCATCATGTCCAGAAAAAGCCCGCCCGATGTCCGGATATACGAGATCGATGGCGGCGCCGGATCGCGGCTCACAATGTGCATCAGGCACGGCTGGCCAACCTCGCCCTTCGCCACTGCCTGTCGCACCCTTCGGAAATTCGAATCGAATCGGCGGTTGAAACCGATCTGCAACTTCACGCCCGCCTTCTTCACCGCGTCCAGAGCCATGTCGATTTTGTCCAGGCTGAATGCGATCGGCTTCTCGCAGAAAATCTGCTTGCCTGCCTTTGCCGCTTGCACAATCAGGTCCGCATGGGTCCCCGTGGGCGTGCAGATCAGAACTGCCTCAACCTTGGGATCGCCGATCACCTCTTCTGCCGTCGCCACTACCTTGGGAATGCCGCACCGCGCCGCCAGCGTTTCTGCCGCCTGCCGGTCCACATCGGCGATCGTCACAATCTCCGCCTCGGGCAAACGAAACGCCAGCGTCTCCGCGTGAACTTTCCCGATCCGTCCCGCCCCAATCATTCCGAAATGCAGTTTCTTTCCGCTCATTTGTCTTTCGTCCCCACGTTTCTAGTAGCGCCGATGTCGCAGTCCGCTTTCTGTTCTCGTAGCGCCGATGTCGCAGTCGGCTCTCTGTTCTAGTAGCGCCGGCGTCCTCGCCGGCTGTCGTGTGGGCGTCCTCGCCCGCACAAGAGTCTTGTATAAGGGCACGACTTTAGTCGTGCCGCAAACAGCCAAAAAAACAAGCGGGGCTTTAGCCCCTGAGGGATCGGGTTTCACTGTGGGATCTTTTCCAGAACTCAGTTAAACCGTTCCTCAAGCAGTTCCGTACGCTCCCGCACCATGAAGCTAGCGGCTAGAAGCTAGTAGCTGTCCTCCCACAAAATTGCTTTCAATCGACCGCAGATACTCCCGGCTCCGCGCCGCGCTTTCCTTCGGTGTTCCCATGCCCGGCAGAATATCCTGCTCCACCAGGGCATATCCTTTGTAGTCGCGCGCAGCCAACCAGCGCAACAGGGCAGGGAAGTCGATGCACCCTTTGCCCAGCTCCGGATACAGCCCATTCCGCATCGCCGTAAAGTAATCCCACTCCTTTTCGCGGCTCTGCCGCGCAACATTCGGCTCCAGGTCCTTCAAGTGGATGTACCAGATCCGCTCCTTGAATCGCTCCAGCGCCGGCAGCAAATTGCCATCCTCCGTGCCTGTCCCATGCACGTAATGCCCAGCATCGAACACCAGCCCAAGGCGATCCGGGTTCGTCTTGTCCAGCAACTGCTCAATCTCGTCCGGAGTCTCCACATATCCCGCACAGTGGTGATGAAATACCGTCCGCAATCCCGTTTCATCGAATACCGCATGAGCAATGTCGTCCGCGCCGCGAGCGAATGTCTTCCATTCATCCCTGCTCAAGCCATCCTCGGGCCGGATGCGTCCCGCGCGCTTGGTCCGCACCGCATCGGTGCCTGCATCGTCCGCCAGCACCAGGTAGGGCGCCTGTGTCGTCGCCACCGCCGTCAGCAGCTTCGCCGTCTTCACAGCTCTCTTGCTGCCCTCCGCATGTGTCGCCGGATTCTTCATGGCCACTGGCACATACGCGCCCAGCATCACGACCTTCCGCTTCGCCAGCTCCTCGCCGAGCCGCGCGGCCTCGGTCGGCATGTAGCCCCAGTCGCCCAGCTCCGTCCCCGTGTATCCCGTCTCCACCAGCTCGTCCAGCATCTGGCTGAACGGAATCGCCTGGCTCTGATCCTGATTCTCCAGCGTGCCCCAAGAACACGGCGCATTCCCCACTAATAGTTCTTTCATACCTTCTCCTGAGATGCTTCCAGCCACTAGCTTCTAGCTCCTAGCTCCAGACTGCCTGAGCCAAATCCTCGGATTGGCACGGGAAAAGCTAGTAGCTAGCAGCTAGAAGCTGCGTTTAGAATTTCCTGCTCCACTCCTTCGGCCACCGTTCCACCACAACCTTGGTCTGCGTAAAGAACTCCACCGCGTGGTGCGCCTGCGCGTGCAGATCGCCGAAAAAGCTTTCGCCCCATCCGCTAAACGGAAACGTCGACATCGGCGCCGCCACGCCCACGTTGATGCCCACGTTCCCCGCCTGCACTTCGTATCGGAACCGCCGCGCATTCGCGCCATCGGTCGTGAAAATGCAAGCCATGTTTCCGTAGCTGCGCCCGTTCACCAGCGCAATCGCCTCTTCAATGGTCTGCGCATGGATCAAACTCAGCACCGGCCCAAAAATCTCCGTCCGCGCCACTTCTGAATCTGGCGCAACATCGTCCAGCACCGTGGGCAGCACAAAATATCCATCCTCGTACTCGGGAACCTTCTTCCCACGTCCATCCACAATTACGCGCGCCCCGGCCTGCTCGCCCTTCGCAATCAGCCCCTCGATGCGCGTCTTGCTTTCGGCTGAAATCACCGGGCCCATCTCCACGCCCGGTGCCGCGCCGTAACCTGTTTTGCGATTTTTTGCCGCCGCTACAATCTGCTCGGTAAAATTCGGCCGCGCTCCGCCCACTGTAATCGCCACGCTCGCCGCCAGGCACCTTTGCCCCGCGCAACCAAACGCGGAATCAGCCAGAATCCGCGTCGTCATCTCCATATCCGCGTCCGGCATCACCACCACCGGATTCTTCGCTCCACCCTGGCACTGTGCACGCTTGCCCGCCGCAGCTGCCCGGCTGTATACGTACTTCGCCGTCGGCGTCGATCCTACAAAGCTCACCGCGCGAATGCCCGGATGATCGAGAATCGCGTTCACCGCCTCGCGTCCGCCGTTCACCAGTTGCATCACGCCCGGCGGAAACCCCGCCGCCTGAATCAGCTCAAAGAGCTTTTGCGAAGTGATGGGCACGCGCTCCGAGGGCTTCAACAAGAAGCAATTGCCCGCCGCCACCGCATAAGGGAAAAACCAGAACGCGATCATTCCAGGAAAATTGAATGGCACAATCGCCGCTACCACTCCCAGTGGCTGCCGGATCATGTGCTCGTCAATTCCTGTTGCAATATCCTCGCAATTCGTCCCCTGCATCAGCATCGGCATCCCGCACGCCGTCTCTACGTTCTCCACCGCGCGCAGAATCTCCGCTTTGCTCTCGGTCAGCGTCTTGCCGCATTCGTTGGTGATGGAGAGCGCCAGCTCATCGCGATGCTGCTCCAGCAGCGTTTTCAGCCGGAAAAGCGGCTGAACCCGGTCCACGACCGGAGTGCGCCTCCACGACACAAATGCTCGTTCGGCCACTTCCACTGCCGCATTCACATCCGCCGCCGGCGAAAGCGGGACCTCTGCCAGCACCGCGGTCGATGCCGGATTGATGACCTTCAGCGTTTCGGTCGCACTCGACCCGTGCCAATCATTCCCAATGAAATTTTGCAATCGCTCCATTTGTCCTCCTCGACCCTTGGCTCCTCATGTTTTGAAGGGGCACGGCTTCAGCCGTGCCGTTAAGCAGCAAAAAGGAGCACCGGGCTTTAGCCCCTGAGGGAAGTCTGTCATCGTCCCGGCTGGGTGCCCCAGGTCTCGAATCTGAGACCTGGGATCGCACGAGATCCTCTCGCCCCGGTGCCTTCACAGATAACGCCGTTCCCTCGTTCTCGCCTCTTCATACTTCGCCCGCGCCTCGCGCACGCTTTCCGACTCTGAAACCTCCGCCACAGCAACGTCCCACCACGATTCGTACCCCGGCACGCTTTGCGTCGTGTCCGTCTCCACCACGATCACCGTCGTTCTGTCCGCCGCTTTCGCTTCCTCAAGCGCCTTCTTCAAATCGCCCAACGTCTCTGCCTTGATCGTATGCGCTCCCAGGCTTTTTGCATTGGCCACATAATCCACTTTCAGTTCGCCGCCGTCCAGTTGCCCATTCTTCTTATTCCGTGCGCGGTATCTCGTTCCGAATCCGCCCTGGCCGAGCGACCTGCTCAAACTGCCGATACTCGCGAACCCGCCATTATCAACCAGCACGATGATGATCTTGATGCCTTCCTGTACCGCCGTAACGATCTCGCTCGGCGCCATCAAATATGTCCCATCGCCGAGAAACACGAACACTTCGCGCACAGGGTCGGCCATCTTCGCTCCCATCGCGCCAGGAATCTCATATCCCATGCACGAGTAGCCGTACTCCATGTGGTAACCGTTCGGCGTCCGTGTTCGCCACAGCTTGTGCAGGTCGCCGGGATGACTGCCCGCCGCCGACACCAGCACATCGCGCTCACCCGCCGCCTCCCATATCGCGCCAATTACTTCCGATTGCGCAGGCTTCCGCAATTTACGTAGCGCCGGCGTCCCGCCGGCTGTCGTGCGGGCGTCCTCGCCCGCACTCGTATCGCCCGCACTTCGCCCACTCACGCGAAGCAGCCGGTCGACCTCCGCGTCCCAATTCGCCTTCAGCTCCGCAAGCTCCGCCGCGTACGTCGCCCTTACCTTGTGCCCGTCCAGCGCCACACTCAATTGCTCCAGCGCCGCGCGTGCGTCGGCCACCACGGCGATCGCGCCCACTTTGTAGGCATCAAATTCCGCGGCGTTGATGTTGACGAATTGCACATTTGGATTTTGAAACGCCGTCATCGACGCGGTCGTGAAGTCGGAATAGCGCGTTCCAATCCCGATGACAAGGTCGGCCCTATTGGCCAGCCGGTTCGCAGCCAGCGATCCCGTTGCTCCAATCGCTCCCATCACCTGCGCATGGTTCCATTTCAGCGCGCCTTTACCCGCTTGCGTCTCCGCCACGGGAATCCCGGTTCGCGCCGCAAAATCGCCCAGCGCCTCTGAGGCTTCGCTCATCAGCACACCGCCGCCGCACACAATCAGCGGCCGCTCCGCCGTTCGAATCGCCTGCGACGCGCGCCGCAACGACTCGCGATCCGGTTCGACGCGACGGATCAGCCACACGCGTTTTCGCAAAAACTCTTCCGGAAATTCGTAGGCTTCGGTCTGCACATCCTGGGGCAGCGCCAATGTCACCGCGCCACAGTCGGCCGGCGAAGTCAGCACGCGCATTGCCTCGGGAAGGGAAGTGATCAGTTGCTCGGGTCTATAGACGCGGTCCCAGTAGCGCGAAACAGGCTTGAAGCAGTCGTTCACACCCGTATCCTGAGTCGCCGGCGACTCCAGTTGCTGGAGCACCGGCGCTACGTTGCGCCGCGCAAAAATGTCTCCGGGCAGCAGCAGCACCGGCAGGCGGTTGATGGTCGCCAGCGCCGCGCCCGTGACCATGTTCGTCGCGCCGGGTCCAATCGATGAGGTGCACGCAAAAGTGCGCAGCCGGTTGCTGGCCTTGGCGAATCCCGCCGCCAGGTGCACGCCGGCCTGCTCGTTGCGCATCAGGATGTAAGGAAAGTCGGGATTCTGCTGGAGCGCCTGTCCGATCCCGGCCACATTTCCGTGGCCAAAGATTCCCACCATCCCGGCAAAGAACGCATGCTCGCGGCCGTCCCGCTCCACATGCTGCTGCTTCAGGAATTCGATAAGCGCCTGAGCCGTCGTCATGCGCCGCGTCTTCATGCGTACTCCCCAGGTGGGTGCCCCACCCTCGCCACGCTTTTGTCTTTGCGGCTAGGGTGGGACGCATTCCACGACCATCACTCATCAAGCTGCCCCTAGCGCTTCACCATCGGCAGCCTCGGGTCCTTTTCCTTCCAACTGCTCTTCACCCACGCGTAATCCGGATCGTCCGAGCAGGCCATCGATCGTGCCGAACCCGCCAGCGCGTTCAGATAATACACGTTGTATCCGTGCGCAGCCACCACCGGATGGTATCCCTCTGGAACCAGTACCATCTCGCCGTCGCGTACCGTCATCGTCTCGTCGATGCGCCGGTCCGCGGTGTACACCTTCTGAATCGCGTATCCCTCCGGCCGCTCCATCCGGTAGTAGTAAATCTCTTCCAGATCCGCTTCCGCCGGCATGTTGTGTACGTCGTGTTTGTGCGGCGGATAACTCGACCAGTTTCCTGCCGGAGTGAATACCTCAACCACCATCAGCCTCTGCGCCAGAAAACCCGGCGGCAGCATCGAGTTGATCTGACGCGTTGCATTTCCTCCGCCTCGAATCTCGATTCCCACATGCGCCGGTGTCACCAGCCGCGCCGGATATTCCTCCTCAGCCTTGCAATAAACAAAAGCCAAATCGCACGCTGTATCGGCATTCACTGTAAACGTTGTTCCAATCGGCAGATAAAGCGTGTACGGCAGCCCATCGAATACCGTTTCGCGATGGCCGATCCCTTGCCAATCGCCTCGCGAGCTGCTCACTGAGCAAACGCCGCCCAGTACCACCATGGCCATCTCTCTCGCAGCCGTCTCGCTCTTGTATGTCTTTCCAACCTCCAAATCGCGCGTTTCAAAGGATAAAAACTCGTATCCAAAATCTTCAGTCCGGTTCCGGAATTGATCCGGCCGGATCAACAACTCACTCATCGTCTCTCCTGGGAAAAAGGTTCCAAAGCAACACTTGATTTCCGGCTTATGCATGCACCGGCTGGTTCAAATCGCAAACAAAATGACGCAAGGTATGCACACGTGTGCACTCTATCGATTCTCTCCAACAAATCCCCCTATGTCAACTGTTAAAAAGTCCCACTTTTCGCCCTTCTTGACCGGTTACTTTCCTCGGTGCTAGGGTTTTTCTGCACACGTTTGCAGCGAACGGAGTACATATGACTTCCCCCGCTCCCGCCGTCCATTTCAAGAGCCCGCTCCATAAAATGACGCAGACCACGCCGACCTGTCTATGGAATGACTCGGCCTCCGTTGAAGAGCTTACATACTCCATCTCGCACGGCGCAGTGGGCGCCACCTGCAATCCGTCGATTGCCGTCTCGGTTCTCAAGAGTGAGCTCGCCGCCTGGAAGCCGCGCATTCTCGAACTCGCCGCCGCGGATCCCACACTTACTGAAGACGCCCTCTCATGGCGCATTGTCGAAGAAATTTCCACGAATGCCGCACGCCTGCTTCTGCCAGTTTTTGAGCGCGAAAACGGACGCAATGGCCGCCTCTCCATCCAGACTGACCCGCGCAACTACCGCAACACCGAGGCCATGCTCGTGCAGGCCGTCCGCTTCAGCCAGCTCGCGCCCAACATGATCGTCAAGATCGCCGCTACGCGCGCAGGCATTCCCGCCATTGAAGAAGCTACGTATCGCGGCATCAGCATCAACGCTACCGTCAGCTTCACCCTTCCACAGGCCATCGCCGTCGCCGAGGCCGTCGAGCGCGGACTCAAGCGTCGTGAAGCCGAGGGCCTCTCGATCTCCACCATGGGTCCCATCTGCACCATCATGGTGGGCCGACTCGACGACTGGCTCAAGATTCAGCACGACAAGCACAATCTCTCCGTCGATCCCGGCTATCTCGAGTGGGCTGGTGTCGCGGTCTTCAAGAAGGCCTACAGAATTTATCGTGAACGAGGCTATCGCCTGCGGTTGCTCTCCGCAGCTTTCCGCAATCACATGCATTGGAGTGAGTTCATCGGTGGCGATGTCGTCATCTCTCCGCCTTGCGCCTGGCAAAAGCGCTATAACGAATCCGACATCGAAGTCATTCCCCGCATCGACAATCCGGTCGACCCGCGAATCGTCGACACTTTGCTTAACAAATTCCCTGACTTCGAGCGCGCCTATATGGAAGACGGCATGACCACCGATGAGTTCGACACCTTCGGATCTACCCGCCGTACCCTCCGCCAGTTCATCTCCGCCGTCGTCGAGATGAACTCCATCGTCCGCGATCTCATTCTCCCCAACCCCGACACCGAATAGCGCAAGACCGTCGCAGCGAAACCACGACACTGTCATCCTGAGCGAGTCACGCAAAGCGTGACGAGTCGAAGGATCTGCGGCTGCCTTAGCGCTCTTCACCCATCGCAAAAATGGGGTGCCCCATCCTAAACTTCGCGCGTAGCGAGGAGTTTAGGGTGGGATCGCACAAATCTCTAACCCAAGCGGAATTCCTTCAAGCCCGCTTCAGCGGGCTCAAGAAGGTAGCCCCAGGCGTAAGCCTGGGGAATAATGCCAGAACAAAATCCCCAAGCCCGCTTCAGCGGGCGAAAGAATCCACCCGCCTCAATTAATCCATATCATCGGATCGCTCGTCGACACTGCCACCCCCTACTTCTTCATCGCTGCCGCCCAGTTCACCACCACCGTAATCGGCGTCGCTTGGGCTCCGGTCGCCGTCGTGAGCATAAGAAAACGCTGCCCGTCCGCTGACGGCGCATAGATGTTTCTCCAATACCAGAGCGGGACTAGCGGAGCCTGGAATAGCTCCTTGGGAATACCGGCTTGGAGGCTCGCACCCGTCGTATTCACGTCCACGGCCATCAGCTTTTCGTCGGGCGTAAGAAAGTACAATTCCTTTCCGTCGCGCCGCCACATCGGTTCCGTCCCGCCCGCTGCCGAAATCTGCCACTTTCCAGTCTGTTGCGGGAACGTCTGGATATAGACCTCCATCCTCCCCGTCTCGGTCGAAGCGTAGGCCACGAAATGGCCGTTGGGCGAAAACTCCGCGCTCCTTGCGTCGAAGCCGCCTTGAAGAAAAGGGAACGGCTTGCGTTCGCCAAAGAGTGGCAGAACCCATAACTCGGTTCGGCCTGTGGCCGCCCCGTCGTCATAGATGGCATCGCGGCCATCCTCGGCCAGGTCATTCATGTACTTCGGTACATCTTTGGTTTCAAGAACCACCTGCGTGCTTCCCAGGCCATTTGCAGCCGATTGATAAATGTCATACTGCCCGCCGCGGTTGGAGCTGAAAAAGACCTGGCCTCCGTCTTGCGACCAGACTGGATTCACATCATCAAAGGAATCGAAGGTGAGGCGCGAGCCGGTTCCACGCTTCAGGTCATAGATCCAGATGTTGCGCTTGCCCTGTGGCCCCACCGCCACCGCAAGTCGGGTGCCATCGGGTGAGAGCGCCGGCGTGGAATAAACATCGGGCTCTCCCACTGTGCCCAGCTTCTGGCCTGCGCGGCTGAACCAGTTCAACTGGTTCGAGCTGGAATTCGGCACCGTCTGGAAGGCCAGCAGCCCGGCGGGCGAGACCGAGAAGTACCCGTATATGGTTTGGTATTCCCCCACCTCCTGGGCAATCGGAAACGCCGCGCCGCTGAAGCTGAGCGACCGTGCGCTAAACGGACGCGCCATCAGCGTGCCCTGACTCAAATAAAGCAAGTAGCCGGGCGGAGCGTAGAGCGCGTTCGAGTCCGCCGGTGTTAAAGCCTCCAATGTTTTCGAGTCCAGCGAGCCGGCCGCGTTGTAAACATCCCTCGCCCCGCCTCTCAGCACAAGGACGATGAAATGCTGGCCGTCCGGCAAAAACTGCGGCAACTGGAAAGACCGCTCCTGACGTGAAGCGTCCGGCGCGGTCACAAGCGTGGGAGTTCCGCCTGCGTCGGGAACGCGGTAAATGCCGTTCGCGCGGCTAAACAGGATGACGCCATTGCGATTCCAACTGCCGCCAGGGGAATCCGCGTCGCAAAGCGTCTGGGGCATGCCTCCCGTTACCGCGATTTTCTCAAGCTTCCCGTTCGCAAAAAACCCGATCTGCTGGCTGTCTGGCGACCAGAATGGCACCTGCGCGCCCTCTGTGCCTTGAACCGGCACCGCAGTCTCGCTATCAAGCGGTCTCAGCCAGAGAGCGGGCGGCTTATCCGCTCCGGCTTCGGCGATGAATGCGATGGTCCGTCCATCGGGAGAGATGCTCATCTCCCCGCCGTGATCGAGCTCCTCGTTTGCAGGCGGGGCAATCGAAAAACGAATCATATTCGGCTGTGGTTTCGGCTTGAGCAGCAGCCAACCTGCAAGTGCGGCAAACACGATTGCCGCAGCCCCCAGCGCCCACGGCAATGCGCGCCTCGCGCGCGAAGCGGGCGCGGCTTCCTGCATTCCGCCCGCCCCCACTGCTTCGGCTTGAGAGCTCGCGCCAGACAGAATCTCCTCAATAGCGATCCGCGCGTCGCCGATATCGCGCATCCGCTGCTTGGGATCCTTCACCAGGCAGCGTCTGATCAGCCGCTGAACCGCCCCAGGCGTCGTCGCCGGCAGCGCTGCCCACTCCGGCTCGCCGCGGATCACCGCTGCCAGCAAATCGGAAATGGTCTCGCCTTCGAACGCCATCTTTCCCGCGAACATTTCAAACAGCACGCAGCCAAACGCCCATATGTCCGCTCGCCGGTCAACGTGCTTGCCCTTGGCCTGCTCCGGCGACATGTAGGCCGCAGTGCCCAGAATGATTCCCGCCTGCGTCGCCATCACGCTCAGCGTCGGCGAGTTCGATGGGGTCACCGGCGCAATCGAGTCCTGATCGCTGACCACCTTGGCCAGCCCAAAATCCAGCACCTTTACCGTACCCTCCGGCGTGATCTTCACGTTGGCCGGCTTCAGGTCGCGATGGATCACACCGCGCTCATGCGCGTACTCAAGTGCATCGGCAATCTGCTTCGCGATGGGCAGCGCCGCTTCCGCGGTCATCGGCTTCGAGCTTGCCCCTGCTTTTCCGCGGATGTGCTCCGCCAGCGTCTCGCCTTCCACCAGCTCCATCACCAGCGCGCGCAGGCCCTCGCCTTCTTCCAGGCCGTAAATCGCCGCGATGTTGGGGTGGTTCAGCCCGGCAAGCGTGCGCGCTTCGCGCTCCAGCCGCGCCAGCGACTGGCCGTCGTTTGCGAGCGACGCTGGCAACAGCTTGATGGCCACGTCGCGGCCCAGCCTCGCGTCCCGCGCGCGAAATACCTCGCCCATTCCACCTTCGCCGAGCTTGGCCGTGACCTCGTATTGCCCGATGCGCCGTGGCGGGGCAGAAGGTGAGTTTGTGCTCGCGTGCGCGTCTTTGGGAGTGGCTTCCAGTGAAACTTCTCCGGAGCGGCGGATCAGCAACAGATATGGAAAATCAAGGGAAAAGACCAGCACCAGTCTCTGTTATTTCTGCTGGATATTCAAGGAAATTCGGGCTGCAGTGAGCGAGTGACTGTGCCTACTTAATCCACATCTGCGGGTTGCTCGTCGACACCGCGCTCAATCCCAGCGCCAGCAGCTCTTCCACTTCCTTCATGTTCTCAATCAGCCCGCCGCCCACCACTGGCAGATCGGCCGAGATCGCGCGCACCCGCCCCAGCATCTTCGGCGCCACCAGCGCCGGCAAAATCTCCAGCGCATGAACTGGTGTGTTCTTGAGCTGATTCGAGATCGTGTCCATCGCGCCCGAGTCCAGCAAGAACGTCCGCTGAATTCCATACAGACCGATGGCCAGCGCGTGCCGCAGCGGATCGAGGTGCGTCGAAATAATTCCTTGCGCTCCCACCCGCTTCAAATAATTCACGGCATACCGATCACGCGAAAACCCATTCAGCAAATCCAGATTCACCAGCGGAATCTTCCCCGCTGCTACAATCTTTCGGATCATCGACTCCACGTTGTCAGGATCGCCCGTGAGCAGGTATACCAGCCTGCCGCGCGAAGCAATCGCCTGTTCCACCAGGTCCGGCTTGCGAATCGCCGGCAGGATCGGTGTGTCTTTGCAGAAAACGCTCAGCGGCGTCAGTTGCGCTGGGCCTCCGAATCGAACTCCGGTTTCAGCCATTGCGCCGCCCTGCGCCCGAACGATGGGTGCCCCCTCCTGAGCGATCGGACCCTGAGTCCGCCCTGGCGGACGAAGGGGAAGGGAGCCGAAGGACCTGCTTCTTGAATTCTTGCGTCTGGTCGCTGGGGTGCGCATGTACCCTACCCGTCGAACCCCTCACAATCAACTCCGCCTCCACCTTCACTTGCGCCACCGAATCCTCTCCCGCCATCAGCTTCAACAGGTTCTCCATCGCCATCTCTCCCATGCGACGCATCGGCTGCCGCACGGTGGTTAGCGGCGGCTCCAGAAACTCCGCAAAGAACAGATCGTCGAATCCCGTCACTGAAACATCTTCCGGCACGCGCAGCCCACGAGCCCGTATCGCCCGCATCACTCCCATTGCTGTCATGTCGTTATAGCAGCACACGGCCGTCGGCGGCTCGGCCGTCTTCAGCAATGCCTCCATGGCCGCAGCAGCGCCTCCTGGCCATCCGTCGCCGTGTACCGCATGTTCGGCATCGAACGCGATTCCCGCTCCGGCCAGCGCCTGTTTATATCCTTCCAGCCTCTCCGTTTCGGTCTGGTAACCGCTCCGGTCGCCAACGTATGCAATCCGCCGGTGCCCCAGTTCGATTAGATGTTCCGTCGCCGCTCGGCTTCCGTCCTCGTTCGCGATCATCACCGAGTGCACAAATTCTCCGGGATACTGATCGTTCACCAGCACCATGGGAACATTCAGTTGCGCCAGCATCGGCAGATAATCCGAACCCACCCGCGACGACGTTACGATAATCCCGTCCACGCGCCGCTCCGCCAGTGCCTGCACCACTTTCCGTTCACGCTCTGCATTGGCATTCGAGTTCGCCAGAAATACCGCATATCCGTGATCGTTGGCCGCCTGCTCAATCCCGCACGCCACCCCGCTGGCAAAA
This sequence comes from Occallatibacter sp., assembly GCA_036489735.1. Classification (GTDB taxonomy): domain Bacteria; phylum Acidobacteriota; class Terriglobia; order Terriglobales; family Acidobacteriaceae; genus Telmatobacter. The sequence goes on along the minus strand of DASXFF010000157.1, from coordinate 5,660 downwards.
GGATCGGCCACCGTAGTCACAACCAGCCCAACCGTGCGCGTCCGGCGCGTGACCAATCCGCGCGCCACAGCGCTTGGCCTGTACCCGGCCGCTTCGGCGATCTTCCGGATCTTCGCCGCCGTGGCCGGATTTACCAGCGGACTGTTTTGCAGCGCGCGCGACACCGTCGGGTGCGACACGCGCGCCAGCCGCGCAATATCTTTGATGGACGGTTGCCGCGAGGGTTGCCGCGGCGCTCGACGACTTGCGCCGGCCTGCGCCAATCGCCTTCCGCTCACGCCTTGCGGAGCGCTCGCGGATTTTGACCTATCCTTCTCCAGCATCCTCAAAAACTCCCATTGCACACGTTTGCTTGATCACCCAGTCTCCTTGACCGCACTCTCACTCGTCAATGCCCGCCGCCCGCCGCCCGCCGCTCCTGGCTCAAGTAGCGCTCGCGTCCCGCAATTTGTGTAGCGCCGGCGTCCCGCCGGCTGTCGTGCGGGCGTCCTCGCCCGCACTCGCAAGCACCATGCTCCGCGAAGCCGATGGCCTGCTTCTGCTTTTTCCGATCTTTCCCCACCACCAAAGAGTGGGTGCCCCCGGTCCCTCGCCTTTGGGGACCGGGGAATCCTCAACGCGGGCGTCCTCGCCTCGACGTAATAGTCTGATTACCAGCCGCCAATGACCCCTCCCGCCTCCCCTCCCGCCATGCTCCAGCGCCACATCGGCCTCCGCTCCGCCGTGCTCTTCAACATGCTCGAAATGATCGGCGTTGGTCCCTTCATTACCCTGCCGCTCGTCATCGCCGCCGCCGGCTATCGTTTCTCCGTATGGGCCTGGGTGCTCGGCGCTGTCATCGCCATCGCCGACGGACTCGTCTGGGCCGAGCTTGGCGCAGCTTTTCCTCGCGCGGGTGGTTCCTATGCATTCCTTCAGGAGATCTACGGTCCGGAGGGCCCCGGTCGCTGGCTCAGTTTCCTCTACGTTTGGCAGGTCGGCTTTACCGCGCCGCTTTCCATCGCATCCGGTTGCATCGGCCTCTCTGGATTTCTTGCCTTCTTCTGGCCCCATCTCGACGCCGCTCCCATCGCCGCTCTTCCAGCGCTGCGCTACTCCAACTTCGCCGCCGCCGCTGCGTGTCTCCTCGTTACCGCGCTCCTCTATCGCAATCTCAGTTCCATCACGCGTCTCGCCTGGGTGCTGTTCGCCGGAGTGATTACCGCACTCACCGGAGTCATCGTCTCTGGATTCGCGCACGCCGCAACCACGGGCGGCTGGCACATGCCCCAAGCCCCAGCCCTCACCTCGGCGTCCGCCCCATTCGGCGGGCTCGCCCAAGCCACGCTTCTCGCCACCTATTGTTATTGGGGCTACTACAACATTTGCTTTCTCGGCGGAGAAGTTCGCCGTCCCGAGCGCACCATCCCTCGCGCTATTCTGCTGTCGATCCTCTTCGTCGCAGCGCTTTATGTCCTCATGAACATGGCCGTGCTGCCTTCGTTGCATGCCGCGGCAACCCACGCCTCCCAAATCGGATCCTCGGCCACCGCCCCCCTTCGCGTGCAGCTCGTCGCTGACATCGCCGCTTCAGCGTTCGGCCGCTGGGCCGGCTATCTGATCGCCGCCCTCATCGTCTGGACCGCGTTCGCCAGCGTCTTCTCTCTGCTCCTCGGATACTCGCGCGTCCCGTACGCCGCCGCCCGCGACGGCAACTATTTCCGTTTTCTTGCCGCCGTCCACCCGCGCCACGGCATTCCCCACCGCTCGCTTGTCGCTCTCGGCCTCGTCGGCGCTCTCTTTTGTTTCTTCTCGCTCGCGCAGGTGATCACCATGCTCGTGATCACGCGCATCCTTTTGCAGTTCTCACTGCAACAGATAGGCGTCATCCTGCTTCGCATTCGTCAACCGAACCTGCCCCGCCCGTTCCGCATTCCCCTCTATCCGCTTCCGCCACTGCTCGCTATGGCCGGCTTCGCCTTTATGCTCTTCGATCCCCGCCGTGCCCAGGCCAAAGGAGGCAGCGGCCTCTTCGAGCTTTACGGCGCCATCGCCATCGCCATCAGCGGAACCGCCCTCTATTTGGTTCGCGCCCATCGCCTCCGCCAGTGGCCGTTCGCAGATGCACCTTCAGGCCCCGAGGCTGGAAACAATCCAACCAGCGCGCTGCCGTCCTGAGCGCAGCGAGTTGCAGGATCTGCGGTCGGGCCTGCGCATCTTCTCGTTGCGTTTTAATTGGAGCTATTGGTTTGGACGCCCTGATTAGGCGCGCCCTGAGTGCTCGGCTGCGGGTCGGGAACCGAGATGCTTACTCCGTCCATATCGCTGGTCACGGTCAACGGCATCTCTGCGCCGCCCTCGCTCTCCCCATCACCCGGTTGCACAACAACCGAAAATCGTCCCATCGGAGGCCCGGAACCTGAATCGTCCCCGCCCGTCTGTTGCAAGAGCGCCGGGCTCGCTGCCGCCCGCAGAATGAAGCTGTCTTCCGGCACATAATGAAATTCGAATTCTCCGTTCGGCGCCACCATCGATCGCGCGGGCTCTCTCGTATCCGCATAAAGCAGTCGCACCGTTGCAGCCGACGGCGGCTGATTGGTGCTTTTCAGCAACACCTGCCCGCGAATGGTGTGCAGCCTGCTCAGTGGAATCGTGATGTCGGCGTCTTTTGAAGCGCCGCCCGCGGTCACTTTGATCGCTTCCGCCTTGCTCACGCGCTGCCCGCCGCCCACATAAACATCCATCGAGCCGATCGATGACTCCATCACCTCGGCCTGCGGGTTCAAATCGGTCTGGGCCCATTTCACCGGAACTGAAACACTCACCTCATATACTCCCGGCAGCAATCCAAGAATCTTGAAGCGCCCGCGATCGTCAGTCGTCTGCGGTCCGGCTCCGGAGTAAATCGGCGGCGACGATGTCGACGATGGGTCCGCGGCATGGCTCTCTACGTCCGCCTTGAGCGCGACGCTCACGTGCAGCCCGATGGCAGGACTGCCGTCGTCGTAACTTGCGACTCCATCGATTTGCGTGCCGCGTTCCAGCCGAAGCGATACCTGCGCCGGCTGGTTTGCCGACACCGATAAGCCCGTCACCTGCGCCAGCAGCTTCTTGCGGTCATCCACCGTTATCGCATCCATGTGCGACTTCGTCAGCACGCTCATCAGGTTCACGTAACCGGGCAAGACCGGCACCGCATAATAGTTGCCTTGCTCGACATGGTTGAACGCGAACTTTCCATCCAGATCGGTCGTTGCCGTGTCCGCGATTGCATAGCCCGATTCCGCTGTCTGAACCAGGTCCACAACTGCCAGCCGCGCCGGCAAATCCGTGTCTGCGCAGTAAACGGTCCCTGTGATCCTTCCGCTGGAAGATCCCCGCCCAGGAGGCGCCGGTGCGGAAGCCGCTTCAGGCGGTGGTGCTTCTTGCGCCCCGCACGCCAATCCCAATGCGAGCCATGCGATTGCCACGCCGGTCTTCAGCATCGCTCGCATTGTCTCCGCCTCTCCCACGAATCTGGTGCCCCATCCTTTCGCGCACTTTGCGCAAGGGTGGAATACTACGATCCTCATCCACACACTCTCCACCCACCATGAAACCTGATTGCCCCATCCTTTCGCGCACTTTGCCGCAAGGGTGGGAAACCACCAATCTCAACCCACGTCTGGGTCATCCTGAGCGACCCTTCACGAAGTGAAGGGGAATCGAAGGACCTGCATTTCAAAAACCCGTGTCATCCTTCGCGCAGCGAAGAATCTGCGGTTGCTTTTCACCTACCACAAATTGGGGTGCCCCAGGTCTCGATCCTGAGACCTGGGATAGCACGAACCCCGCATTCTCTCCGCCTCTCACTCCGAACGTGGGTGCCCCGGGTGCCTCGCATATGGGCATCTGGGAATCCGATCCGCCGCAATCCCCGCTGCTAATCAAACACCAGCATCTGCTGCGCCACCGGCATGTAGCTCTTCCTGTGTTGCGGTGTCGGCCCCAGCCGTCGCAGCGCTTCCAGGTGTTCTCGCGAGCAGTAGCCCTTGTGCCGTGCCAGTCCGTATCCCGGATACACTGCATCCATCTCCACCAGCAGCCGGTCGCGATATACCTTCGCCAGCACGCTGGCCGCAGCAATTGAAATGCTCCGCGCGTCTCCGCCCACCACCGCCTGTTGCGGGCACGGCCAGTCGATCGTGTCCAGACCGTCAATCAACAAATAGTCCGGCAGCAAGAAGTCCGGGGGTGCCGCCAGCCGCTCCACGGCCAAGCGCATCGCCAGCAGCGACGCACGTCGTATATTGATGCGGTCAATCGTGTCCACGTCCACCGCCGCAATGGCCCACGCCACGGCGCACTCGCGGATCGCCTCGTCGAATTCGTTTCTCTGTTTTTCGGTCAGCTGTTTTGAGTCCGTCAAGCCTCGCAACCGGCGCCGCTCGGGAAAAACCACTGCGGCAGCAACCACCGGCCCAAACATCGGCCCGCGGCCCACTTCGTCAAGACCGGCTATGCGCTCGGCTCCAACCCGCCGCGCCGCGTTCTCCAGCGCCCATCCGCATCCGGTCTGTTTCGCCACCAACACAGTATAGAAACATTCGTGCCTGTGGAATTCACGCAGCCCGCTCACACGCCGCATCCGACCCGCGTCTGCCACTGATCAGCCCAATCCTCTTGCCCGCATCTAAGCCAGAATGATCGCTCGATGCCGGACGTTCCGGCACTTTTTTCTCTTTTGCCTCGCCGCCCAAGGCCTCCTTGCCACGCTCTTACGCGCCCAGGCGCCCATCGATCCATCGCTCCCGCCCGCCCCGCTCCCGCATGCTTCCTTCTTCTCCTTGTTTCCCGGATATGAAGTGGTCAGCGACCCCACCCGGCCGGTGCCGCCGCTCAGTCCCCGGCAAAAACTCCAGATTGCCTGGAATAAAACGGTCGCGCCCGCGTTGCCGATCGATTCACTCTTCGTTGCGGGGTTTGATCAGGCCACCAACCTCGGACCGGCCTATGGGCAGGAATGGGGCGCATTCGGCAAGCGCGTCGGTTACAACGCCGCCAACTTTACCTCCAAGTCTCTGCTCGCTTTTGGAGTCGTCCCCATGGCTTTTCACCAGGACCCACGCTATTTCCGGATGGGCACGGGCTCTGTTGGCAGGCGCGTGCGCGGGGTTTTCGAGAGTCAGGTCATTGCCTTCAGCGATCGCGGAAAGCGAATGCCGAATTGCGGCAAACTGATCGGCTACGCCGCCTCCACCGCCATCAGCAATCTCTATATGCCCAGGAAGAGCGTGTCATTCGGGAACGATGTGAAGGGCTATGGCATTAAATTTGCCGTATCGATATCGGTTGACACGATCCGTGAGTTCGATCTCACGCGCTTTATCCGCAAACTGAATCCAGTCCGCAAACGGTAGCCGCCGAACAGGCGATCACCAACCTCCGTGCCCCATCCTTTCGCGCACTTTGCGAAAGGGTGGGAAACCACCAATCTCAACCCACGTCTGGGTCATCCTGAGCGACCCTTCACGAAGTGAAGGGGAGTCGAAGGAACTGCGTTTCAAAAACCCCGTGTCATCCTTCGCGCAGCACGATGATGTCTTGCGGGAATACTAACAATCTCAATGAATTGATTTGTCATCCTGAGCGTAGCGAAGGACCTGCGGTTGTTTTTCTCGTTCGCATCAGCACAAATTGGG
>DASXFF010000129.1:0-4110 GCA_036489735.1 Occallatibacter sp. | reverse complement strand
TAACAATGAGATCGCGGCAAGGCTGAACATCAGCGTCAAGACCGTTCGCAACCATCTGTCCACGATCTTCAGCAAGCTTGGAGCCAGCACCCGCGCGCAGGTCATCGTACAGGCCCGCGATGCGGGCTTCGGGCGCAGGCGGTGAGGTCCGCTCAGGGTCATTATGGTCGTTCCAATTCGAGCCCGAAGCCTAGTCGTGACCGTAACCCTCTGAAAGCCGACATTGTTTCGCAGCCTTCGAGGTCGAGGCGCATGTTCGTTATCCTCAGTAACAGAGGAGTACGACCATGCCAGACTGTGAAAATTGCGTACCGACTACCAAACGCACGCCTTGGAACAAAGGGAAGCTAATCGGGGCGAGACCCCCACTGCGACCAAAGCACGTTTGGTCAATCAGAACTCGATTGCTGATAGAGCAGCGAATACGCGACCTCGCCCTGTTTAACTTGGCCATCGATAGCAAGCTTCACGGCTGCGATGTTGTGGCTGTCAAAGTCGAGGACGTTGCCCCAAACGGCTATACGATGGACCGTGCAACGGTGCGTCAGAAGAAGACGGGACGGCCAGTCAAGTTCGAGCTGACGGATCAGACCCGTCAAGCCGTCGACGACTACTTGAAGGCTGAGGGAAAAGAGCCTGGTGAATTTCTATTCGGGGGTCGACGCGGCTTTGGTCGGTGCATGTCCACGCGGCAATACGCGCGGCTTCTTTCAGAATGGACCGCCAGTATAGGGCTGGACCCAAAGGTCTTCGGCACGCATTCACTCAGGCGAACCAAGGCAACGCTGATCTACCGTCGAACGGGCAATCTACGAGCCGTGCAGCTCTTGCTCGGCCATACCAAGATCGAAAGCACCGTCAGATATCTTGGCATTGAAGTAGATGATGCCCTCGCAATAGCGGAGCAGGTCGACGTCTGAAATACCCGGGCAGAGCAGACATGCTCTGCCCCCTACCTTCGGCAGAAAGGGGCCATTAGCGACGTCGATCATGCTGGCAAAGCTGTCATACTTTACGTCACTGCGGTAAGCCGATCTCACGCCAAGCTTCGGCAAATAGTTGGAACACTCGTGGCTCAAGCTTACCGGCAACGAGCCAGACACCATGGATCGCGAACGTAGGTTCGTGCTCCAAAACGAGTCGTCCGGCCGCCTTTGCTTCCTCAGTGCGTCCGAGTCTCAAAAGAGATGCGGCTAGAACGGCGTGCGCCATGCTGAAACTTGGATTGGCACGCGTCGCACTTCGCGCCGCATTGAGTGCGTCAACGTAGCGCTCGCCGCAAAAATGCACGATCGCCAAGGCGTGGTTCGCTCGAAAATTGTACAGGTCAAACGGGCTTAACCGAAGTGCACTTTCGCCGCGTTCGGCAGCAAGCTCGGCCTTACCCATCCAGGCGAGAATAACGGCGCTAAAGCTTAGCGCAAACACATTGGAATTACTCAGCTCCAGCGCACGATCGAACAGTTTGAGCGCGACGACTGTATCGTGTTCATCCAGTGCGATGACATGCGCCGCGGCTGCAAGCGCCGTCGCATCGTCGCTTCCGTGCGCGACTGCGGCGTGTGCGTGCTGAATTGCGGCACTGCGGTCAATCTCCCGCAGTCCTGCCCTAGCGAAGCGATGGGTGAAGGCATCGCGCCAGAAATGCATGAGCGGCCGCATAATCTGGCTGGAGTTTCAAGGCGTCCTCCAGCAGCGGGATCGCCGCTTCGGAGTCCTTTGGTACGTGGCCCAAAACAAAAGGCAGCGATCGTAACACCAGATCGTACGCATTCAGGTTCGTGGGTCGCTGCCGTTTGACCCGTTCAATCTCGGCCTTCCTCACGCTCGGCTCGATTGCGCCGACGACGCACATTGTGATCTCGTCCTGAAGGGCAAAAACGTCCTCCAGCACCCGGTCATACTGTTCTGCCCAAAGATGGGCGTCAGTCTGTCCTTCGATGAGCTGCACGGTGATCCGAATGCGGTTGCCGACCTTGCGCACCCCGCCTTCGAGCAGATACCGAACGCCCAACTCATGGGCGATATGTTTTATGGCTATCGGCCTGTTCTTGTAGATAGAAGTCGAATTGCGGGAGATCACTGACAGCCATTTGATGCGTGAAAGACCGGTGATGATTTCATCCACCATGCCGTCGGCGAAATATTCCTGCTCGGGGTCGCCGCTCATGTTCTGGAACGGCAAGACTGCGATCGATGATCTCGGGGACGGCACGAAACTTGACAGACTATCCTGGGCGCCTTCGGCTGCCGGCCGCGGCGCGTTGAAATCGACAAGTCGATACCCGCGCCCCGGTATGGTTACGAGATGAATTTGCCCTGTCTGCCCGTTATCGAGTGCCTTTCTAAGCGCGGAAACATGGACCTGAATGTTGTTCTCTTCGACCACGAAGTTCGGCCAAACGCGGGCCATCAATTCGTCTTTGGTGACAAGCTCGCACTTCGCCGAAGCAAGTACGCACAAAATATCAAGTGCGCGGCTGCCAATTTTGACACGCGACCCGTCGCGCATCAATTCGCGCCGATGGAGATCGATCCGGAACGGGCCAAAGCTCAGGGCATTTTGCGCCATAGGTTTTCGACGCGCTCCGGTGCAAATTCAGAGCAATTAAGCTCCTGAACCAAGGACATTAAGCGATAGTCGTCCTAGTCTCCCCGCACAGGGTCGCAAACGCGCCCAAGAGAAACGGCATCCATGAACAGCAGAGGGGGCGCGAAGTGACGAGCCAATCCCGTAAGTTATCTTGTGCCACTTCGGACAGCCCTTCAAGGGGTTATGCTGCAAACCCTGCCCGCAGAGGCTTTCTCGGCCTCGTTGCCGGCGCCGCGATGGTTCCGTTTGTGTCGCGAAGGGCTCTGGCACAGTCCTATCCGAGCAGGCCTGTGCACATCATCGTCGGCTTGGGCTCCGGCAGCGCGTCTGACCTCATTACCCGCCTGGTCGGCCAGAAATTGTCGGAGCAGTTAGGTCAGCCGGTCGTAATCGAGAACCGACCCGGCGCCAGCGGAACTCTTGCCGCCGAGTTGGTCGTGCGCGCATCGCCCGACGGCTACACACTGCTCCTTACCAACTCGGCGGACGCCGTCAACGCTACGCTTAACGATACGCTGAGCTTTAATATCGTCCGCGACATTGTGGGCATTGCGAGTTTCGGCACCGGGCCACTGATCCAGGTGGTGCATCCTTCGTTTCCTGCCAAGACCGTCCCGGAATTCATCGCTTACGCGAAGGCCAATCCCGGCAAGATCAGTTTTGGATCTGCCGGTACCGGCAGCCTGGTCCAATTGGCGGGCGAGCTGTTCAAGGCGAGAGCAGGGATCGATATGGTGCACGTTCCGTATCGAGGCGGCATGGTAGCGGCGCTGACGGATCTCATTGGCGGCCGCGTGCAGGTCGTGTTCAGCACTTTGCCGCCTGCGATCGAACAAGTCAGGGCCGGCAAGCTGCGTGCGCTGGCCGTGACCTCGAAAGCGCGCTCTGAGGCGCTTCCGGACGTGCCGACTATCGGCGATTTCCTGTCAGGCTACGAGGCGAGCTTTTCGAACGGCCTCGGCGCACCGAGGAACACTCCTGATGAAATTGTCGAGAAGCTCAACAAGGAAATCAACATCGTGCTTGCCAAACCTGACATTAAGGCCCGGCTATCCAACCTTGGCATCGTGGCGGAACCCATGACAGTTACCGACTATGGTAAGTTTCGCGCCAATGAAGTCGAGAAGTGGCGCAAGGTCATTCGGGCAGCAAACATCAGGCCGGAATGATCGGCACCTCTTGCCTATGTCTCTTATGGGTCTTGGCCGTGTCAAAACGCTTGTTGGCGAAGGTTAGGACGGATAGACGGCAGCAGCTGCGATGTGCGGCATTTTCGCGGTTGCCTATGTGCTGATAGCGGCTATCAGCGGCTGAGTATCGATGATGTTCATCACTCTGGTGAGGTTGTAAGCCAGAACGTGGAGCGCCATTTCGCTGGCGACTTTGGGCAAGCGTTTCATCAGGAAGTGCGTCGCCCCCATTCGCATCTTAAGAGTGCCGAAGGGATGTTCGACTGTCTCCCGGCGTTGGCGCATGGCTTGGGGGTTTCTGTCGAGCCTCTGCTGCACCGCCTCCAG
>DASXFF010000097.1:0-5039 GCA_036489735.1 Occallatibacter sp. | reverse complement strand
CCGTACCCCGCCACAACTCTCGTCGATCCATATCGAGCGCACATTCCTCGAACAGATAGCGCAACGTTCATTCCGATCTTCGCACCGCGCCCCACAGTGACCCTAGCACAAGCCCCCTGAAGGAAAAACGGAGGGATCGCTAAGGCATAGATGAGGAGCCCTGAAAGACACGTCGCCTTGTCTCTGACATCAGAAGGGCAGGTGAACTGCGCCAGGAGGAGGAAATGAATCTGCTGCTGTCTGTTACCCGAGTTGCAATCCCTGCCGTCTGTGCCGTGGGCATGTTGCTGCCATCAGCCTGGGCGGCGGACGTGAAATACGTCGTCAAGCCGATTGCCGAGATGAAGGTCAAGCAACTTCCGAAGGGCCCGCTATATTGGCGGGTCGAGAGCTTTTCGACGCTAGATCAGGCGAAGGCCGCCGCCAGCAAGTACCGCTGGAATCCGGACACGGTGAGCTACGACGGCTGGCCGTCGCTGACGGCCGAAGCCGCCGGTAAGGCGTGGCTGTTCACGCTCGGGCCGCAAGGCGCATTGACGCCCGGCGGCACGAAGGTAGCCGAAATCGGACCGGTACCGTCCATAACCGCGCCCGAGTACCTCCTGCGCGTCAACTACGGCAGCGGACCACCTGGGGCCAAAACGCCGGTCCACTTTCATAATGGCTCCGAAGCCTTCTACGTCATCGCGGGAAAATTGGCACAGAAGACACCGCACGGCATCGCCTACGCCGAGGCCGGCCATAGCATGAACGGCCATATGCCCGGTATGACGATGCAAGTCTCCAACGCGGGCACGACCGATCTGACCGCCCTGATCATGTTCGTGGTGGACGCCACCAAACCGTTCTCGGTACCGGCCAAGTTCGATTGACGTCGTGGCTCCGCACGATCCCCAGTCGAGGGTGAACCGAGGGGCAAGACCGAACAGCGCCTCGTAGGATCGCTACTTTCGAACCTGATGGACGGTAGGTCAGAAGACGAACCAATTATGCTGCAGCGTCCCGACGTCTTCCATGTGGGAGAAGCCTATGAAAGCTACGTCGGCCGCTGGAGCCGGTCCGTCGCCAGCGCATTCATCGAATGGCTCGCACTGCCGGTCCGGGGCCGATGGCTTGATGTCGGTTGCGGCACCGGCGCCTTGACCGAAGTCATTCTGGCGTGCGCGACACCGACTGGTATCATGGGTATTGATTCATCCGAAGGTTTCATCGCCCATGCGCGGCGGCAACTGCCTGATCTCAGGGTGAGCTTCCAGGTGGGAAACGCTGAGGCGATGCCGTTCCCGGACGATGCATTCGATGCCGCAGTGTCCGGCCTGGTGCTCAATTTCGTTGCCCATCCGGAGAAGGCAATCGCCGAAATGCGACGCACTCTCCATACCGGTAGCACCGCTGCGGTGTATGTCTGGGACTACGCAGGCGAAATGCAGCTGATGCGATACTTCTGGGACTCTGCAGCCGCCCTCGATCCGGACGCTTTGACCCTCAATGAGGCGCGGCGGTTCTCGATGTGCAAACCGGAGCGGTTGATTGCGCTGTTCGAGCAACAGGGCTTTGATCGATGCGAGTGCCGCAGTTTTGACGTGCCGACCGTGTTCGCGAATTTTGACGAATACTGGTCGCCGTTTCTCGGCGGCCAAGGTTCCGCGCCGGTCTATTGCAACAGCCTATCCGACGAGCGGAGATCAAGGCTGCGCGACCACCTCCGCGCCAAGCTTCCGATTGATCGCGACGGTGCAATTCGACTGATGGCAAGAGCTTGGGCTGTTCGCGGCGTCAAATCGAGCTAGCGCATTTTCCGGATGGGCGATGCGACGAAAAAAGGAGGATGTGCATGCACGCGATCAAATTCGTTGCAGCTCTCACAGCTCTGTCGCTCATGACAGTGCCCGTCGTCGCGCAAGACTGGCCGTCCCGCCCGGTGACCATGGTGGTTCCAACCACACCCGGCGGCGCGCCCGATCTGCTCGGGCGTGTAGTCGCTTCACGGCTGTCCCAACTGCTTGGCCAACCGGTGGTTGTAGAGAACATCGCCGGCGCGGGCGGTATGATCGGCGCGGCCCGCGTGGCGAAGGCCCCTCCCGACGGCTACCAGTTCTTAATCGGCACTCTCGGCACCCAAGCGCAGAACCAGACGCTCTACAAATCTCCACTGTACAACGCTGCAACCGACTTCACGCCGGTGGCTTTGCTCTGGCAGGTCCGTTTTATCTTGATGACCCGCAAGGATTTACCAGCCGATAATCTGCAGGAGTTCATCGCCTATGTGAAAGCCCATCAGCCAGCGATGCATTACGGATCGGGAGGAATCGGCTCGCCGAGCCATCTGGCCTGCGCCTTGTTCAATGCAGCGGTCGGAATCAACGTCACCCACGTTCCGTATCGCGGGGTCGGCCCAGTGATCCGGGACTTGATTGGAGGCCGTATCGACTATCTCTGCCCCAGCGCCACGGCGGCCGCCGGATACATCGAGAGCAAGCAGGTGAAGGCGATTGCACTGCTTTCGAAGGATCGCTCGCCGCTCACGCCGACATACCCCAGTGCTGGTGAGCAAGGACTCGCTGATTTTGAAGACACAGGCTGGTCCGGCATGTTTCTGCCCAAGAACACCGCGCCGCCGATCACCCATAAGCTCAACGCCGCTGCCACCGCCGCCCTCGAAACGCCCGCCGTCCAGGCGCGTTTCAAACAGGTTGGGGCGGAAATCGTCGCGCCCGACCGCCGGTCGCCCCAGTATCTGCAGAAATTCGTCGAGAGCGAAATCAGAAAATGGGCAATCGTCATCAAGGCCGCCGACATCGCTATACAATAACGATGCATAGCACTCACATCGAAAGGGAAAAAACCATTGAGGAAGTATAGTTCGCTGCTGCATGCGAACGCTTCTCCGATGACGCGACGCCGATCAACCTCGATCTGGCCAACAGGATCAAATCTTATTGGGTCTCACTAGAAGCGATATGGAGGATCAAATGCGTGGCGCGCTATTGGTTTTGCTTCCCTTCTTTCTCGGGGCGGTACGATCCCTTGCGTTTGGCCTTCAGTCCCCAAGCGAGCCTGGAGCGCGGCGAGCGATCGCTGCCGAGATGGAATACCAAGTTCTCCTTATCACTATATTCTGTCTAACTGGCCTGCTGGCTTCCCTCTGTCTAATCAACCGGTTTCCCGAACTTGGAGCGGCAGTTGCTGAAATGAATCAATTCTGATCGCGTGTCCTCGGCGTACAAGGACGCGATCGTTGGTAAGGTCGTAACGTGAAAGCACGGCGCCGTGAGCGCCTCTTACAATCGGAGGAGGCCTCTAGTGTTTGCGGCATGAAGAAATACCAAAACCCAAGGCAATAGAGCCGCTCATGTGTATTCAACCGCCAACCCGCGAAATTCTTGGTCACATGTCAATACACCACAAAAAGTGATTAGGGTGCTCCGATTGGAGGGAACCACGTCTTTTCGGAAGCGCCTCCAATACATTTATTGAGCCCAGCGTGGCTTTTATTGTGGGGCCGCGGCGTCGCGTTACCTCATGCAAGCTGTCATGCACAACACTGCACCGTTCTTTCGCCCGCTCAAACAGCGCAGTGTGAGATCCACCTCACTTTCCTCGCGGCAATAGCCCTGCCGACAGTGTGAAGGCGGGGTGCGTATCGAGTGACGGCCGTAAAGCCAACAATGGCGGGCTATCTTTGCTGCTGTGCAGGTAATGTCGTCGGACTATTAGCTTTTGGCGATACTCTGGCGGGGCTAATCGGGTGAAGGCCTGTGGTGGTCGTTGTAAATTCGCAACTTCCGGCGCAGGTTCCGTTAGGGCCCTTGGTACAAGTCATGCCGCTTCCTGTTGTCATCACGGTACAGCTCCCCGCACCCATACAATCACATTGCCACGAACCGCTCGCATTTGTTTGGTTGTTGTCCAAAGCCCAGCCGCTTTGGCTCGCCGTAACAACAACGCAGACAACGATTACGCTTAGAAGAACTTTCCACATGACGTTGCCTCTACATCTCATGAGCGTGCCGTCTAGGAGATACGATGAACTCGGCGATTTAAAAAACGTTTTTGATGTTAAGGCGCACTTAAATTAATCAATCCGCTTCTGGGTCTTGTTTGTCCCACAAACCCGAGCGGTATCCATTGCCGCTTGAAAGCCTAAGCCAAGTCGGCTTGTGTGCAGGTTTTCGGTTGCCGGCATGGCGAGATTATTGCGCGCCGATGCGACCGACGCCACGGCAAAACCGCAGCCCGGTCACGATGCGGTTGCTTTTGGGATTCCCCGTCCCGGCAACGTGCAACTGAAATCGTCGGACGTCCTCGACAGTGGCGCTCTCAGGTGAGCGTCGCAGAAACCTAGCGAACCGCTTGCGCCTGCTGATGTGAAGTCTTTGCGTGACGGCGCCGAGGCGCGCCTTGTGCATGTACTGGATGCGACCAAGGTATCGCGCTCAAAAGCACGGCGGCCAGCACCGCCAGCGTGTACAACTGAGAACAGTTCGGCCTGCGGAACTGAGTAGACGCCGACCGATTAGTTTGTGCGTGTTTCCTGGGTTTCATTTCGCTGCTACACCCGTTGAACATTAGCTTGCGCAGGAAATATGGCGCCTCGAGCTGCGATCAAGCATCTTGCCAAAAGCTTGTTGGTATCGTGCTGGAAGCGATCGGACCAAATCGACACTTAGTTTCCGAAATCTCCTGGACGGCATCGGCAAGTATGCGTGTTGCGGTAACGTCCGCGGCTGCAGCCATTCAAGCCCTTCGCCGGCAAAGGCAGTTGGTAGATCGCATGGGAACCCATCGGACTTGCTCTTCCATATGCGACCGTGGCGAAGGACATAAAGATCAGCAGAAGCGGCGCACAAAGAAACAATCGATGGCCAATGCTTGCCTCCCAATATGAATGCATAGGGCACCTCCGCCTGTTGGGAGCGCTTTACCTTCCACATGGACGATCCCGAATTCGTGAACTTAAATCTTCTTCGAGACGCCGACGAAATAGCCTCGGCGCGGGCCATATTGCGGGGCGAACACGCCGATGCCGCTGCCGTCCC
>DASXFF010000079.1:0-2788 GCA_036489735.1 Occallatibacter sp. | reverse complement strand
AAGAGGAGCGAGAGGGCCGATAGATGAGATGGGCATTTTGGGATACGAGCGCTCTGGTTCCACTCTGCGTCCGTCAGCCCAACAGCAATTCGGCGCTCTCTCTTCTCAAGCAGTTTGAAATTGTTGCATGGTGGGCAACGGAAGTTGAGATTGCCAGCGCGCTGGCTCGGCTTCTTCGAATGAATCTGATGCCGGCCCTCGATTGGAAAAAAGCCAGCAGGACCGCCGGGGAATTAGCACTCTCGTGGACAGTGGTCGAACCGAGTGATGCGGTCCGGTCGAATGCGCAACGACTTGTTCTTAATTTTGACCTTCGCGCCGGAGATGCTCTTCAACTCGCGGCAGCGCTAGAATGGTGCCAGAATTTGCCGGCTGGCAAGACTTTCCTGACAGCCGATCGGCGACTGCGCGACGCTGCTCTACTCAGCGGCTTCGATGCAGAAGCAGTCCAGGAATCAAGTCCGCCGCTAAAACGTTAGTGCTCCCCTACTCCGAAAAGCGCTCCCAGCAACAGGATCACCAGCACTCCGAATGAAATCCATCCGTAGCGCATGTCCTTCTCCTTGAAGAACAGATAGCACGCCACTATTACCCGGACCACCGGGGTCGCCAGCATCAGCAAGACGCCGGCACGCTCGATGGCCAGCGGAATCTTCCCGGGCAGGAAGAGTCCGACCAACAAGCCCGACACCATCACGAAGAAGCAGGCAAATGCGCCAGTGCGAAGGACCAGCGCGACAATGCGATCGAACGCGGGCTCGCGCACCTGGCTCATAGCAACCCCTTTGCGAGATGGATGGCGAGGTTGGCGGCGAGATAGAACATGACGGCCACCAGCAGATAGACCACAATTTTCGTGTGAATGCGCGGGGCGAGGCGAGCGCCGAGGAGCGATCCGACGAAGACTCCGGCCGCGAGCGGGGCAGCGACCTGCACGAGAATGTCGCCGCGGCGGTAGTAAACGATGGCGCTAGCGGCTGCGGTTACGCCGATCATGAAGTTGGAGGTGGCGGTCGCGACCATAAGCGGCACGCCCATGAAGATGTACATGACCGGAACTTTGATCGGGCCTCCGCCGATGCCGAGCAATCCGGAGAGGGCGCCGGCGACCAGCGAGGCAGAGAGTCCCAGGGGATAGCGTTTGGGCTCGTAGGGCGGAATCACCGTTTCTCCGTTGGACCGGAGAACCGGCTCATCTTCTGCCTTGACCTTGCCGCCTTTGCTCAGAATCGTGATCGCGCTGTAGAGCAGGAATGCGGCGAACAATCCTTCCAGAGCGTTGCGGTTGAAGTAGCCGACGAGATAAGCCATGACCGCGGCGCCCAGCGCGGTTGCCAGCTCAAGGGTCATGCCGAGACGGATGTCGGTGGTATGGCGTTGCAGGTGGACGGAAGAACTCGCGGCAGAAGTGGTGATGACCGCGACCAGGCTGGTACCGATGGCCTCGCGGATGGGAATGCCGAAGTGGAGGGCGAGAATCGGGGTCAGCAGGACGCCGCCTCCGATGCCGGTCAGGGCGCCGAGAAGGCCGGCGCAGAATCCCAGGATGATCAGAAGAAGGGTGGTCAGCACGAGAGCGGCCTCCCATTGCCGACTTCTTCGATGGAGATACTAAACCTCGAAATCGTGTGGTGTTGAGAGATGACGGGCGCGGGAAGACGCGTCCGCTGCAAGCTAAGTCACCGCCCGCGGCGGCGCAGCGGCATCGGCGTGCTCGTGCGCGTGGTAGCTCGAACGCACCAGCGGTCCGGACTCGACATGGCGGAAGCCGTAGCGGAGAGCTTCGTCGCGCATGTAAGTAAACTCCTGCGGTTCGTAGAAACGCGCGATCGGAAGATGATCTTTCGAGGGGCGCAGATACTGCCCGACGGTGAGGATATCGACGCCGCGCACGGCGAGGTCGCGGAAAACCTCGAGCAACTCTTCGGTGGACTCACCGAGGCCGACCATTACGCCACTTTTGGTGACCGTGCCCGGAGAAATCTGCTTGGCTTTTTCCAGGAGCGCCAGAGTGCGCTCGTAGCGGGCGCCGGAGCGGACTGCGCGATACAGGCGCGGAACAGTTTCCGTATTGTGATTCAGCACGTCGGGATTCGCATCCAGCACAATGCGCAAAGATTCTTCGATGCCCTGAAAGTCAGGGATGAGGACTTCCACGCGGCAACCGGGCGTGAGTTCGCGAATCTCGCGGATGGTTTCGGCGAAGACGCGGGCGCCGCCGATGTTGTCGTCGTCGCGGTTCACGCTGGTGACGACTGCGTGTTTCAGTCCAAGCGTCGCAACGGCTTCGGCGACGCGTTTTGGTTCATCCCAATCGATCGGCTCGGGGCGGCCTTTGGGGACGGCGCAGAATCCGCAGCGGCGGGTGCAGATATTGCCCAGCAGCATGAAGGTTGCGGTCTTGTGGTTCCAGCACTCGCCGATGTTGGGGCATTGGGCGGACTCGCAGACGGTGTGCAGTCCGAGTCCGCGGGCGAGCTTTTTCAGATTGTGGAAGTTGTCGCCCACGGGAGCCTTGGCCCGCAGCCACGAAGGCTTCGGCGTGCGCAGAGGAGGAGACAGCTCAATCTGGATGAGTTGAGACGAACCAGCCATCGCTTTGATTTTATCAGTTGATCTTATCGGGTGGGGTTTCGAGGCTGTAGTCGCAATTGATTCCATGACAATGTCGGCTCCCGCACCCGGGTTAGAGTTGGAGGTGGCAAAACCAACCAACTGGCTCGGGAGAAAGGAGCCGAACGATGATCATTATAGGAGTAGATTTCCATCCCGAGTTTCAACAAATCGC
>DASXFF010000057.1:0-2361 GCA_036489735.1 Occallatibacter sp. | reverse complement strand
GCCTTCAGCGGGCCACATCAGACCGGAGGCGTTGGGATTCTTGCGATGGGACCGGATGCACATCATCCGCTCTTCCAGCAATTCTCTATCGGCGCACAGCAGCAGGCAGGCAACGACTGGCTGATATCCGCCGATGGTCTTCATGTTTTTGCGACACGTCAGATTATCGGTCACTTGCTGCGCAGCACCACCTCCACCTCGCCATACGTGAGTTGTCCCGGTGACAACCTTCCATGCACACTCACCGATCCGCTGAACGGCATCAGTGACAACATCACGCTGCTGCAGTCCCAAGCCAAATCCTGGTACGACGGCCTGATTGCGAGCGTGCAGCACCGCCCATCCAGGCTGGGACCAATCAGCTATCAGTACAACGTCAGCTATACGCTCTCAAAGACCTACGATTATTCGAATGACGACCAATTGACTTCGACGGCCGCAGAGCAGGTCGATCTTGTGGAACAAATCAACAATCTGCGCGGGGAAAAGGGATATGCGGTGACGGATGAACGTCATCGAATGACGCTGTATGGAGAGGCGCAGTTACCATGGCGCTTCTCCTTCGCTCCCATTTACACCTTTGGATCCGGCGTGCCTGCCGATACATTTCTTCCAGGCACCGGGAACATCAACGGCGCGAGTGGCTCCAGGTTGCCGCTGCTTCAGCGCAATGCGATTGGACGCGACATTAAAAACAGCAATCAATTGAACGCAGTCATCGATCGCTGGAATGCGCTTCCAGCGTGCCCGGCCGCGTATCCGTGCCTGGCAGGAGGCACTCTGCAGCATGTGCCCGCAGGGGTGAATTACTTCAGCCCGTTCAGCTCTCTGGATTTCCGTCTAAAGAAGATCATTCCGCTTGGTGAGCGGGTGACACTCGGTCTGACAGGCGAGGCATTCAACATCTTCAACGAAACGAATATCCGTGGATCCAGCAACGCGAACTATGCAGGTCGCAGCATCTCTATCGGTCCGGTGCAGGCGGCACAGAACGGGGAGCCGGCCCAGACAGTACAGAGCAACTTCTTCGCGCCCGTGAGCACGGCTGGCGGATTCTTCGGCTCGGGCGGACCACGCGCGTTTCAGTTCGCGGCTCGGATCGAGTTCTAAACTCATGGACACACCTGAGTACGAACTGCTCGCGCAACAATCTGATAGCCGCCGCAAGATTGAAGCCAGGAACCTTCCCGCGGTGCGCGAGGAAGACGCTTCGCCCGAAGTGGCGCGTCTGTATGCACACTTTCGTTCACGATTCGGCAGGCCCGAGGTGCCCGGTATCCTGCAGTGCTTTGCAACCCACCCGCCCCTGCTGGAACACATGATGGCCTTGTCGGAGAGCCTGCTGTTTGCCGATGGCGCTTTGACGCGACGACAGAAGGAGATGATTGCTACCTTCGTCTCTTCCAGCAATCGTTGCGCGTATTGCACCGACAGCCATGGCTTCTTCTTTCGAGTACACGGAGGATCATCCGAGTCACTTCATGCTTTGCTTGAATGCGACCTTGGTGCCGGTTCACTGACTCCCGAGGAGCGGATGCTGCTTACATTTGCCGCCGCCGTGAACCGGGGTGGTGAAGAGATTCGTCCAGCCGATGTGCAACGCATGCGCGATCACGGATGGTCAGACCTGCAGTTGGCGGAAACCATACACCTGACAGCGCTCTTCGCAACGTTCAACCGCGTAGTAAATGCATTCGGGTTGCCTGCTCAGGCCTTGCTCTCGGACACAAGCCTTTTAGAGAAATTGCCGCAACTCGGAGCAATCAAGTAAGCCAGGAGACTATGCAGGTCACTACGAGCAGCGCCGTCGTCAGAAGCGAAGAAGACTCGCTTGGCTATCGTGGCTGGCAGATTATCCTGGCGGCCTTTGTTGGCGTCGGTGTCAGCTTCGCGCCAATGGTGCCATTCACGTTCAGCCTGTTTGTCGCGCCGCTTCAAGGCGCATTCGGCTGGAAACGCGAGGCCATCTCCAACGCATTTGCGATTGCGGCGCTTACTGTCGCTGCTGTTTCACCCGCTCTGGGATCGCTGCTGGATCGTCTTCCGCCGCGGCGCATCATTCTGCCGAGCATCCTGGTCTTCGCAGCGGCCATGGCCTCTCTGTCATTACTCAACGGGCATATCGCGCAGTACTACGCCTTATATCTGGTATTGGGTCTGGTGGGAAACGGCACCGCGCAGCTTTCTTATTCCCGAACGGTGCTCACCTGGTTCCGCAAACGGCGCGGTCTCGCCCTCGCGATCGTCCTCTCAGGGAGCGGTACCGGCTCCATCATTCTGCCAATCGTCGCGCAGCACATGATCTCGACCCATGGCTGGCGATCGGCGTATGTCACGCTGGGTGCGATCGCACTGATTGGC
>DASXFF010000056.1:0-3728 GCA_036489735.1 Occallatibacter sp. | reverse complement strand
TCGTCGACCCGTCGAGAATACTCTTACAACCATCGCAGCGGTCGTTGGTGTCGTTGTTGTAATATCCGCAGACGTGGCAGAGCTTCGCCTGGGTGCGGCGGGAACCCAATCTGTTAGCGATCATCCGAAAGCGTAGAATTTTGGACTTTGGCCGGCCCGTGGGCGTCAATGAGGTGGCGGAGCTTGAGGCGCAGGTACTGGAGATATCCACCGGGAGCAGGATGCTCCCGGAGTTCCTCAATGACGGGTTGGAAGTAGGCCAGCGAACGAACGCGTGGCAACGGCGGCGCGTCGGTAGGCCGCGCCTTACGACGGAGGCAGGCGAGCAAGAGAGCGGTCTCAACCACTTCCAGGGGGACACTGCGGTCAAACCAGGTGCGGGCCTGGCGCTGGTCTGAAACACTGGCGCGCAACGGCGTGTCCGGCAGGTCTACGTAGAGCGTGAGCACTGCGGCAACGTACAGGGCGGGATTGGAGTTCGGCTCCAAGATCGAAGCGGCGGGAGTCATTTCTTCCTCCGACGAGCGGCGGTTTCCTGCTCGCTTTCGCGCATTCGATAGCTATCGCCCTCAATGGCGGTGACGTCGGCGTGATGGAGCAAACGATCCAGCAGCGTGACGATACACGTGGCGTTGGGAAAGACTTCGTTCCATTCTTTGAATGGCCGATTCGTAGTCAGGATGACTGGCTTGCGTTCGTAACGCCGGTTGACGACTTCGTAGAGAAGATCGGCGGCCTTGTCATCGAAGGATAAATACCCGACCTCATCGATGCACAACAGTCCCACATTGGCGTAGCTGCGCAGTTTGCGGCGGCGGCCTTCGGGAGACTGCCGGTGCAACTCTTCGAGCAACGCCGCTGCGGAACGGAACAGTACGGTATGCCCGGCCAGCACAGCGGCGTGAGCGATGTTTTGAGCAATCATCGTCTTGCCCAGACCGTTGCGGCCCACCAGGATGAGATTGCGGGTTTCGCCCAGAAAATCCAGCGTCAGCGCGCGTTCGATGATGTCGCGTTCGATCTTAGAGGGCCAGGACCAATCGAAGTCGGCCATGGGCTTGAATCGTTTGATGCCGCTGATCCGCAGACGACGTTCCAGGCTGCGGCGCGAACGTTCGCTGGCTTCTGCCTTGGCGAGTTCTTCGAGGATCTGATGAGCGGAGCAGCGGGCCTTGGTGACACGCGCGAGGAAGTCATCCAACTGCGAGGGAAGGGCACGCAAGCCGATCTGCTTGAGTTGAGAGGCGAGACTATTATTCGTCGTTGTCGGTGTCTTGAGTGCGGGCGAGTTCATCATAGGTCTCCAGATCGTGTGGGCGGATATCGAGCGCCTGAGCTTGCGGATGGTGGCTGAGATCAAGGCTGAGGGGGATGGAGCGAGTTTGCCGGCGCAGCAGGAAAGCCACGGAAGACGCGCGCGGAGTATTGCGTTGTAGTGCTTCAATGATGGCTCGGCGCAATGCGGCGGCGCCATACTGCTCCAGCAGTTTCATGAGTTGGGCGGTTTGCGCGCCGGCCGATTCGCCCTGTGCGAAGGCAAGATCTAAAAGTGTTTTACTCTCCGGCACGGCTTGCTCTAAGCGGCCGCCGGGCGTGGAGTGGAAGGCTTTGCGCTTGATCTTGAGCACCGCATCCTGATGCGCGGGATCGAGCACGAGCTGGTGGCGATCGTAGGAGCGTGCATGCCGGGCGATTTCGAATGAGCCGTCAAGAATCCGCACGGCGATGTCGGAGGCCACCAGGGTCAACGGATGTCCGACAGCTTCCGGAGGGATGGAGTAATTGTTGAGATCGAAGCGAACATAGATGGTCTTGTGCGAGCGTACGGTCTCGATCCGGTCAGTGGAGAATGCGTGCAGCGCAGGAGGCAGCAAGCGGGGCTGTTCTTCGGCGAAGACATCGGCGACCGTGCGGTCGTCGCCGCCAGGCCAGCGCCGTTGGTGCGCAATCTGGTCGCGCCAGAGTAAGGCCTGGCGATTGCATTCGGCCCGCGTGGTAAAGGTTCGGCCAGCCCAGAATGAGTCGCGCACATAGCGGATGGCCCGTTCCACGCGGCCTTTCTGATTGCCGGCGCGCACCTGGCAGGGCCGAGGGGCAAAGTGATAGTGCGCGCTCAACTCGATCAGCCGGGGGTGGAAGTGGATCTGATTGCCGCGGCGCTCCAACACGGCGCTTTTGAGGTTGTCGTAAAGAATCACGCGCGGTTGCCCTGACCAGTATTCGAACGCGTGCACGTGACCGCGCAAGAAGTTCTCCATGGTCTGATCGAAAAAGAACTCCAGATACAAAGCTCGGGAATACGACAGCGTCATCACGAAGCAGGACAAGGCTCGCTTCGCGCGGCCCACCATGACGTGCCCAAAGTGGGCCCAATCGACTTGGGCTTGCTCACCGGGAAACGTTTGGAGTTGCAAGAAGGGTTCGCGGAACTGCGGACGCAGGCGGGCAACGGTACGCCGCAACTGCACCACGCTGCCGCTGTAGCCGCGGTCGCGAATCATCTGGTAGATGCGCGTGGCGCGCAGGCGCGGATGTTGATCGAGGGTGTGACGAATGAACGCGATGTAGGGATCGACGACAGATGCCCCCAAGGGCTTGGAATGGAAACGGTCGCTCTCGATGGCGTTGCGAACGGCGTCTGGGTGGACGCCCAGTGTACTAGCAATGGTGCCCACTTTCCAATGCTCGACGTAAAAATAGCGGCGGATCTGGGCACGAATTTCCGGACTGATCATAAGATGGCTCACCTTCGGTGTGGAATGCGTGGAAATGGGTCGATGAAGCGTCCGATGCGGCCGCAGATCCGGCAGCGCAACCACAACGCCGGCTGGCTTTCGTGCCAGGACTGCGACTCCGGGGGATGTTCTACCGCATCGGTCGTTCCACAATCGAATGATGCCGGGGAAACGATCGAAACGGAACCTTGATCCGTCACGCGCGTTTGCGCTTGACGCAGGCGGCAACGGTACGCCCGCTGGCGATCGCAATGATCGAGTTGCCCTTCCGGGCTCCGTTGGTGGCGCCGGTTGGCGCTCCGGCGCTGCTGACGGCGGGCTTGTTCGCGGCATTGGGTGCTGCAGTAGCGGTGTCCGCGATCGCAGTGTGTGCAGATGAAGAAAACCGCCCCGCAGCCTTGACCAAGACAGAACTTTTGCCGCAGAACCGCTTCGCCGTGAACCACCGCCATGCGTCATCGCAGGCGGAACTGGACAACGGCACTGGTCTCGTGGCAGGTTAGAACCAGCTCTGTTTGGTTTACCTGTCGATGGTTGCCGAACACGGAACCCTGCCGCTCGAACGGCAGGGTTCCATCTACTTCCCGCCTTGAGACAAGATACTTCGTTCAGCCAAAGTTTCGTTGGGATGATCGGAGCGATGATTGCGCCTTCGGCGCGATGATGTTGCTTGCCTTACGGCAAAAGTTCAGAAAACTGCGTTTTCAGATGATTGCCAACAATCGTAGGAGCATCTCAGAAAAACGACCAGCGCGGCGCGGCATACGTGTTTGCGCGAACTGAGGATACCTGGAGCGAGCAGGCTGAGCTTGCGCCATCGGACGCGGTGTCTCAAGAGAACTTTGGAGGTTCCGTGGCGTTGAGCCGCAACATCGCGGCTGTTGGCGCATCTAGCTATTTGCAAGCCGGCGCGGCATACGTATTTGTGCAGGCCGGCGGTACTTGGAGTCAGCGGGCCAAGATTACGCCTTCCGATGCCAATGCGTCTAATAT
>DASXFF010000084.1:0-74294 GCA_036489735.1 Occallatibacter sp. | reverse complement strand
AATGCCGGAAAAAATGTCTCTGAAGCTGCCTGAGCCGCCGCCCCCGAAGCCTTGCTGGGCCCCGCCGCCACCGGCAAAATCGGAAAAGTCGAAGCCGCCAAAGTCGATGGGCGGTTGCTGCTGGCCGCCGGAGCGCTGCTGCCGGGCATAGGCCTCAGCCTGCGCGGGATCGATCTGGTCGGAGTAGAAGCCCACCTGGTCGTAGATTTTGCGCTTCTTGTCGTCGCTGAGGACGTCGTTGGCCTCGGAAATCTCTTTGAATTTTTCTTCAGCCTTCTTGTCGTTGGGATTGACGTCGGGGTGGTACTTGCGCGCAGCCTTGCGGAAGGCTTTGCGGATCTCTTCCGGCGTGGCCGTCTTCTTGACGCCAAGCGTCGCGTAATAGTCCTTGGTAGGGGTGGTGGCCATGAGTGTTTTCTTATCTCAGCTGCTCTTCAATACAGCATCGCATGGTTTGTTGCATGCAATTTGCCAGCGAGCTCATGCATTCATCGGCGAAGCCCAATCGGGCCCCACTTCCATCATAGAAAGCGGGGTGGACGACATGAAGTTCGCCCACCCCGAAGTTTTTCCGCCCCCAAGAGCGGGATTGCCTGGACAGCCAGTCCTTTACTTCTTGTCGTCGACGTCGACATACTCGGCATCGATAACTTCGCCTTCCTTCTTGGCTTCGCCATTCGAGCTGGTCGTGCTCGCTCCGCCGCCGGTCTGGTCCGAGGAGCTGCTCGACGCAGTCGCCTTGTACATGGCTTCGGCGAGTTTGTGGCTGGCCTGGGTCAGCTTGTCGTTCGCGGCGCGCATTTCAGAGGTCGAAGGCGAGCCTTCGAGCGTCTTCTTGGCGTCGGCAAGGGCTGCTTCGACTTCAACTTTATCGGACGCCTGCACTTTTTCGCCCGCGTCCTTCAGCATCTTCTCGATGTTGTAGACCATGCCGTCGAGCGCGTTGCGGGCCTCGATCTCCTCGCGCTTCTCCTTGTCCTCAGAAGCGTGAGCTTCGGCCTCCTTCGCCATCTTCTCGATCTCTTCTTTCGAAAGACCCGAGCTCGAAGTGATGGTGATGCGCGTGTCTTTGCCGGTAGCGTTGTCCTTCGCTGTCACGTTGAGGATTCCGTTGGCATCGATGTCGAAAGTGACTTCGATTTGCGGAATGCCGCGCGGAGCGGGCATGATGCCGCCGAGCTTGAACTTGCCCAGGGTGCGGTTTTGCGCTGCCATGGGCCGCTCGCCCTGCAGCACGTGAACCTCAACCTCGGTCTGGCTGTCCGCCGCTGTCGAAAACGTTTCGGTCTTCTTGGTCGGGATGGTCGTGTTGCGCGGGATCATCGGCGTAGCCACGCCGCCCAGCGTCTCAATCGACAGAGTAAGTGGCGTTACGTCGAGCAGCAGAAGATCCTTGACGTCGCCGGTGAGCACGCCTGCCTGCACAGCGGCGCCGACGGCAACCACCTCATCGGGATTGACTCCACGATGCGGCTCTCTGCCGAAGAGCTTCTTGACCAGTTCCTGAATGCGCGGCATGCGAGTCTGGCCGCCGACCAGCACCACTTCGTTGATCTGGCTGACGCTGATGCCCGCGTCCTTGATCGCCTGCTCGCAGGGCCTGACGGATTTCTCGATCAGATCTTCGACCAACTGCTCCAGCTTGGCACGCGTGAGCTTGCGGACCAGGTGCTTGGGGCCCGAAGCATCCGCTGTGATGAAGGGAAGATTGATCTCGGTTTCGACGGTGGTCGAGAGCTCGATCTTGGCTTTTTCCGCGGCGTCTTTCAGGCGCTGCAAGGCCATCTCATTGCCCTTTGAAGTCAGGTCGAGGCCGTTCTCCTGTTTGAATTCGGCGATCAGCCACTCGACAATGCGCTGATCGAGGTTGTCGCCGCCAAGATGTGTGTCGCCATTGGTCGACTTCACTTCGATGACGCCTTCGCCGACTTCGAGGATCGAGATATCGAAGGTGCCGCCACCGAAGTCATAAACCGCGATGGTCTCGTCCTTCTTTTTGTCGAGGCCGTAAGCCAGAGCTGCCGCAGTAGGTTCGTTCACGATGCGTTTCACGTCGAGGCCGGCAATCCTACCCGCGTCCTTGGTGGCCTGGCGCTGTGCGTCGTTGAAGTAGGCCGGAACCGTGATCACAGCCTCAGTGATCGTCTCGCCCAGATAGGCTTCAGCGCTCTTCTTGAGCTTCTGCAGGATCATGGCCGAGATTTCGGGGGGGGTGTATTCCTTGCCTTGAGCCACGACGGCGACGTGGTCGCCCTGCTGAACGACCTTGTATGGGACCATCTTCATCTCGTCGTTCACTTCGTTGTAGCGACGGCCCATGAAGCGCTTGATGGAGAAGATCGTGTTCTCCGGGTTGGTGATGGCCTGGCGCTTGGCCACTTGGCCTACCAGCCGCTCGCCGCTCTTGGTGAATGCGACGATCGAGGGGGTCGTCCGCGCACCCTCTTCATTTGCAATGACTTTCGGCTCGCCGCCCTCCAGGACGGCGACGCACGAGTTGGTCGTGCCGAGGTCGATTCCGATCATTTTAGCCATGTTTGGGTTCCTGCCTTTGGAATGAATCCAGCCCAATCAGGATGCCTGATTGAGTGTAATGTTGTCAACTTATATGATGCCGTTTTCCTCATTTGGATGCAAATCTGGTGTTTCTACTGGTTTTGGACTCGGGTTTTGGGAAGAGCTCAGAGCTTGACGGCGGCCAGGGCGGCTGCCATCACGTCCTCCGGCTCGGGGCGGACGCGGAAGTCGGCATACGCCTGGGCGTAGAGAACGCGGCGATCGCGGGCCAGCACGTAGGTCGCTGGCACGATGAGCCGCCAGCCATCGTCGCCATTCACGAAGGGGATGTTCACGAGGATGGAGCGGAAATACTCGCGCTGATATTCGGGGATGGTGTAGGCGAGGCCGAACTGCTCGGCGACAGCACAGCCGGAATCCGTCAGGACGGGGAAAGGAAGCCCATGCTGGCCAACCATGAAATCACTCTGCCGATTTGTCTGCGGGCTGATTGCGGCCAGCAGTGCGCCAGCCTCGCGGAGGCTTGGGTAAAGGTCGCGCCAGGCCTCAATCTCGGTGACGCAGTAAGCGCACCAGCGCCCGCGAAAGAAATCGAGCACTAGCGGCCCGAGGGCAAGCAGATCGGCCGAACGAACCATCCGGCCGGTAGCATCGGGTAGGGTGAACTCGGGGGCAATGGCGCCAACCGGAAGTATCTTCTCTTCGATTCCGGAGGCAAACAACTCGGCCACGGCGCGCTCGCTCACGGCCATGCGCTCAGGCTGGACGAGGTTCCGCGTGTTGGCAGTGATCTCGTCGAGCTGGTCCTGAAGAGTGGTCATCCTGATTGCTATTTTCGCAGAAGGGTCCGGATTGGTGAGCTGCGCGAGTGCAGCTTGTTTCGCGGCCAGTGGCTGCTGTAGCCCAAATGGGCTACAATAAGTTGATGGCCACAAACGCAGTTGTCCGCTCCAGAATCGACGCCGACGTAAAAGACCGAGCCACCGAGGTGCTCGGCGGCATGGGACTAACGGTGTCGGATGCGATTCGTATCGTCTTAACCAGGGTGGCGAATGAAAACACCCTACCCTTTGACTTGAAGCCCAACAAGCTCACCCGCCAAACGATGCGCAAGACAGCGAAGGGGAGCGAGGTACACCGGGCTAAGAATTCCGCCGAACTCTATCGTAAGTTGGGAATTTGATGCGCACGCCAACTTACTCGACCCAGTTCGGTCGCGACGTAAAACGGCTTCAGAAGCGCCGTAAAAATCTCGAAAAACTGAAAGCTCTAATTGAACTTCTTCTCGCGGGAGATCCTTTGCCGCCGCAATACAAAGATCATCCGCTCAAGCGCGGGTGGGGCGGGTACCGGGATGCGCACATCGAACCCGATTGGGTGCTGATCTACCTCGTGACGCCCAGGACGGTGCACCTTGAGCGAACCGGAACCCACGAGGAACTATTCGAAACCTGAGATCTCCGCTATAGGCACTCAGCTCAGACGATCCCGGCGTTACCGCCCAAACCGCTGCTTTGCGCCCATCCCCGCCAAGCCGCCGCGCATCATGCTCTTGGCCAGGCCGCCGCGGCCAACCTGCTTGAACATCTTGGCCATCTGCGCGTACTGGCGCAGGAGCTGATTCACCTCCTGCACGCTGGTGCCCGAGCCGGCTGCGATACGCTTGCGGCGCGTGCCCGAAATAATCTCGTGGTTGCGGCGCTCGCGCGGCGTCATGGAGTTGATGATGGCCTCAAGGCGGACAAACTGCTTCTCGTCAACCTTGCCGGCGGCCTGCTGCATCCCGGCGAAAGGCCCCACAGAGGGCAGCATCTTCAGGATCGACTCCATCGACCCGAGCTTCTTGATCTGCTGAAGCTGGTCGCGGAAATCTTCCAGAGAGAATCCATCGCCAAGGAGAGCTTTCTTGGCCAGCTCTTCGGATTTCTTACGGTCGAGAGTGGATTCGGCTTTCTCGATGAGCGAAAGCATGTCGCCCATGCCGAGGATGCGGCCCACGATACGGTCGGGATGAAAGGGCTCGAAGGCATCGGGCTTTTCGCCCACGCCGATGAACTTGATGGGCTGGCCGGTCACATGGCGAATTGACAGTGCCGCGCCACCGCGAGCATCGCCGTCCATCTTCGTCAGCACCACGCCCGTCAGTCCAAGCCGAGCGTGAAAATCCTGCGCGGAGTTGACGGCGTCCTGCCCCGTCATGGCGTCGGCCACGAACAAAATCTCCTGCGGTGTGAGGAGCTTTTTCAGGCTCTCCATCTCCGCCATCAGCTCTTCGTCCACGTGGAGGCGGCCTGCGGTATCGACGATCAGTGTGTCGCAGCCCATGATCACAGCTTCGCGGCGAGCCTCCCTGGCCAGGCGCTCGACCAGCGCAGAGCCGGCGGGCTCGTTTTTGGTGTCGCCCTCGTAGAGTCGCGTCTCAACCTGCTTGGCGACCACTTTGAGCTGCTCACGTGCGGCGGGGCGATACACGTCCACTGAGACGAGCATGGGACGATGGCCGCCTTTTTTAAGCCAGGCGGCGAGCTTGCCGGAAGTCGTGGTCTTGCCGGAGCCTTGCAATCCGGCCATCAAAATCACCGTGGGCGGCTTGGAGGCAAAGTTGAAGCGAGCGGTGTCTTTGCCAAGCAGCGATCCGAGCTCGTCGCGCACAATTTTGACGACTTGTTCAGACGGAGACAGCGCGGTCAGGACCTCGGTGCCCAAGGCCTTCTGCCTGATCTGTTCAATGAGGTCAGTGACAACTTTGAGGTTGACGTCGGCCTCGAGCAGGGCGACGCGAATTTCGCGCAGGGCCTCGGCGATGTTTTCTTCAGTGAGTGTGCCCTGGCCGCGAAGGTTCTTGAAGACGCGTTGTAGTTTGTCTGTAAGGTTTTCGAACATGGGTCCAATTCAAGTTTACCGGAGGCACTGCGTGCGGCAGCCCTTCGGACGAGTGTTTTGGGTGGATTAACGCACAATCCGCTCGATGATCGGCCCCCAGAAGGCTAGATCCGGTTTGCGGAAGGTTTGATTGTGCCTGAAGTTGGGCACGATGACGACCTCGGCAGGGGTGCGGCAGCAGCCGGCCAGATCGCGCGCCATTTCGACGGGAAAGAGACGGTCTTTTTCGCCGTGGACGACGAGCACAGGCACGCGGCAATCGGAGAGCGCCTCGCGAGCGGACCAGAATGGCGGGACGAGAGAGGTAAGTCTGGCGGGAAGTCCGAGGGCGCGAACGGCATCGCGAAAGGACGTGAACGCGCCACAGAGGACAAGGTAATCGGGTGCAGCGGCGTTGACGATTGCGGCCGCGGGACCGCTGCCGAGAGAAAAGCCGACAATCGCCGCGGATAGCGAAGGCGTCAGCCGCTGCCGCAGGGCTTCAAATGCAGAGAGCGCGTCGAGGTTATATTGCTTTTGGTTGGGGTGCCCTGTGCTTCGGCCGTAGCCGGAATAATCGAAGACCAGCGAAGCGAGGCCGTTCTCCGCGAGGAGTTTTTGCACAGGAAACCAGTGCGGCACCGTTTCTCCGATGCCATGACAGAGGAGCACGGCTGCTCGCGCGGGATTTGCGGCTGGCGCAACGAACACACTATCGAGCAGATTTTTTCCGCTGGGAATTTCCAGCCGCTCAATCGACAAACCGGGCGTTTCACGAATTCCGGGGCCGACCCACCCAAAAATGCGGTCGCGCGCGATGAGCACGCTGCTGATGCAGGTGAGTGCGACGGCGAAGGAGACATCGTGGTGTCGCATGGCGGCCTTCAAAGACGATGGTAGACCAACCGAGAGTGCGACTCGGTGCCGAACGGGCGAATCCGGCGCTGTGAAGCTGCGGTCCGATGGTGCCGGTTCTTCAGGGCTACGGCGAACGGTCAACTTCGAAACTCGACAGCCGGAGAAGACCCAATTACGATAGCGGGGCAAACAAATTGCTATTGCGGCAGAATGCAGAAAAAATGCTTTTGTAGCGGACCGCAATATAGACCGGGCCGGCGGAGGATAGTGTTGAAAAAACTATTGATTGGCGTGAGTTGGTTTTGCTTTGCAGTTGCGGGCGTCTGGGCGTCGAATTCCACACTGCCGGATGGAACCGAATTCCCCGTATGGGAGAAGGCCCTCCACTTCAGCAAAACTTATTACGTAGATGGGCAGGCGAAGAATGCGGACGACAACGGGCCCGGAACACAGGACCATCCATTCCGCACGATCAACCACGCAGCACAGGTGCTAAAGCCGGGCGAGCGCGTAGTGATCGCCTCCGGCGTGTACCGCGAGTTCATCCAGCCGGCACGCGGAGGCACCGGCCCCGACGCAATGATCAGCTACGAGGCGGCTCCTGGCGCGACAGTGGTGGTGAAGGGCTCGCAAGTGGTCTCCGGCTGGAAGCCAAGCGAGGGCTGGAACTTCGGCTTCGACCCGAAAACGCAAGAGCCGGTGAAGGCGTGGGAGCTGAAGCTCGATCCGGCCTGGTTCCCCAATGGCTATAACCCTTTCGAAGTGGATAACGTTCTTGGCAACCGGACGTGGCTCCGCTACGCCGAAGACAACATGGGCACCTATTTTCGACGCCGTGGGCTGGTCTTTGTCGATGGCCATCCGCTGGAGCCGGTGGAGCGGTCGCAGGAATTGGCCGGGCCTTCGCCCCGATCGATGAACTATTTCACCGATATCCATTGGACGCCGCTCTTCGATGAGTTCCAGCCTGTAGCGGGCAAGGTATGGATTGAGATGAATGGGATGACGTTGCACATCCGGCTAGCCAACGACGACGATCCGTCGAAACATACCATCGAGATCACCACCCAGGAGCAGATCTTCTCGCCGGCCCAGCGCTACCAATCCTACATTCGCGTAAAAGGCATAGTGTTCGCGCAGGCGGGCAACGGATTCCCGGTCCCGCAGCGGGGAATGGTTTCAGTTAACCGGGGAAATCACTTCATTTTTGAGGACGACACTTTTGAATGGGCCAACAGCGTCGGGCTCGACATTGGCAACGAGGACTGGGGCGCATCGCGGCCGCCACAGCCTGTCGGCTTCGACGTGGTGCGCGGGAATACGTTTCGCTATTGCGGCATTGAGGGGCTGGGCGGAACAGGCGGTCCGCAGAACGTGCTGGTAGACAAGAACCTGTTCGAGTGGATCGGCTGGCAGAGCGCGGCGATGATGTCGGAGTCGGGCGGCACAAAGATGCATACCGCGCACAACTTGCTCTTCCGCAACAACGTTGTGCGGCACATTCGACACGCCAACGGCATCTGGCTCGATATCGGCAACGCCAACGATCGGCTGACGGGCAACGTGTTCGCGGATATTCCCGGCGACGTGAATCCACACGCCATTCACATCGAGGGCAGCGATATTTTGAACGAGATCGACAATAATATCTTCTCCAACCTGACGGGCGGAATCTTGATCCGCGACACCAACAACGTAATCATTGCCTACAACCTGTTTCTTGATTGTCACCAGGTTTGCGTGGATACTGTGTCGGGCATCAACGGCCCCCGCCCCATCGGCGGCCACACCAACGACGTGCACAACCTTCAGGTGCACGACAATGTTTTCTTCGGCATCGGACGCTCGGCAATCGAATTTAACAACGGCAAGAATGACGCAGATGGAAACGTTTATCCGAACCCACCGGGTTTTGGCGGATTCAGGGGTTTTGGGCAGCCGATTCTGCGCGTGAAGTTTCCCGAGCCGGCCGAATGGGACGATCTGCAATCGTGGCGGGAACAGCGGGGGTGGGACATGAACGGGGCCATGGCGAATATCACGGCGACACTCGATCCCGACACGCTGCAACTGACAATGACGGTAAAAGGAGACGTGAAGCCGCAAGCGCCATTCAAGGGAATCGACAGCGATTTCTTTGGCAAGCCGGTGAGCGGCGATCGCGTTGCGGGGCCGTTTGCCGACATGATGACCTTCACCGGCGCGCGCAACGTGGATCCGAGGTAGAGTCGACGGATCGCGCGGCACGAGTGCAGGAGTAGTGGCCGCGACCGATTCTAATAACCACAACCACTACTGTTCTGGCGCAACAGTGTACTGCTCGATCCGTGCATTCGCGCGCATGCGATAGCCTGTCAAAGGCAGTGGCGCAATTGCAGAGCGGATCCATTTGCCCGAACCGGGGATTGGAAGGCTGAGCAGGAATGCAAAAACTGATTGAGGGCCATCGAAAGTTTCTCGCCGAAGTGTTTCCGGAGAAGAAAAACCACTTTCATCTTCTCGCCGAGGGACAATCGCCGCAGTGGCTGTTTATTACCTGCGCCGACTCGCGCGTGCTGCCCGACCTGATCCTGGGAACGGAGCCGGGCGATCTTTTCATCTCGCGCAGCATTGGCAACGTGGTGCCTGTCACAAGTCATGACGTGGACGGCGTGACGGCGACGATTGAGTATGCGGTTGAAGTCCTGAAGGTGCGGCACATCATCGTGTGCGGGCACTCGGACTGCGGCGCGCTGAAGGCGGCGATCAATCGCAAGAGCCTAGAGAACCTGCCCAAGGCGAAGCGCTGGCTCGATCATGTGGAAGCGGCCTTCACGTACAAGCAGCCGCTGAATCCCGCTGACGGCGAAAGTGCCGAGTTGGCTGCACTGATCCGCGGCAACGTGGTTGCGCAGATTGGGAACCTGCACGAGCAGCCGTCGGTGCAACAGGCGCTGGCCGAAGGCCGGCTGACAGTGCACGGCTGGTACTACGACATTTTGACGGGGCGGATTGAAGAGTACGACGAAGCGGCGAAGAGATTTGCGCCGCTAGCGAACTGAAAGCGCTTCCCCGCTCGGTTCGGTGTGACGACGCGGACGCAGGCAGGGTCCGGCGGCTGCCATTGCGATTCTCCTTCGCCGCCAGCAAGCCGGGGAAATCGCGAAAACCCAACTCCCCTGCCCGGTTGTTGAGCGCGCGAACCTGCGTTTGCAGGTGCGGCGTTCACAGAAATAGGAGGCACCGGAGTATCACGCGGTTGCTTTCACGCGCTTCGCACAGGGTTAGGAGCAACACCGTCGCTCTTAGTGCGCGCCGGGCGGCGCTTCGGTGTGAGGAGCCGGCTTCTTGAAGAGCCATGCGCAGGCTGCGCAGATGAGCGCCAGGATCGCCGTCCAGCGGAAAACATCGATGTAGGCGAGCTGTGCGGCTTGCTGCTCCATCATGCCGTAAATCAGGCCGAAAGAGCCGGGACGCGCCACTCCCGGCCCGATGCGATGGCCGAGATATGTGGCGATGATGGCTGACTTCTGCTGCAGCACGGCAGAACTGGGAGAAAGGTTCGCGCCCAGGTCGGTCTGATGGAGAGCCGCGCGGCGAATGATTGCGGTGGTGGCCATGGCGATTCCAATTGACCCGCCAATGTTGCGCAGCATGTTGAAGAGGCCTGTCGCATTGCCCATCTCGTTCCGGGAGATCGTTGACGTGCAGAGAGTCGCGAGCGGCACAAAAACGAAGCTCAGCGCGAAGCCCGTGAGGATGATGGGGAAGAACAGCGTGTAAGGGCCAATGTCGAGATTGACCTCGCCAAAGATGAACGCGCAGACGGCGAAGCCCAGAAATCCGGCGCAGAGCAGCTTCCGGTTGTCGATGCGCGAACCGAGAATGCCGATGATTGGCGAGCCGATAAACGATCCCACGCCGCGCGGAAAAACCACGAGGCCGGCAGTGAATGCGGTGTAGCCCAGAATCTCCTGATAGTAGAGCGGCAAAATGGCGATGGTGATGTAAATACACATGCCCAGCATCGCAATCAACAAGCAGCCGGTGCGAAAGTTTCGGTCCTTGAGCACGTGCAGATCGACGAGGCCTTTTGGATTCGACCAGGATCGCCAGATCCAACTTACGAGCGCAACGATGAGCGCAGCCACTGCCCAGCGCACCCAGATGGCGCCGAACCAATCGTCCTCCTGCCCTTTATCGAGCACGATCTGCAGGCAGCCGGTCCACACAATCAACAGGCCGAAGCCGATGTTGTCGAACGGGCTGACTTTGGCGTTCTTGATGTAGGGCGGATCGTGGACAAAGCGGCTGATCATGATGACGGCAAGAATGCCGACCGGAATATTGATGTAGAAGGCGTAGCGCCAGCTCCATGTGTCGGTGAGCCAGCCGCCCAGCGTGGGGCCGAGAACCGGAGCGCAAACGATTCCCAGCCCATAGGCGGCCATGGCTTTGGATCGATCCTTGAGCGAGAAGCTCTCAAGCAGAATGGATTGCGAGAGCGGCTGCAGCGCGCCGCCGCCCGCGCCCTGCATGATGCGGGCCAGCAGGATCACGGCCAGCGATGGCGCCGCGCCGCAGAAGAACGAGGAAACGGTGAAGATGACGACGCAGAAGAGCAGGAACCGTTTGCGGCCGAAGCGGCGCGCGAACCAATTTGAAGCGGGGAGAATGACCGCGTTGGCCACCAGGTAGCTGGTGAGCACCCATGTGGCCTCGGAGTTCGAGGCTGAAAGAGAGCCAGCAATGTAAGGCAGCGCCACCGAGGCGATCGCGGTGTCGAGCACCTCCATAAAGGTGGGCAGCATGACCGACACTGTGACCAGCCACGGATTAACGCCCTGGGTAAGCGGATAACGAGCTTGGGCCGCTGCCGTAGTCATGCTGGGAGACTTCTCTGAAGGGTAACCGATGGACGAGTTCGCCGCTTGTGATCCGGACCACCGAGAGGCTGGCGCCGTGCGCTTAGGCTTTGCCATGCGGGCCAGGGAAACCGGCTCCGCTTGACACAATCGGCCCCGCCCTTGATGCTGAACAGTTCCGGTTTTTCTGGCGGCGGTTCGAGGAGGATTCCCCGGTGATGCAGGTTCGCGTCTTTTATCACGACAAGTGCTTTGACGGAGCTTGCTCGGCCTCCTTATTCACGCGCTTTCATCGTGAGTGCATCGCACCGGACGCGAGCTACGAGTATCACGGGCTGGTTCATCGCGCCGGCGCTCTGTTTGATGAGGGCGAATTCATCGGCGACGAGAACGCCATCGTGGATTTCAAGTATTCTCCTTCGCCGCGCATCACATGGTGGTTCGATCATCATCAGTCGGCATTCCTCACGCCCGAGGACCACGAAAACTTTCTCGCCTGCCAGCGCGATCCAAGTTGCGCCGCGCGGAAGTTTTTCGATCCCAACTACACTTCGTGCACCAGTTTTCTGGCGCACATCGCCAAGACACGCTATGGATTCGACACAGCTCCCGTGGCGGAGCTGATTCACTGGGCCGACATCGTGGACGGCGCGAAATATGAGAGCCCTGAATCGGCGGTGGAAATGGCCGCGCCTGCGATGAAGCTCACGCTCATTATCGAGGCCACCGAAGATCCGAAATTCATCCCGCGACTGATTCCGCTGCTCACCCGGATGCCGCTGGCGGAGATTTTGAACCAGCCCTTTGTGGCGCCATTGCTGCCGCCGCTGCTCAAGCGGCATGAGGAAGCGCTGGCATTGATTCGCGATCGCGCCGAAGAGCGGGATGGGACGATCTTTTTCGACATCACCGATCATCCGACCGAAGGATTCAACAAGTTCATCCCCTACTATCTCTATCCGAAGGCGGTCTACTCGATCGGGCTGTCAAAGTCGAGCTTCAGGACGAAGGTGGCTGTGGGATCGAACCCGTGGACCAAGATGGACCCGAAGAAGATGGTGAACCTGGCGCAAATTTGCGAGCGGTATGGCGGCGGCGGGCATGCGCGCGTGGGCGCCATCAGCTTTCCGCCGGATCGCGAGGCCGATGCGCGGGCGGCGGCGCAGGAGATTGTCGCGGAGTTGCGAACGACGAAGCCCGGCAATTAGCGCCACGTCTGTGATTCGGAACAAATGGTGAGTCATCCTGAGCAGAGTCCCGCTTTGCCGGGACGAAGTCGAAGGACCTGCATTGATGCTGTCATCCTGAGCGAGCGCAGCGAGCCGAAGGGTCTGCGTTTGCCCTTTGCGAACCCCGCACGAAAAGGGGGTGCCCCATTCTAAAAACCGACGCGAAGCGGAGGATTTTAGGGTGGGATAGCACGAACCCCAACCTCTCTATGTCATCCTGAGCGAAGTCCCGCGTCAGCGGGACGAAGTCGAAGGCCCGCCCTGAGCGAGTTGGCCTTCGGCGAACCAGTCGAACGGGGACCTGCGGTTGCTCTCCACAACATCTTCAATGAATGATTACCTCTTCGCCTACGGCACACTCCAGCCCGGACTTGTACCGGCATCGATGTCCGATGTCGCCGCAAAGCTCCTTCCGATAGGCAAAGGCTTCGTGCGCGGCGCGCTCTACGACTTCGGCCGTTATCCCGGCGCTATCGCCGATGCCAAATCGGACAGCAAAATCGTCGGAACCGTCCTGCAGTTGCCAGACGATGAAAACCTTGCGCGCGACATCCTCGAGCAGCTCGACGCCTACGAAGGCTTCGATCCGAAGCCTCCGGAGACCAGCGAATATGTTCGCGAGCGGCAAACGGTCGAGTTGGCCGACGGTCGGACGCTGGAGTGCTGGTTCTATCGCTACAACCTGCCGGCCAGCGGGTCGCAGATCATCGCAAGCGGCGTGTGGCGGAAGAAAAGTGGTCAGTGATCAGGGGTCAGTGGTCAGCGGTCGCTGTTGAAGAACAACCGCGGATCCTTCGACTCGCTTTGCCGCAGAATACGCGGCAAACATCGCTCAGGATGACAGTCTGAGATCATGCGAATTCATGACTCATGACATTACAGCCCCAGCTCACCCGCCCGCTTCCTCATCGCCTCAATACAAAACGCGATGTGCGCGTCGAGATCCACACCGAGCTCGGCTGCGCCCTGAACGATGTCCTCTCGGTGAACGCCGCGGGCGAATGCCTTGTCTTTCATCTTCTTCCTCACTCCTGCAACCTCGACGTCGGCGATCGCCTTCGTCGGCTTGACCAGCGCGCACGCCGTCAGAAAGCCGGACAGCTCATCGCAGGCAAAGAGCACTTTGGCCAGGTGGGTTTCCCGTGGCACTCCCGAATAAAGCGCGTGGCCAAGAATGGCGGTGCGCATCTCTTCGGGCCATCCCAGACGTTCAAGCTCGCGGACGCCGACAAACGGGTGTTCTTCGGGCGTGGGATGGCGCTCATAGTCGAAATCGTGCAGCAAAGCGGTGGTTGAGTAAAGCTCGACCAGGGCCACACGCGCTTCGCCATCGAGCCCAAGGCGATCCGCCTCTCGTTCAGCGTAAAAAACGACGCAATTTTCCACAGCCAGTGCATGTTTTCGCAGACTTTCGCTCGTCGTCCATTCGGTGAGAATTTCCAACGCACGCTGTCGGTCAAAGCTTGAGTTGTCTATCATTTGAAATTCTCCGGTTGCTTAGTATGGTTCGCGTTTCGTCGGGTTTCCTAGGGGTCTCGTACTGCTTTTTTAGGTTTGACCCTGATTTTCTACTTGACAATTATGGTTCATTCGTAGAAAGTAGCACCAATCAAGGTGCAGTGATGCATCTGGAGTCCAACGCTCTGGCACTCCGCGCATCCCGATAATGGCAACTTCAATTGTTAGCGTGGAAACACGCGAAGTGGTGCGGTGTGAATACTGCCGATTGATGCAGTATAGAACCACCAACTCTCTCTGCCGAAAGTGCCACAGGCCCCTGGACATCGAGGAGCCCGTATTTTTGGCCCCACGGCTTGTCACCAGCGCACCCGTACCGGTAACCGGTGGAGCGGGAATGCAGGTGGCCTCGCAGGTGAGAGAATTGCGCCGGGCACGCCACCTCAGCCAGCGCCAATTGGCTGGCCGGATGCAGGTGCCCCGCACTTACATCTCAAAAATTGAGAATGGCAAGGCGATTCCCACTCTGGGTTCGCTGGAGCGGCTGGCCACGGCTTTGGGCGTGGAAATTCGCCAGCTGGTTCGCGATGAGCGGAGCCGCCGCGACGAAGAAGTCTCGGCGATCCTGAGCGACCCATTCCTGGCCGAGGTTGCTTCGCTGTTGGCGAGTCTGGACTCGTTGCACCGTACGCTGTTCTTCGGTGCAGTGAGAGACGCGTCAACAGGCCGCCGCCGCACCGCATAAAACCGAGCCCAGGGCTGGCCTCGATCGCGCTCTCTGATCGAACCTCGCCTGGGCCGCGCTTGGTGCCGTGTCGGAAGACTCCGTCTAGGGCTGATTGCAGCGAACTCCCCAGGGCATCGCTGCGGCGGGCTACGGTTCCATCGCGGCGAGGTCAGACCCCGCGGCTGTGGAGGTGCTGCCGCGACGCTCGATTGCGGAATTCACAAAAATGCATTACGGTCGAAGGTATGCTACGGATTCGGCCGCGGCGTCAGCGATGCCGGCCGGAAGTCCGCTCACGCGATCATTGGCATCTTACCCACAATGCGTGAGCTTCGTGGTCGACCCTTCGGGATGCTTTCGGGGCCTCAGTGTGGAAAGCGCAAATGCGATCTTTAGTCGATTCCTTGTCTCAGTCCCCCCCATTGCGCCCCCCTTTGCGCATTGACGAATTAAGTCCGGAGGAGCGTGCCGTCTATGCAACGCTGAAGCCGGAGTGTCTGCCGCGGCACGTCGCCATCATCATGGATGGCAATGGCCGATGGGCGGGCCGCCGTTCGCTCAAGCGCTTCGTGGGGCATCAGCAGGGCGCAAAGTCGGTTCAATTGGTAACGGAAACCGCGTCCCGCATCGGCTTGCCGTGGCTGACGCTCTATGCGTTTTCTCTCGAAAACAATCTGCGGCGGCCGCGCGCCGAGGTCAGTTTCCTCATGCGGCTTCTGAAGACCTTTCTGGAAGGCAACATCGAGCGGATGATGCGCAACAATGTTCGCTTCCGTTCCATTGGGCGAACCCACGAGCTGGCGCCCGACGTTCAGGACAAAATGCGCTGGGCAGAGCAGGAGACCGCTGCGAACACCGGAACCACCCTGACACTGGCCCTGAATTACGGCGGCCGATCGGAGCTGTTGGACGCGTTTCGCGGGCTGATGGCGGAGCTGAAGCAGAAGCATCAGAGCTCGGATCACATCACGGAAGAAGACATTCACCGCCATCTCTACACCGCGCACATGCCCGATCCGGATCTGCTGATCCGCACCTCGGGCGAACAGCGCATCTCCAACTTTTTGCTATGGCAAATCGCCTACGCCGAAATCTTCGTGACCGAGCGCTATTGGCCCGATTTCAGGGGAATCCACCTGCTGGAGGCTATCCAAAACTTCCAGAGCCGCGAACGCCGTTACGGCGCGATTGGCGAGGATGGCGGCGAAGTGGAAGAGAATCCCGACCAAATCCGAATCGCCGTCAGCTAGGGCTCCAGATTTTCAATTCGGAATTCAGAGAATGGGTGAATTGAAATCGGCAATGAACTGGATTCCCGGCACATCCAGCTTGAACAATTGCGTGTCGCCGGTGAGAAACAGGTCAATTCCTACGGAAGCAGCAGAGGACAAGTGGACGGCATCGGCCACCCTAAGTTTTTCCCTGCTGCGCAAGAAACTAAATGTCGATATCGCACCTGCGTCGAAGGGTAGGAACCGAAACCCGATTTCTTCCAGGGTTTCGCGGACCGCAGCCGCTTTCAGCGGATTCTCGAATCGCTCCACGCCGGCCATCACCTCACCAACGGCCAGGCAGCTCGTAAACAACGAATCGCCGCGCTTGCGGGACCGCGCCAATAGTGCGTCTGCTCGAGGTCGAAATCCCGGGTTGCCCTCCAGCAGGTAAATCAGAAGCATCGTATCCCAGAAAACGCGGCTCATGGCCGGTCCTCTTCGTCGTAGCCCCGAGCCCAACGCAGATATGCCTCAGCGCCTCCGAGGGCCGCGATCTCATCCTTCATGAGCCCACTGAGCTTTCCGGTCATGCGATGCGCCCATTCCTCCGGCGATTCCACCGTTGGTTTCGATTGCTTGTCGTTTGGCGAAAGCCCTGCGACGCCCGAAAACAATTCTGGTTTCGCCAGGCGATAACGGACAACCACTGTCGTGCTCATTTTGGATGGAGGCCCGTCGATGCCTTCAATCTCAAGCCCATTCTCGCGCAGAAACCGCTTCCTTCTCATCGCGCTGCATACCTGCGGAGTGTTTGCAACGGGAAAACCATTCGCCACCAAATCCCGCATCAAATCCTTAACGGAGACAGAAACTCGAACCTTGCCGGCTTGAACCGCGGGTTTCAAGTATTTCTGGACAACTAGAGCTCTTACTCGATCGCTTCCTCCAGTGGTCATTTTTCCCCTCCTGTCCTGCTAATTCCGACGGACAATCCATTCTGCACTAATTAAGTCTGACAATATTTATATTCTATATATGTCTATATGTCAAGACAATTATGCTCTATGAGCATAGCCACTCTGGGTCGCCTTCTTCCCGCCCCGGCAGTGTATTCTCAACGCTGAATGAAGCGCGTACTCACGGCTGCTGTTCTGATCCCGATCGTTCTTGTTCTGGTGTTTCTGGGGCCGCGATGGCAGTGGCTGTTCACCCTGGCCGTAGCGGCGGTTGCGGCGCTGGCAGGATGGGAGTACATGGACTTGAGCCGGCGCTGCGGCGCCAACCCGCCGCGCGTTGCCACCATGGTGGCGCTTCTGGCTCTCTTCGCGGTCAACTTTGAGTGGCCTGACCTGACACCGGCTCTGTTTGGGATTCTCGGCCTTGGCCTGCTGGTTTATTGCACCTTCTTCAAGCCGGTTGCGGAGACGATTGCCGACGCTTCGGCGTCGATCTTCTGTCTGCTCTATACCGGCCTCACTTTGATCGCCCTGCCGTCGCTGCGCGAGCAGACCAGCGGCCCCTCCCTGCTGGTGTTTCTGCTTTGCGTGGTGTGGTCTGGGGACACGGCTGCATACTACGCAGGCCGGGCGTGGGGCCGGCACAAGATGGCGCCGTCGCTGAGCCCGGGCAAGACGTGGGAAGGAGCCATCGCCTCAGTGGCCGGCAGTGCGGTCGTGGCTGCGGTGCTGGTGAGCGTGGCCGCCATCATGCAGGCGCCATCGAATTCGGCCATTCTCGCCTGGCTCGAGCGCACGTTCCCTTCTGCAGTACTGTCGTATCCCGACGAGATGCTGTACTGGCTGGGCCTGGCTGTAATCGTCAATGTGGCCGGGCAGGTGGGCGATCTGGCGGAGTCGGCACTGAAGCGATCGGCCGGGGTGAAGGATTCCGGCAATCTGCTGCCTGGGCATGGAGGCATGCTCGACCGCATTGACGCGCTGCTTCTGGCCGGCCCCGTGCTCTGGTACGCCCAAGTGATTCATCAGAGGTTTTAAAATAGCTGCTAGCTTCTAGCCTCTAGCTCGTTCATTGGACTGTGAAGGGCTTCGGTTTCATCATCAATCTCTTTGGTCTTTCGGGTTCCCTATTTTGGTACGCGAGCCTGCTGCTGAACGATCTAAAGCTAGAAGCTATGAGCTAGAAGCTAGAGGCTGTCTTTTGAAGCGACTTGCCATTCTCGGTTCCACCGGCTCCATCGGGCAGAGCACCCTCTCCATCGTTGAGCAGTTTCCTGAGCGCTATTCCGTTGTGGCGCTGGCCGCGGGCCGCAACGTGGATGAGGCATTTGCGCAAGCAACGCGCTGGAAGCCGCGCATGGTTTCGCTGGCCACAGCGGAGCTGGCGGGCCAACTGACGGCTCGGCTTCGTCAAGCCGGCGTATCCGGCATTGAAGTTGTCCACGGCACCGCGGGCACGGTGGCCTGCTCGACATTGCCCGAAGCGGACTTTGTGGTCTCAGCCATCGTTGGCGTGGCCGGCCTTGAGGCGACACACGCGGCCATCCTTGCAGGGAAGCCTGTTGGCCTGGCCAACAAAGAATGCATGGTCGCAGCGGGCGAGATCCTGACAGCGGCAGCGCGCGAGCGCAATGTGCCCATCCTGCCCATCGACAGCGAACACAACGCAGTACATCAGTGCCTGCGCGTGGGCGCGCACAATGAGGTCAAGTTCATCTGGCTCACTGCTTCCGGGGGACCGTTCCGTCAGCTTCCGCTCGAGCAGTTCGCGAGCATCACGCCCGAGCAGGCCCTCAAACACCCCACGTGGGTGATGGGCCGGCGCATCACCATCGACTCGGCGACCATGCTCAACAAGGGCCTCGAGGTCATCGAGGCCTGCCGGCTGTTTGACGTGACGCCCGCCCAGGTACGCGTCACCATCCATCCCCAATCCACGGTGCACTCCCTTGTGGAGTATGTCGACGGTTCCATCCTGGCGCAGATTTCGGTGACCGATATGCGGCTGCCGATCCTGTACGCCCTGGCATGGCCGGAACGGCCCAAATCCGCGCTCACCTTCGACCTGGCAGCGCTGAGGCATCTCGACTTTGAGGAGCCGGATTTTGAGCGGTTCCCCTGCCTGAGGCTGGCCTTTGAGGCGGCCCACAAGGGAGGGGCACATTGCATCGCGCTGAACGCGGCCGACGAAATTGCCGTGGGGGCGTTCCTCGAACGACGTATTCCGTTTACCGGCATCGCAGGTACAATTGAAAAAGTGCTCGCAGCAACCCCGGAGGCCCACCCCGCGACCATTGCGGAGGTGCTCGCCACCGACCAGGAGGCTCGAGAACGGGCCCGGGTGATGCTTGCGACCGCTTCATGAGCAGAAGCCGCCAGGCCGCGCTTTGCCCAAGGAACGATTCGCACAATCATGCATGATTTTCTAATTTCTGCGGTTTCATTCATCGTCCTGATCGGCGTGATGGTCATCGTGCACGAGCTCGGGCACTTTGTGGTAGCCAAGCTCTGCAACGTGCACGTCGAGGCGTTCAGTTTCGGATTTGGACCGCGCCTGTTCGGTTTCAAAATCGGTGAAACGGAATACAAAGTCTGCCTGCTGCCGCTCGGCGGCTTTGTGAAAATGACCGGAGAAACCGAGTCAGGGCTCACCGGCCCTCCAATTCAAACTGATGGCGAAGCGGCGCCAGACGATCCCAGGGCATTCACCGCCAAGCCCCGCTGGCAGCGCATGCTGATCGGTCTTGCCGGCCCCTTCTTCAATTTTCTGCTGACGCTCGGGCTGATGGGTTTTTACTTCGCCTTCATCAACGAAGTTCCGTCGGTAACGGTGAAAACAACCACAGTGGAGTGGGTGACTCCAGGCTCGAACGCCGCCGCGGCTGGCCTTGAAACCGGCGACGTGATCGTGAGCTTTGACAACGTCAAGAACCCCGACTGGGAAAGCGTGTACGACCACTCCCGTTTAAACGCAGCCCAAACCGTGCCGATGGCCGTGAGTCGTGGTGGACAGACGATCCTTCTGAGCCTGTTTGTGCCATCGAGCGCAAAGACCGATAGCTTCGACCTAAGCGATATGGGGATGTCGCCTCAGTTTCTGCCTGGCCCCATCGCGGTGGCGGAGGTGCAGCCGGGCATGCCGGCCGCGCAGGCGGGGCTTCACAATGGCGACGCCATCGTAGCCGTTGACGGCCATGCATTCCATTCGGTGAACACCCTGCTGGCTTACATGCAGGCGGGAAAGGGCAAGCCTATGACCCTCACCGTCCTGCGCGCCGGCGCCACTCTTCAGCTTGTGGCCACGCCTGAAAAACTCGACACCCGATACATGCTGGGCTTCGCAACCACACCAACTCCCATCCGCGATGAGCCCTTATCGCTTGTGTCGGCAGGCGGAAAGTCGCTGGGGTTCTTCAGAGACAACGCTCTGCTCGTGGGCGAAGTGCTGGACCGTCTCTTTACGCACCGCCTCTCAGTGACGCAAATGATGGGCCCGGTCGGAATTGCCAAGGCCGCCGGCGAGGCCGCCCAGATGGACGGCTGGTACCCCAAGTTCGGTCTGGCTGCTGAGATCAGCCTGCAGTTGGGAATGCTCAACCTGCTTCCCTTCCCCATCCTCGACGGCGGCATGATCCTGCTGCTCTTGATTGAGAGCATGCTGCGACACGACATCAGCCTGGCCATCAAGGAGCGAATCTATACAGCGGCTTTTGTGGTGCTCATGGCTTTCATCGCCTTCACCATCTTCAACGACGTGAGCAAGCTGCAACTTTTCATGCACGTCAAGCCGTAACATCAGGGACCAGGGGTCAGGTTTCAGGGATCAGCACCTGGCCGTGGTGCGCAGACGCCGAATCCTTTTACTGGCCCCTGAAACCTGACCCTGATCCCTGGAGTTTCCATGCCCGTCACAACCCAAGTCCGTGTGCGCTACGCAGAGACCGATCAGATGGGCGTTGTCTACTATGCCAATTACCTGGTCTGGTTTGAGTTGGGCCGCGTGGAACTGTTGCGGTCCATCGGGCTGACGTATAGCCGGCTGGAGATCGACCACGGATGCATTCTGCCCGTGATTGACGTATCCTGCCGCTATAAATCCCCGGCGCGCTACGACGACCAGATCCTGATCGAGACGCAGCCGGTTATGCTCCGCGGCACCGTGATTAAGTTCGCCTACCAGATTTACCGGAATGCAAACCAGGAGGGGAAAGAGCGCGAGCTCCTGGCGGAAGGCGAGACGGTGCACGTGGTCTGCGACGATCAGTTGCAGCGCAAACCCCTGCCCGAACAATATGTCGAAGCTCTACAGTCGCTGATAAAAGACGGCGCAGCCTAGCGGGTTCTACAGCTCTGTCATTGGGGCGCAGGACCGACCGGGACCATATCGCAGCCTGCCGCGATCTTCTGAAACTCCGCGATGAATTCCGGCGTGCCCGGCTTCATGCGCTTCATCAG
The DNA here is from genome assembly GCA_036489735.1 of Occallatibacter sp. Classification (GTDB taxonomy): domain Bacteria; phylum Acidobacteriota; class Terriglobia; order Terriglobales; family Acidobacteriaceae; genus Telmatobacter. Next base: position 53,174 of record DASXFF010000084.1, on the reverse strand, counting down.
GGCATCGAGCGCGGGAAATAAATTTTCGAATCCGGCCGGTGCCCCTGAACCCACGAAGTCGACCGGCTTGTCACTGCGGTTCCCCTGCGCGTGCGGCTTGCCGCGGGGCAGGACGCCGAGCGTGCCCGGCCCCAACTCATGCCATTTCCCTTCGGCGTAGACCGAAAGAACGCCCTCGATCACGTAGACCTGCTCATCGGTGTTGGGGTGATAGTGGAGATTGGTCATGAATCCGGGGTCTTCGCGAAAGCGGCCCATCCACCAGGCCCCGTTTGTCCGTTCCCCGTTCGCAAGAAGGCGCGCCTCGCCTCCACCCAGCATCTTGTAGACCAATCCTTCATCCGGCGGAACGATCATGGTCCGTCCAGGCTCTGTCTGTTGCTTCGTCTGCATCACGATTCCTTCCCCGGCAAGAGCGGCCACTGCCGCGCACGCCGGACACTTCAAGAAATTCTCTACGCTTCCCGCCGCCTCTTAGGCCCGTTCCCAGCTAATTGCACATGCGTGCAATGAATGCACCCATGTATAGTAATCACATTGGCCAAACCCGTCAATAAAAACCGTAGGCCGGAAAAGAAACATGCCGCAGCTTCCGTTGGACGCGTTGCGCAGCGAAATCGCACACGCAAGGCGGTTGTCGACGCGGCCATGCAGCTGCTCGCCGCCGGTGCAACGCCGTCGATGGCCGAGGTGGCCAAAGCTGCCCAGGTTTCGCGCCGCACCGTCTACATGTATTTCCCCACCCTGGACCATCTGCTGATTGATGCGACGCTCGGCGTCGTGTCACAGCAGGCCATTGATCCAATCCTGACTGAATCGTCGTCGAGCGATGCAGCGGTTCGCATGGAGCAGCTGAGCCGGGTGCTGAGCGGCAATGCCGGCGAGACGATGCATCTGGGGCGAGCTCTGCTTCGGTTGACTGTGCAAGGCGAAAAGCCTCCGCCCGGCGTTCCGCGCCGCGGCTACCGCAGGGTCCAGTGGATTGAACGGGCCGTGGCACCAGCTCGCAAGCGGCTCGCGCCTGCGGAGTTTGAGCGCATGGTTTCTGCGCTCTCAGTTTTGACAGGCTGGGAACCGATGATTGTGTTGCAGGATGTTCGCTGTCTCGGTCAGAAGGAAGCCGACGATGTCCTCGCATTCGCGGTCCGCGCCGTGGTTGAGAAGGCGCTGCGCGATGCGAAGCGCCGCGCCAGGCGACAAAGCGGCCGGTGATACGCGCGGCAACAACCTGAGGGCCGGAAGCCTCTTTTCAACGAAGCACAGCCGCCATGGCGAAGCCGTCGAGGCCCTTGACTCCAACGGTCTGCAGGGCGACGGCGCTGAGGCGCGGCTCGGCGGCCATCATCTCAAGGCAGCGTCGTGTGCCCACGATGTCGGGTGCGGAGCTTTTGGCATCGATCACTGTGCCGTGGCGCGCCACGTTATCGACAACGATGACGGTTCCACGGCGTGAGAGCTTCAGCGCCCACTTGAGGTAGTACGGATTGTTCTCTTTGTCGGCGTCAATGAAAATCAGGTCGAACGGTCCGGCGCCTGAACGCTTCAGAATTGGAAGCGTTTCGAGGGCCGGTCCGACGCGAATGTCGACGCGGCTGAGCAGGCCGGCGGCGTGCAGATTGGCGCGAGCCACTTCAGCGTGCCGGGGACTGAATTCGAGAGAGACGATGCGGCCGCCCTTAGGCAACGCGCGCGCCATCCAGATGGTCGAATAGCCGCCGAGCGTGCCGATTTCAAGCACACGTTTGGCCTGCGCCATCTGAATGAGGACATGGAGAAACTTGCCCTGCAGCGGCGTAACATCAATGACCGGAAGGCGCGCCTTGCGATTGGCTTTGACAGCAGCTTTAAGTTTTTCGTCGGAAGGGGCGAGTAGGTCGCCAAGATAGCGGTCGACGGAAGTCCAGAGGGATTGGGAATCTTTTCTCATTTTTTGAATGCAGCCTCCGCTCGACTGCTTTCCACTAATCACTGATCACTGACCACTGATCGCTGTTCTTTCACTTCTCCCGCGCAACCACAAAATCGGGCACCCATAGGAGCGCGCGCTTGAAGTCGCTGTCGGCAAGCGGCGCCAGAGCCTGGCGCGACTGCTCGGCGTAGCGGTCGGCGGCGGCCATGGCGTATTCGACCGAACCATTGCGCACCAGAATTTCACGGATCTGCTGGCGGCTGACATTCTCAAAGCTGCGGTCGTCGAGAACGCGGCGGATTGCTTTGCGATCGGAGGCGGTGCCGTGGTCGGCGGCGTGCACAACAGCCAGAGTGGCTTTGCCTTCACGCAGGTCGCTGGCCACCGGCTTACCCAGAACCTCTTCGCTGGCCGTCAGATCGAGCACGTCGTCGACAATCTGGAAGGCCAGGCCGACCGCTCGCCCAAATGTCGCAAGGTTGGTTTCTTCAGCCTCAGTTGCATCGGCTAGCACCGCGCCGAGCCGCATCGAGGTTGAGAACAGGCAGGCGGTCTTGCGGAAGATCAGATCGTAATACTCGGCTTCCGAAACAACCTTGCCGAGCTTCTGAATCTGCAGCAACTCGCCCTCAACCATTTGCTGGGTGAGGTTGATGAGCAAATCGAGCACGCGCAGGTTGCGCTCTTCAAGCGCCACCTTGAAAGCCTGCATGTAAAGCCAGTCGCCCGCCAGCACGCACTTTTCATTACCCCATGTGGTGTTGGCAGAAGGCCGGCCGCGGCGGATGTCGGCGCCGTCAATGATGTCGTCGTGCACCAGCGTGGCGGTGTGCACCATCTCTACGACCGCACCCAGGCGAATGGCGCTGTGGCCAAAGAAATCCAGTTGATGAGCGGCGAGCAGCAGCAGCGAAGGACGAATGCGCTTGCCGCCGCCTTCGCGCAGGTACTCGGCAATCTCCGTGATGGTGCTGACGCTGGACGCCGCATCGCGGCCCAGTTCCTGCTCCACCGCGACGAGATCCTCCCTCAGCAGCTCAAAGACCTCCCGCGCCGAGGCTATGGTGAATGTGCTCAAAGTGCTCCGATTTTAATGCATCAACAGGCGAAAAGGCGATTTGTTTGTAGTGGTGCACGCTCGCATTAATGAGTCAAGCCTCGGCAATGGCCGCGATGGATACCTTCAGGCCCGGAATCCGAACCGGTAGCTTCGCACCTTGCCGCGCGGGGGGATCGGTCGGGAACCACTTCGTCCATTCCTCGTTCATTCCTGCAAAGTCTGTCTCTTCGAGAAGAATGACCGTAGCACTTACGATCCGGTCCATTGAAGTACCAGCAGCTTCCAGGATGGCCGAAACATTTTGGAGGCACTGCCTGGTTTGTTCCTGAATCGTCTCCCCAACAATCTTTCCGGTCAGTGGATCGTGTGGCCCTGTTCCCGAGACGAACACCAGACCCGCTGCCCGAACCGCCTGGCTGTAAGTCGGTGGCGGCGACGGGGCATTAGGCGTCAGAATAATATCTCTTCGCATCACACTCTCCGATCAGAACGATGAAGCCGTGCGGCCGGTCAGTTGGTGCGATAGTTCGTGAACTGCAACTCCAGGCCCATGTCCTTGCCGCGAAGCAGGGCGATGATGGCCTGCAATTCGTCGCGATCCTTGCTGGAAATTCTGACGGTGTCGCCCTGAATGCTGGCTTGCGCTTTCTTTTTCGAATCTTTCACGAGGCGAACGATCTCTTTGGCTTTTTCAACGGGGATGCCCTGCTGGAGGCTGATCTTTTGCCGGACGCTCTGGCCCGCCGCCTGCTCGACTTTGCCGTAGGTCAGGTTCTTGAGCGAGACGCCGCGCTTGACCAGCTTCTGGCAGAGGATGTCCTTGACCGCCTCGAGCTTGTACTCGTTGCTGGAAGCGAGCTGAATGGTGTCCTGACCTTCGAGGTTGACCTCGGAGTGAGTGTCCTTCAGATCGAAGCGTTGGCGAATCTCCTTCATCGCCTGGTCGATGGCGTTGCGAGCTTCCTGCATATCGATCTTGCTCACCACGTCGAATGAGTTTTCCTGTGCCATGGCTTTCTGAACCTCAAATCCTCGGCGGGCTGCCGCCTTACGGGCGGGCTGCTGCCGGTTATGCCTTTATCAGTTTCCCACGACGGGCGGGAGATGAAAAAAACGGAGGAAGTTTTGGGTGGTCGCGGCGGCGAATTCGTCGGGTGCAACGTTGCGGCCGCCGGCCAGGAACTGTGCCGTTTGAGCGACCAGCGCAGGCTCATTCCGCTCGCCACGCCGCGGTGCGGGCGCGAGCCAGGGGGCGTCGGTTTCGACGAGGATGCTATCCAGCGGAACCCGGGCGGCAACGTCGCGAAGCGGTTGGCCCTTGGGATAAGTGACATTGCCCGCAAACGAGATGAGGAAACCGAGGTCGAGCGAGCGGCGAGCCTGCTCCCAGCCGCCGCCAAAACAATGCATGATGCCGCCTAAACCAGTTCTCCCCCAGAATTCCTCCAAGACAAGGAAAAGATCGTCCCAGGCGTCGGCGGACTCGTTGGTTCCACGGCAATGGATGAGGATGGGCCGCTTGCGCGCCGCGGCAATTTCAAGTTGACGGATGAGGCCGCCCCGCTGCACGTCGTGCGGTGCGCCCTCGTGATAGTAGTCCAGTCCGATTTCGCCACAGGCAATCACTTCAGGTTCGGCCAGTAATGCGTCGAGTTGGGCCAGGGCGGCAACGTCGGCCTCGGGTGTGTTGTGCGGATAGATTCCAGCACTGGCGTAGAGCCGCGGAAGTCCAGGCCGTCCGTTGAACTCGCGGCAGATATCGAGCGCCTGATGCATTTCCCCGGGTCCCTCGCCAATGCCAATGGAAAGGACCATGCCGATGCCTGCCTCTCGCGCGCGGAATAGCATCGCCTCACGATCGTCGGCGTAACGCGGGCTATCGAGATGGGCGTGAGAATCGACGAGCAAAGGCGCCTCATGGAGTGCGAGAAAGATTCAGGTGCTGCAAAGTCCAGTTTAGTGCAGCAGTAGTGGTAGCGAGAACGATGCGCATCTGCGGCCGCTGGGCTAACATCGGAGCAGTCTATGCGCACCAAACCGAAGCTGGGGCAGAACTTTCTCGCCGACCCGCAAGCCGCGCAACGAATCGTCGCAGCATTGGGAGAGATCGGCGACCGCACGGTCGTTGAGATCGGCCCAGGGAAAGGCGCGATTACCGAAGCCCTGGCGGCGCAAGCCGGGCACGTCGTGGCCGTGGAACTGGATCGTGAGCTGGCGGCCGGTTTGAGAGAGCATCTCGATCCGGCGCGCGTCGAGGTCCTGGAAGACGACGTCCTGCGATTCGACTTTGGCGCGGCAGCAGCGAAAGCGGGATCGCGGCTGCTTGTGGCTGGCAATCTGCCCTATGCCATTACATCTCCCATCCTGTTGAAGCTGGCGGCGAGCCATGCTGCGCTTGACGTTGCGGTATTGATGGTTCAGCGCGAAGTGGCGGAACGCGTGACGGCGATGCCTGGGACGCGCGATTTTGGCCTGCTTTCGGTGACGATGCAGCTATACGGGCCGGTGGAACAGCTCTTCACCCTGCCGCCTTCGGCTTTCTCGCCGCCGCCGAAAGTTCATTCCACGGTCTTTCGCTGGCGGTTCGCGCCGCGATTCGTCGAGTTGGGCTTAGCGGAGGATGGTTTTCTTCGATTTCTGCACCAGGTCTTTGCGCAAAAGCGGAAAACGCTTGCCAATAACCTGCGCGCCGCCGGAATAGCGCCTGCTGAAGTCGCGGGCGCGCTGGCGGCGGCCGGGATCGATCCCCTGGCCCGTGCTGAGGCAGTGACCGTAGAAGCTCTGGCTGCGCTTTGGCACAAATTAGAGCAGCGGTGACAAGCGGTTCGCCGAAGAGATTTCCGGCGAAAGGGGCGCACGCGTAAGCTATGAGACAGGAGTAAAAACCATCCGGCCTGGACATCGTTACTGCGGCGAAAATCCGGAACCCGCAGAGCGCCAACGGGAGTCTAACTAACCAGCGATGAATCCGATCCTTCAACAGGAACGCCCCGACACTTTTCAGGAAACGCTTGTGAGCGCACGCCGAACCATGCTCATGAGCGAGATTCTGAAGCTGGCTGGGGACAGCTTCCGCGCCAGCAAAACGCGGTTCGCACTCACTGCGCTGGGCATGGTGATCGGCACGGCATCCGTGATTCTGGTGGTCACGATTGGAATGACTGGCAAGCAATACATCCTTGAATTGCTGCAAAAGATCGGCACCAATTCCGTGGAGCTCGAATACGCCGGTGGCGGCGCCACCCCGGCGGAACGCGTAATTTACAACGATTACCTCACCCGCGAGGACGAGAAGGCGGTCGACCAGGAAGTGGCCGGGGTCGTCTATTCGTCGCCGGTATTAACAATGCACAATCGCGTCAGCTTTCCCGGCGGAATCCAGAAGGATACCGTGGTTCTGGGCGTAAGCCCTCAGTACCAGCAAATCCGCAATCTGATAGTGACCGACGGCCGCTTTTTTGACGAAATCGACGACTCCGAGCACAATGAGGTCGCCGTGGTGACGCAGCCGTTTGCCAAGGAGATGTACGGCGGCGACGATGAGGCCGTGGGCCAGACGTTCCAGATTCTTGGCATTCCGTTTACCATCATCGGCGTCTTCAAGGAGAGCGTTTCCGACTTCGGCCAATCCGAAATTCAGGACCAGACCGTACTTGCTCCCTATTCCGTCGCGCGCTACTTCACCGGCTCCGACAAAGTAAATCAAATCTACTTTTCTATGCAGAGCATGAACGAGGTGCCCAGCGCCGCCAAGGAAATTGTGCGCGTGGTTCGCACCAACCATCGCCCCAACTCAATTTACACAGCGCAAACGCTCACCGAGCTTCTGGACACGGCGGCAAAAGTCGCGGACGCTTTGACGGTGGTGCTGGTGATGGTGGCGGCGGTGACGCTGGCTGTAGGCGGGGTGGGCATTATGAACATCATGCTGGCCAACGTGCGGTCGCGTATCCGCGAAATCGGCATCCGCAAGGCGCTTGGCGCCACCTATCGCGAGATCAAACTGCAGTTTCTCACCGAGGCCGTGCTCATCTCGCTCACCGGGGGAATTGTCGGCAGCGTCGTGGGCCTGGCGATTCCAATTTCCATTCGCGCCCTCAGCGGCTACGACTTTCCCATTTCGTGGTTGTCGGTGCTGATCGCCCTCACCGCGGCCACGCTGGTGGGAGTGATCTTCGGAACCGTGCCCGCAACACGCGCCGCGCAGATGGATCCGGTGGAGTCACTGAAGTATGAGTGACGATCCGCGCCGGGGCGTTGAGCCGCAAGATTCTACGGATGATCAATCCACCCACGAACCAGGCGACGAATCCGCCGATCAACCAAACAGCGGACCCAGCCTTGTTCTGCTCTATAGTTTGATCGCACTGGCTTTGGTTGCGGCCGTCGGGCTGGCGGCACTGATTGTGCGGCCTTTTCTCCTGCATCGATAGACCTTTTTTCTTTACGTGGATGGCAGTGATTTGGCAGCCTTCTCAGCACATCCCGTGCAGGAAAGCGCGCATCGAATTCTAAATGTTTGCGATCTCATCGCAAGCGACAGGAGAGACACATGTTAACTGGACAAACCAAGGCTTTGCACTCGGTTCTCAGACGCTTCGTTCCGATGATCTTCGCCGCCGCAATTGCCGTGCCTGTGCTTTGCAATGGCTGCAGCGGGAGCGTCCGCGTTTACGATCCCTACCATCACGACTATCACGGGTGGGCTGCCGAAGAGCCTTACTACTCGCAGTGGGAACACGACAATCATCGCGACCACATGGACTTTAACAAGCGCAACAAAGACGATCAAAAAGCCTACTGGGATTGGCGGCATAACCAGCACTAGTATCCTGGCCCCGAAGTTCATATCGAAATCAACGGGCCATCCTGAGCGAATTTTGGTGCGCTTTTGCACCAAAATGAGTCGAAGGACCTGCATTTTGGGACTTCGATTATGATGCGAACTTCAGTAACAGGACCCTAGGATGCTGGCGCCGGCACTCAGCGTTTTTCGCCCGTCCGCGCCGCGCGTCCGATGATCAAGACAGGAATGCCATGGACCATTGGATAGGCGCGGCCGCAGGCGAGGCAGAGCAAGCCAGAGTTGCCGGAAGTAGGCTCATGGCGCAATTCGCCGTAACAGGCAGGACAAGCCAGTTGCGCCAGAGTCCTCGGGTCAACATTGGGATCGAACGCAGAAGAATCGGCCGGCTTGTCATCCATGGCAGCCACAGATTTCTGATTTAGTGAATCGTCGCATCGGTGCCGGCTGCGCCGTCGGGACGCGGCTTGGGACGGCCTGCGAAGGCCTGCTCGATGCGTTCGTTGGCGCCGGAGCGGGAGAACTCATGGGCCACGCGGATGCCGTTATAAATCGCGACTTCGTTTGACGATCCGTGGCCGATGATGCAGACTCCGCGCACGCCGAGCAGCGGCGCACCACCGTATTCGGTGTAGTCAAGGCGGCGGCGAAAATCATTAAAGGCCTTGCGCGACAGCAGCGCTCCGACCTGCGCGGTTACCGTCTTGTTCAATGAGCTACGCAGCGCGTCGCGCACAAAGCGCCCGATCCCTTCGCTGGTCTTGAGCGCGACGTTGCCAACGAATCCGTCGCAGACGATGACATCCGCCTGGCCGTTGAAGATGTCGCGGCCCTCCACGTTACCAATGAAATTGATGGGCAGGGCTTTGAGCAGCGGAAACGCTTCGCGGGTAAGCTCATTGCCTTTGGTTTCCTCCTCTCCGATGGAGAGAAGGCCCACCCGTGGCCGCACGATCTTGAGCACGCTGCGGACATACATTTCGCCCATCACCGCGAATTGTTCGAGGTTCTGCGCCTTGCAGTCGACGTTGGCGCCAACATCGAGCAGAACACAAGGATTGCCCTTGGAGGTTGGCATGAGGGTAGCCAAAGCCGGGCGGTCTACCCCCGGAAGCGCGCCCAGAACTCCCTTTGCAGTGGCCATGGCCGCGCCTGTATTACCGGCGGTCACAAAGCCCGTGCACCTGCCTTCGCGCACCAGCTTGAGGCCCACGCGCAACGAACTGTCGCGCTTGGTGCGATAGGCGTGGGCAGCCTTTTCGTCCATCGCAATACGCTCGGAGGCGTGGTGAATGACGATGGGCAGATCTTCGTCTTCAAGATGTTCGTCGAGCAGGTCGCGCAGTTCAGGCTCGGGACCGATGAGATGGACCCGCACGGGAAGAGTGCGGCAGGCGAGGATGGCTCCCTTGATTTCCGGCTCGGGAGCCTTATCGGTACCAACGGCGTCAAGCGCGATGTCGGTGAGCATCGGGGTTGTGATTTACTTCGCTTCCTTCACTTCAAGAACGGCACGGCCCTTGTAGGCCCCGCATTTGGGGCAGGCTTGATGGGGCAGCTTCTTTTCATGGCAGTTGGGACACTCGGAAATGCCCGTCGCAGTAAGAAAGTCGTGTGCACGGCGGTTGGCGGTACGGCGCGTTGAATGGCGCCTCTTCGGATTCGGCATGATGCAGTTCCTTTCGAATTTTCGCCCGCTGACCTGGTGACGGGCGGCGGAACAGGCGATCGTCCGACATTCCTTGACCAGCTTACGGCAACAGACGACGCTCTCTGTTACAAATGCTTGAATAATCAGGACTTGACCCGGCTACGCAATCCGGTCAACCCTTCCCAGCGGGGATCCGTCGGACCCTCTTCGCAGGAGCAGGGCTGGGTGTTGCGATCGGCTCCGCAGTGCGGGCAAAGTCCCTTGCAGTCCGGCTTGCACAGCGTCCTGACCGGCAGCGACAAAAGCACCTGCTCGCGCAGCACATCTTCAAGCAACAGACTGTCTTTCTGATAATAACCGATTTCCGTTTCCGACACTGTAATGGAGCGTTCGGGCCCATCGGCATCGGCTCCGATGGGGCGGAAGATGAGGTCAAAGTCCGCCGCCAGAGGAATCTCGACCGGCTCAATGCACCGGGCGCAGGGAACCTGAAAAGTGCCCGCGAAACGACCCTTGAGGCGGATGTCGGGAACGATTTCCCTGGGGCCGCGGTGCTCGTGAATCACTTCGGCCTGGCCGGATGTGGCTAAATTGCCGATTTGCTCGGCCTCGTCGCCGAAATCGACCGCGCCGGGCTTGAGCTCCAGGTCGAATTCGACCGGCTCACGCTCCAGTTCTAGGATTTTGAACTCCATGCTATGAGCCTAAAACATTTTGAGCCGGCCGGGGAGTGATGCGCAGAATAACCAACGGACAAATCAGGTAAAGCGCGGTCGGGGCGAGCTTTAAGTGGTCAGACCACCCATTGACAAGCACAGTTCCTCTGGGGTAGAAACCGAACCATGCGTCTTCCCGCGGTTTCTTTGGTTCTGGCATTAGTGGTGGTTTCGGGTTTTGCGGCAGGCAGCTCAGCCAATGAGATCGGCATGAACGTAATTGCCAAACCGGTGACGCACGAGCGTATCGAGACGTTACCCAGGAAAGAGCAAAAAGCGTGGCTTGAGTATCTGAACCGGTCGGCGAAACAAAAAATCATCGACAAGCGCACACTCGCCGATGAACAGAAGGCAGCGGGCAACGCAAATCCAAAGCACCCACCGCTCGGTTTCGGTGGGAGGGGCCTGCGCGCTGACCACCCTGCAGAGTGGTGGACCGGCGATGAGGCCCTCAAAGCTGCGCACAACATCGTTACCTGGCAGGTGGCCGACGGCGGCTGGAGCAAGAACATCGACATGGTGAGCCATGCGCGCGCGCCGGGTGACCTGTACGACGCCGACAATGAAAATCGATTTCCGGATGCGGGCGACTTCGACAAGCCGGTCGATCCGAGTTGGCATTACATTGCCACGCTGGACAACGATTCGACCTGGCTGCAGATTCGTTTTCTCGCGCGCGTAACCTCCGCGTTGATCGCGGCGCACCGTGATCAGGATGCGACGCCGTTTCGCGCATCGGCCGAGCGCGGCATCGAGTACCTGCTGAATGCGCAGTACCCGAACGGGGGCTGGCCCCAGGTGTGGCCGCTGGAGGGCGGCTACCACGACGCCATCACCATCAACGACGACGCAATGCTGCACGCAATCGAAATCCTGCGCGATGTGGCGGACGGCGCTGCCGGCTATACATTTGTTTCGCCGTCCCTCAAGCGCCGGGCGGGGCCGGCGGCGGAGCGCGGCATCGATTGCTTGCTGAAATTACAGATTGCCGAGAACGGCGTGAAGACCGCTTGGGCGCAGCAGTACGACGCGCTCAGTCTCGAGCCCACTTCCGCCCGCAACTACGAAATGGCGTCATTGACCAGCGACGAGAGCTTCCCCATCGTTGAATTCTTCATGAGCCTGCCCAACCCCATCCCAGCTGAAGTCGCAGCGGTCAACGCGGCCTGCGCATGGTTTGTCAAAGTTGAAATCTTCGGATACCGGTACGGAAGCGGAGATTTCATGGCCGACCGCCGCAGCCCGGGCGGCCGCAAACTTGTGGCGGTTGCTGGAGCCGGCCCCATCTGGGCGCGGTACTACCAGATCGGCACCGATAAGCCGATCTTTGGCGATCGCGACAAAACCGTCCACGGTGACGTGAACGACCTGAGCCTGGAGCGGCGCAATGGGTACCAGTGGTTCAACTCGGCGGGCATCGCCGTGCTGAACGACTACAAGGCGTGGGCGCCCGCGCACCCTGTGGCCAAGTGAGCCCCGTCATGCTTTATTTGGCTTGCGCCGACTGCGGCGCGTGCAGATAGCGGCTGGCGAATTCAATAAAGTACGGCCAGTTGGGGCCAGGTGTGTGCCCGCTCGAGTGCTGACGGAAGGCGATGTCACCGGAGATCAGAGCCGTCTCGATGGGCGGAAACTCTGTTGTGCCCAGGTCTTTTTTACCGAGCAGCCTGTACACCGGCCCTGCCGCTGCGGCGGCCATGAACATTCCCTTCGCGTCAACCCACCCATCGCCATTCGTGGCTCCGCCGCTTATAAACACCGGGCGCGGCGCACAGAGCGCAATCAACTCGTGTGCGTCAACGGGTAAGTCAGCCACCGTCAGTGGTCCGTCGTACTTCATGAAGTTCCCGGCCATCCAGTAGTACTCGTCGGTGGCGATATTGCCTTCGCCCTCGCCGAAAACATGCCGGTAGAGCTTGGCTCCGGCTTCGCCGCTCGAGCTGATGTAACCGATTGCGAAACGCGGATCGTAGGCCATCGCAACCAGTGCAGCCTTGCCGTAGCGGGAGTGGCCCTCGATGCCAACCTGTTTCGCATCCACAGCCTGATCGGTCTCAAAATAATCGAGAGCGCGGCTTGCGCCCCATGCCCATGCGCGCAACACGCCCCAAGCGTCCGGACTGCGCGGCTCGCCCTTGTTCGCCAAGCCGATGATCCCTTCCATGAGCCCCGCCCCGCTATCGGGCTGCACGCTGGTGGGTATGTATTCCGCGTAGCCCCAGCCGCGCGCCAGCACCTGCTGCTGCCAGGTAGGACCAGAACCGGCTCCCGCGGCGAACTGCGGAAACCGCTTGGCCATCATTTCCAGAAACTCTTTGCTCAAGCCGAACGCCATGATCACGGGCAGAGGCCCTTTCGCGTTTGCCGGCGTGCTGAGAGTGAGATCGATGTTCACAGTGATTGAAGGATCCGTGGAGTTATCGACGTGGCCGACGAGCTTCTTCGTAATAATCGGGATGTCGCCATTCTTTTCCTGCGTGGTGCTTACCACTTCCCAATTCACTTTTGGAAGCTGCACGGGAACGCGGCCATAAATGTCCTCGTCGAAAAGTTCGACGATCTGCGGGCGACGATCGCGCCACCACATTCTTGCGGAGGTCACCCGCTTGCCGTTGTTCAGGACCAGCGCATCCGGAAGCTTGGGATAAAGGTCGGCTTTCGATTCGTCGTAGTTTGCAGGATTGGGTCCGTTCGGACTGCCACTGAATCCCGGACGCAACTCCTTTATGCCGAGTAAATCCATCATGCGCTGGCGGTCCTTGAGCGACGCGGCCTGGATCGCCTGCTGGTCAGCCGGTGCGATCCGTCGGGCGGGTGCTGCCTGGCTTCCCGCTGCCGGCGGCGCGGGCGTTGCCTGCGCGCTTAATGAAACCATTGAAGCGCCCCCAAAAACTGTCACCAAGACTGTTCTGCTGATTTTTGCCCAACATATGATTGCCATCAACACCTCTCGCTTCGGAATGGATCTACGGCAGAAATTGTGAACGGCCTCAAGCATAACGAGGGAAGCGGAAATCCGGCAAGCGGCGCTGACGCCGGCGATTCTTGCTTCCAGGCTCTCAAAACTATATTCAAGACCTGCGAAATTTTGCCGATACAGTCCATGATTCGGATTGGAAAGGCTCGCCCATGTCCGCGCTTCGCAACATTTCGCTCTCGCGCAAGTTCACGTTCGCCTTCGGGATTGTCTGCGGTCTCTGCATTGTGCAGGGGAACTACACATACTTTGCACTCCGGTCCGTTGACATAAAATCTGCAGACGTTCGCGACAGCGCACTTCCGGCGATCATCGATCTTTCCGCGATTCGCCTGGCGGTGAACGACTTGCGGCGCGAGGACCTGGACCTTCTGCTCTGCGAGAACCAGGCATGCATCGAAACTCACACAGCCAAGCGCGACCAGGATCTGCTGGACTTTGAAACCGGCATGAAGACCTACGAGCCGGCCATCAGAGATGATGGCGAGCGCGAGCTCTATCAAAAGATAGAATCTGCCGACGCTGCCTACCGCGAAACGAGCGACCGGGGAATCCGGCTGTTGCTGGCCGGAAAGACCCGCGATGCGATCGATGTTCTCACCGCCGACCAGGCTCACGCGCAGTTCCATGCGGCGCTGGACTCGACTAACGCCGCATTCGAAATAAACGTCAAGGACGGCCGGGCCAGCGCGGCCGCCGCAGTCGATTCCAGCCGGCGCGCGATATGGGTCAATCTTGCGATTACGGCGCTGATCGTGGGACTTTGCGCAATTATCGGAGTTGTTTTGACGAGCCTGACGGCGCCGCGCATCATCCGGGGCACTCGGATGTTGGAGCGAGTCGCGGCAAAAGATCTGACGGCAAGCGTTGTCGTCTCGGGCACCGATGAGATCGGACAGCTAGGCCAGGCCATGAACGCAACTGTAGTGGCCATCCGCGAAGTGCTGGCGTCGGTGGCTCACGGGGTCGACACGCTGTCGGCCGCGTCCACGGAGATTAGCACGCGTGCCGTGCAAAGCGCCGGGAATGCGCGAACCGAATCAGGCAAAATCAATCAGATCGCTGCCGCGGCTCAGGAGATGACGGCAACCATCGGCGAAATCAGCCACAATGCAGCCAATGCGGCGAGCGCGAGCCGGGAGTCAGCGGAGACCGCGGAGCGGGGCGGCGGGGTGATGCAGGCTGCTGCAGCGACCATGGAACGGATTGCCGAAGCCACCAGTTCCGTATCGGATAAGATGACTTCGCTCGCGCATCGTTCCGAGGACATTGGAAAAGTAGTCAATGTGATTCAGGAGATCAGCGAGCAAACCAACCTGCTGGCCCTGAACGCGGCCATTGAAGCGGCCCGGGCCGGTGAGCATGGCCGTGGATTCGCCGTAGTAGCAGGCGAGGTGCGGCGGTTAGCTGAACGCACCAAGAGCGCTACCGAAGAGATCGCTGGGACCATCCGCAGTATTCAGGAAGAAACGCGCGACACCCTGCAGGTGATGGCCGAAAGCCGCACGGCTGTGGAGAGTGGCATGCTGGAAACTTCAAATGCCCGCCAAAGCCTGGAGTCGACAATTGAAGCGTCGAAGCGCGTTGAACAGCAGATTGACTTGATCGCGACAGCAGCGACGGAACAAACCTCTGCGGCGGGAGAGATCTCGGAGTCCGCAGGCCAGATATCGCAACTGGCTGTTGAGAATACGCAAGCCGCGGAGGAAGCCGTGGAAGCGATGAAAAGCCTGAACTCCCTGGCCGCCGAGCTCGATGGCATGATTCGCCAATTCAAGCTGGAAGATGAAACGCAGACCGGCGGGAGACTCGCCGGACAAGGCCAACGTACGCAGCACGCGTACCTGCCCGCGCACTCGTGACGGACAGCGTGCCGAACTAAATCGGAATTGAGCCGGCGGGAACCCAAATCTGCGGCCCCGGTGAGCGATAGCACGCCGCTCGCCGGGGCTTCCCGCCCCTTCCCCATTCAGTCGCGAATCCATCCTTCCGCATAGCCCGAAATCTTCCTGAGACACCCCAAAAACGTCCCCCGTTCGCCGAGATAATGAAATGAGGAAGTTTTCATCTTCATTCGCGTTCCGGCATGTACAGTTATTCTGGAATGACAGCCATTGCGGCAGAAGAGCTTCGGCGCATCCTTGATCGAACCGAGCATCCACCTGTGAAGAGAGACTGGCATGAGCGCGCAAGAGTATGACCTGGTCGTAATCGGTTCCGGGCCCGCTGGGCAGCGCGCAGCCGTCGCCGCGTCCAAGATGAATAAGCGTGTAGTCGTAATCGAGGCCCGCTCGGTGGTCGGAGGGGTGTGCGTCAACACCGGCACGATCCCTTCCAAGACGATGCGCGAGGCGGTATTGCATCTCTCCGGATACAACTACCGATCGATCTATGGCGTGAATTACCGGGTGAAAGAGAAGATCACGATGGCGGATTTGGCCTTTCGCGTCCAGGCCGTGATCAAAACCGAGGTCGACGTTACCGAGGCACAACTTTCGCGCAATGGCATCGACGTGGTGCATGGCATCGCGCACTTCCTCGATCCCCACCAGATTCGCGTCGAGGGACCCCAAGGCGATTCAACTTTATCGGCCAGCCAGATCATCATCGCCGTGGGCACGAAGCCTGCCACATCGGACAAAGTTCCTGTGAACGGCAGGACCATCGTCAACAGCGACCAGATTCTGGGACTGGAGACGCTTCCCAGGACGCTGGTCGTAGTCGGCGGCGGCGTGATCGGAGTGGAATACACATGCATGTTCGCCGTGCTGGGCGTGCGCGTGACCTTGATTGAAAAGCGCAACCGGCTGCTTGAGTTCGCGGATCAGGAGATCATTGAAGCGCTCAGCTACCACCTGCGCGACGCGCGGGTGACGATGCGCCTGGGTGAAGAGGTCGAAAGCGTGGAGGAGCCGACGCCGGGCACGGTGGTGGCCAACCTTCAAAGCAAGAAGAAAGTTTCAGGGGACGCGCTGCTCTATGCCGTGGGCCGGCAGGGCAACGTGGATGACCTGAACCTGGCGGCAGCGGGCCTGGAAGCGGATAAACGCGGCCGCATCGCCGTGGACGAGCACTACCAAACCAAAGTCGAGCACATTTTTGCCGCGGGCGACGTGGTGGGCTTCCCTTCGCTGGCTTCGGTTTCAATGGAGCAGGGCCGCATAGCGGCGGTTCGCGCCTTTGGGGATAAGGCCGCGAGCTCCAATCCCAGCTTTTATCCCTATGGCATCTACACCATTCCTGAGATCAGCTTCATTGGCAAGACGGAAGAGCAGTTAACGGGCGAGGACGTTCCGTACGAAGTGGGCATGGCTTACTATCGCGAAGTGGCTCGCGGACAAATTCGCGGCGACACAACGGGCAGGCTCAAGCTCATCTTTCATCGCGACACGCGCAAGGTGCTAGGCGTGCACATCATCGGCGAGGAGGCCAGCGAGTTGGTGCACATTGGCCAGGCGGTGATGACGCTCGACGGCACGATCGACTACTTCATCGACACCGTGTTTAATTACCCGACGCTCGCAGAGTGTTACAAAGTAGCGGCGTTCAATGGTTTGGGCAGGTTGCACAAGTACCAGTCAGAGTAAAAGCGAGCCGTCGGCCATAAGCTCTCAGCTTCTCTCTCGCGGCATAAAGGCCGTGGTCCTCGCAGGCAAGTGAGTCGTGATGGTTGTTCAGCAGGAACAGGAACATCTCTCCCTCGTCCCCAAGGAGGGCTTGAATGAGCACGGCAATCGGCGTTGTGATGACCGGCCATATTGTGACCGGCAGGCTGGAAGATCAACGGCTGACGGGCAAATTACTTCGCTATCCCGAAGATCCCGAATTGACGAATGAGCTCGATGCGATTCCTGGCGGCGAACTCGTCGAGATCATCGCCGGGCAAATTCGCGCACTCACAGGCGAGGCAGCATACGGCGAAGCAGGAAATGCCGAGGCGATCGGCGTGGCAGTGCCGGGAATCGTGCGCTCCGGGATCATCGAAGAGTCGCCGAATCTAAAGCAATTGAAAGGCATGCGCCTGGCCGTAGAGTTGGCCAACGCTCTGGCCGCGCGCGGCATGACTGTGCCGGTGCACATAGCCAACGACGCTGACGCCATCGCCGCGGGCGTAGCCGCTACGCACGGCAAGCTCGACAAACTAACGCGCGTCTGGACGATCGGCAAAGGCATCGGCTATGGCCGCTGGCCGCACGCGGACGGCGTGTGGGAGGGCGGGCACATCTCCGTAACCCTCGACCCGAAAGAACGTTACTGCGGGTGTGGGGGCGCCGGTCACCTTGAAGGCATTATGGGCCACCGAGCCATGCGCTTGCGCTTCCTTGACATGGAACCGGAAGAAGTCTTCGTCAACTCCAGGCAGGGAGACGCGCGCTGCCGCGAGTTTGTCGACCTGTGGCACCGCGCGCTCGCAGCGGCGACTGCGTCATTCATCCACCTGGCCGGACCGGGGCGCTTCTACTTCACGGGGAGCAATGTGGGATTCCTGGATTTGGACAGGCTGCGCGGCCATCTTGAAACCATGGTGCGAATGAGTCCCCTGCAGAGCTACTCCCTTGAGATATTACCGCCCGATGACGAAATAGCGTTGATCGGAGCGGGAGTGAGCGCGCTGCAAGCATTGACGCGGTGATGCAATCGAAGCATTGAAACGTTTGACGCACGCGGCTGCTCCTCCGTTTCCTAGAAAAGTAAAGCTGGATAAAGGTGGATTTTGAGGAGCGAAAATAAAGAAGCGACCTCATCTCGGCATAGTGCGAATGAGGAAGTCACCAAACAAGGGCACGGTGAAGGCAGTGTCTCCATACGCCGGACTATAGATCATGCCTTTCTTGATGATGCTTGAACGAATAGGTGCAATAGATTGGGGCCTTACTTCGAGTGCCGCCGCAATTTCGCCGGACCTTTGATTTCCCTCACCCAAACCCGCTAGGGCCCGCATGTATTCCTTCTCGCGGGGGGTCAGCCTATCGAACCGAACCCTAAAAAAGCTCTGGTCTAGATTGGCGATGGCTAGCTTGCTCGCTTCCTTAATATCGTCAATCGTTATCGGTGACTGTTTTGCTAGGTTCCACGATTCATGTCCCCACTGCTGCAGGAAATACGGGTAACCCCGTGTTTCACGCAGAATCTCTTGAATCGCGTCGTTTGTAAATTCGACTCCGTTCTGGCGAACTGGACTCTGCAGAGCACTTTCTGAATCCTTCGGATCTAACTTTCCCACCGGTGGAAAATCAAACAACCGCTCTGCGTAGGATTTCGACTTGCCCGTAAGCCCGACAATTTGAGGCAGTCCTGCCCCGACGAGGGTAAGAGGCAGATTGCGCTGATTAATCCGGTGAACGGCCATAATCAGCGCACTCAGTTCCTTTTCAGTTAAGTACTGCAATTCATCTACACAGATTGCGACAGCCGTGTTCTTGTCTGCCGCGGCCTCCCCAATTGCGACGAAGAGTTCTCCCAAGTCAGCCTCTAGATCGCCGCTATCTGCCGACCCAAGTTCGGGGTCCATTGAAAGTTCAATCTCGGAGATTTTGACTTTCATCGCCCGAGCAAAACTGCCTAAAACGCGAAACCCTCGTTTGACTTTATCGCTAAGATTCTCTTTTACGTCCAGAGAGAAGAGGATTTGACGAAGTGGAGGAATGAGCAACTCTTCTATCCGTTTATCCTCGTGCGACTCGATCAAAACAGCTCGATAACCCTCATCCTTCGCCGCTTCCCAAATGCGGTTCAATAAGACCGTTTTTCCAACCCCTCGCAAGCCAACCAGGATCACGCTCTTTGCCGGTTTGCGGTTCTTAATCCGGGCCAAGGCAACGCTTGCGCCACTTAGAACGCTGTCTCGTCCAGCCAGTTCCGGGGGTTGCGATCCTGCGCCCGGGGCAAACGGGTTTGTTTTGGGGTCCATCTTCTATGAAGTTTATCCGAGTTTATGTCGCTTCTCAATAAACTTCATAAACTCCATAGCTCCCGACTCTATGCATATGGTTCCACAAAGGCCGGTGGCGCAACTCGCCGGACAACAGCCCGACGCAAAATGGAATAAATGGCTTATTTTCAATAGCCGGGAGATTAGATACCTACTCCTCGGGAACTGCGCGCCAGACTCCGCGAGCGGGGCCCTTCCCGCTCTTCACAGCATGCGCAGATAGGTCTTCGAAAGACGATCGTGGCCCATCAGGTTGTCCTGATCGAGAAGGGCCCAGACCAGGCCGAATCCAAGCGACACAATGGAGAGAAAAAGCGCCGCCAGGCGTTCGCAGCGTTGCCCGCGGCCTGGGTGCTGCCCTTCAAAGGTGCTGAGCGCAACGCCGGCGTATCTCATGCCCGGCGTGGACTGGGCCAAACCAAGGAACAACACCAGGTAGGCAACGCTGATGGCCAGCACCGCGAGGGCGCTGGAGAGTTCGAAGCTGCGCAGGCCAGGCAACTGGCTGGCGCGAAAAACAACCAGCAGCGCAACCGATACAAACGTCGCGAGGATCAAGCTGACGTCGACCATGAGAGCCATCAAGCGCCGATTCAAGGGCGCGAGTTTTATCGATTGCTGTGCCGGCTGAGGCTCGGGCTCTTCAAGAAGCTCCTCGTCAGGCTGCGGCGCGAATTCGATCCTTGACTCTTCCGAGCGCATCCATACGGGCGTGGCAGGCTCGTCGACCGTGGGAGGCGGCTCGATCGAGACGCTCGCCGGATCGACTTCGAAGATGCTCAACTGAGGCTGTGCCAGTTCGGCAGCCAATGGGCCTTCCGCGCGCCTCGGACGCATTCTGCGCGTGGCGATCATCTGGCGCGGGAACTGAATGAGATTGGCGTAGATCGGCTCACCTGGATCGTCGGCAAAAGAGTCTTCGAGCAGAGTTGTGGAGGCAACAAGCGACGTTGGGACTTGCTCGTGCCCTGAGCGATGCAAGGCCGGTGCGCGACCCGAAGCCGGTGCAAGGCCCAACGCAGGATCTCCGAGACGCCACGACGGAGCCAGCTCTCGGGCTTCAGAAACCGATGATGCCGTTTCGGTTGGCTGTGATTCGGACGGTTCTGGCGACGCAGGCGTGTTCGAAGCTTCAAACTCCGGCCGCTGGGCCCACTCGGCCGCAACTGCGGCCTCTAGACCATCGAGCACGCATTGCGCGGCTTCTTGCGCCTCTTGTGCCGCTTTCGATGCGGCTTCTGCGGCTCGCATCGCGTTGCGCGCGTCGTCGGCAAGCAGTTCGCTATAGCTGGGAGCCTGGGCATACCGTTCGGCCACACGGGCGGCAGCCAACGCTGCGCGATTGCGATGAGCAGGGCGGCCATCGTGAATGAGCTGGGGTTCGCGCGCCAAGGGCGCCTTGTGGCTCATGTGGGCGGCGACGCGACGGTTGACTTCCTGCTTCCATGCCGGAGAAAGATTCGCGGAAGTAGCCGATTTACTCAATGCTTGTATTCTCCTTCGGTCGCCCTGGTTCCTCCCGCGCATGGGCTCGAGGCCGGAGTGGAACAGCGCAGGGATTGCTTAGGAACCAAGGAAGAGAATTGCGGATCAATAAGAGGCGTCACCGCGAGATTTTGTCCTGTCTTCGTGGGATCGACCCGAGATTTTAAGTTACGAGAGCCTGGTGCGTCACGTCCTAATCCATGCGGCCTGCTTTGCTATGCTGAGCCTTGCACCGGACATGGACTCGGGATGTGCCCTCGTAACTTAGTATGTATCACGCTGCTGGCCCTCTGTCACTCGCGACTGAGCGCGCAGGCCGCCCCAGTGTTGACTAATGCGGTACCTTCTTCGCAAAGCGAGACAAACCATCGAATAGAAGCCGCAACCCCTTCGAATCCGGATGCGCTTCCCGACGATCCCAGCCAGGAATTGGTTCCTTTGGCCGTGCCCGAGCCTGCTCCCGTAACTGGAACACCGGTGGAGTGGGAAGCGAAGCATCAGGAGTGGGCAGGCGACACTTTGACGCTGACCGGCGACGTGGTGGTTCATTACGAGGATTACGTCCTTCGCGCGGACACCGTGGTCTACCACAGAAAGACGACTGAGCTTGAAGCGGATGGCCACTTGCAGCTCTCCGGCGGCCCCAACGATGTGCTGATCGACGCCACGCACGGCGACATGCGGCTGAATATGCATACCGCGCGCTTCTACGATGTGAACGGCTCGCAGGGTGTGCGCAGATTAGGACATTCGGTGGTGTACTCAACTCCAACGCCGCTGCTGTTTTCAGGCCGCGTACTGCTTGAGCTGGGCGAGGGCAACTTCAGAGTGATCGATGGCTCGATCACCAATTGCCGCCTTCCTCACCCCGACTGGCGGATCATCGCGCACTCCATCGCGCTCGAGAACGACAAGGCATCGACCTCGAATGCTTTTTTTGAGTTTCTCGGCGTCCCGATTTTCTACCTGCCGTACCTGCAGCATCCGGCGAACGAAACGGGCCGCGTGAGCGGGTTCATGATCCCCTTCGTCGGCAACTCTTCCATTAAGGGCTATGTGGTGGGCGAACAGGTGTACTGGGTCGTCAATCGCAGCATGGACCTGTCGGCGGGCGTCGAGTACTACAGCAAACGCGGGTGGGCGCCTAATGGAGACTTCCGTTACAAGGGACCGGGACTTGACCACCTGATTGTCCGCTGGAGCGCGCTGCTCGACCGCGGCGTCGAAGAGCCGACGACCAACCCGCAGACCGGCCAGGTCAGCAATCAGCTCGTCAATGAGGGTGGAGTCGACGTCGGCCTGATGGGCCGAAAGGATCTGTCGCCGTCCACGCGAGTTGCGGGGGCCATCGAATACTTGTCGAGCTACGTTTACCGGCTCGTCTTCAACGATAACTACTCGCAGGCCACGAGTTCCGAGGTCGCCAGCGATGTGGTATTCACGCATAACCGCAATGGCGCGATACCGGCGGTCTGGCTGGATCGCTTTCAATCTTTCGCCAGCACCACCAATGGAAACGAGGTCAAGATTCTTCGGCTCCCGCTCATCCGCTACGATGTGCTGGACCGGCCCATCGGCGACGCGCATCTTTACTGGGGACTGGGATCGTCATTGGGCTATTTGAACCGTTCCGAGCCCTTCTTTCATTCTCGCAACGTGGTCCGGGCAGACGTCTACCCGCATCTTTCCATGCCCTTCGAAGCCGGAGGCTGGAGCTTCGTTCCCGAGGTCGCGCTGCGCGACACCGTGTATACCATCAGCCAAACGCCAACTCTGACCGGCCCATTTACGGTTCCAAAAATCAATCACAGCCCGCTCAACCGCACCGACCTTGAGGCGTCGCTTGATATCCGGCCGCCCGCGCTGGAGCGCGACTTTGAGCTACCCCGTTGGCACCGCGAGCTGCGGCACGTGATCGAGCCCGAGCTGACCTACCACTATGTCGGCGGAATTGGCGCGGACGCTCGCAACGCGCTTCTCTTCGACACCACTGACATCGCCACCGATGTGAATGAAGCCGGCTTCTCGCTGACGCAGCGGTTCTACCTGCGGTCGGCCGAAGAACACCCGTGCAAGACGGTCGATGACGAAGATGCTGCGGATAACGGAACAGATCAGGCATGCCCGAATACTCCCCGTGAATGGGCGACGTGGCAAATCGCGCAGGAGTACTTCATCGACCCCAACTTCGGAGGCGCGGTGATATCGGGGAGGCGCAACGTCTTCAATGCGACGCTGGATCTGATGGCGCCGACATTCCTGGTGTCGCCGCGCAACATCGCGCCGGTGGTTTCGCGCATGCGCTTTGAAGCCATCGATAACCTGCGCGTGGAGTGGGATCTGGATTACGACTCGATCGCGGGGCGCATCGCCGCCAACAATCTTTTTGCCGGATACACTTTTGGCCGGACAACCTTAGGAATTGGCCACGCGCTGCTCAACGCACCCGAAGAACAAGCCGGCAGCGCCAGCAACGTCGCCTCAATCATCAAGAGCCAGCAGGTGCAGCCTTTTTTTGAGTTCGGCAAGTCGAGCGGCAAAGGGTTCGACCTGGCGGTGAACGGCGGCTACGACTTTGTTCAGCGGGAAATTCAGTACGCTGGCGTGCAAGCCGTCTACAACTGGGACTGCTGCGGCTTGACCGCCGGCTACAGGCGCTACGAACTCGGCACAATTGGATCGACCAGCCGCGACGAGACGCAGTGGCTTTACAGCTTTACCCTCGCCAATTTCGGCGCAGTGGGAGACATCCGTCGCGCCAACTCGGTTTTTCGCGATCCCGCGCTGCCTCCGGCCTACTAGACCGCCGATTCCTTCGCATGCGCGCAGGACGATCCGTCGGCGAGGGCAGAAAACAGTTCGAATCCAGCCGATTGGCGCACCCTCGAGGTTGCCTTTTGCGGAACTTTGCGTCCCTCTATTGCCGCTGTGAAATCGCGTAACCCAAGGGTTGCCCGGCGCCCCGCTGGAGTATTCTTTGCTGAGAGGAAAAATCATTGTACCGTTTTCGTTTTCTGGCAGGACTGCTTGTTATAGCCCTGGCCGCAGGCTGCAGAGCCCAGAGCGTACCGCCTTCGGAGCCAGATCCTGCCCTCAACCGGCGCATTGAGATTCTGGTCCGCGCTCAGTACGAGATGCCTCCGGATGTGACGATTACACTCGGCGCACGAACTCCCAGCCAGTTCACCGGATATGAGACGCTGCCTGTCACCATCACGCGCGCCTCCAAGTCTCAGGTGGTTAATTTCCTCATCTCCGCCGACAACACCAAGCTTGTCCACCTCGATACGCTCGACCTCACCAAGGATCCTGCCGACGAGATTCCAGTGGCAGGAAGGCCGGTCCGAGGCAATCCCAACGCCAAGGTGACGGTGATCAACTTCGACGACCTGCAATGTCCCTATTGCGCGCGCATGCACGAGGAGCTGTTTCCGGCCACGCTCGAGCATTACAAGGACCAGGTGCGATTCGTCTATAAAGACGATCCGCTCACGGAAATTCATCCTTGGGCAATGCATGCTGCTGTCGATGCCAATTGCCTGGCGGCGCAGAGTGGAGACATTTATTGGACCTACGTGGATTATCTCCACGCGCATGGAAGCGAGGTCACTGGCGAGGGCCACGATTTGAAAAAAAGCTTTGCCGCGCTGGACCGCATCGCCCTTCAGGAGGCTACGGTGGGCAAGCTCGATGCGACGGCCCTCAACGCCTGCGTGGCCAAGCAGGATGAAACTCAGATTCAAGCATCGCTCAAGCTGGCCGAAAACCTGGGAATCGATGGAACGCCGGCGGTGTACGTAAATGGGGAGCGCGTGAATGGCGGCGCGGTTCCCCAGAATGAGCTTTGGATGGCGATCGACCGCGCGGTGCGTGCCGCGGGAGAACAGCCGCCACCCGTGGCGCCGCCTGCGGCTCCCGCTCCCGCGCCGGCCGGGTCAAATTGAGCCCCCATTCGGGGTATCCGCGCGCCGCTACGGGGATTTATCCTAGAGTCTGCTATTGACTTTGGAGCCGCCAGCGAGGCCGGAGGGGCCAGTAAACCCCATAGGAGAGACCAGCTTGCAAGTCGCATCGAGTTTCCCAACGCGCGCCGGTTTTGCCGCGGCTGTTTTGGTCAGCGCTGCCGTGTTCTACGGCTTGGCGGGCTGCCACCGATCCCCTTCTGCCGATGTGGTAGCCACCGTGAATGGCAAGGAGATTCTACGCGCCGAGATGGAAAGGACCTATCAGGCGAGCCTGGAGGGCGGTCCGCAGCCGCCGTCGTCCCAGGAAGCCAACATCCGGCGGCTGAACGTGCTGCACCAGATGATTCAAGAGGAGATTCTGCAGCAGCAAGCGGCAAAGCTGAATTTGACCGCGAGTGACGAGGACGTGAACGCCAAGCTGGCGGAGTTCAAGACGCCGTACACCGACGAGCAATTCAACGCGATCCTGAAGCAGCGCAACCTGTCGCTGGACGATTTCAAGCGCGATATTCGGCGAGGCCTAACCGAAACCAAGCTCATGAACAAGGAGATCGAATCCAAGATCAACATTACCGACGCGCAAATCGCCGCGTTTTATGCGGCGCATAAGGCGGACTTCAACCATATCGAGCCGCGGTATCATCTGGCGCGGATCGTCGTGTCGACGACTCCTGCGCAGCAATCATCCAGCCTGCAGGGCGAAAAGCCCGCCAGCGAAGCTGACGCGAAAAGAAAGATTGACGCGGCATACAACCAGCTTGAGAGCGGAGCGGATTTCGCGACTGTGGCCGTGAATTTCTCAGAGGATCCAAACACCGCATCAAATGGCGGCGAAATGGGTTTTGCGCTCGAATCGCAACTCAAGACCGATCCGCAAGTCTACGGCGCGATCAGCAAGCTCAAGCCGGAACAGTTCACCGACGTGATGCCGATCTACGACGACTCGACGCCTGGCCACAAGCTTATCGGTTACGCAATTTACAAGCTGATTTCGCGCGAGCCTGCGGGACAACGGGAACTGAACGATCCGCGTGTGCAGGAGGCCATCCACACAACGCTCCACGACGGCCAGAAGCAGCTTCTTCAAACCGCATATCTTGAGACGTTGACCGATGGCGCAAAGGTGCGCAACTATCTCGCCGAGCAAATCCTGAAGCAGGGCGGGCAGTAAGTCTCCGCGGCTCTTCTTCCCTTTAGAACTTAGCCTCCACCCCGGAGCCGGCGTAGTGGATCGCTTTGTCGGGCGCCGCCGTGGTATCGGGCCCGACACCATGACTGGCTGCGACAATCACCACATTGAAGGTGTGATTCTGAGTCATGCCGGGATAACTCCCCTTGCGACCGCCCAGGGTGAGCGTGCGGGCCGCATCGTCCCAATGAATCGGAATCGTGGCATGCGCGCCATTCTGATAGCGGTAGCTATCGCCCTCGTCCTCATACAGTGTGAAGTCGCCATCGGCGCCGGGGTAGATGCGCAGCTCGATGGGATCGGTCGCCTGCCCCGCGTATTCGATGACAGGTCCAAGCGGGAGGATCGATCCCGCGCGAATAGCGAGCGGAATGCGGTCGAGCGGGGCCGGCGCCGTGATCGAAGAGCCGCCCGCCGTGCGCTCCCCGGTCCAGAAGTCGTACCACTCGGCCCCCGCCGGCAGATAAACCGAACGCGAGGTCGCGTGCTCCGTGAGGACCGGACTGACCAGAAGATCGGGGCCGAACATGAACTGGTCGCCGATCTCCCACGTGGCAGGATCGGTTCGGAAATCCATCACCAGCGGCCGCTGAATGGTGTAGTCGTCGCTGGTCACCTTCCACGCCAGAGAATAAACATAGGGCAGCAGCCGGTAACGCAGGCGATCGATAGCGACCAGCGCGGGGAACACCTGGTCGTAAATCCACAGCTCGTTGCGGTCGCGATGGCCGTGAGTACGGAAGACGGGGCAGAAAGCGCCGTATTCAAACCAGCGCGCATAGAGTTCCTGATAGCCGGGTGGAATGGTATGTGCGTAGTCGAGCGGGTGATATCCGCCAATGTCGGTCGTCCAGTATGGATAGCCCGAGAGCGCGAAGTTGAGGCCGGCGGGAACCTGCCGCCGCAGCGCCCACCAACTGCTGTAGACATCGCCCGACCATACCGTGGCGCCGTTGCGCTGCTGGCCCATGAAAGCGGAGCGCGTAAGCAGAAAAACGCGCTTGTCGGGGTTCGTCGCCTTCCAGTGCTCCGCCACATTGCCGGTATGCATCATCGGGAAGATGTTCGTATATTCGAGTCCGCTGCCGATATGGAGTTGCTTGTCGCGCAGAATCGCGTCACCGGAATGCGGCCACGCCTCCTCAGGCTCCGAGCTGTCGAGCCAGAAAGCGTCCCATCCCTGCGCGAACAGCTTGCCGACGAATTGGTTCCAGAAGAAATCTCTCGCGGGCGGATTGGTAGGGTCATAGGCCTGCGTGTTGTCGATCTCAAGACCCTGCTGAACCATCTGCTTGAAGTTCTCGCTGGTCGAGTCCATCAAGGCCCACGCCGAAATCATGGCGTGAATGTGCTCGTCGTGCAGAGTCTTCAGCTCGGCTGGAACGTCGGTGTAACCGGAGTTATAGACGGGATCGCCTTTGCCGCCGTCTTTCCACCAGAACCAATCCTGCACGATGGCGTCGATGGGAATGTGTCGCGCGCGATATTCGGCCGCGATGGAAAGAATCTCGGCTTGCGTCTTATAGCGGTCCTTCGACTGGAAGAATCCGTAGGCCCACTCGGGAAAGAGCGGCACGTGGCCGGTCATCGACCGGTACTGGTGGATCAGGCTATCCATCTGCGGGCCGTAGAGGATGTAGTAGTCGATCTGCGGCGCGGCCATCGATTCCAGATTCAGATCCAGCGGGAAACGATTATCGAAGTAGCTGAACGAAGCCGTATTCCAGAGGATAGCGTATCCCTTGCTGGACACAATGAAAGGAATCGCAACATCTGTATTGTTCTGGCCGAGTTCAACAACACTGCCGCGATAATTGAACATCCCGTTCTGGTGCTGGCCGAGCCCGTAGAGCGCCTCGGTGGAATCGGGACTGAAGCGATCTTCGGTTTGGAAAAGGCCTGCTGCCTGCGAGGGGCCATAGGTGCGTGGCAGGTTCGGCCGCTCGCGGACCAGTTCCTCGCCTTGTGCGGTTCGAACATTGAGGTTGCTGTTCTCCTCTGAGAATGAGATCGTCAGGCGCGCCGTCGTTAACTGCGCAGCACCGCCGGAATCGGCGAACTGAAAGGCTCCGCCGGGGCAGGCTTCAGCGGGGGGCAGCATCCACGGCTGGATTTCCGCCTTGGAAGTCGCGCCCACAGGCCGCGCCGTAACGTGGATCAGCGAATCGCCGCAAACCGTCACTTCGAGCGTCTCGCGATCGTTGGTCGCGATGAATCCGCCGGTTGACTGGACGGCATGCATCGCGGAGGGATGCGACGCCACTCCTTGAACCGGGTTGGCAGGAGCCTGTTGGGCAGGCGAGCAAACTGCGGCCAGGGCAAAGCAGGCGGAAAGGGAAACAACGATTCGCGTGATGCCGGAAGCGTGGTTCAAAAACGCACCTCGAACGTAGAATTTGCGGAACGGCAAAGCTCGGGATCAGGTGATCTTCGATTTTCAAGAAAAACGGCCTCCGCCGAAAGCAGAGGCCGCTGGTGCAATGCCTGTGAGTAGGTCGGCGCTCTAGTGCATCTGGCCGCTGTTATCGATGGTGATGCCGCCAGGACCCTGATTCTTCTTCGCTTCATTGGCCTTGCGTGTGTCCATCGCCTTCGCCGTCCATTGGTCAGCCAACGCCAGGTCCTGGGTGACAGCTGCGTTGTTGCCGTAATCGACGTCGGCCTTGTTGCGGTAAATCAGGTTCAGATACTGCATGGCGTCGTCATAGTTCGGACGATCGTTGACCGCCATGTTCAGGTACTTCAGGCCCTCGTCGACCAGCGGCCCGTTCTGCTTGGCCAGATCGTCCATCACCTTCTTCGGAGCCTTCACATTGCCCTTGCCGTCATCGTTAAGCCCGACGGCCTGAAGCGCATTCAGCTTGTTCTGGTGGGCCTTCTTCCAGTCAATGACGCCGATCGTATACGCTGCTTCGGGATCGTTGGGGTCGACGTCCAGAACCTTTTTCTGCCAGGACTCGGCTTCGTCCATGTTGTTAATGCTGAAATAAATGCCCGCGATCTTCTTCATGCTGTCGACATCGTTGGGCTTCTCTGTCAGAACTTCCTTGAACATGTCGATGGCCTGGTTGGCGATCTTCAGGTTGTCAGGCGTCGTGACTCCGGGAGCCACATCCTGCTCCAGCGCAGTGGCCAGGTAAGTCTTCGCCATGGGCAGTTTCGGATCAAGTTCCGTGGCTTTTTGGAAGTGCTCGATCGCCTCATCGTAGTGACCGTTCTTGTAGGCATCGACTCCCTTGTTCAACTGGTCGCGGGCCATGAGCTGGTTGCAGCCGCTCATGCCAATGACCATGCCGGTTAAGGTTGCCGCGAGCGCCCAAAAACGTGCGGTTCCAATCATGTTCGTATCCTTCTCCTTGAGGCTTGGGCCAACGGGCCGCACCTCGAAAACTTGGCAGCCGGGTGCGGCTAAAAAGCGCCGCAGCCAGGGCAAAAAAATTGTACTCTTCCCTGCACCCGGATCAAGTGTCTCCGGACACAGCCAGCTTATTGGCCGGCTTGGATCTTGGGCGTCATCAGGCCGATGTGATCCACGTTCGCCGCCTTGCCGATATCGATGACATCGGCGATATAGGCAAAGTTCACATCGTCGTCGCCCCTCACAAACATCACGCGCTCGGCGCGATTGGCATAAATGTCTGTCAATTTCCCCAGCAGATCGCCGTGGTTCACGTCGGTGTCGTTGATCTTGTACGCCGGGGTCTGGCCGGGGCGATAAAGCACCTGAACCACGATGGTGCGATCGTTCTGCGGTTGCTGCTGTTGCGGGTTCTTGGGCGGCTGGGGCACCAGCGCATCAAGACCTTTGGGGGTTACCGGCACGATGACCATGAAGATGATCAACAAGACCAGCAGAATGTCGATCATCGGCGTGACGTTGATCTCCGACATGCTGCCGGCGCCACCCATCGAAAATGCCATGGCTCAAACTCCTCACTTCCTAAAAATCGTTCCTGAGACAATCGGGCCGCAGTGCTACTCGCCGCCGATCTGATTGCCTTCTCGCCTTTGCGTCAACAGGCCGACCTCTTCCACGCCGGCTGTGCGCACATCGTCAATGGCGTCTTCCACCACTTTGTATTGCGCGCGCGCATCCGCGCGTACATAAATCGTTTTGTCGGTCTTGTCTTCAAGTTTGTCCCGCACCAGGCTGCCAAGCTGCGACGGATCGACCTTGTTCTGGCCGAGGTACACCGCTCCATCCCGCGTGACAGCGACGACAATCGCGTCTTCCTTGTCGGCGTCCGGCATGTTGGTGGGGTTTTCTACCTTGGCAAGGTCGATTGAAACCTTGTTTTGCAGCATGGGGGTGATCACCATGAAGATGATGAGAAGCACCAGCATCACGTCCACCATGGGCGTGACATTGATGTTGGAGTTTACTTTTCTGCCTTCGTCGCGAACCGTGATTGCCATTGCGTAGGCTCCGTGCGTTTTTGAAGTTGATGCCGGATGCGCTCCGGCCGTACCCGAATTCAAGCCACCCTGAGCGAGCATCAAACCGCCGGGCAGAAGAGCTTCACATCTTCCGCCCGGCGAAATTCTCGCCCCAGGAAAGCCATTCGCGCGATTAGCGCTTGTGGCTCTGCTTGATGAAGTAGTCAACCAACTCGCTTGAGGAGTTGTCCATCTCCACGTCAAATGCCTCGACGCGTCCGGTGAAATAGTTGAACGCCATAACCGCCGGAATGGCCACAAGCAGACCGAACGCCGTGGTCACCAGAGCCTCGGAAATACCGCCTGCGACGGCGCCGATACCCGCGATCTTCTGGGTGGCAATGGCGTCGAATGCGTGCAGAATGCCGACCACGGTGCCGAACAGGCCCACGAACGGAGCCGTGGAACCGATGGTGGCCAGAACCGAGAGTCCTCTCTTGAGCTTGGCATGCACGATGGCTTCAGCCCGCTCCAGAGCGCGACCGGCGCTGGCGATGGTTTCATCGGTAGCCTGGCCGGATGATGCACGGAACTCCTGCAAGCCGGCCGTAACAACCTCAGCCAGATGCGACTTCTTGTTGCGGTCCGCGATCTTGATGGCTTCTTCCAGCTTGCTCTCCTTCAGCGCGCCGGCCACCTTGGGCGCGAATTCCCGCGACTGCTTGCGGGCTGCGGAGAAATACAGGTAGCGATCGATCATCACAGCCAGCGACCAAACCGACTCGATGAACAGGACGATTGCGACCGTGCGGGCCATCCATGCCATGTGTTCCCACAATTGCATGGGGCTGAAACCAACGGTCTGCCCCTCATCCTGCAGGAAGGCGAGATTGTTGGCCGTGTGCGAAGCGAAATGTGCGAGCTGAGCGAGAATCACTGAATCGTTCCTCCTAAGGAGATTCTTTGTACTGAATGAAGCCCGGCGCGGCGGGCGACTGAGTTCGTTGGAATGTGGCCCCCTTGGGAATGCACATTCCGGTCAAAAAGCAACGCGCCCTGCCGAATGAAGCGGCAGGGCGCCGGAAGTTCCATCATCCACCAAGGACAAACTGTACATTGACCGTGGTTTCTACCTCGACCGGCTCATTGTTGAGCAGGTAGGGCCGGTAGCGCCATTGTCTTACTGCATCCATCGCCGACTGCTGCAACATTGCCGGTCCGCTGATGACATGCAGATCCTCGATGGTTCCCTGCTTGGAGATCGTTGCCTGCAACACGACGGTTCCCTGTACACGTGCGGCTTTCGCGATCGGCGGATATACAGGCTGTGTCTTATTCAGCAGCAAGCCGCTAACCACGCCGGCAGAGATATTGACCCTCTTGGGCGGCGCAGCCTTTACCTGCGGTCCATTTCCGCTGCCGAACAAGCTGCCCATCACGCCGTTGTCGCCGCCGCCCATGCCGCCGGCCACACCAAAGTTCGATGGCGGCGCTTCTTTGGTCGAAACCATCTCAATGTTCTTCGGAATCTTGGTCGGCGCAGTGAGCTGATTGTTCATCATCTCGGATTGCACATGGACCACGTGAACTTCTGGCGGCGGTGGCGGTGGCGGTGGTGGCGGCGGCGGCGGCGGTACGGTCAAAATCGTTGCCATCAATGCGCTCGGGAGCGCCTCAGGGTAGATGAGCGGGATCAGGATCAGCAGAATCAGGATCGCGGCATTGATGCCCCCGGTCACCAACATCCATCGGCCGCTCTTGGTCTTGATTCTTTTGCTGGATTCAAATGTGGAGTCTTCAAACATGGCCAGCCTCGGAGTTCGGGTATCGTTACTCCTACTTTAGACACCACGGGAGGGGGAATTGTTCCCGACGGAAAAATCCTCGTAAAGGAGCGAGTAAACCTTATCAGAACTTCGCTCCCCCTGCCAAGAGTGCTGCAAAACCGGTGCAACTTTCAAGGGTCCAAACCGCCTCGGCAACCTGCCGGTGAACCGACGCCGCAGACCCTGTCAGGAGCGATTCCCCATTGACAATGGATGCATAAATCGAACCCCACGGCCATATTGCCGGCGCCTTCCATTTACTTCGACTTCCTGGAAGCCGGCAGCGAGGCTGCCTTGCCTTTCCCCGCCCGCCAATCCTGCCACGCCACCAACATGGGGGCCGCAACCGCAATGGAGGAATAAGTTCCGATCAGGATGCCAATCACCAGGGCGAAGGAAAATCCGTTCAGCACTTCGCCGCCAAAGATGAAAAGAGAAACCACTGTAATAAACGTCAGGCCCGAAGTGAGCACGGTCCGGCTCAGAGTCTGGTTGATGCTGCGGTTGACCAGGTCCGTCAAGTTGTCGCGGCGGCTGATGCGGAGGTTTTCTCGGATACGGTCGAAGACGACGATCGTGTCGTTCATCGAATAGCCGACCAGAGTGAGAATCGCCGCGATGACCGTCAGGCTGATCTCCTTGCCGGCCAGAGCAAAAGCGCCCACGGTGATCAGCGTGTCGTGGAAGCAGGCCACCACCGCGGCCACGCCGTAAATCAACTGGAAACGGAACCAGAGATAGATGAGCATGCCGAGCATGGAGTAAAGAGTCGCCAGCGTGGCCTGCTTTTCCAGCTGGTGCCCCACCGTGGGACCCACCACGTCCACCTTCACCCCGGTATTGGGGTTGAAGTAGTTGTTGTAGTGGGCCTGAAGCGCCGATTCGATCGCCTGCCGGCCGGTGTCGAGCGCCGATTCGTTGGTCTGCACGGGCAGGCTGATCAGCACCTCCTGATTCGCCGCCGGTCCGAACGTCTGGGGGCTCGCATTTTTCAAGCCTGCCGCTTCAAGCGCGTGGCGAATCGCATTGAGATCCGGCGGCTGCGAAAACTTGATGTCCACCTGCGTTCCGCCTTGAAAATCTACTCCCAGCGGAACGGGACTGCCAATGTGATGCCAATTCCAGGTCATCTTCACGATGCCTGTCACGCTGAAGATCATGGAAAAGGCAAGGAAATACCACTTCCATCCCAGCCAGTTCACGTTCGGATTGCGAAAAAATTCCACTGCTTGTCTTCCCTTCCTCGGTGTCCCTGTTCTCTGTCTTTCTCGTTCCCTTGGTCCCTGTTCTCTTTTCTCTTCTGTCTGTTCTCTTTTCTGCTCTCTGGTCTCTGTTCTCTTCTCTCTTTTCTCTTCTCTCTTCTCTCTTTTCTCTTTTCTCTGTCTTTAAATCGAGACCATCTCGCCGGCTTTCAACTTGTTCAAATGCGCCTCAAAGATCACGCGCGAGACAAAGACTGCGGTGAAAAGATTGGCCGCAAGACCGACGGTCAGTGTGGTGGCGAAGCCCTTCACCGGACCGGTGCCGAAGATAAACAGAATCGCCGCCGAGACGATCGTGGTCACGTGGGTATCGACGATGGTGAGCCATGCATGGGCAAAGCCCTGGTCCACGGCCGCCGAAGCTGCCTTGCCGGCACGGATCTCCTCGCGAATGCGTTCGAAAATCAGCACGTTCGAATCCACGCCCATGCCAATCGTCAGGATCACTCCGGCAATGCCTGGCAAGGTGAGCGTCAGCGTCAATCCTCCGCCGCCCGAGGCGCTTGAAATCGCGCTCGACAAACCCATAATGCCTAGCAGAATAATCAGGTTGAAGATCAACGCCAGATCGGCGTTGATGCCGGAGCCTTTGTAATAAATCAGCATGAAGGCCATCACGACGACGATGCCGACCACCGCGGCCGTGACGCCTTCGTGAATGGAGTCGGCGCCCAGCGTGGCGCCCACCGTGCTTTCGTTAATGTAGGTGAGCGAAGCGGGCAGCGCTCCGGTGCGCAGCAGCTTCGAGAGTTCCATCACTTCGTTCTGGCTGAAGGAGCCCTCGATCAGGCCGCTATCGCGGATCGGTTGCTTGATGACGGCAACGCTGCGCACCGAGCCGCCCATCATGATGGCCATGTCTTTGCCGACATTGGCGCTGGTAAAGTCCCAGAACTTGTCGCCTGCCTCGTCGGTCAGAGTGAAATTAACCGTGCGTTGCCCGGTGTTTGAATTCGTTCCCGGCTCGGCGGAACGGAAATCGCTGCCGGCCACAATTGCAGTCCGCTCAAGAATGTAATACTCGGTCCCACTCGCGCCGGCCAGTTCCCCTGAGGTCGGCAAAATCTCCTGGTTTGGCGGAAGCGCGCCGTTCACGCTTTGCAGGGCCGCGTCGGTGGTTGGAAACGGGCCGCCGTCGACCGCATGAATCTCGAGCCGCGCGGTGGACTGGATGATGGACTTTACCTGGTCCAGGTCGCTGATGCCCGGCAGCTCCACCAGAATCTGGTTCGCGCCCAGGCCGTACTCCTGAATCAGCGGCTCGCTCACACCCAGCGCGTCCACGCGATCGCGAATGGTCTCAATCGCCTCTTCCACCGTGCGCTTGTCGAGATCGTTCTCGAACGTCGGCTTCATGGTGAGGGTCCAGTTCTTGTCGGACCCGCCCGAGACGTCGTACTCGTTGGCATATTTGCTGCCGCCAAGCAGCGAATCCACGCCATCGGACTGCGCCTGGGTTGTGCCGTCGATGCGAATCATGTTCGGCTTGTTCGGATCGGGCTTGTACACCTGCGAAAACGTCAGGTTGCCCTTCTTCAGGTCCTGCATCAGCTCCTGCAAAGTGTTGTCGGTTTCGGCATTCACCGCGTCCGCTACCTGCACCTGCAGGATCAGGTGCGCCCCGCCCTGCAAATCCAGGCCCATATGAATGCGGCTCGATATTGCCGTCAGCAGCGCCTTCCCGCTGATTCCCGATGGAATTCCGAAGATGCCGTACAGGCAGATCAAAAGAACGGCAATGATCAGGGCAATTTTGTTTTTCAGGTTTTTTTTCATTGGTTCAATTCTCAACAGCTTGTTTCAAAAAAACGCGGTTTGAAAGGGCACGGCTTCAGCCGCTGCGTGGCGACTTTTACGCATTCCCTTCGACATGTTCGAGACATCCTCTAATCCAAAGGTTAAAAACGGGGGCTACGATTTCGGAGTATCCTCTTGCGTCACCGAAGCAACCGCGTTCTTGGCGATTTCCAGTTTGAGGTTGTCGGGAGCGACACGAATGATCATCGAATCGTCCTTCAGGGAGATGATGATGCCTCGAATCCCCCCGGTGGTGGTAATCCGGTCCCCCGACTTGATGCCGGCGAGCATCCCCTGCCACTGTTTTTGGCGCTTCTGCTGCGGGCGGATCATGAACAGGTAGAGCAGCGGGATGAAAAGCAGGATGGGAAGCAGCATGGACAGGCCGCCACCTGCCCCGGAGGCCGGGCCGCTCAAAGGCCCAAGCAAAACAAAACTCATTGCCACGTTCATGGTCGGCTCGCGCCCCTCACTCGCCCTCGCGGCTATCTTTCGCCGGCTTGGGGCACAGGCTCACCCGGCCATCGCTGCCGGCGCCTGGAAAGAAATTTGTCTCCGGGAAAGATTCTTGAGGCCTCGGTCTTCTCCGGGCCGCATACTTCCTGTTCGACACGGCATCCCAGCGGCATCCAGGCACAAGGAAAGCGGTTCACGCCACGTTCGTCCTGCCGGATTGCCGAAAAGAATGCCTAGAGAGATAAGAAATGCGCGGTGGGGGCGGTGTCAAGGCGACAGGCATGGGCGGGTGACGGGAAGCACACGAGACGGCCGGGTGCCCACAGTCTCGTTTTCGAGAATGGAGATAGCACCGATCTCCATTAACACCTTTACCTCAGTCAAATCGCCCCATGCCCCATCCTTTCGCGCACTTCGCGAAAGGGTGGGATACCACAAATCTCAACCCACCTCTGGGTCATCCTGAGCGGGTCCCGCATTGGCGGGACGAGTCCAAGGACCTGCATTTCAAAAAACCCGTGTCATCCTGAGCGCAGCGAAGGATCTGCGGTTGTTTTTCACCCACCACGAACCTCCGTGCCCCATCCTTTCGCGCACTTCGCGAAAGGGTGGGATCGCGCCGCCAACAACACAGCACGAAAACGAGAAGTCAAGCCCCTCACCGCAAAATAATTCCGCCCACCTCCCCTAAGTCCTTTCTCTCTTTGCTCTTATCTCTAATCTCTTTTTTTCCCAAGTTTGCCGATGATTTCCGTCATTTCGCTAGAATGGTCTTAGATGGAACAAGCCCGCCAGTTCGCCACGCGCGCAACGTACAGCCGCCGTCCGGTAGGCCTTGCCTTCACCACTGCGATGTTAACTAAGTCGCAAACAAATGCGCTGGAACGCAAATTCGGAATTATTTTTTTCGTACTTCGTACAGGGTATTGTACATTTGATAAACATTTAAGTCGTTTATAATGAGCATACAATGCACCAGATTTGGTGCAGTTTACTGGAAAATTACTGTTATTTTTCTGGTAAACTTTCGCATCCATCATCCTTCGTCCGCAGCGCCCCTTCGCCCCTTATAGACCTCTTAGCAATCGGCGCGAGCTTATTCTTCCGGCGCGGCAGGTTTCCAGTATCGAAGTTCAGGCCGCGCGCAAGTGAGGCAAAGCGACTCGCCTTTCACAACGGTGAACCGCCCGAAATTGACGCCTTCGCCGCAACGCTGACACGCGACGCGATGACCCGAACTGCCCGGCAAATCGGCCGGATCGATCTCGACACGCACCCACTCTTCGCGGAAGAGCTGCGCATCCGGCAATTCACGATAGGCCTGCAATTGCTGGCGGCTTTTCGTTTCGAGATGCGGATAAAGCTGCGCAGCGAGCTCGCGCGTGTCTTCGAGCGCCACGATGCGCAGGGCGCGGTCACAGCT
Organism: Occallatibacter sp.; assembly: GCA_036489735.1. Taxonomy (GTDB): domain Bacteria; phylum Acidobacteriota; class Terriglobia; order Terriglobales; family Acidobacteriaceae; genus Telmatobacter. The sequence goes on along the minus strand of DASXFF010000084.1, from coordinate 16,345 downwards.
GAGATCGACAAAGGTCGCAGCCATCTTGCCCCAGTCTCTAAACTTGAGAGCACGCTTGCCCAGCCGGCATCCGGTGACGAGCCCGATCGCGTCCGTGGCGCAGCGGTCGATTTCAACATAGGTGACGAGGCGCTTGCGGTCTGCGCCATGCGGATCGGCGATGCCAAGCCGCGCGAGACCGAGCAAAGCCATACGCACACCGAGGACCTGTCCCGCGCACAGATGACCATGCGCGGCTTCAGCCTTCCGCAAAAGCTCGTCGAGCGATTCCATGGTGTGGCGCCGACCCGCCAGATTGCAAACGCCGAAGAGACCGGGCTACTTTGCCGGCGCCGCGACGGGCGTTTCATCTTCGTCGTCCGCGTCTTCAACGAGTACCGCCGAGCCGGGGACGATGTCGTAGCTTACCGCATCGGTGCCCGTCGGATGAAATGTGATGCGCAGCGGTTCGCGCTGCCAGCCAGCCGGCGCGCATACCGGGTCGGCGTGATTTTCCGGGTTGAATGCGGCGAGCTTCTTGGCCAGAACCGGTTTTCGAGCGGCGATTTGCGCCACAACTGCAAAGAGGCTCTTGCCGCCGGCGGTGACACCGCAATAGGCGGCGTAATCGCGGAACCAGCTGACCTGGCTCGCGCCGGGATCGTAGTCGGGTAGCCGAAGCGCCGCCACATGGCCCGTCACGCGGTCAATGAGCAGCCACGGGCCGCGTTGCCACACCCAGTGTTCCTTCACCGCCTGCGGCTTGTCGGTCGGCAATGCGTCGTTGAGCCGGATCACGCGCCGCACCACAAAACTGCGATCGGTCACGTCGTGCGCGTCGCCCGTGGTCCACTCCTTCAGGACGCCGTCCACCAGAAGAGCACGGATTTTCAAGGAGTCTTCGCCGACGCTCGCAGCCGCCGGATCGCCGGCCTTTGAGTACGGCACGCTTTTGATCGCGCCCAGAACAACGGAATGAGTTTTGCGAGGTGCGGCTTGCGCCGCCGGACAAGCGGCAAACATCGCCGCCAAAACCAGAAGGCTAGTTCCAGAAATCTTGTTCATAACGCTTGCTCCCAAGAAACAACTGGAAACACGCGCGTCTGGAGAACACGGGCAAAAGCCCGTGCAATTTGCAGCAATATCAATGTGGCTTAAGTTCTGCAGGGATTATAGCCCCAAGCAGAACCGTCTGCTCGGCGGCATTTCGTCGGTTTAGATCCGAGCCGCCTCAACAGCGCGCGCCACGCGGAACGCGGTGCTTTCTCCCAAAGGCCGGGCAAGCACTTGCATTCCGATGGGCAGGCCGGCCTTCGTCGCCCCGCAGGGCACCGAAACGCCGCAAATGCCCGCCAGGCTGGCGGTGACGGTGTAGATGTCGGCAAGATACATCGCCAGCGGATCGCCGGTTTTTTCGCCGAGCCTGAAAGCGGGAACGGGCGAGGTAGGCGTAACGATCGCGTCGACTTCAGCAAAAGCTCGCAGAAATTCCTCAGCCAGGAGGCGGCGCACCTGTTGCGCCTTCAGGTAATACGCGTCGTAGTAGCCGGCTGAAAGCGCGTAAGTGCCAAGGAAGATGCGGCGCTTGACCTCTGCGCCGAAACCCCCATCGCGTGAATGCGAATACATTGCGGAGAGCGAGGCTGAGTTCGCCGAGCGGTAGCCGTAACGCACGCCGTCAAAGCGTGCAAGATTGGCGCTAGCCTCCGCTGTGGCCACCAGATAGTAAGTGGGTACCGCGTATTTGGTGTGCGGCAGCGAGATGGGCTTGATGCTGCAACCGGCGGCTTCAAGCGTGGCAATTCCTTTTTCGACGGACGCGCGGACTTCGGGATCGAGCCCCTCGGCGAAATACTCCTGTGGCACGCCGATGCGCAGACCCGCGGCAGGCTTGTCGCTTTCGGCAGCGTAATCCTCGACTGGAGCCGGCGAACTGGTCGCGTCGCTGGGGTCGTGGCCGGCAATAACTCCAAGCAGCGAGGCGGCGTCGCGAACGTTGCCCGCCAATGGCCCGATGCGATCGAGTGAAGATGCAAAAGCGATCAGCCCGTAGCGCGAGACGCGACCGTAGGTAGGCAGCACGCCGACTACGCCGCAAAAGCTCGCCGGCTGGCGAATGGAGCCTCCGGTATCGGTTCCGAGCGCAGCGACAGCCATGTTGGCTGCCACGGCTGCCGCCGAGCCGCCGCTGGACCCGCCGGGAACGCGCTCCGGATCGACGGGATTGCGCACCGGCCCATAAGCCGAGTTCTCATTGGAGGAGCCCATGGCGAACTCGTCGCAGTTGGTCTTCCCCAACAGCACCGCGCCGGCAGCTTCGAGCTTGGCGACAGCCGTGCAGTCGTAGGGCGGGCGGTAGCCTTGAAGGATTTTGGAGCCTGCCGTCGATGGTGCGCCCTGCGTAACAAGGACATCTTTGATTCCCACGGGAACGCCGGCGAGCAGCGGCAGCGGATCACCTTTCGCAGCCATGGCGTCGATGCGTACGGTCTGCTCGAACGCGCGCTCTTTGGTGAGGCTCAGAAAAACATTCAGCCGCGGGTTTAGCTTTTCAATGCGCTCGTAATATCGGGCAGCGAGGTCGGAAGCCTTCGTGCGGCCGGAGGCGATCTGCTCGCGGAGTGCTGCAAGTGTCGGGGGGCGTTCGACAAAGTTCTCGGTGGTCCTTGCTTCGCTGGGCAATTCGAAATTCCTCTTCGGCTCTCGACTGTAGACGGGCCTGCTCTATCGTTCGATCACTTTGGGCACTTTGAAGAAGCCGTTGCCGGTCTCTGGAGCTTGTTCCATAACGACTGCGCGAGCGAGCGACGGCCCAACCTGATCGGCGCGAAGCGCGGAGACAGCGTCTCCCGAAAGCTCGTTCATCTGAGCCAGGGGCACGACGTTGGATGTATCGAGCTCGTTGAGTTCGGCCACGTAGTCGAGGATGGCATTCAGATCGCGCAACATGGGCGCGGTCTCGTCTGGCGCAAGCTCCAGGTGAGCCAGCTCGGCCACCCGCTGCACATCTTCGACAGTTACTTTTTCAGCCATATCGATCGCAAATCCTGAACCTAAAGTATAGCGGTCAGCAGCACAGAATTGCGTTGGGGCGATTCGCGGAATGCGCGGAGTTGCTGCTGCCCAATCATTTCAGGGCGCGATCAATCGACCGTCAGGGTCAGATTCACCGACTGCGAAATGCCCATGGACGTGACGGTGACCGGAATGGTATAGGTCCCCGGCGGGGTATTGGAGCCGCCTTCATTGCCTCCCGTGCCTCCCGTTCCTCCCCCAGAACTTGTGCAGCTGGACACACCGCACACGAGAAACACAGCGAGCACAAAAAGTGACAAAACTTTGCGGCGCTTGAAAACCGTCAGCGGAAGCAGGAAGACCGCACAGGCCAGCGGCAATGCGCGCTTGAACCCTGAGCGGCCGAGCCCCGGTCTGGCGGCGCCCGGTCCGACTCCACCCAGCTTCGCAGCGTCTGGCCCGAGCCTCTCCAAATTGGGTCTTTCGAGACGACCAGTGGTTCCGATGCCCGTCGATATCTCAACCGTGACGTTGCCCTGCACGCCTGCTCCGAGACTCTCATTGGCGGGGCTGAAGAGGCAGAGCGCATTGGTCGGCAGCGTGCCACAAGAAAAAGCAAACGTTGCGCCAGAGCCTGCAGGCTTGATGACCAGGGTGAATGCAGCTTGCTTTCCGGCGGCGACGGTTTGGGTCGCTGAACCGGTGACACTCACAGCGAAATCGAATCCGGTTCCCGAAAGCGAAACTGTGGCAGGCGTGGAAACGCCAGCCGATGCAACTGTGAGCGATCCCGAAGCGGACCCGCCGGCGCTGGGCTGAAATACGATCGAGGCGGTGCAATTGGCTCCAGCAGCCAGGCCGCTCGTGCAGGTATTCTGCGCGATGCTGAAGGGCGCGGAAGCGGCCAATGAAACGGAACCGATGGCGTAGCTGGAGGAATTGGTGACTGTAACTGCCTGCGCTGCGCTGGACTGTCCCATTGCAACCACCGGAAACGCAATCTGGGAGGGGTTCGTAGCCAGGCCGGTGCCGAGCTGCCCCGAGCCATTCAGCGGCGCCGACGCCGGGGACACGCCCAATGTGGACGACGACACAGCCAGCATAGCTGCGATGACGCCCGTCGCATTAGGCGTGAAGACGATCTGCACCGTGCAATTGCTTCCGTTGTTGAGCAGAGCTCCGCAGTTCGTACCGGCAATCGAGTAGCTGGATGCCGCTGCACCGGCGATTGAAAAACCAACGTTGGCCAACGGGGCACCTCCGACATTGCTGATGGTGAGCGTTTGCGGCGCGCTGGGCATTCCCGGCTGCTGATTGGTGAAGGTCAGGCTCGAGGGACTGATGGAAAAGGACGCCGGGGCAAGTCCCGAACCGCTCAAGGCCACAGTCTGCACATGCAGAACATCCCCAACCGTGAGTGTCCCTGTGACCGTGCCTACCTGAGCGGGATCGAAGGTGACGCTGACGGTGCAGAGGGCGCCGGCGGCGAGTTGTGTTCCACAAGTGCTCGATTCCAGAAATTGGGCACTGACCGAAGTGGAAATCAATGTTAACGGCATGCCGCCGGAATTTGTCAGCGTCACAGTCTGTGCAGTGGAAAGCAGACCGGTCGACGTCGCGGGAAAGGAAAGCGATGTGGGGTTGAGAATGTCGGTGGGCGGAGCGATCCCATTTCCGCTCAGTTCCACGGTTTGCGTGCCGGCGCCGCCGGTGAATGTCAGCAGGCCGGACGCGGGGCCATCTTGCGTGGGCGTGAACTCCACTTCAAGCTGGCAGACGGAGTCCGCCGCCAGGCTGCTTGTGCCGCAGGAGTTGCTGGAGAGGATAAATGGCGGGGTGACGGAGATGGCAGCGATCGGAACCGCCAGCTCTCCGGTGTTGGTTGCGGCCACTTGGAAGGGCGCCGATGTGGTTCCCACTTCAACCTGCCCGAAGGGAATGGAGGACGGCGTCAGACTGACCACGCCTGCTGGTAAGCCGGTTCCGGTCAGGTCGACAGTGAGTTGCCCGCCGTAGAGATTGGCGTAGATCGTCATTTCGCCGCTCCGCGGGCCTGTGGCCTGCGGCGTGAATGTGATCTGGATGGAGCAGGTAGCTCCGAAGACGAGCGACGCGTTCACACAGTTGTCGGTCTCGCTGAAATCACCGCTCATGACAATCGAAGTTGGCGCGAGCGCGAAGCTCCCGGTATTTTCGAGCGTCACTGTCAGCGGACTGCTGGGAGTGTCAAAGACCTGGCTGGAAAAGGCGAGATCCGGTGGACTGGCGGCCGCAGTGGTTTGCTCCGTCCCCGCGCTCCAAAGCGGCGTTTGCCAAATGCCGCGCCCGTATGTGGCTGCTACTAAAACCGGTGTAGAGGCTCCGGGGACCTCGCTTAGGGCAACCGCTGGAGCGCTGGGCAAGCCGGTGCCGAACATTGACCAGCAGTTTGATAGCGATTGCGCGCAGGTTGCGACGTCGCTTGTGAAGAATACGCCCAGGTCTGTCGCGACATATACAGTGTTCGCGTTCTGCGGGTCGATGGCAAGGCTGTTCGCTGGCGCGATGGGCAAGTTCGCCGTAATGCTCGACCAGGTCGCCCCTCCATTCGTAGATCGATAAACAATCTGAAGCTTAGCGTCGGGGCCGGCCATGCCAGCAATCGTCACGTACACTGTGTTCCCTGTGGAATCGTGAGCGTCGATCACAACGCTGGAAATGTCAGAGTTTTCCCAGTTCAGCGAGTCCGGGTTGTTGACGACCTGATTCAGAGTTAGATCATGCCACACAGGCGCGGCCTGAGAAGAAGGATTGACGATCGCGCTCAGAACATGACCAGGCAAGTTGGCGCCATTGCTGGCGGCGCCATACGTACCTAAGTAGATGACCTCGCTGCTCGAAGAGAGCGGCAGCGCGGCCATGGAACGAATGAGCCCATCGCTGCCGCACGATGCGCCGGCGGCGCCGCTCCCTAAGACAGGACTAATGGCGTTCGCTGCGCTCCAACCGCTGCCGTTGGCCGGCCCGCGCCACACGCGGCAGGTTCCAATCAGCAATTGAGAGTCATCGAGTGGGTCGACCAGAAATGGCGCCGGCGAGGGCATGGATTCGCCGTCTCCGCCCACGTTCGCGGACGTGATCGCCGGACTCGTGCCAAATGAGTCCGGCGTGCAGGGAGCATTCTGCGAACACGCATAAATGGCGACTCCCGGCTGGGTGTTCACATACCAATTCGAACGATTCTCGGGATCGATGGCCACAGGCCCACCGTAGCCCGACAGAATCTGCGGCCAGTCTGCAATCGGAGCGGAACTCTTGATGCCCGCGGTTCCATTGAGCCCCAGGCCAGCCATCATCTCGTAGGGAGATGATGGGGTCGTTGAAAGGCTGACGATTTCGGCGAGCGATCCGAGACTACCGTTCAGGTTCTGGAAATGGGCGGAATCTGTGGCCGCGCAGGACGATCCCGTCTCGTTAATCGCATCCGTCGAGCGCCAGAGCCCGCTGTCGTTCCCAAGAAGGATTTCCAATGGGTTTGCCGTATTCCAGGCGAGGGAGTGCTGATATTCACCAACCTGCGCGCTCATGCAGGTGGTGGAGTTGGTGGTATTGCGCCAGACGCAGTCCATAGCCAGGCTGCACTTCCATAGATCATTGGCGCCGGCCAGCACAAGTGTGTCCTGTTCGTACGGAACCGCGGCCAGGGTAAGGTCATAGTCGCCGTCGACGATCGTGGAAGCACCCTGAAGCGTGCCGGCCTCAAGCGCCGCTGTGTTCCACTGCGTAGCGAAGGCGACGATCGGATTGCTGCATGTCCCTCCGCTCAGGCCGCATCGATCCTGCCACAATCCCTGGTCCTGATTGTTCAGGTCAACGGTCCACGCAAATGTGTCTCCAGTTTGCGGATTGACCGCCAGGGCGCCGCGAAAGATGGGGCATGCGATGGAACCAGTTTCCCCTAAGTTGGTGGGACACGCTTTCGCACTGAGCCCGGCGCCAGGCTGCGCAGTTATGCGAGTCCAGGTCACGCCGTCGGGCGATTGATAATAGCCGTGAAAGCGTACCGCAGCCACAAATAACAGAAGCACCGGGTTCCACACGATGGCGGTGGCGGCATTGCCTTCGGCGCCACCGGGGTCGAGCGCGCTCTGAATCGTTTCTCCGGGGCCGTCGGTAATGGTGGCCAAGTGCCAGGTGGCGCCGCTGTCGTTGGAGTAGAAAAGCCCTTCATAGGTGTTTGCCGGCCATGCGGCATTCACCAGCACGCCCTCATAGGCTTGGGAAACCGCCGCTACAACGAGCTGGGAATTCACGGTGCTCCAGGCAAAACCGGCAAAACCCTGGCCTACGAAACTGGCATCCGTGAGGCTCAGGCCCGCCTCCTGATCCGCAGTATGCCGGATCAGACTCCAAGTGTTTCCGCCGTCAGTGGAGCGCAGAATGCCGGCGCCGTAATAGGAGTCGAACAAATCGTTGGGGTCACCGGTGCCGGCGAGGATGACGCCGGTCTCGCCGGGCTGCACCGAGAGAGCGCCAATGCTGATGGAAGCGTCAGCGACCCCGCCGAGCGCGGCCAGTGAATCGGTAAGCGGGGTAAAGACGATGGACGAGGGTGTGGAAGCGGCGGCATTGTTGGCCACCCAAACTCCGCCGCCGGTGGTGCCTGCGTAAAGGCGGTTCCCCGTCGCGTCGGAAGGATCGAGAGCCAAGGCAGCCACGCGGCCGGTCACAAGATCAAAGTTCGGAGTTTGGACCGCCGTGGGGCCGAGCGGCTGCCATGTGTTTCCTGGTGCCGTGCCACCAGTGCCCTGCGCGCCCTGCACGAAAGCGCTTGCGGATGCGTGCCCGGCTCGAAGGCCGCCCGCTCGAGCCGCCATGCGGTGACCTGGTTTCCATCCCCTCTCTTTGAGAAAACGCTGCGCTTCAAGGACGCGAGGAGGAATACGCGCCGACCGATGGGTTTGCGCGGCCGACGGTTGAGTTTGTGCCGTAGCAGTTTGTGTATGTGCCGCCAGTGGCGCAACCGTAAAAAGCACTAATGACAAAGCCGCCAGCGTTGCCGCAGTCCATGCTCTGCAACTTGCGTGTTGCCCACCGCGCCTGGCTCGCTTCCCTGCCCCGCAGAAGCCGGCATTGTCCCAACAATCGAACATAGGATTCGTCACGCGTTTCTTGTGTGAATCCGGCTTCCCCTATTTTTAAAATCTTCCAATGGGGATGAGCGCGGAATCCATCGGATAACGCTCAACGAAACACGCAATTTCCGGGAATGAGATTGCCGCCCATTATAGGACAGCGGCAACGATGTCCCGTTGTGACCCCGGATACAACCTGCAATACAAGCAGGGGCGTAGCCGGTTAGGATGGCTTGAGGATTGTCGATCTGAGCCAGACCGTATTCGTTTTCCTACTGTTCACTTCAAAACTGCGGGGTACTCGATGAGAAGAATTCTGCTCGCGTTGCTGCTGGTTTGTTCATGCGGCGTCGTTCATGCCGAGGACTATACCCTCGGCCCCGACTCGCAGCCGCAGGATGGCGTGCCAAAAGGCACGGTGACCAAATTCACGCTCGCTCCGGGCAAAGATTATCCGGGCACGCCGCACAATTGCGCGGTTTACGTTCCGGCGCAATATGACGCCGGCAAGCCAACGGCCTTCATGATCTTCCTCGACGGCAGCCAAGCGCTGGGCAACAGCATGCGCGTGCCGGTAGTGCTGGATAACCTGATAGCAAAACACGACCTCCCGCCGATGATCGCGATCTTTGTCGATCCCGGTGTACTGCCTGCGGTTTCCGACCCATCCGGTCCGCAAATCGCCCAGAACCGCTACAACCGCATCTACGAGTACGACTCGTTAACGCCCCTCTTTTCGGACTTCCTCCTGAACGAATTGATCCCCGAAGTGGCGAAACAGTACAACCTGTCGAAGAATCCCGACGACCGCGGCTTGAGCGGCGTAAGCACCGGCGCAGTCGGTGCGTTCGCGGCCGCGTGGAATCGGCCTGACCAGTTTCACCGTGTGCTCTCGCTGATTGGCACGTACGTTGCGATGAAGGGCGCCGACGGATTGCCCGCACTGGTGCGGCGGACCGAACCCAAACCGATTCGGATCTTCATGCAGGACGGAACCGCCGACCACATTACGCCGCCGGAGCCGTTTGGGAGTTCGTCATTCGGAAGTTGGCCGATCAACAACCAGGTGATGTATGAGGCGCTGGAGTTTGCGGGCTACGATGTAAAGCTTGCGATGGGCACAGACGGCCACAGCACGAAGCAGGGCGGCGCAATTTTGCCCGATGCGCTGCGCTGGCTCTGGCGGGATTATCCCGCGCTGATTACCGTGCACGAGCCGGCAGCGGCGCACGAGCCCGGCTACGACACATCCGGCCGCGTGTTTTCGACGGTGTACATGGACAAGCCATGGCAGCAGCTCGGCGGCGACTATGGTTTCATCGCGAGCCTTACCTCCGACCGCGAGGGCAATGTTTTTTTTGCCAATTCGCCAGCAGGGCAAACCTACCGCATCGATCCGCAGGCTAGAGTGACGCAATTCCCCGGCCCACCCAGGGACGCCTCGATCCTGCGTGTCGGCGCCAACGACCGTCTCTATACTTACTCGTCTTCCAGAGAAGCCATCGTCTCGTCCAATACCGCAACTGGCGTTGCGAGCGATGAGAAGACGATTGCCCGCTACCTTGCCGCCCTCAATGGCCTCGAAGACTTCCTGGTCACAGCGAACGGAAGCATTTACTTGCTGGACTCCACGGCGGCCATGATCGACGTCATCGATGCCGGGGGCCACGCTCGGGTGGCGCTTCGTTGGACCCGAGGAGAGATGACGGCTCCAACTCGTCTGGCCCTCTCTCCCGATCAATCCATGCTAGTCGTCATAGACGGCGATTCCCGCTACAGCTGGTGCTTCCAGATCGCCGCTGACGGCACGCCCGCGAACGGCGAACCGTTTTACCGGATGGAACTGCCGGAGACAACGGTCACGGTCCCACCAAACGGGGCGAGCAGCGCTACCGAAGACACCGACGGTGAAGTCTTCTTCGCCACGCCGCTTGGCATTCAGATCGCCATGCAGAATGGGCGCATCGCGGAAATTCTCAACCCGCCGATTCCTGGCGGCGGCCCGCTGACGGCCATCACTTTTGACCAGATCGGCGATCAGAACTGGCTCTATGTTGCGCAGGATGGAAAGTTGTTTCGTCGGCCGGTGAAGGTGACCGGCGCGAATGCATGGACGGTGATGAAGCCGCCGAAGCCGACACTGTAGGAACACTGTCGATCTGGAATAAAGAAGGCCGCCCGCAGACAGCTGGCTGCCTTTTTTTCTCTGCTCCTTGGTCCCCTGTTCCCTGCTCTTTACCACCGTCCCCAGGCGCGCGTGAAGTAGTCGCACATGGTCATTCCGATCAAGACCAGGAAGAGGAAGAACCCCGATGCCACCGTCAACTTAGTCAGCTTGCGGCTGTACTTTACGTGCATGAAGAACAGCACCACCAGCGTCATCTTGGTGCAGGCGATGGCGAGGGCGACCACCGGGTTCCAGAACAGCGTCAGCCCGGGGGCAATCTGCCATTGGCCAAGGTCGATATACGACATCCCCGCCGTGAGGGCGGTGGCCATCAACAGGCAGCAGAGGATGACCCCGTAAATCACTGGGCTCACGATGTGGTGTTCGTGCTCGTGTTGAGAATTCTGTTCGCTCATATCCCTCAACCTTAATATCTGCTGATCAAATAGAGCAGCGGGTATAGGAAGATCCAGATGATGTCGACAAAGTGCCAATACAGGCCGAAGTTTTCGACATAGGTCACATGCCCCGTAGTGTAGGCTCCGGCTCGAGCACGGAAGATCATGAAGGTCAGAATCGAAATACCGATGATCATGTGCAGCGCGTGCATGCCGGTCATGGCGAAATAGAGGTAGAAATACATCGCGGTCTTGGCTGCCATGTCGGGCGCGAGCGGCTTGTCGTGGTACTCCTTATAAACTTCGGCGTCAGACGACGGGTTCAGGAACGACGACTCGCTCCAGTGCAGGCCGGGGACGTGGTGCTTGACCCACTTCTCGTGATACTCGATGGACTTGATGCCCAGGAATGCCAAGCCCAGAATCCATGTGAGCGAAAGGAAGAGAAGCAGCATTCCCTTCTTGCGCATTTCTGCCGACCAGACACTCATGGCCATGGTGAAGCTGGAGATAATGAGAACCGCGGTGTTCGCCGTGCCCCAACCGATATTTAACTGGTGCGAGCCCTCGACGAAGGCCGGATAATACCAGTTGCGCATCAGCAGGTAGGACATGAACAACCCGCCGAAGAACATGATTTCGGTGAGCAGAAAGAGCCACATGGCAAAGTTTGTGGCGTCGAACTGCTGATCAATGGTCTCGAAATGGTGGCGTTGATAGGCCGGATGCTCGTGATGAGCCTCGGCCACGGCCCCGCCGGCAGTTGCGGTGCTATCCGACACTCGCCACCTCTTTCTGTTTCTGGCGTTCCAGCCACTCGTAGTCGTAGGCTTCGTGATCCATGATCGGAATCTCGGGGAAGTTCTCGGTGAGCGGCGGCGACTGCGTTTGCCATTCCAGCCCCGTCGCCTGCCACGGATTGTCGCCGGCAATGGCGCCGTATTTCAATGACCAGGTGAGATAAAGAATCGGCAACAGGTAGCCCACGCCGAGGATGCTCGCTCCGGCCGTAGAGAAGACGTTCAGCGCCTGGAACTCCGGCGGGTAGGCAGCATAGCGCCGCGGCATGCCCAGCGTGCCCAGAATGAATTGCGGGAAGAACGTGAAGTTGAAGCCGATAAACGTGATCAGCGCCGCCAGCTGCGACAGCTTCTCCGGGTACATGCGCCCTGTCCACTTCGGCCACCAGAAGTGAATGCCGGAGAGAAACGCCATCAACATGCCGCCCACCATGACAAAGTGGAAGTGGGCCACGATGAAGTAGGTCTCGGTGAGGTGAATGTCGGTTCCTGTCGCGCCGAGGAAGACGCCCGTCATACCGCCGATGGTGAACAAGCCCATAAAACCGAAGGCATAGAGCATCGGCGTCTCAAACGTGATGGAGCCCTTGTAGAGAGTGAACGCCCAGTTGAAGATCTTGATGGCCGAGGGCACCGCCACCAGCATGGTGAGCAGAGAGAAGATCAGCGCCGCATAGTTGGAGATGCCCATGATGAACATGTGGTGTGCCCACACGAAGAAGGCGAAGACCGCAATCGCCACGGAAGAAAAAGCCACCGCCGTGTAGCCGAAGACTCGCTTGCGGCTGAAGGTGGAGACGACCTCGGAGATCACGCCCATACCGGGCAAAATCATGATGTATACGGCAGGATGCGAATAGAACCAGAACAAATGCTGAAAGAGAATGGGGTCGCCGCCGTATGCGGGATCGAACACGCCGATGTGCAAAGTGCGTTCCAGAACCACCAGCACCAGGGTGATGGCCAGAACCGGCGTTCCCAAAACCATGAGAAGGCTGGCCGCGTAGTGTGACCAGATGAACAGCGGCAACCGGAACCAGGTCATCCCAGGGCAGCGCATCTTGTGGATGGTGACGATAAAGTTCAGTCCGGTGAAAATGGAGCTGAATCCCGCGACAAACACCGACAGGCCTGCAGAGATGACGTGTGTATTCAGGTAATGCGTCGAGAGCGGCGTGGTGAAGGTCCAGCCAGTGTCAACACCGCCGGTGGACATGGTCCAGAGCATCATGCAGCCGGCGACGATGTAAAGGTACCAGCTGAGCAAATTGATCTTTGGCAGCGCCAAATCCTTGGCACCGACCATCATGGGGATCACGAAATTGCCGATGGTCGCCGGCACTGACGGGACCAGGAAGAAGAAGACCATGATCAGGCCGTGCATCGAGAACAACTTGTTATAAGTGTCGGCTGCTACCAGGCTGGTTTGGGGCGTCAGCAGCTCCAGGCGGATGAGCCCGGCCAGTGCGCCACCAATAAAGAAAAAGAACGTAATGGAGATTAGGTAAAGCGTGGCGATCCGTTTATGGTCGCCGGTGAGCAACCAGCTGAGCAGGCCGTTTTCCTTGGTCAGGAAGTTCATCTTGGGAATCCTGGCCGTGGACTGATCGGGAAGAGTAACGATAGTGGCAGCACTCATGGCTTGGCCTCCTTCTGCGTCGCGGGCGCGTTGCCCCCGGCCGCTGGCTTGCCGCCCTCACTCTCAGGAACCATATCGGTGGTGTTGAGAGTCTGCTGAACGCGGTAGTCGGAATCTAGATTTTTGATGTATTCCACCAGAGCAATCACGCCTTCTTCACTAACCTGGCCCTGGTAAGTTGGCATAATGGGCGCATAGCCCTGTGTGATGTGTTGCGACGGGTTGAGGATTGCCTGGCGCAAATACGCATCGTCGGCGGTAATCGTCTCGCCCGTTGAGAGCGTGAGGCGGGAATTGTAGACATTGGCCAGGCTGGGGCCGCGTGCGTCCGGCCTGGTGTTATGACACGCGTTGCAGCTGAGGCTGGCGAAGAGCCGCTCACCGTTCTGCGCCAAAGAGCTGCCGCTGGTCGAGCCGTCGAGCCACTTCTTGAAGTCGTCGGGCGTCATCACCACCACGTCGCCGATCATCTGCGAGTGGTTGGTACCGCAATATTGCGTACAGAAGAGGTGATACGTGCCGGGCGTCGTCGCTTCAAACCAGACCGTGGTGTAACGGCCCGGGATCGCCTCGCGCTTCACGCGAAACGCGGGAATCGAGAAGCTGTGAAAAACATCCTGGGAGATGATCGTCAACTGGACTGCACGGCCCGTCGGCACATGAAGCGCATTGATCTCGTGTTGCCCGCCGGGATGCTCGACCTTCCACATCCACTGCTTGCCCACCACATAAATGTTCATGGCGTTGGCGGGCGGCGTGTAAATGCGGAAGTAGAGCAGTGCCCCCCAAACAAACATGATCAGGAACAGGCCCAGCGGAATGATGGTCCAGGTGGCTTCCAGAATCGTGGATCCCTCGATCTGCACCGCCTCCGGATGGCGATTCTTGCTATACATGATCGAAAATCCGATGATCAGCAGAACCACAATCGTGAGCCCGACCAGGCTCACCAGCAGCATGAAGAAATAGAGCGCGTCCGCCTCGGGCGCGATCTTCGACGCCTCAGGCGGGAAAAGCGGGAAGTGCGCGAGCCACTTCTCGAGAAATTGCCACAGTACCGGGCTGATGTGGTCCATCCCTTTATCCGTTCACTTTCTTTGCTGCATGCAGATTCGCCGCGGTCGCCGTACGATCGTGCCTGTAGTCACGGCGGAACATCAGGAACATGAATCCACCCAAAAGCACGATGGTGAGGAAGCCTCCCAACTGGATCACGCGCCCAACGATCAGGTCGTGAGTATTGGTCGCGGGATCGTAGTGGTAGCAGTAGGTAAGAATGTTGTCGACCGGCGAGCCAATGCGATTCGACGAGGCTTCATCGAGGCCCAGCAGAAGATCTTTGGGCGAGTATTCGACTCCCATGTAGTACTGCGCCAGCTTGCCCTCCGGCGTCACGATCTGAATCGAACTGGCGTGCGCAAACTGAACCAGCGTGGTGCCCGGCACATTGAGCTTGACGTAGCGAAAGCCGACCGCCCGAGTCAGCGCGTCGATATTCAGCTGCGTACCCGTGAGGAAATGCCATCCATTCGCGGATTCGGGACGTCCGTAGCGCTTCACGTACTCGCGCTTCTTGGCCGCGGCCAGATCGGTTCCCTCGGTGGGATCGATGCTGACCACGATGATGTTGAAGTCCCTTCCGGGAATGTAACGGACCATTTCGAGGGCGCTGGTCAGGCCATCGAGCTCCTCGGAACAAAGCATGGGGCAGCGATAATAAACTAGAGCGAGAATCGCCGGGCGCTTGCCCAGATAGTTGCCCAGCGTCACCGGTTTGCCGGCATCGTCGGTAAAGGCCAGGCTGAGCGGCAACTGCGTATTGAGATGCTGGTCAACGCCCACGCCGCTCAGGATCGAGGGCGGTTTATCGCTGGCTGAATCGGCTTGTTTGTCGCTATAAGTGGAAACCTGTGCGGCCAGGAGCGTGCTGCCGAGCGAAAGCACAATCGCGCCCGCAGCGGCCACCGCCGTGTTGCGCCAATGTTTCCGGGTTGTACTTTCTAGATGCATTGCATGCTCCCTTCCGGGGCTCGCCCTGAGGCGGCCGCCGATTGAACGCCTACTTTTGCTCTCCCCGCTGCGCCCGCGCTGCGGCCTCGGCCTGCGCTTGATCCTGCTCGTAGCTGGTGCGCGCGAAACCGTCGGTTAACGGAATGGTCACGGTCGGCCTGACGTCGCCGGTCATCGGAGCCTGTGTATTCACCGCTGGCGCAATCGCCAAACCGCGCTGCGCTATCAACTGCATCGCCTGCTCGATGGGGATCCTGACCGTTCCTTTCGACTGATCGACCCAGCTGTAATTGTCGAGCAGCAAATCTTCGCGTGCGTGCAAATCAGCCACGTCCTGGTCTCCGTCGTCGGTCAGCAACCGAGGCGTGGGAAAGGTCTGCGTCAACTCTGCAACCTTGTTCTGCAGCTCCGGACTCGAAGGTAGGTTGCCCAGTTGGCGTATGTCCACTGTCTTGGTCCACTTGCTGTTCGGACCGTCCTCTCGGTTCATGCGGGCATTGAACCACGCGCCGATGCCGTAGCAGAGAATCCCGATCACCCCGACGAAGATGAGGAGCGAAACCAGGAACACGGCAATCCCCGTGACACTGGCATCGGTGCGCTCATAGCCCGCTGAGGCGTCGACTTTCTCCGGACCGCCACGATCCGGCTCGGGCTCGAAGAGGTTATGCGTGGGCATGTTCGGGCTCCAGAATTTCCGCCAGATGCGGATCGTTCACCTGCACCAGCGGCCGCTTCTTCAGTTGCGAGCAGAAGTAAGCCACCCAGAAGGCAATCATGGCCACGGGCACCGCAATGTACTCCAGAATCCCCCAGCTGAAATGCAGATTGCGCGCCGCGTCAGCGTAGTTCGGCTCGATCAACCAGAAGAGGTTCAACAGCACAGCAACCAGCATGATCCTGCAAACAAATATCAGGCGTTTCTTGTTGCGTTTGAGATCCCGCGACAGCAGCATGGTGAACGGGATTAGCCAGTGGCAGATGAAATCGAGGGTGATGACGACGCCCCAGCCGCCGCGAATGCGATCGAGGTACCAATTGATCTCATCGGGAAGATTGCCAGACCAAATGATAAGAAATTGCCCGAAAGTCAGGTAGATATTAAGCATCACGAAGGCGAAAGTTAGCTTGCCCAGGTCATGCTGCTCCGTTTGGCGAAGAATGGTTTTGAAGGGTTCGCCCTTGGAGAGGTACAGCGAAATAATGATGGCGAAAGCCAGGCA
>DASXFF010000214.1:0-16639 GCA_036489735.1 Occallatibacter sp. | reverse complement strand
AAAGCAGCTTGCGCGCAGCATCCGCGCCGTGCTGAAAGAAAAATACGGACTGGAGATTGAGAGCGTCCCGCTTGAGACGCCGCCTGATTTGCGTCTGGGCGAGATCGCCACGCCGATTGCGTTTGAGCTGGCGCGCAAGCTACGCAAGGCTCCGAAGGTGATTGCGCAGGAGATCGTTTCCGGGGTTGGCGAGGTTGAGGGATTCGCGGGGTTCGAGGTCGCCGGCGCCGGGTATATCAATGCGCGACTGGATCGGGCAGCAGCGGTGCGGATGATGGTGGAATCTCGCCTTAGCGACAAAAACAAAAGCGTCGCGAAGGCGGGGCACCCAGAAAGCAATAGCACGAAGGGGCATGCGCTGGTCGAGCATACTTCGATTAATCCGAACAAGGCCGCGCACATCGGACATTTACGAAATGCGATTTTAGGCGACACGTTTGTTCGACTGCTGCGCGCGGCGGGCTACAAGGTCGATGTGCAGAACTACATTGACAACACCGGCGTGCAGGTTGCGGACGTGGTGGTTGGCCTCCAGCACATCAGAGGGATGAATCTTGCCGATGTCCGCATGCTTATAAAGGAGTTTGATCGTGCGCACGCGGGTCTGCCCCAGTTCGGCCGCCAACGGACTGAGATGGAATCTCAAATCTTGGCGGACGCTTACGGCCTGGACTACAAACACAACCTGGACTATTTTTGCTGGCACTTATATGCGACGGTTTCCAGCTGGTATGAACATCGACAGGGTTCGTTCAATTACAACGACCCTACAGATCGCAAGCAAATCCGGCTCGAAACGCTGCACCTGATTGAAGAGGGCGGAAACGACACCGCTGAAATTGCCGACCTCGTCTCGACCGCCGTGCTGCGCCGTCATCTTGAAACCATGCTGCGGCTGGGAATCGAGTATGACTTTCTGCCGCGCGAGAGCGAGATTCTAGCTCTCAAGTTCTGGGAATCGGCGTTTGAAAAACTGAAGCAGACCGGCGTGCTCTATTTTGAAAACGAGGGCAAGAACAAGGGCTGCTGGGTGATGACGCGGCCGGGTGTGGCTGCGGAGCCGGTCCAAAACGAGGACGGAACGAAAAACGCCGATGAAGATGCAAAAGTCATTGTGCGTTCCAACGGCACCGTCACGTATGTCGGCAAGGACATCGCCTATCACCTTTGGAAGTTTGGCCTGCTGGGGCGCGACTTCGGGTACAAACGCTTCTTCACTTATCCCGATCATGAGTGCTGGATTTCGACAGAGACCGGCGAACCGAACCATCCGCATTTCGGCGGGGCGACAGCGATTTATAACGTGATCGATTCGCGGCAGTCGGACCCGCAGGCGAACGTGATCCAGGCGCTACGCGGCATGGGATACGCCGAACAGGCCGACCACTACACGCACTTCAGCTACGAGATGGTCGCGTTGACTCCGCGGTGCGCGGTGGAGCTCGGATACAACGTGTCCGAGGAGGACCAGAAGAAATCTTACATCGAAGTCAGCGGGCGAAAGGGGTTCGGCGTCAAGGCCGATGACCTGATCGACAAGCTGATCGCGGCTACCCGCGCTGAAGTGGACACGCGCCAGACCTCCGGAGATGAGGCTGTCCGCCAGAAAATCGCCGAGCAAATTGCGATCGGCGCCTTGCGCTACTTCATGCTCAAAGTAACGCGCAATTCCGTCATCGCCTTCGACTTCAAGGATGCGCTTAGCTTTGAAGGCGAAACGGGCCCGTACATTCAATACGCGGTCGTGCGCATTCGCAACATCTTCCGCAAGGGCGGAACGACACCGGAAGCGGCGTTAGAGGCGTTTGCGAAACAGGCAAGTCAGCAGGTCAGCGAGTCAGCGAGTCGGCAGGGCACTGCGGGCGGCAGCCTTTCGGAGTATTTGAGCGGTGAACCGAACGAGGACATCTGGGCCCTGTGGTTGCGGGCTGGACGTTTTTCGCTGGTTCTGGAGCAATGTATCACTACGTCGGAGCCGGCCTATCTCGCGAAGCACGCGTTTCAGCTGGCGCAGGAGTTCGCCAACTTCTACCATCGCCATCACATCCTGACGGAAGAAGACCCAGCTCGCAAGACGTTTTTGCTGGCCACGGCGGCCATCGCACTGCGCGAGCTGGTTGGATCGCTGGCGTTGCTGGGAATCGAAAGCCCGGAAGCGATGTGAAGACAGCTTCTAGCCACTAGATTCCAGCTTTTAGCTCCTTTCATGCGAGGGGAGGGTTTGCGGCAGGCTCGTGAGGAGTCGGGAAAGGCATCCGCAGACCCATCCCTCAGGGGCTAAAGCCTCAGTTTGAAGATTGCTTATGCGGCACGACTGAAGTCGTGCCCTGACACTTCGTGCCCCGTATACGCATTTACGGCTCCGCTCGGCGCGCGGCTTTCCAGTCGTGCCCTGACAAAACCACGCGGCTTCTATGGTGGGATGAAGTTGTGCCGTTTGAAGACGGCGGGCGCGGAGGAGTTTTTCAACAAGCTGCAAACATCTCCCCCATCTGTGGTTCGCTTGCCAAGTGTCCGTCTCAGCCTTCACAATGCCGTTGAAGTGGTCTGACCAGTTGGCGCCGTCACGAACGCGCCGCACCCGATCACAAAACTCTCGTATCGAGGGCTCGCCATGCGCCGTTCGCGTCTCGCCGTCTTCGCTTGTCTCATCGCCGGAGTCGTTTCGGCTTCGGTTTTGAATTCACAAGTTCCGATCGAGTACGCACCGCCAACGACAACGGCGATTCTTCCGCCCAATCCGCATGCCTCGGAACCGGGCCTGCTGTTTTATCTTTCCGGCGACAGCGGGCTGAACGCCGACTATGCGGCCGGCGGCAATCCGGCGCCCAACTACGCGCACGATGTCAAGATTGTCCCGAATGGCGTCAGCGGTTCTTATATTCAGTGCAGCAACAGTCAGCTGCTTTCCTACTGGGCGCCCGGAAACATCTACTCGCAGCGCGGCACACTTTCGTTTTTCTGGCGCTCGCGCGATCCGCTCGATGAAACCGAGTTTCCCGTTTTTCGCGTGGGATTCGCCGACCACTCCAGCTGGGATATGGTGTGGCTCCGCATCGACTGGAACGGGCACGGCTTCGACGCTTTTGTCACCGACGTCAACCTGGGCCGCACGCGCGTTTCTGTTCAGCTGCCAAACCTTCCCAAGCCCGACCAATGGCTCCATCTTGCGCTGGCGTGGGATGAAACCAGCGGCATTCGCTTTTACATTGATGGCAAGCTGATGGCGACGAAAGAGGCCACCGGGCTATTCGACACCGGCCTCGATCAGTTCGGGCCGCACTCGCGGATCATCGGACCAACTGGGGTCGAGAGCTCCTACAGCTACGGCCGCGGCGGCGACATCGACGAGCTTCGCATCTATGACCGGATGCTGTCTGACGACAACATCGCAGGGCTTGCGAAAAATCAAATTCCGGAAAGTATTCCCACCCTGGTTCGCACTGTTGCAAGCGGCATCGTTCCGGCTGAAGAAGCCGCCCCCGTCATGCCTGCTGCAGGAAGGTTTGATTCCGGCTCAGGCCATGCAACCGGCTGGCAGCAAGAATGGGACCTGAAGTATGGCTGGAACCGCCCGGGCGACGATCCTATTCTGCTCAATGAAGAGTACACCACCGTTCGCAAGGTTGAGATTCACGACGTCTACGATCTCGATCGCTGGTGGTGGCGCGCGACCGACGGCATTCGCGAGACCACATGGCCCGGTGTTTACAATCGCTCGCGCCTGATCGGCCGCGACGACTACTTTGAACTGCCCGATTGGGATTGCTACTCGCTCTCCGGCAAGACCGTTACCTTCAACATGCCCGATGAGCCATGGAATCACCTTGAGATTGAAGGCGGCGCGTGGGGCAGGTGGACTCTGCTGGCCCATGACAAGGAAAAAGCAGCCGACTCGGAGATCACTCTCTTCGATCGCCCGAAGGGCCAGGAGGCGACTTATCACCAAACCGATTCACCGATTACAGGGCAGAAAATCCGCTTCGTCAATGTTGAGCAGGAGCAGCCTCTCGGCGAGCTTTCTGCCTATTACGTACACCCGGGCGCGGAGCCGACTGGAACAGCAACATTGCGCTATCACCTCACAAGCTCCATCCACGCCGACGACAATCCTTCGACCAAGCCACTGGTCGATTTCATTCGCGGCCGCTTCGGCCCGGATGAGCGCATGACGATGATGGCCATGCCGGCGGGGGCTCCCGGCACGCGGAGCAAAGATGCGCAAGGCGGCCTGCCCATCGTCCACATCCTCATCCCCGCCGATTTCCGCTCGCAATTCGTTGCCGACAGTCACGGCTACTCCTACGGCTGGGAGAACATCGACGCAGGGCTCGACGGCATCGCAATCGATCTGCCTCCGCTCAACATCAAGCCCAACACCGACGGCGTGATTCCCCTCAACATCCAGATCAAAGATCCGCTATGGCCGATGCGCGACATGCTCTATTTCACGTTCGCGGTTAAGCCCAACACGGCGCATACGCTCTGGCTCGACACGCGCGACCGCATTTTGCCGAATGGCCGCAGCCTTTACCTGACAATTGCCGCGCAAAGCGCAGACTTCGATACTTCCGCGCTCGAGGGCGCTGAGCTGCGGCTCATCTTCAAGCCATACAAGGATGCGCTCAGCGAGCATATCTCCGACCGGCTCACGCAGGTGCGCGACGAATTTGCCAATCTCGTGGAAGAATCGGTCAGCTCGCGACGTTTGAATCTGTTCAACAGATTCGACGGCGATATCACCGACCTGCTGCGCGTCGATCCTCAAAACACGCTGGCTCGCGATTACTGGCATGAAATGGAACATGAGCAACCGCATCCGCCTTTCACTGTGCCGCAGGCGCCGCCGGGCGTTCCGAAGTGGGCGTTTCTGCAGGTGGAAGATCTTGGCGATCTCAAACGCCTCATCAACTGGTACATCGACAATCGCCAGATTTCGAATGGTGAATTCGGCGGCGGCCTCTCAGACGATAGCGACTTCAGCGAGTGGTTCCCAGGACTCGCGCTCATGGGCTCCACGCCGGACAAGATCAAGGCTTCGCTCGGCCGGGAGCTCGATGCCATGTATGCGCAGCACATGTTCACCAATGGCCTGGCCACCATCCAGACCGATGAGCTGCACAGCTACGAAGACGGCATCAATGTGCTCGGCGAAAATATGCTGGTTGATTTCGGAAGTCCCAGACAGATTGAGCGCGCGATGGTGACGGCGAAACGCCTGGAATGGCTCACGGGGATCAACGACGCCGGCCATCGCCACATCCGCTCGAATTACTTCAACGGCGCCAAAATGGCGACAGGCGGAGTTTGGGGCTGGTCGAAAGAAGCGTCGTATATGGACTTTCAGCCCGCGCTTTCGCTGGTGCTGTTCAACGGAATGCCCGAGACACGGAAGATGATGCTCGAGCTCGCCGACGGCATCCTCGCCCACTACAAGCCCGGCCCCGATGGCAAGCCCACGCTGCATCTTGAAGTGAACTTCAAAACCGACGAAGACAAGCCAACGGGCATGCGCGCGTGGTTCATTCTGTGGGCCGCTTATCGCTGGACGGGCGATGCAAAGTATGTGCAGCCATTCATCGATGCGCCTATTCCATCCCTGCAAAACGTGAATGCCGACATGCTCGATATGCTCGACTTGCGGAAGAGCGAAAGCAATCCGCTGATTGCCGCCGCCAGCAAGACGACGGGGCCTACGGGAATCGCACAGCCAAGCGAGACGTTATGGCAACTTGCGTGGCAGGCGAGCGGCGACGCTTCGTGGCTGGAGAAGGTTTATACATCGCAGATCCAAACCGCGCACGAGCGGGAGTTCATTAACCGCGAAGGCAGCCTTTGGATCGACCGCATTTACTTCAACAACGGCGAGTTGCAACGTTCGCGCCTGGGTGGAGTTGCCTTGATGCGCAACTACTGCTATCCGGGCAACGCTGTGAGTTGGCGATTCGATGCACCGGCCGACGATCAAAGCGTGGCTATCCTGGTGCCTGAGGCCACGCCCGATCACGTCAGGATCATCGTTTACAACCTCGATCGCGTTCCGGTGACCGCGCAGATGACCGGATGGGAGGTGGATCCCGGCGAATGGACGATGACACAAGGCACGCAACAGGGAATCGGCAATCAGCCGCCGGCGGCCGATGCGCCGATTCAGGATCCGGTGACGCAAACGGTGGGCTTCGAGCGCAGCAAGGCTGTGACGATTACCTTCGCGCCGCGCACGACGACGGTCATTGAGCTGACGCTCAAAACGAAAGGGACTCCGTACTGGTCGCGACCCGATCTCGGCATCGACCCTGAAGACGTGAAGGTGGCGAACGGCAAGATGACGGTGACGGTGCACAGTGTGGGAGCAGTGGATGCGCCGGCATCGAAAGTAGTGGTGCGCGACAAGGATGGGAAGACGATCGCAACTGCCGATGTGCCTGCGATTAAAGCGCCACTCGACATGACGCCGAAGACAGCCGCGGTCACGCTTACCGTTCCCGCAGGTGCGGCTTTGAAAGGTGACACGGTGACGGTGGAATGCGGCGGCGATGTTCCGGAGATCACGTTGATGAACAACAGCGTGACGCTGTGAAAGCGGCTATCAGCCGCTCGCTTTCAGCCGTCAGCTTTCAGATCGATTGTGCTGGTGCGAGCGGAATCTGTTTTTCAAGTTGAGGTCTGAGAGCTAAGGGCTATTGGCGGCGGCCTATACCCGTTTGCGGCGCTGGTGCGTCGAAGGAATCTGCATGTCCTCGCGATATTTGGCCACGGTACGACGCGTCAATTGAATTCCCTGCGAGTGCAGCATGGCCGCAAGCTGATCGTCGGTGAGCGGATGGCGAGCGTCTTCTTCCTCGATGAACTTGCGGACCTTGCGCTTCAAGACCAGCAGCGGCGTATCCGCGCCCTCCGGCCCGTTGGCGCCTTCAGAGAAGAAGAAGCGCAACTCGAGCACGCCCTGCGGGGTGTGCGCGTACTTGTTGGCCACGGCACGGCTCACGGTGGAGGGGTGAACTCCGATTTCCTCCGCCACTTCCTTGATCATCATGGGCCGGAGACCTTCGACGCCTTTGTCAAAAAACTCCTGTTGCCGCCGTACGATGACTTCGCAGGTCCGCAAAATCGTACTTTTTCGCTGCGCGATGTTGCGCATGAGTTGCAGCGCCGAGCGGAACCGCTCCTTGACGTAGTCCTTCACTTCCTTGTCAGTGTCGGCTGAGACAAGCATGCGCCGGTAGCGCTGGCTCAAGCGAAGGCTGGGCAGGTCTTCTTCGTTCATGCTGACGACCCACTCGGCGCCGCGCTTCACAAAGTAGACGTCAGGCTCGATCAGGCGCGTCTGCTCACGGTTGTACATCCGTCCGGGGCGCGGATCGAGGGTACGGATAAATTCGACCGCCGCGTGCGCCTCTTCGGGCGTGACCTGGGCAGCGCGGGCCAGATCTTTCACGTCGCGCTTCTGCAACAGAGGCAAATGGCGTTCCACAATCAGCTCGGCCACCATCATCGCCCGCCGCCGCTCATCGATTCTGGCCTCGGCATCGGCGCGGAAGCTGCCATGCAGGTCGGCGGCCGAATCATCTTGCAGCTCCCCGTCGCCATTGCCATATAAATGGCCAAACTCTTGCTGCTGCGCCGCAATTTGCAGCGCCAGGCACTGCCGCAGATCGCGTGCCCCCACTCCGGCCGGATCAAGGTGACGCACCAGATCGAGCGCACGGCGGATCAGATCGAGTGCAGCGGCCAGCTCTGCCGCATGGCCGTTGTTCGCCGCCACTTCCAGTGAGATTCCGCAGAAGGCAGAGGCGAGTTCTTCTTCGCTTGCCGCCAGATATCCATCCTCATCCAGATTGCCAACGATAAAATCGGCCCCTTCAAGCAACTTGGGATCGAGGCTCAGAGCTCCCAACTGCCACGCCAGATGATCGGACAGAGTCGTAGGCTGGGAGAGAAAGTTTTCAAACGAGGGCTTTTCGATGTCTTCGTATTCCGGCTGTGTGCGATAGCCGGGATCGAGATACTCCTGAAAGTACGAGCCGAAATCGATCTCGTCGAAGACGTCCTTAGGTTTCTCGGCTGCCGCCTCCTCCGCCGGGCGCTCCAGGCGCTCCTCGCGGCCTGCAACCTCATCCAGCATCGGAACTGTTTCGTCAATCTCTTCCAGGACGGGATTTTCGACCATCTCCGCATCGATCATCTCCTTGAGCTCAAGCTTGTTCAACGCAAGAACGCTCACCATCTGCATCAGGCCCGGCGTCAGCACCTGACGTTGGGCGACTTTGAGGCTCAGTCTTGGTTGCAGCAATGGCATGAATGCGTCTCTTCCCGTTTTGGCTCAATGCGAGTGTAGTCGTGTGACCTAAAGCTTAGTCCAGAAACTGTCTCGAATCGAATCACCAATTCGCGTCATCGTCCCGAATTGGATTTGTCCCATCTCGGAATCGTTAGAAAACAACAATGCCGCGGCACCCTCCCTCACCGCAGCAAACCTCAGAATATGCCTGCCTTAGGCCGAGCGTCCAGAGGGACTGCTAAGGGTCCCAATTGCAGCACATTAGTTCAGCGAGAATCCCTCGCCCAGGTAGATCCGGCGCACCTCAACGTCGTTGCCCAGTTCGCGGGGCGTTCCGGTACGGAAGATTCGCCCCTCGGCAATGATGTAGGCCCGGTCGGTCACGCTGAGAGTTTCGCGCACGTTATGGTCCGTGACCAGAACCCCGATGCCGCTGGCTTTGAGGTCGAAAATGATCTTCTGCAACTCGAGCACGGCAATGGGATCGATTCCGCTGAATGGCTCGTCGAGCAGAATAAAGTTCGGCTGAATGCATAGGGCCCGTGCAATTTCAACGCGTCGCCGCTCGCCCCCTGAAAGCGCATAGCCCCGGGTGCTGCGGATATGGCCGAGGTTCAACTGGTGGATCAGCTTTTCCGCGCGCGTTCGCCGTTCTCGATTGCCTAACGGCTGCGCTTCCAGCACCGCGAGGATGTTTTCCTCTGCGGTCAGCTTGCGGAAAACCGAAGGCTCCTGGGGAAGATAGCTGATGCCGAAATTGCGCGCCCGCAGATACATGGGCACGCGGGTGATGTCGGTCTCGTCCACCAGCACGCGACCACTCTCGGGCTGCACCAGCCCCACAATCATGTAAAAGCTGGTTGTCTTGCCGGCGCCGTTCGGCCCCAGCAAACCCACTACTTCGCCGCGGGAGATTCTCAGGTTCACGTCCCGTACAACCTGTCTCCGCTTGTAGCTCTTCCCGATTCCCTCGGCAATCAATGTTTGCATGAGTCTCGCCAGCGCTGCAGCAAAACCAGATTAACAGTGTCGCGGAGCCGCAAGATTCAAGCCAACGCGACCGCTAGTGAGCGGCTACCACGAAAGCGGCGAATCATCGCACATTGGCTCTGGTTTTGCGCATCTTCAGCTTACTTCCCGTGCGCTTCCGGTGCGGTAGTCTCGGTTTCGGTCTCGTGGCCGCCGCCTTCGATTCTGACCCTATCATCGCGGCTATCGAAAATCAAAGCCTCGCCGGTCACTGTGCCGCGATCCGGATCGGTCAATTTGGGCGGTGCGCCGGGACCGCCGGTGAGCACATATTCTCCGCTTGCGCCCGAGTACAAGAGCTGTTCTCCGGACCCGCGACGGCCCTGCATGGTCAGGGTCACGTGTCCGGTGGCCTTCATCCGGTCGACCTGGGCCATGGCGCCGCCGCTTGGCGGCTGGCGACCGGAGCTTTGCGACTGTGCGCCGGAGCTGCCATCGCGTTTGCCGGCGGGCATCAAGTCGAGTTCCACCGCGTCGGAGGACGAGGTCGCTGTTCCGGTCTCGGCAATCACCGCGCCCATCGAGCCTGCGCGCATCACCGCCCTGCGCACCGCATCGGAGTAGGTCAGCTCGCCGCCGCGCACGCGAATGACTGAAGGCGTGGTTGATGAGTGGCCGCCGTTTCCGTCTGCGTCTGATTTCGCGCTGCCGTTGCCCGCGCTCAGCATCACCACCCGCACCGGCTCTGCCGGATCGTTGCTTTGCGCGACCAGAGTCTGCAAGTGCTGGTTCAGCACGATGACCGGCCCACTCACAAAATTCGTCTCCTGCCACAGGCGCACATGGCCGCGAAAGGTCGCTTCTCCGGTCGACTGGTTTAGCCGCGCTTCCTGGGCAACGACGTGTGCCGGGCCCTTGCCGCCTAACGTCATTCCGGCAGGAGCCGCGTCGGCGGCGGGTTTGTTGGCCGTCGCGTCTGCCCATGTGGCCTTAACGTTGCCGCGCGCCCACGCATCTCCCGACTGCCGCGAGACATCCACGCGATCCGCCGTTAACTGCATTGCGCCGTTTTCAACTCGCGGATTCATGGTCAGATGCAGCCACTCGCCATTGCCCTCATACGCTGCTTTACCGGCCGTGGCGTGGAGCGGCGGCTGCGGCGCGGCTCCGGGCTTTTGCGCGGCCTGGTCAAACAACACCACGTTACCATCCAGCTCGGAGGTCCGGACGCCGGCGGGGGTTGCACCATTACCGGCGCCCACGAACTCCGCCTGCAGGCGATCGCCCGTGGCAGTTTGGCTCGCCCCTGGCGCTGTGGTGTTGTCGATGCGCGCATGGCCCACACCGCTTGCAGAGCGAAGCACAGAACCCGCGCCGAAGGTTGCTGTAACCTGATCGGCGAATAATGTTGAAGGCAATGCCTGCGCATTGCCGCGCTGGCTTTGGCTGGTGATCGTCACTCCACCCGAACCGCGCATTGTCTCCACTTCCAACTGCCCCTTGTCTTTCTGTCCACGGCCCACGACGGCCGAGCGAAAGGCGATGTCGACCACTGGCGAACGCCAGGTGCGGCTCTCACGAAGCGGGGCGGGGGCCTGATTCCCTCCGCTCGTGGATTGACTGGAGGCATCGGTTATTTCCAGGCTCTTCATCTCCACGCCGTGTTCGAGATGCGCACTTTTCAGCACTCCCTTGGCGCCAAAAGCCAGCTCTGCAGTGGGCGAGGCGGCGTGCATCGTGTGGCTGGCGCTGGCCGAATCCATGATCACGCCTCCTTCCATGTGCCCGTGGAGCGGCTCACTATGCCGATCGAAATCCATCCACGCCACCGGCGCCGCCAAGTGCCCGCCGTTTACGGTGGCGATCGTGAAACCTCCCTTAGCGTCGAGGCGCTGGGCCGACCCATCGGCGCGAAACAGAATCCGGGCCGCTGCGGCATTGGCCTTCCCGCCGCGGTATTCAGCATTGGCGTCTACGAGCATGCAGGTTTGCGCACCGCGGTCCAGCTCCGCGTGCTGCGCATGAATTTCGACTTGGTCTACCCCTCGATGCGTCGTCATCTCGACAGCCTGGTCCAGCGTGAGGTAGCCGCTTTGGGAGTTGTAGCTGGCGCCGACTGCGCTGCCGCTGCCCTGCGCCGTGGAAAAATTGACCGGCTGCGTTGTGGTCACGAGGCCCGAGTTGCGGTCGAAGGTCACACCGCTGGTCTTCACGTCGATCTGTTGCGCCGGGCCAGACGAGCTGGCCGCCCCGCCGACTTCCGCGATCACTCGACCCTTGGTCTTGCCCGCTTTCTCCAGGGCTGCCGTAGTGCTCGGGGACGGCCGGGTGAGCAGCATCTCAACGGGTCCCTGCGCGCTGGCCATGCCCGTGCTCTGGTTGTACTCGAAGGTGTCACCTGAAATGCGGTCGATCTGGTTCCCATCCGCGCCGTAAAGATCGATCTCGACGTCATGCAGCTCGACGAAGTCGTTCTTCAGCTCCACTTCGCGCGAAGCGTGAATTTTGTACTGCGAGTGCGCACCGAACGCGTGAACGTAAGTATAGCCATCTGCCTCCTGCACGATGCCCTTAGCAAGCTTCTGCGGCAGGTCGTGGCGATTGAGAATGTTCTTCAACTTGGCTCTCACCAGCAACACGCCGAGCGCGGCTACGAGCAGCACGCTCGCCACCAGCACCAGCGTCCGGATTCGCTCGATCGTCAACCGCACGCTTAGTTTTCCATTCCCAGTCGCGCCGCGAGCCTCTTTGCCAGGCTCTCGCCCAGTTCGCTCCACAGGAGGCGCGCCGTTGCGCCCGACGCTTTCTCCACACCCGCCGTCAGCTCGACCAATTGGCGCACATTCTCTTCCACGTGGCGCGCACCGACAAGGTCCAGGTCGGCATCTTCTTCGAGGAATGGGGCATCGTTGCCGAAATCGATGCGGATATGACCATCCTGCTCGTAGGCGCCCTCATCGAACAGCGGCCCGTAGCCCGTGACCCGTACCAGCCTGGGGCTGCGCGCCCATCGCGCGTCAAGATTCGGCGCGGTCTCAAGCTCCCAAAGATTCCACCCAATTTGGAATTCGTAGGCATAATCGTCATGGAGCAACTCCAGAGCTTCCGCGACGGCTTGCCCCGGATCTATTCCCAAGTTTGGTCCCAGGTTTGGTCCAGAGTTTAGGCCGGGACTTGAGCCGGGATTGGGAACCAGGCTCAGGCCAGGTTCCTGACCGGGCTCCGGCGCGGGATTCCCTGCTTGCGGCAGCAGGCTGCCCATGCGGCCATAGACGCGCTGAAAGATCGGCGGCTCGCTCCAACTGACCGGCCATACCGTGGCTGAATACACTTTGGCCTCGCCACCGTGCGCGGCAAATGCGCCCAGCACCGCAATCAGCTTGCCGGGGAGCGCCTCAAGACGCAGGTTCGGATACCACAGGCTCAAATAAAGAGTGTCTGCCATCAGTATTGATTTTAGACGTGCTGCGGTGGCTCTGGCGGCGCTGGGAGTCTGGCACCCTCTGCGATGTAGACTTTCTGTCATGCGAATACATGTTTGCCAGATTCTCTTTGCATTCTGCCTTTCTTCGTCGGCCCTGACGGCCGGGAACGCGCAGCAGCCTGCCTCGGATGGTCAGCAGCAGTTCGCCGATCTCGGAACCTGCAAATTGGAAAATGGCCAGCAGATAGCCGGCTGCAAGCTCGGCTACCGCACGTGGGGCAAGCTCAATGCCGAACGCACGAATGCGGTGCTCTTTCCGTCCTATTTTTCCGGCACCAGTTCGAACCTGGCCGGCTTTGTCGCGGCAAACGAGCTCATCGATCCAACGAAGTACTTTGTTATCGCGGTCGACGCATTCGGCGACGGCGTTTCCTCGTCCCCTTCAAATTCCACCGCGCAACCCGGTCCGCTCTTTCCTGCGTTCACAATTCGCGACATGGTAACCGCGGAATACCGCCTGGCCACCGAGACGCTCGGCCTCAAGCATCTTCATGCGGTGATGGGCATTTCCATGGGCGGCATGCAGACCTTTGAATGGATGGTGGATTACCCCACCTTTATGGACGATGCGATTCCCATCGTCGGCTCGCCACGCCTCACCGGCTACGATCTGCTGCTTTGGCACACGGAAGAAGACGCGCTGCGTTCCGATGCTGCGTGGAAGAACGGCCACTACACCGTGCGCCCGCCCATGGGAGGGGTCGAGGCGGTGCACCAGATGAACCTCACCACTCCGGCTAATTATGCGCGCGAGCATCCGCCCGAAAAGTTTGCCGCCGATTACGCCGCCTATTACACAAACGGCATTCTCCCCTTCGACGCCAACGACTGGCTTTATCAGCTTGAGGCGATGATCCACCACGATGCCGCACACGGCGGATCGATGGCAGACGCGGAAAACAGCGTGCGAGCGCGGGTGATGATCGTGGTGGCTGCGCAGGACCACATGGTCAATCCCCTGCCGGCAGAGGACTTTGCCAAAGCCATCGGCGCCAGGGTTTTCGTCCTCGACTCCGACTACGGACACATCTCATTCGGGAACGATTCGGAAAAGGCAGGTCAGGTGGTGCGGGCGTTCCTGGACGGGAAGTAGAGTTCGCCCCCACGGGGTATCGCTTTTAGATGCTACCAAGCGATTGGCTCTCGCTCAGGGCTGTCATCCTGAGGTCGCCACCCCGACCGAAGGATCTGCGGTTGCATTTCGGAGCTGGAAGCTGACGGCTGAAAGCTGTCTCTATCCGGTTACGATTTCGCTGAAGTCGGCGATGGTGGAGAAATTGCGCAGGACGTCCGCGATCAGTCCAAGGTTGGCGCCGCGCACTGCTTCGTCGGCATCGAGCACCATTACCTTGTCGAAGAATTGGTCGATCGTTGGCCGCAGGGTTGCAATCAGAACCAGCGCCTCGCTGTAATTCCGCTGTTCGCGAAGTTTGGCGACCTGCGGTGCGACCTCTCTGGAACGATCCCACAGATCAATGCCCTCGAGAGGAAGTTTGCCGGCCAGCTTGCCGATCTTCTGCTCGTCGGGACGAAAGCCTTTTTCCTCGGCTTGCTTGAGGATGTTCTTGATGCGCTTGCAGGCGGCGGAAACAGCGGTGAAATCATCGGAGCCACGAACGGAGGTGAGCGCTGCGGCGCGCGCAATGGCGTCGCGCACATCGTCGGCCCCCACGGCCAGCGCTGCGTTCACCACGTCATAGGCGAAGCCGCGGACGTCTTTGAGGTAAAAGTGCAGGCGCTCGCGGAAGAACTCGCTCACCTGCGCTTTGCCGGAGCTGTCCGCGCCGCTCGCGTTGACGACATCGCTCAGCGTCAGCGGCAGGCTCGACTCCGCGAGGATTTTGACGATTGCGTTAGCCGCACGGCGCAATCCAAACGGGTCTTTGGAGCCGGTGGGCGCATTGCCGATGCCGAACATGGCGACGATGGTCTGGACGCGATCGGCAATTCCAAGCAGTTGACCTTCGGCTGTAGTCGGGATCGGATCGTCGATTGAAGCCGGCGTGTACTGGTCGTAGATTGCGCGCGCAATCGGCTCACTTAGTCCCTGTGCCCGCGCGTAAAGACCACCGATAACGCCTTGCAACTCGGTGAACTCCTTCACGAGTTCGGTGGTGAGGTCGGTTTTGGCGAGATGCGTAGCAAATTTCAGATCATTGAAATTTGCTTCAGTTAGAGTCAGGCTACCCTTCCCAAGCAGGTCAAAAAGATTGGCGGCTATTTTCTCATTCTGCTCGGTCTTCCAGTAGTAGCTGCCCAACTCCTTCTGGAAGGTGACGTTCTTCAGGCTCTCCATGCGTTGGGCCAATGGCGTCTTCTGATCCATGTCCCAGAAGAAGCGCGCATCCTTGAACCGCGCGCGCAGCACGCGTGCGTTGCCGTGCCGAATGATGGCCGCACCCTCTTCGTCGGTCTGCGTGTTGAGCACGGCCAGAAAGTGCGGCGCCAACTTGCCGCTTGCATCTTCCACGGCGAAGTACTTTTGGTGGTCGCGCATCACGGTGACCAGAACTTCTTCCGGCAGGTTGAGATACTCGCGCTCAAAGTCGCCGAGGATCACCGATGGCCATTCGGCGAGGTGCGTGACGGTTTCAACCAGCGCTTCGTCTTCGCGCCAGCGCGCACCGTCAACTGTACGTGTGGCCGCGTCAAGCGCTTTACGGATGGCTTGGCGGCGCTCGGCCACATCGACAACAACAAAGGCCTTGCGCAGATCCTCCGCGTAATTCTTCGCTGCGTTGATCTCCACCGGATCAAGCCCGTGCAAAACGCGATGCCCACGGCTCGCATTGCCCGCCGCGATACCGGCAATCTCAACCGGGACCACTTCGGCGTCAATCAATGCCACAACCCAGCGAACCGGGCGGACAAAACGCTCCGGCTTTCCGGCGCGCCAATACATGTTCTTGGCCCAGTAAAGCCCCGACACTTCCTTCGGCAACTCCGCAACGAAAACATCGCTGGCAGTCCGGCCGATCAGCTTGACGGTCGCGCCGACGTACTCGCCCTTCGACGTCTCGATCTTCTTCAGTTCCTCAACCGCAATGCCTGCCTTTTTGGCAAAGGCCTCCGCTGCCGGCGTCGGAGTACCGTCGTTGAACGAGATCTTCCATGACGGGCCCATGACCACTTTTTCGTTGTCGGCCTGCTTTGCCCGCACGCCTTCTGCCAGCACCGCCAGCCGGCGCGGCGTGGAAAAGGTGGTGACTTTGGCGCCGTCGCCCAGCAGTTGCTCGCGCTTGAGCAGATCGCTCACACGCTTGCCCAGTTCGGCCTCGGCAGCTGCAATCATGCGCGCCGGGACTTCTTCAAGGCCGATTTCGAGTAAAAAGTCTGACATTCGATCGTTCTCAGTTCGTGGTTCCTAGATCACAGTTCAGAGTTCTTCGTTCGGATTCAGCGTGCACTCTATATCGAACGAAAAAGGCAACCGCTGATCCTTCGACTTCCTTGCTCTTCGCTTTGCGAAGCGCGCGATCGCTCAGGATGACAAAACATTCGGCGATCCATCGACAGCTCGCTGTTCCGCCCAGGCCTTAGCCACACCGACGGCCAAATTGCGAATACGCCCAATGATGCCGACGCGCTCCGTAACACTGATGGCACCGCGCGCGTCGAGAAGATTGAAAAGGTTGGAGCACTTGAGCGCCAGCTCGTACGTCGGCAAGATCGGGAATTTCTTTCTTTCCTTTGGACTTGAGTTTTGGTCGCTCAACACGGCATTGGCCTTTTCAAGCAGGGACTTCGCCTCGGCTTCGTAACTATTGAAGTGCTCCCATAGGCGGGGCACGTCGGCCATCTCGAAGTTGTAGACAGAGAACTGGAGCTCTTCGGCAAGGCGCACATCGCCGTAGGTGACGGCTGCCCCGGATTGCCCATTCCCCAGCGACGAGGACCTGTCGCCG
>DASXFF010000167.1:0-26170 GCA_036489735.1 Occallatibacter sp. | reverse complement strand
GGTACAGATCAGCACGGCTTACGGGCAACCGAAAGATGGGAGTCCAACTGTCCCGCGCAACAAGTACGTTGAAATCCGGCAGGACAAACCACCGAAAAAAGAGCAGCGCGACTGGCCGGAATATAAGACGTGCAAATTCCCGTCTGAGGCCATTGTCACGGAAGGCACCGAGAAAGGCGAGATGAAGAAAGTTTGCTCCAATCCGGAATGCCCCGTGCATCACCCCAAGAAACAGCAGCAGCGCAACCACGCCGATGCTGCCTTCAAAGCCGAACAGGAGAAGCGCCGCCGCGAGGAAGCGCAGGCCCAGGCCACCGGGCTGCGTGTACTGAAAGCCATCGGGGATGCCGTTCCCGTCCGGCTGATGAAGCGTGACCTGCTTTTTGTGGTCGAACGAATCGCCGCGATGTTGGACGAGCGGAAACTTGCAGTCCTCATCCGGCAGCATGGCATCGGCAAGCCGAAGGACGGAGAGGCTCCGATGAAACTGCTGGCGGCGTTTCTGCCGAAAGCCGAGGAGAGCAAGCTCGGACGCATTTTGGTGGAGACGGTCATCCTCCTGTCCATGCACAACCAGACGGACACGGCGAAGGTGCTCCGCAATGCTGCACAGGTCTACAAGGTGGACATCGAGGCCATCTCCGCAAAGGTCAAACAGGAGTTCGCGGCGAAGGAGCAGGCCAAAACTGCAAAAAAGGCAAGTCCGAAATCTCCAGCTAAAGCACAGTCCAAGGTGGTGAAAAAGACCGCAGCGGCATAACCGTCAATCCGAAAGAAACACTCCGCGGAGCCAGCAATATCGGCTCCGCAATTTTTGTGTCCTGCCCGTCTGCCCACCCTTGAACGACGCCCCGGACGGACACCGGGGCGGCATCATTGGCCCACCCGACGCGCAGGGCGCGCCTTTGTGCGGCGCGCCATTGGTCCGCGGCGACTTCGGATCAATGCAGATTCGGCTGATAGGGTAGGAATACCAAACGTTTTTGCTCATACCCGTCTGCCTGCACGACAAGCCGCCGCCAATCACTCCCCAGAGGCCGGCACAGATGATTCTCTCGCGCATCGTAGCGCTTGTTGCATGATTCGCTCCGTGGCGTCCTCTCCCAGCAGCGCGTTGACGAATAGACAGAATTGCGTTGCTCTCAATGTGAGAGGCTCCACCACCTTCTTCAAATCCTCTTCCGACAGCGTGTGGAGATCGGCAGTTGCGCTTTCCGTTTCGAGGTCACAGAAAGCCCACTTCAACGCAGAAATCACGCGCCATACGTATCTCTCTTCGAGCGGCAGCGCGGCTAATGCAGACAGATACGGTTCAGTGTCCTGTCCTCCGATCTGGGCCTTCAACAGGGCGAGATACGGCTTCATCCTTTCAGAACGAACAAGCTCCTGGGCGCCTGGTTCGGTCCTAATCTCGTTAATCGGGAGTCGTTTTGTCTTTCCAACTGCCATACTTACCACCTGATTCCTTGAAAGTTGAAGCGTTCTTGCTCCTGGTCCCCATCAAGTAGGCTGGTGAGGACGCAGCAACGACGGATCACTACGCGGTCCGCGCTTTATGATAGATTTCGACACTCGCAAATGCGAATCGTCAAAGATCAAATCGTTGCCGGCTATCCGGCGCTAACGGTACGCGCTTTTCTGCGTCGCTACCGCTTCTTCACCATTGTCGCCGAAACTGCTGCCCATGCGCTCAAGACCGATGATCGGCAGGCAGCGGGTTTTCTGCGCCAGCTTGCGTCTTTGGGCCTAATAAGGGACGCGGAAGACATGCCGCCGGACGCAAAGGAGGCATATGAGATCACGACGCGTGGTCATGCGTTCGCCAATGCCTCCGCTGCGAAGCCTGTCTTTCGCAAGACCGCCGAGGCGGCCCTTGAACAATTCGTGGAGCGGCTTCAAACGGTGAACGCAAGCCCCGAGTACCTGTATCGGGTCGAGAGCGCCGTACTCTTCGGTAGTATGCTCTCGGCCGCGGACCGGTTGGGTGACGTAGACATAGCCGTCGAGTTGCAGCCGAAGATCGCCGACAGAGCGGAATTTCAACGGATGTGTGTCGCCCGACAGCGCGCTGCTGAAGAACAGGGCAGATATTTCAGTTCCACCTTCGATTGGGTCATGTGGCCGCGCACGGAAGTCTTGCTTTTCCTCAAGGCGCGTTCCCGCACTCTCAGCCTGCACGAATGGGATCAGGTTACCCGAATGGCAGATGTACGCTACCAGGTCCTCTGGGGAGACTCAGGACGAATTGCTGGATTGATCCCGAGGGGCCTTGCCGAGCTGACCCGGAAGACTGCTGCTCCTTGAAACGAAGCCGGAATTGCTAACGCCGTCATCGCGCCGGATGTCTTCGAGCGCGACCACATCGTTGTGACACGCAGCCTCTTTATGCGCACCGAAGGGCCGCTACAGAACCAGGACGGCGTGATCCACGTGCGAGCCTAGAGAATCGCGCCGCTCGGCATTATCAGCGCGGATATCCGTTCCCACGACTTCTACTGAGCTGCGGTGCTCTTCAACCAAGCCGCTGGACACGCCCGGGTTCTCTGACACGGGTTTTGTCCTGTCTGAGAATCTCAGTGCAATACCTGTTGACATCCAACCTATACGCGATGCACTGTATATGTAGAACGGCAACAGGGAGAAATAATGGCAGGAACCAAATCAGACGTTCTGCAAGGCACTCTGGACTTGATGGTGCTCAAGACACTTGAGTCGATGGGGCCTCTGCACGGCTATGGCATCGCGCGGCGAATCGAACAGGTGAGCCACAACGGCCTGAGCATGAACCAGGGGACCATCTATCCGGCGCTTCTTCGCCTCCAGCAGCGCGGATGGATCAAGGCTGCGTGGGGCACATCCGAGACCAAGCGCCGCGCCAAGTTCTACTCATTGACGCGAATCGGGCGTAAACAGATAGAACAGGAGACAGAGAACTGGGAACGCATTGCCGCAACGATGGCGCGCTTTCTCTCCCCTTCCCATTAGGAGTCGTATATGGACCTGATACGCATTCTGCTAAGCCGCTGCACTGGCCTCTTCCGTCGACAGAAGCTGGATGAAGACCTCGACGAAGAATTGCGAACACACATCGACCTTGCCATCGAGGAGAACGTAAAGCGTGGACTGTCCGAACAGGAAGCTCGGACAGCGGCGCTTCGGAATTTTGGCGGAGTGGCCCAGACGAAAGAACAATACCGGACTCAGCGTGGTCTGCCTTTTCTCGAAGCGGCAGGGCGCGACATCAAGTTCGGGTTTCGCCAATTGCGCAAGTCTCCGGGCTTCACGATTGCGGCTGTCCTTACACTCGCGCTGGGCATTGGGGCGACGGCGGCCATGTTCAGCGTGATCGACGCGGTTGTTCTTCGTCCTCTGCCGTATAACGATGTGAATCGCATCGTCAGTATTCAGACGAATTCTCCATCCGGCTACTGGCAGATGTCTTCGTGGCCGGGGTATCTGGAAATGCGGCGGCTGAACCGGAGTTTCGACACTCTTGCCGGATACGAAGACTTCTGGGGCATGACGCTGAAGGTTGGCGATGAGACGCGTTACCTGAATGTAGATCAGGGCACGGATAACTTCTTCGATGTGTTTGGCGTGCGTCCGCTGCTTGGCAGGACATTCATTTCCGGTGAGGACCAGCCAGGGAAAAACAATGTCGTAGTTCTGAGCTACGAAGTATGGCGGCAATCGTTCAGCGCTGACCGCCAAGTCATCGGCAAGGTTGTAAACCTAGACGGCGAGCCTTATGTCGTGATCGGTGTCATGCCTGCAGGCTTTCGATTTCCCTTCGGAAAGCCGAATCTCGTGTATATCCCCATGCACGTCCGGTCGAATTGGGTTGGCTCATGGCGCAGTCACTGGTTGATGACCCTTGGCCGCCTGAAGCCCGGTGTGTCCGTTCAGCAGGCCGGAGCGGACATGGCGCATGTGATGCAAGAAATCGGGCAGGAGAAGCCGGATTCGGACAATGGACGCACGGCAACGCTGATTCCGATTTCGACGGCATTGCGAGGCAGCAGTGAGGTGTCCGAAATCGTCTTGATGCTTGGTGCAGTGCTGGCCGTGCTGCTGATTGCGTGCGCCAATGTTGCCGGCTTGCTGCTCGCGCGCGGCATTGCGCGGGAACGAGAGATGGCTTTGCGGGTTGCCATTGGCGCGGCGAGAGGCAGGCTGGTTCGTCAACTGCTGGTAGAGAGTACGCTGCTGGGAGCGATGGGCGCAGGTGCGGGAATCCTACTGGCCGGAGGGTTGCTTGCGGCGATGAAGGCATTTTTGATCCACTCCTTTATGCGCGGGGCGAACATCACGCTGAATCTGGAGGTAATGGCTGTCACATTGGGTTTAGGCGTTCTCTCCAGCGTTGGTGCCGGACTCATTCCGGCTTGGCGCGCAGCCAAAGCTGACCCAAACAAGGCGCTTAAATCTGGTGCGACTGCGGGAACCACGCGGCGGCAGCATCGGCTGCGCGCGGGATTTGTAGTCACACAGATTGCACTCTCTCTCATGCTGCTTGTTTTCTCCGGCATGCTCCTGCTTACTTTGCACCGCATGTTGCGGGCCGAGATTGGATTCAATCCAAATCATTTGTTGACACTGCAGATCAATATTCCTTCGGGCGATTATGCTGCGAAAGGGCAGAATTCCGTGCTGGACCTGCTGAAGCCGCTGGAGGAGCGAGTGCGGGAGATTCCGGGCGTGACTGCGGCGGGGATCAACGAGCAGGGTGCATTGCTTGGCTATGGAGGCTCGGTTTATCTGCCCCTTGTGGGCCAACCGCCCGATCCGCCGGATCGGCAGCGGATTTCCGAGAGCAGGAGCGTTACGCCGGGTTACTATGCCGCGCTGGGGACTCCGATTCTGAGAGGCCGCAACTTTGGCACACAGGATACACCCTCCTCGCAGCCGGTGGCGATTGTGAATGAGGCGTGGGTGAGAGAGTTCCTGATGAAAGGGCAGGACCCACTGACGCATGCGTTCCAGGAGGGGGACGGGAGTAAAGTTGCGATCGTGGGCGTCGTGGCTGATGCGCGGCAGGACGCACTGGAACCGGCACGACCTGAGATCGACTTTCCGATTTCGCGGGAGTCTGTACAGGAGCAGCGGAACACAGGTTCCTGGAGCTTGTACTTGTATGTGCGTACAGCCGTTCCACCCTTGACCATCGTTCACCAATTGAGAAAGGCCTTGCACGATGTCGGGCCGACGATCGCTTTTCAACAGCCGGAGACGATGGATGAACTGCTTAGTGATGCAGTGGTCAGCAATCGCATGGAAAGCTGGGTGTTCGGAATCTTCGCCTTCATCGCCGTATTGTTGGTAGCAGTCGGCATCTACGGCTTGCTGATGCAGGAAGTCATCAGTCATACCAGAGACATCGGCGTGCGCATGGCGCTTGGCGCGACGCGCACGGGGATAGCGCAATTGATGCTTACGCGTATCACTGTGCTCCTTGGTATCGGATTGGGCGCTGGACTTCTCATTACGCTATTGCTGCGTCGTGTTGTGGGCAGTGTGGTGGTAGTCCAATTCGAGCGTGACGGGGTCGTTATTGTCATGCTGGTTGCATTGCTGACGGCAATCGGCCTTCTGGCGGCGGTGATTCCAATGCGTCGTGCTGCGTCCATTGATCCCATGCGCGCGTTGCGATCGGAATAGGAACCTGAAATGGACCTGATACGCATTCTGCTAAGCCGCTGCGCTGGAGTCTTCCGTAGACAGGGACTGAGTGACCGATCTGGATATGGCGACGTTGATCTGCTGACTCGATTCTGGCAATATTGAAGGCAAAGTAACGGGGCGCTATGCGAATCGCCGTCTCCCCCAACCTTCGCATCGTTGCCGGTTTGCTGCTGGCCGTCCTGCTGAGTGTTGTCGGGTATCAAGTCTTCCGGCGGCAGAATTCTCATGGTCCAGAGGCGCTGCTGAAGCGAGCCGACGATCTGTCGTGGCTCAATAGCTGGATCGCCGCCGAACCTCTCTACCAAAAAGCCGAACTGGAATTCACGCAAAGGCATCAGCCTTCAAAGGCGCTCTATGCGCGCGTCAGCGAGATGCCGGCCCTCAGCGAGTCCTCAACAACCATCCCAAGCCAAATCGCAGTTCTCCGGCACGATCTGAGCTTGCCGGCGGCCCGCGATCCGGAAACTCGGCTCCGCATTCTGACCATTCTCGGAATGCTTGAAGCGAATTACGACGCCGCGATGGCGCGCCAGACGTGGGCTGAGGTGGAGTCCCTGGCGATCCGGCGGCACCATTACCTGCTTGCATCGCGAGCGGTCGGCGAGCAGGGCTTTGCGGCATTCCTGCTCGGTGACATCGGGACGGCAAAAAAGGATGTGGTAAGGGCGTGGACGGTGGCGGAGGTTGCCGACCCGGGCGCTCGCATCCGCTTCGCCAGCATGTACGGCGCCGGTTTGGTGGAATTTCACAAGTACAAGGAAGCTCTCGGACCGCTCAATGAGGCAATCAAAGTTGCGGCAAGGACTCGTGGAGCCGCATATCCGACAATTGCCATCGATGCCAAGATCGCGGCGCTAAGCGGCCTCGGACGGAACAAAGAGGCGCTGGTCTTGACCGCAGAGGAGATGCAAAAGGTCTCCGCATACCATCTCGCCGGACACCTCTACCAGATTTACCAGACGAGAGCGGGCATCTACGAACGAATGGGCCAATGGGATCAAGCCGTATCCGACTTTGCGCAGGCTGCTCAATACGCGAAACAGCTCTCGTATTGGCGTGGACTCACGCAGGTGGATGGATCACTCGCCGAGGCGTACCTGCACCAAGGAGTATTGCAGCCCGCGCTGACCGCGATTAACGAAGCCATTGACGCCAACAAGAACATCCCCGACGAATTGTACTTCGCCCCGCGGAATCTGGGAATCAAAGCAGAAATTCTAGCGCAGCTCGGGAACGTAAAGGAGTCGAACGCTCTCTACGAGAAAAGCGCCGACCTGCTGGATGCGCTCCTCAGCAAGGTTCCAACGCCGATGGTCGAGCGGCAACTGCTGAGCGATCTGAGCGTGGTTTATGCTGGATACTTTGCTTCGCTATGCAATCAGGGCAGGTTGGCCGACGCATTCCACGTGATCGAACGCGCCCGCGGGCGCGTGGAAGCCCAGGCCCTCTCGCATCACGAGGTGGTGACGCCGCACGAGCAGACCCCGGCCGAGTTGCACCTCACGACGTTGAACCTGCAGTTGCTCGATACCGACGATCCGAAAGCAAGAGGCCATCTTCTCGACGCAATCTATACCACGGAACTCCAGCTTAACCCTGCTGCGTCGGAATACGATGCGCCGCCCGATCCGGTCTCTTTGAGCAGGTTGCAGAGCGATCTGCTCCCCTCTGAGCTTTTTGTTGAGTATGTATTGGCCGATCCGCACTCCTATGCGCTGGCCGTGACGCGAACGAGCGTCCATCGCTACACACTCCAGGCAAAATCCGAACTGGAACAGGAAGTGACGCAGTATCGATCCGAGCTTACGCAAAAGAAAACGGACCTCCCTCTGGCGCAGCGGCTCTTCGACGGCCTTCTTGGACCCATACCGGAATTCAGAGAGAAGCAGGCGTTGATTCTGGTTCCCGATGGAAAGCTCCACCTGCTCCCGTTTTCCGTTCTGGCGAATTCAGGACAATACATCCTGACCTCTCATCTGGTGGCAGTTGCGCCGTCCGGGACCGTGCTCGACATGCTGAGGCATCGCGCCGATCAACTGGTTCGTGACGATCGCCCCTACGTCGGAGTGGCAGCGTGGACATCGAAAGCGCCTCCAAACACACTTTTCGCCACCATTCTCCGAGGGGTCTCAGGGCCGGAAAGACGCGAACTGGTTCCACTGCCCGAGAGCCGCTACGAAGTCATAACTATCGCAGGAGACCTGCCGAAACCAAGCACCATCCTGCTCGGTTCCCGAGCGACCGAGACGAGCTTCAAACGACTACCACTCAGCCAGTACAGCGTCATTCATCTGG
This sequence comes from Occallatibacter sp., assembly GCA_036489735.1. Lineage (GTDB taxonomy): Bacteria > Acidobacteriota > Terriglobia > Terriglobales > Acidobacteriaceae > Telmatobacter. Next base: position 18,193 of record DASXFF010000167.1, on the reverse strand, counting down.
CGCTTCACGGCTATGTCGATCCGGAATTCCCGGACCGCTCCGCTCTTGTCTTTGCCCCTGAACAGCCCGCCATTGACGATGGTCTTCTCCAGGTGCGCGAAATCAGAAAGCTGCGTCTCAACGCCAATCTGGTGACTCTCTCCGCCTGCGACACAGGTGTCGGTCCGGTGGGGGAAGACGGCGTCGCCAATATCGACAATACCTTCATCGAGGCTGGTGCTCAGAGTGTTGTATCGACAACATGGCAGCTCGAAGACCATGCCACAACGCAGCTAATGGTCGATTTCTACGGACACCTCGGCCGCAACGAGGGAAAAGCGGAGGCGCTGAGAGAAGCGCAACTCGATATGCTGAACTCCGGCGTGCCGCCGTACTACTGGGCCGGTTTCGAACTTGACGGAGAACCGAGCGGTAGCCTCTTCAGGAAAGCACGAACGGAAATCTCTTACAGGAGTAGCCGATGACGACGAATGCCGTGACAGCGCCAGCCTTGCCCACCCAACTTTCTGCGAAAGGTCGGCACACTATTCTCGAAAGCGTCCTTGCCACTCTGCGGAGGCGGTTCTATTCGCCCGAAAAATTGAATGGCGACTGGCAGGCAGCAGTGGAGACACATCGGCCGCTCATCGAAGGAGCCGCAACATCAGATGCCTTTGAGCAGGCTATGAGCGATTTGCTTGCCGAACTGCATTCCTCTCATCTCGGCTTCTTTCACAGCAGCGCCCGCCGAGCATCAAGCCGCGCCGCGCTCAGCGCGACATACCTTGCTGACGACACGCCTTATGGGAAGCGCTGGATCTTTCAGGATGTCCACTCGGGCGGAGCCGCATCCATCGCCGGCATTCAGCCGGGGAATATTCTGCTCGCCGTCAACGGGAAAGACATCACGCCGCCTGAACATCCGGTTTTCCCCATGGGAAGACAGACCACCGTTGAAATCATCGACAATGACGACAAGCGACGCACTGTATCGATCGACGTGGCGCGACCTAAAGGGAAGAAACTCCACTTCATCGAGCCGCAGCTCGTTGAGGCGCGGCAGCTCGGAGATGGACTGGGCTACCTGAAGATCGCCATGTTTCCCGGCATGGTGGGCGTCGTTGTGGCAAACCAGATTTCCGGCGGAATCGCGAGTCTGGGCTCAATCGAAAGCCTGATTATCGACCTGCGCGGGAACACGGGCGGTGGAATCGGCGCGCTTCGCGTTATGAGCCTGCTCACGCCAGACCGGATTCCTGTGGGCTTTGCTCTCGACAAGAGACGTGTCACGAACAATCTGGACATGGCGAAGCAGGGCTTCCGTCGATTCTCGCGGATTCCTTCGTCACCGAGGGCGCTCTGGACGCTCGCGCTGCAGTTCGCGCCTGCGATGCTGGCGAAGAAGCCAATCGTACTTCAAACCGAAGGACTGGGTAAACAGCCGTTCCACGGGAAGGTCGTCTTGCTCGTGGACCGCCACACCGCGAGCGCCGCGGAAATGATTCTTGCATTTGCTCGGGAGAACAAATTGGCGACGATTGTTGGTGAGAAGACGGCGGGCCGGCTTCTGTCCGCGACTTCCGTAAAGGTGGGGCAAGGATTCCGGCTTGCGCTGCCTACGGGGGCGTACTACACATGGAGGGGATCAATCCTTGAAGGAACGTCGATTGAGCCGGACCGCACCGCCGAATTTGACTGGAAAGACCGACGGCTCGGACATGACCGACAATTCGCCTTCGCAATCGAATCTTTGCGGAACGTGCCAGCGGTGAGAGCCGGTTGAATCCACAGAATATGACATCACGATTATTCGGCACGGAGGGCTTCAACCGGATTTACACTAGCCGCGCGGCGCGCAGGGAGAAAAGTTGCGACCACCGATGCCACTGCCACCAGCAGGCTGACGCAGCACAGGGTCAATGGGTCCCAGGTTTCCACTCCGAAGAGCAGGCTCCGCATTAATTGCGAAGCTCCGACGGAGCAAACGAGTCCGATAGCGATTCCTGCACCTGTCAACCATCCCGCCTGACGCATTACGAGCGCATAAACGGCGCTGCGTCGAGCACCGAGCGCGATGCGCACTCCGATTTCGCGTGTTCTCTGGCTGACTGAATACGCAATCACACCATAGAGACCAACAACACCCAGGAACAGCGCCGCGATAGCAAATCCCCCAACCAGCCACGCGGAAAAACGATGCAGGAGGGCTGCCTGTGTAGCGTCGATTTGAGCGTTCATTGTTTCCTCATCGGAGACGGAGATATTCGCGTCGATTTCATGCAACGCTCTCACGACTGAGGGCAGCAATGCTCCGGGGTCCTGCCGCGTTCGGAGAACGAGACTGATTCCACCATTAGGCGTCTGATCGAGAGGAAAATACTCCGCGGGCCAAGTATAGACATCGAGCGGCCCCTCGTGGACGTCTTTGATTTCGCCGACAATCTCCCAGACCGTGGGATTGCCGCCTTCCGTGTTGGAGATCCTCTGCCCAATTGGATCCTCGTTTGGGAAGTACTTGCGCGCAAGCGTCTCATTGATGACTGCCACGCCTGGCTTCGAAGCGTCGTCAGCTTCGGTAAAGTACCTTCCCCGCAGTAACGTCGCGCCCAGCGCCGGCAGATATCCCGGACTCACATGGCGCTCGTTCACTTCCTCATTTTGGTTCAGGGCCGGTCTGCCCACTACCTGAATATCATCTGTATTGCAGTCACACTGGACAGGAAGTCGGCTGGTCATCCCGGCCGATTCCACGCCCGACAAACCCTTTACACGGCGAACAACTTCCCGGTAGAGTTCGGCCACTTGCGCGTCATTACGGTACGTCGTTCCCGGAATCGTAACCTCCACAGTGGCAAGGTGGTTGGGGTCGAACCCCAGAGGCACGTGCAGAAGTTGATAAAGACTGCGCGCCAGCAGTCCCGCGCCGGCCATCAGAACCACTGCGATTACGAGTTCGATGACGACGAGGTTCGATCCCAGCCGCCGCCAGAACCTGTTCGCCGAACCGCGGTCGCCCTCAGCAAGTCCGTCATGCACATTCTGAAAAGAAAGCCGAAATATCGGGGTTGCGGCGGTCATTGCTGCGGCAAACAGTCCGATCGATGCGGCAAAGATCAACGTGTGCGCGTTCAGCTGTACGCCTTTGAGAAAAGGCATATTCGCTGCCATGTCCTTAGGGACGAGTCTGCTAAGGAGTTTCATAACTCCGGCAGAGGCTAGCACTCCCGCTAATGTTCCGAGCGCTGCAAGCAGGAGCCCTTCGGTAACAAACTGCGATACAAGACGCACCGGCGAGGCTCCAAGCACCCCCCTCACTGCGACCTCGCGTCTCCTGCTTTCGGTGCGCACCAACACCAAACTGCCAACATTCACGCAGGCGATCAGGAGCAGCAGTACAACTCCACTAAGCAGTGTCAGGAGGATCGGGCGGATATCGCCGACAATGACTTCAGAGAGCGGAACGACCGACGCGGACAGGTCGAACCCCGTCGAGCCGTATTCCCGGTGCAACTGCCCCGCAATGGTTTTCATCTCTGCGAGAGCAGATGTGATGCTTACACCGTCGCGCAGCCGCCCAATTCCCCAGAATGCGAAAAAGCCCCGTGAGTGCTCGTGATGGCCCAGCACGTTGATGGGCACCCAAAACTCCGCGTTACCGGCCGGAGCGAAGGAAAAGACGCGCGGCAATACGCCGATAACCGTGAACGCTGTCCCGTCCAGATCCACCGTCCGACCGATTACGTTGCGGTTTCCGCCGAAGCGATTCAGCCAAGTGCTGTAATTCAGAAGCAGGACGTTCGGTCCTCCGAGTCGATCCTCACCGGGATGAAAATCCCGCCCCAGTATTGGGTGGACGCCAAGCGTCCGGAAAAACCCGCCGCTCACGCGCTCGGCCTGGACGGATTCCATGCCGGAAGAGGTGCCAAGGAGGTAAGCCGTCCCGCTGTACACATCAAGAGAACTGAACGACTTGTTCATCCGCTGCCAGTCAAGAAAGTCCGGATAGGAAAGCGGCCAGCGTGGGAACCTGGCGTTGCTTTCATTCACGGACATGAGCCGGCTGGGATTTGCATAGGGGAGCGGTTCAAGCAGCGCTGCGTCCACAAATGCGAATATCGCCACGCTTACGCCCATTCCCAAACCCAGTACAAGAATGGCGGTAGCGGCGAACCCGGGATTCCTCGCCATCTGGCGAAACGCAAACCTTAGATCGCGTACCAAATGGTCAAGCCACACGACACGGTTTCTCAATCGAAACTGCTCGCGCGTCGCCGCGACATTGCCGAACGCGATTTTCGCCGTGCGATGGGCCTCTTCTTCGCTCAAGCCCTCGTCCTTCAATTCGTCGGTTTCGAGTTCCAGATGGGCCTGAATCTCCTCAGCAAAATCCTTCGCACTCCTCCTGCGCCTGAACATGACTCAAGCCTCCTCGCCACTTGCTCTCCCGCCAGCCAGAATCAGGCCGATTGCCCGTGCTAACCGCTGCCACTCGGTGGTTTTCTCTACGAGTTGTTCGCGTCCCTTTGCCGTCAGCGAATAGAACCGCGCCCTCCGGTTGTTGTCGCTCACACCCCACCTGGCACTGATGAGCTTTTTGTCTTCGAGACGTTGAAGGGCCAGATAGAGCGAGCCATGATCGACGAAGAAGACCTCTTCAGACTGGCGCTTTATGGAGCGGGCGATGCCCTGACCATGGCACGACCCCAGAACAAGGGTTTTCAGGATCAGCAAGTCCAGCGTGCCCTGCAGCAGGGCGATGCGTTCGTCGGGATTTCGTCGGGTCGTCATCCGACCCTAAGATAGCTCTGTTCGGGTCGGATGTCAACACGAGCTGTAGATCTCTACCCGTAGGACGCAGATGCCCTCATTTGATTTGGAGCGGATAGTAGTACGATGCTTGATCCTGTTCGTGCGTAGTCGAGAGGAAATACCGTCCAGATTTGGCCCTGCGCAAGTCGAGATCGGCGGCGACCGTTTCTTTATTTCCGTTGACGAGCGCCGCCGCGCTGCCTTCGGCCATGACACCGTTGCCAGATTGATCCCGAGTGACCGCGACGAGGTACTGCCCAGGCGGACTGAAGCGGGGCAGGATGATCTTGAGCCTCACCCGTGCCGCAGGCAACGACACGGATTGCAGTTGGCTGGGCTGCACACCTCGGAACGTCCCGACATCCCACAGATTCACAGTCTGGGAGACAACTGCCATATGTGACGCCGGAGATTGCCGTTGCACTCCATAGCGGGCTACGGCGATGACCGCCGCGATGACCAGACACGCGGTAACAAGGCCCGCGACTGCTGACTTTCGCCGGCGTGAACGAATCTCTTGCCGAAATCCGAGTAGCTGATTCAAGCATGTGGGACAGGTCGCGGCGTGGTCGACTCGTGGATCCGACAACTTGATCCGCCTCGACTTGCGCGCCAGATCTCGAAGGAATGCTTCGTCGGGACAAGGTCCAACAGGCGTCGTCCCGCCAGCGAGCACCCATTTCTGGTGGCTCTCCGTGACCCATGCTTCAAAGCGGTCCTCAGCACGGGAGGACCGGCGCCAGCTCAGTCTCATTGGGGGGCATCTCCAGGCTGAGATAAACTTTCGAGCAACGACTCCAACTCCCGCAAGTATGCACGACGGACCGCGGTGTGATCCATATCCATCTCTCCCGCAATCTCCCGCCACGTGTATCCGCCCGAGCGCCAGTGGATGATTGTTTGCGCAAACGGCGTCAGCCGGGAGAACAACTCATTGGCGTAGATGCCCGACTCAACCGCCCAATGACCTACGAGCAGATGCTCCATGTCGAGCATTGACCCGTATGGCAACTCGCGGTTCCGCTTTGCCGCAAGCTGTCTGGCCCGGCGCCGGATAACGCTCTTGATGCGCGCGGTCAGCTTCTCCGAAGGGGCGTCGGAATGGCGTGTGATGTATTGGGACGCATTTTGAACAGCATGGTCCATCAGTTCGCGTGCGGCGTCCTGGTCGTTCAAATAGGTCCATGCGCACAGGAGAGAGTACAACCATGCTGCCTTAGCAGCGGCCTCCAATTTCTGATCAGAAGCCGGGTGCCCGGTCGTATAGGCCCAACTCCACGTCAGCTCTTCCCAGCTCGGATCTGTTGGCGGCATTCGCGAGCATCTGCCCGTGGGGGGATTAACCACCAGTTCAACAGTAGTATAGGCGACGATTTCGCCGGCTTATTGAAAATAATCGCCACAAACCTGCCCCAAAACGCCCTCGGAAATGCCTTTAGTAGGTAGAGGGACACCTCCACGAAGCCGTCTCTGGAGAGCACTACGAAACCTCACCGAACTGCGGCGGTGCGGAATGACCCGCGTTGCGTTAGGACAAGCTCAGGTTGATTGGAACCGGGACGGCCACAGGACGGCATCCACGGTAACGTCGCAGCGCGGCCCAAATGACCCTGGCCCAAGTCTGGCTGAGCGGGGAACAAGAGGCAATTGCCATCGACCCGCAGCACAAGATGAATCCCATGTCCAATTCGCAATCACGCTCATGCGGGGAAAATGGAAGATCGGGATTCTCTGCCGGCTTCAGGATGGCCCCGTGCGATTGAGTCAACTCCGCAGGATCTTTCCTCGGGCGTCAAAGAAAATGCTCGCCCAGCATCTGCGCGAAATGGAGAAAGACGGGCTCATCTTTCGCACGGATTTGAGCGGCAGACTCCGGCACGTCGAGTATTCCCTCTCCGATCCGCACGGCGTTGCCGTCGCGCGACTCCTCCAAATGCTGGTGGCATGGAGCGCGGAATATTCGGAGCACTGCAAGGACTCTCCCGCGGATGGAATCTCCGGCTGCACGGCCGTCCTTTCAGAATCTGAAGCCGATCAACAACGCGGCGAGCCGGTATTACAGGTAGGCGCTGGAAATGGCAAGTTGGCGCTGGCAGCTAGGTAACGCAACTCCGCACTTCCCGTGCGCGGTTCTTTCCAGGATGAACGAAGAATAGCTCTTGATCTGAGCAACTTTCCGATCCACAATCCGATCCACAAAATGCGCGGTCTTCTCCGACTTCGGTGGTCTTAGGCGTTCCCCACGGGTTTGTAAGTCGTTGAAAAACCTAGTACGGGTAGATGTCACGGCAGAGGTCGCGGATTCGAGCCCCGTCGTCCAGACGACACATCCCAACGACTTAAGTGGAATTGGCGGAAATCAATTGGGGTGCAAAAGGGCCACAGAAAGCGCGGACCGTTGCAAGAGAAGTCTGTGCTCATAAGAGCCTTCTGGTCCAGCGAGCCCTTGCGCAGTTTCAATGAGCGGATCATCGCTCCATGAGCGCGACGACGCGTGCATTCAACGCGACTGCGAAACTCGAATGCAGAGCCTCAGAAATACCGCCCCGCACGGAAAACTGTTCTTCGTCTTCTATTTGTTTTGCTCTGCCATGTCACTATCCGCATGCTCATTGATAGGCGTTGACTCGTAGTGGTGCACCTGTCCCGGACGGGTAAGTAGGAAACGATCATCCTCGGGAAAATAGCGGGCTACGCCAATATCCTCACCCGCGAATGTCTGGATTGCTTTGGTGTTCGTCCACCAACTCAAAGTGACAATTTCAGATCGCTCCTCATCAAGATCTCTCGTTGCGACTATGGCGCCGAGATTTCCCGGCAGAGCTCGATACTCCGCTATCCCTGTACTGCGCACGTACTCGACGTATTCATGCTTCAGTTCACGTCGAATTTCAGCCCGCCACTCCCGAAGAACGGCCATGTCAACCTCCTGCGCTTGAGCGATTCGAATCTGGTTCCAGGGGAATCTCCATGAAAACATCGGCGCGACTATAGGGCATTGGCGGAAGATTTTCAGGTCTTACATGGTGAAAGCCGACCGATTCGTACAAGTGAACAGCGTCCTTGAGCCGTTTATTGCTGCCGAGAAACAGAGATCTGGCGCCGATGCTTTTGGCATGGACAATCGCGTGCTGAAGCAAACGGCGGCCGAGACCTCTGCCGCGCAGATGAGGAGAAACCGCCATCTTGGAAAGCTCGTAGACGCCATCCTGCATGGGAATTAGCGCGACGCATCCGACCGCCTCGGCGCCTGCGTACGCCATGAAGATGTGGCCGCCCTTCAGGAGAATGGAGTGCACAGGGTTGTTCAGGATCTCGCGGTCTTTGGCTTCAAGACTGAAATACCGCGTAATCCACTCTTCATTAAGCGTCCGGAATGGGGCGGCGTCATCGCCGGGTGCGAGCGATCGAATTTCAATCACTGGCGGAGCCGGGAGTGAGTTCGGGAAATCGATTGGCGACGTGGGACGAGTAGTATTCATGGACTGCCTCTGGATATCGCGCAATATCACGATAGCTTCACGCTTCGTATGCCGCGAACTAGGTCGACTGCTCTGCGATTGACGGGCGCAAACTCGCAGTCCAGACGATCCGGTACCACTAAAGATGTCGGCGAATCCGATTGGATTCAACGAGGACGAGAGGTCAACCAGGATTTGGAATGGAGATCGCTGGGTATCCACGATGAATCCTTTCATACATGACCCGGGACTGAGGGTGCGGCTGGCTCACATCGAAGTTCCAGCTTTGGTCAATGGATAGCCATTCGCCTGACAAGATTAAAACAGGCAGTGAAGACGGCGAAGTCCTCGGCGCTCTCACTCACCTTTGAAGTCAATAGCGCTGGGCAGACCGCCGTGGTCGACTAAAGAGGAAGCCTTCGTTATCCGCGCCTGGAACGTATTCCGGGCACAGTCGAACGGCTCAGTCTTGTGCTGGCTCCTCGGAAATGACGAGCAGGCCCAAGCCATTGGGTGTGAGTTAGCGATTTACCATCCGTTCACCGCGGCGCGGTTGCCTTTGCGCTATTTCGCGCGAACACGATAACCTTTAGGCGAAACGTCTGCTGCTCGATTTATATTCCGCGCAAGGGAACAGCGGACGAGGCAGGTAGACCATGAGCAAAGCAGGGCACACCAGACTTTCCACTGAACGCGGCGATGAACACAGACGCTCGCCCGTGCGAAGCACACGGCGCGTCCTGATTGTCGCTGTGCCTCCGGTGAGGACGCTGGACGTTTTCGGCCCGCTGGAGGTGTTCGGAGATGCCAATCGCTCTCGGAGCGACGGGGCGATTTACGAAATCAATATCATCTCGGGCGGAAGGGATCGGGATGTTCTGACTCATCTCGGTACGACACTGCGAACGGATCGAACCTATGGCGAGTATCGCGGTCCGGTCGATACACTTCTTGTCGCCGGGTTCGACGGTGTTTCGAAGGTCCGATACGAACCGAAGTTTCTAAATTGGCTAATAGATCAATGCGGCAGCAGCCGACGGTTTGGCTCGGTCTGTACCGGCGCGCTCGTTTTGGCAGAGGCTGGCCTGCTCGATGGGCGTCACGCGACTACCCACTGGAACTGGTGCGAAGAGCTTGCGCGCGACCACCCGCGTGTAACTGTGGATCCCAACCCCATCTATGTTCGAGATGGAAACTGCTATACGTCAGCAGGCGTGACGGCCGGAATCGATCTCGCGCTTGCCTTAGTGGAAGAGGATCTGGGCAGGTCAGTTGCACTTAAGGTTGCTCAAATGATGGTGGTGTTTCTGCGGCGTCCAGGTGGCCAATCGCAATTCAGCGCCACACTCATGGCCCAGATTTCTGCGAAATCACCTCTCAATGATTTGCTCGCGTGGCTTCCTGACAACATGCAGCGCGATCTCTCTGTCAAGAGTCTCGCTCAACGTGCAGCTATGAGTCCCCGGAACTTCGCTCGCCTGTTTCAGCAGGAGGTGGGTAGGACGCCGGCAAGGTATATAGAGGAACTCCGGCTTGAAGCTGCGCGCCGTCAAATCGAATCGGCAGCGATGAGTCTTGAGGAAGTAGCGCTTTCTTGTGGCTTCACCTCTTCTGAGATACTTCGCCGCGCATTCGAGCGCCGCCTGGGTGTTACGCCTCGCCAATACAGGGCCTCTTTTGGGCGCGCTCGCGCTCGGTAATCCTCTCGCCCACCGGTTGGCAGGAATGGTTGTTTCTTTGTCCTTAATCGCTTGGTCCTCACGAATCGACGCCCGCATCCAAAGTGACATATGAAGACGCTGGCGTGGCCGCCAAGATTATCTCTTCAAGAGGATCGTCATGAATAACCTTGACCGCATGTTGAAACGCAACAAAGAGTCCGCTGCCCCTATGCCGTCGCTTCCACGATCCTTGCAAACTCTGAAAGCAGTCATCATCGGTTGCGCCGATATGCGCGTTGATCCTTGTCAAGTGCTTGGAATCAAGCCTGGTGAGGCCGTCGTAATGAGAAACATCGGCGGTCGAGTCACGCCCGGTCTGCTGGAGGAGTTGGGTCTGCTCGGACGAATCGGAGAGGTTGCCGAAACGATTCCGGGCGGCGGCGGTGAGTTTCACCTGATCGTACTTCATCATACGGATTGCGGCAGTACGCGTCTCGTGGGAGATCCAGCCATGCTGGCGCACTACTTTCAAATACCGGAAAGGGAAGTTGAGACCAAGTCGGTCCGCGATCCACACAAGTCAGTGGCTGTCGACGTTGCCGCGCTCAGGGCGCTTCCGGCATTGCCTGATGAGTGGCTCATCTCCGCCCTCGTCTTTGACGTCGCGACCGGACTTGTCGAGGTTGTTGTACCTGCAGCGCCCATTCGAACCGCCAAAGGCAGCCTGATGACCGAGGTTGCATAAAGAACACTGGCGTCACCGCTCAGGAACTGCGCGTGGAGTGCATGTTTCCCATTGACGTCGAAGAGAGATGGGGCTTTGTGAGCCGTCCTTTGTTTGTCAGTGAGAGATCGAAGCCGGAGTTGACGACGCGATCGCTTTCTGTGGGCTGCCTCATCTAAGCGCGGTTGGCACAAATTGAAAGCGTGAGGCCCGCTAGTTTTTACTATCGCAGTGGTCTGAAGAAGGCGCGGATATCCGCGGCCAGGAGGTCTGGTTGTTCGGCGGCGGCGAAGTGCCCGCCCTTTGGCATCTCCGTCCAGCGCTGCACGTTGTAGCCACGTTCAACCCACTCTTGAGGCGGGAATACGATCTCTTTCGGAAAATGTGCTATGGCACATGGAACATGAACAAAATCGTCAGAGGTGAAGCGAAGCGGGGCCTTTCTGCCCTCGTGATATATAAGAAAAGAGGAAGAAATGGTCTGCGTCATCCAGTAGAGCGTGACGTTCGCGAGCAGCTCATCGCGTGTAAAGCTACGGTACAAATCCCCTTCGCAATCGGACCATTCGCGGACTTTCTCGATGATCCACGCAGCCAGACCGGCGGGCGAGTCGTTGAGCGCATAGGCCGGGGTGTGCGGGCGCGTTCCCTGGATGTGGGCATAAGCTCCGTTCAAGTCGAACCAGCTTGCAGCGATTGCCAGGAAGCGCTCTTCGGTTGCAAGTAGGGTTACACCGTCAGGCAAATGGGGTCGATAAGAGCCAGGAATGTAATTGAGATGGACGCCAATGATACGGTGACTGTGGCGCAGACCCAATGCCGTGCTCACGCCGGCTCCGAGGTCTCCGCCCTGTACAGCAAACCGTTCATACCCGAGAGCGCCCATCAATTCCGCCCAGATCTCCGCGACCCGGAAGAAGTTCATCCCGGGCTGTACTGGCTTGTCGGAGTATCCGAAACCCGGAAGCGATGGGATGACGACGTCGAACGCGTCGGCTGCATCGTGGCCATAAGCCGCAGGATCCGTCAGAAGCGGCAGAATCTTGAGCATCTCCAGAAACGATCCGGGCCAACCGTGCGTGAGAATTAGGGGCAACGGGGATGGACCTTTCCCCTTCTCATGGATAAAGTGGATGTACCCTTCCCTGGACTGGTAACGGTAGTGGTTGAGGGTAGCAAACCGGTCCACTTGCGATTTCCAGCTAAATGTATCCATCCAGTAGCCGCACAAATCCTGGAGGAACCCTCGATCCACACCCATAGACGAGTCGGCGCCAGAAACAATCTGCGGCCATCGGGTTTGACGCAGGCGACGGCGCATATCATCCACTGCCGCTTGCGAATAAGGTGGAAGAAATGACTGCATCATAAGGAAAGCTCCTATCACTGCTGATGCTCCAACAGCGGGTCGGTCGCAACACGGAGCCAACGTCAAGTTCTAAGAGGAGTAGCTATCGGCGATCCCGTGCAACTTGTCACGGTTGACTCGGGTCTCCCCACCCGGCATGGTTGTCGAATAACAAATGGTCCAGGCCCCGAATAAGCCCGTTTGTCGTCATCACTTTTTCGATCGCAAGCTTCGTGCCCGCCACGTATGGCATCGCGCCAGGACCGGCGTCGTGACGAATCGTCAGACGCTCATTTGGTAGTCCAAAGAGTATTTCAAATGCAATGACAAAGCTCGGGAGACGTATTGAATGGATCTGGGTTCCGGCTATGGTAGCGCCGCGCGATTGCGGATTACCGTGGGTTTCCGCAATTGGAATCTCGATCCGATTTCGCGCAATGGAAGCGAGTTCCTCTGCCAATTCGCGTGCGGTTCCGCTGGGAGCGTCCGTCTTGTCCGCGTGTGCGTAGTCGATGATTTCCCAGGATGGCAGATATCTCGCTGCAACAAGAGCGAACTGTTTAGCAAGAGCGGCGGTAATGGAAAAGTTGCCCGCGGCGATCACTCCCACCCTATTTCTCCTGGCTGTTTCATCGATTTCGGAGTAATCGGAGGCGGTCAATCCGGACGTGCCGATCACTACGCGAACGCCACAGCCGAGCGCCTGCAATGTTCGCTCTTTCACCGAGCCCGGCGATGTGTAATCCACAATTACGTCGGTAGGCTGCGACAGGGCATCGCCAAGAGATTTCGAAACAGTCACTCCAGCAGGCTGAAGGCCCAGACACGTTCCGATATCCTGTCCCGCAGCGCCTCTGGAGATTGCGCCGGCCAACGTGAATTGGTTCGAGCCGAGAATCTCTTTGACCAGTGCCTGGCCAACCCAGCCCGTAGCACCCGCAATACACACCTTGATTGTCATATAGTGACCCAACTTTCTTTCCCTCTTCGGAGAAGGCTGAATCCGGTTAAGAACTAAGGCCCATCTGGGGCACTCTCCCAAGGGGCTTTCCGTTTGTATACCCCAAAGGATTGTCGGCAGGTATGGATCACCGAAGCCGGCGGACAAAGCGGAGATCGAGCCCGGATAGAGGAGCGCCAACCTCGTGCATCGCACCCCCTGCTGCGAGTGATCCGAGATCAATCGCAACCAATCCAGTGCTGTTGATCAACTCGACCACCAGCCGTTTGGCTTCGGCGTCGTCGCCGGATGTGAAGATGACGGTGCGGGGCTTGGTCGGCGAGAAGTCCTGTATCCAGGCCATAGGCATGTTGCTGATCGATTTGACAAGCCGTGCGCCAACTGCCATCTCAGCGACCATCTCGCTCGAAGTGCGTCCCTTCAACGCAGCCCGCGATCTGGTGACTCCTGCGAGACTGATATCGGGTTTGGGATCCATATGCGCGTTCGTCGCATCGATCAGAATTCGGCCACGCCAATCGATGCCTTTCAGCGCTTCAGGCACGTTGACCCAATGTACAGCGAGAATAACGACGTCGCACGCGGCCGCCTGCTCCCTGGTCCCCGCGATGGCGCCAGGACCAAGTTCAGCGACAAAATCTGCCAGTGTCTCCGGACCCCTGGAATTGGATACAACGACGGTATGACCAGCGGTGATCAAATGGCGGCCGAAAGTGCCTGTTACGGTACCGGCACCTATAAAACCTGCATTCATAAACAGACTTCCTTTTTCGGGTTGGACTCGCAAGAGAGAATGCACTTCAAGTGACTCCTGTAATCAGCCCAGCTTAGCCAGGTTCTGAAGCAGTAGCCCGCCAGGTCGCCCGTCCACAACATGAAGGGGTACTCCGCCGTTATCGAGCCTTCCGAGTTCGACTGGAGCGAAGCCAAGCTGAGTTGCTACGGCCGCAACAGCTGCGCTGGCATCGGCATCATTGCTTGACAGGAACACGGCCTGCTGCTGCCCCTCCAGGGACGGATTCGTTCCAAGCTGTGCCGCAGGCAGATGATTAAACGCCTTTACGAGGCGCGCACCAACAAACGCCTGAGACACGACTTCAGAAGAGAGAAGACCTCCGAGCTCTTCAGGGGCAACATGAAAGGCATTCGTAACATCGACTACGATCTTGCCGCTCCACCGCCTGAACTGCCTCGCAACATCCTTATGAGCAGGAAAGGGGACAGCCAGGAAGATGAACTCAGCCTTAAAAGCGTCTTGAATGGATTGGGGGACGACGAGGGGACCGAGTTCGTCCGTCAAGGACGCGAGCGTCTCAGGCCCACGCGAGTTTGCGATGGCGACTTCGATATTCTTACGGGCGAAGGTGCGTGCGAGCGCGGCACCAATCTTGCCGGAACCAATAATGGCGTACTTCATGAAGGATCTCCAGTCTCTCAGCGGGCGCTGAGCGTTGATAAGGGTATTTGATCTCGCGACACCCGACACGAGCGATAGTCCCGGGTGGGCATGGCAATCGGTCCGAAAGCTTATGGCATGTGCGGATTTGACGAGTAGGTAATTGCGGCTATCCTCCAACCATCGGTTCCTTTAACCAAAACCCAAGTCTCGCTCCCCCGGTTTTGTTCCTTTCCGTCTACTAGGAATGCGAAGTCAAAGTAGACCGACGCAATCGTCCCGTCGCTGTTCTCCTGCAGATGTGTGTGCGTTGGATTCAAGCGGGCCTTTGAGGTCGAAACCAGCTTTACGAAATCCGTGTAGCTTCCGACACGGATCTTCACCGCATCCGGCGATTTCGCTTTAGCACGGGCGTAAGCTTCATCAGAAAGCACGTTGAGCCACATACTGCCTTGAGGAATAAATAGACGCGCTAGTCGAGATCCGTCGTGAGTCAGAACGGCTTCGTGATAGGCGTCTATCACATGCTGAACGTCGGCAGTATCCGACGCGGTGCTGGCAGGGGCGTTCTCATTGCTCTCGGCAGGCAGTGGACTCTGAGCGAAGCCCGCGGTGCCGATGAGAATCGCGAGAGCAACGACTGGGGTGCTGATGAAACGCTTCACGTGTTATCTCCTAGAAATTGCCCGGGCAACAGTGCGCTTGCCATGTTCTGGCTATGAGCCCGAGCCTGCTGACAAGGCTTCGCAACACCTTTATGGAGCATCTGATGATCACAAGAGCAGCGGCGTCGCATATTTTTCACCACGTGGTGTAAAACTATATGAGCCGGCTATTGCCCTATCCCTGATACACGTATCCTGCGGCGCGGTGATCCAGCTTGGCGCTCAAGTTGAGATCGATTGTGGCGGCGGTGCATCCTATATCTATATGGCCATGGAAAAGGCAGTTCGGCCCAAACTCGGCCGCCCTCGGAAGTTCGATGAAGAGACGGCGGTTGAGGCCGCGATGCTGGTTTTCTGGGAGAAGGGGTATGAAGGTGCTTCACTCCGCGACCTTACAGAAGCCATGGGCATTGATCGCAAAAGCATGTACCTCACACTTGGAGACAAAGAATCTCTATTCAAGAAAGTGCTTGACCGTTACAACATGGTCCGGCTTGCGTTTGTTCCGAGGGCGTTCGCCAAGCCGACCTTGCGCGAGTTTGTGGATGATCTGCTCAATTCCGCGATCCAGTTTTGGGTCGCTAAAAGCCACCCTGGAACTTGCATGACCATTCAGAACCTTGCGGTGAGCGATGAATCAGAGCCAATCAGACGAGCGATGGCCGCCTGGCGGAAGTGGAGGTTAGGTACGTTTCGCGAGCGCATCGAAAGAGCACGCAAAGAAGGCGACCTGCCGCCGGAGCTTAAGCCTGAAGCGTTTGCCAGGTACCTGTCAGTCATTCTGGCCGGGCTGGCTGTCCAGGCTTCAAGTGGGGCCACGTTAGGGGAACTGAAACGAACGATTGCCATGTTTCGGCAAACCATGCCGATTCCAATGGACATTGATAGTTGTCCTTAAGGCGATTTTGCATTGAAAGGTTCCTATCTCATCATGACTGAACAGCAGATCGTAATAATCGGTGGCTCCGAAGGAATCGGCCTCGCGGTCGCGAAAGCGGCACGTACACTCGGGGCGCGAGTTCTCGCCGTCTCAAGAACGAAAGAAAAACTTGAGGCCGCGCGAGACGCGGTGAGCGGCTTAGAAATCCGCGTAGCTGACATCAACGACACCGCTTCGATTCAAGAGCTTTTTTCTGAGCTCTCGGCCGTCGATCATGTCTATATTGCGGCTGGTAGCACAAAGATAGGAGGTCCGCTTGACCACCCGCTCAACGAATTTCGCCACAGATTCGATGAACGTCTCTGGGGTTCGATTGATGTGGTTCGCGCCGCGCATCGTCTCATGCGTCCCGGTGGTTCATTTACCTTTACTAGCGGCCTTTCTTCCGACCGCCCCGTAAGGGGAGCCTGGGTGTCTGGCATCGCAACGATGGCGGCTGAACAATTGGCCCGCGTTCTCGCATTGGAACTTGCGCCCATCCGCTTCAATGCCATAGCACCCGGTTATACGGATACCCCGATGTGGGACCACATCTTCCCGGAGAACGGAGCGCAAGCGCTCAGCGACGTCACAAAGAAACAGCTGATTCCCCGCCTTGTGACCGCAGATGAAGTTGCCCAGGCTGTACTGCTTCTAATGCAGAATGAGGCGATCACCGGTGAGACGATTCACGTTGATTGTGGAGCACGGCTGGTCTAACGCTTGGCTACGACAGATCACCAATTCTCGAAGGAATGCCGAACGCCCGCTGCGCTTGGGCCGAGGCGTGGCTCTTCGATGACGCCTTGGCCTCCAACGCTTGATCGCAAATGGATTGGGTGGCGCATCGAAATGGATCACGGCTAGTCTCCGTGCGCTCTGCTGGGCGTCCCATAAGCGAAAGCCGCCCAAGAATCGAATCCACAATCCGATCCACAAAATGTACTGTCTTCGACGACTTCGGTGGTTTTAGGCGTTCCCCACGGGTTTGTAAGTCGTTGAAAAACCTAGTACGGGTAGACTGTCACGGCAGAGGTCGCGGGTTCGAGCCCCGTCGTCCCCGCCATCATTCTAAAGCACTTAGGATGATGGGTGACCCCAAAAAGACAGAGGTCTCGGGTTTGATATGGGTGCAATAAGCACCTTACCCCGCGATTTGTGGGTGTTTTTCATCCTGCGTTTCACCCAGATTCGGAACCATCATCCTGACAACCTTGCTTTGTGCGGCGCGCTTATTGGAACCCACTGCCTGCGTATAGACATCCAGTGTGATCCTGCTGTTCGCGTGCCGTAAAAGCTCCTGAACGGTCTTCACATCTTCCCCATTTGCCTTGAGCAGTGTGCCGAAGGTATGGCGGAAAGTGTGCCAGCCGATTCGTTTGTGAATGCCGTTTGCTTTCGCAACCGGCCGAATATGGCGCTTCATCAGATTGTCCGGCCAGTACGGTTGGTTGCCCCGCATGGTCTCGCTGGCGAAGACATAATCGTCATCCAGCTGATACGTGCTCTGGCGCCGCCAGCGCAGCAAATCTTCCGCCATATAACCATCCAGCGGAACCGGCTTGGCTGATGCCTCCGTCTTGCATCCGCCCACAACCTGATGCCAGATGGATCGGGTCACACTGAGTTCAAGGTTGTCGAAGTCCACATCCCGCCAACGCAAGGCCAGAAGTTCGCTTACGCGAAGCCCGGTCCCTGCGTCTAGAAGTGCGAGCGTCCGTTCCCGAACACCCAACTTGCTGAGCAGTAGTTGAATCTCGACGAGTTCGAGAACGTCAGGAATCCGCTCGCGCTTCGCGCTTTGGCGAACGAGCTTGATCGGATTTCGATCCACCCATTCATATCGCATCGCGTGAGTAAAGAGTGCGCTCATGAGATTCCGAATCTTGGCTCGTGTGCCCTTCGCCCGCTTTATGCTGTCCAGCCATTCCTCGACTGCGACGGACTTCACCTGATCAGGCGTGTGATTCCCCCACCGAGGAAGAATCCAGTTCTCCAGGTTGCATTCATAAGCAGCTCGCGTCGAGAACGCTTTTCTGCCGTTGCGATCACTGGCCAATTCTTTCAGCCTGTAATGCGCGACGAGCATAGCGATCGTGCTCGGCCCGGTTCCCGCTTGCGGGGTTTCATGGTTTGCGTCGATGCGCAACGCTTGCGCTGCCTTGAGGGCGGATGCTTCATTTGCGAGCGTATCGACCGTACCGACGATTGCCTTGCGATATTTGCTCTTGCCGTCGGTTCCAGTCTCATACCATCGAAAAATCCATACA
>DASXFF010000065.1:0-3277 GCA_036489735.1 Occallatibacter sp. | reverse complement strand
GGATAAAGAGCTTCGACCAACGATGCATAGAAGGTAGCTATCTTTCCTTGCGGGATGCAGAACTCTTGTCTGGAACTTCAACCTCAATTCTAACCGAGCGCATCCTCCGAGCCCGCCCTTCCGTTTGCTGAGCGGCGCCGGCATCTTCGCACCACGAACAGAACCGTCCAAACCACCCCAAACCATAGAACCGCGTTGATGAATGCGGCGGTCCACAGAGAACCTGTAAGGGCGGCAGAAAATAAGCCGGGAATAAGAGCGAATACGAGTATCTCCTGCGGAACGCCCAGGATTGGATTAGCACTAATCGAAGATATCTGCCCGGCGTTAAGGGATGCCGCGCCCATTGCTATTCCGATGGCCACCGCGACGAGCGTGCTCATTTCTCTCGATCTCATGGGACTTGCGCTATTCCTTGAAGACCGGAGCTTCAGATTTGGCGTCGCCGCCCGAGCCGGGAAGGTACGGCCGATTGATATTTTATGGACGACCCTCAAAATCTCCAGGCCAGCTTTGCTTCCCGTCCAGTATGGCGGCGATGAGCACGTTGTCGCCTTGGGTTGTATAGGCCGCGATGTAAGAGGTTCCGGGCACGACAAATTCGCGGGTGCCGGGAACACGTCCAGCTCTTCCTCACAGCGGAAACTTGATCAGTCGATTGATAGAGTCCTTGATGCGATTTGCGATCTTGCGTGCCGATGCGGGGCTATCCAGAGCGATGTATTCGCGAATTGACTCAAGATCCGAAATCGCCGTCGGAGACCAGAGGATTTTCACCTAGGCGCGGGCAGTTCGTTCGCGCTACCCCAACTATCGAGCCAATCCATGACGCGCTCGTTGGGGATGCCCTTGCCTTCTTCCAACTCAAGCATTCCGGCCTGAATTCGCTGGCTTTCCCAACTTTCGGGCGACAGAAAGGTCGTGATGACGTCCGCAGCAACATCGGAGACAGGCATCTGACGGAGCTGCGCGAGAGCCGCCAGGCGGGCCTGGACGGATTCATCCAGTTGGATAAGGATCGATGTCTGCGCCATAACACCTCTCTTGAGTCATTATGTTCCAAACCCGACCCGTGCAACCACTCGGGCGCTGCCTCAGATCAGCTCCACTCCCCACAAATCATGCAGGTGCAGCACACCTTCAACCGCGCCCGCCGCGTCCGTCACAATCAGCGAAGTAATCTTCCGCTCTTCAAGAATTGCCAATGCGGTGGCGGCGAGTTCGCTGGATGCGATGACCCGCGGATGGGGATTCATGGCCTCGGCGGCGGTGCGGCTCATCGCTGCCCCGCCTTCGCGCTCCAGCAGACGGCGAAGGTCGCCATCGCTGAAGACGCCCAGCAGGCGGCCCTCGGACTGAACGGTGGTGATTCCCAGGCGCTTGGACGACATCTCGAAGATCACGGCGGCCATCGGCGCGGACGAGGCAACGACAGGAATGGCGTCGCCGGTATGCATCAGGTCGCTCACCCGTGCGAGGCGCTTGCCCAGCTTGCCGCCGGGATGAAGATCGGCGAAGTCTTCCGCGCGAAAGCCCTTGCGCAGACTGACCGCGATAGCCAGTGCGTCACCCAGCGCGAGCATGGCAGTGGTGGAGGCGGTGGGTGCGAGATTGAGTCCGCAGGCCTCGCGCTCCACGCTGCAATCGAGGGCCACATCGCTGGCCTGGGCCAGTGTCGAGTCGAGGGTGCAGCAGAAGCAGATCAGCGCGTCGCCCTTGCGCTTGAGCGTCGCCAGCAGTCGGAGAATCTCTTCCGTTTCGCCGCTGGCGGAGAGAGCGATAACCACGTCTCCCGGCATCAGCATGCCCAGGTCGCCATGCACGGCCTCGGCCGGATGCAGGAACAGGGCCGGCGATCCGGTCGAACTCAATGTGGCGGCAATCTTCTGCGCAATGATCCCGCTCTTGCCCATGCCGGTGACGATCACGCGGCCGCTGGACTGCCCGCAAGTCAGGATCAGGTCTACAGCGCGCGCGAACGCGGCGGACATTGGCCCTTCAAGCCGGTCGGCCAGAGCCAGCAGCGCCGTTGCTTCAATGCGGACAAGCATCGCCGGGTGAAATGGGTCGTCTTCGTGCATGGGAGCCATCGGATTTTGATCGTATCACCACCCCCGCCAGGCTAGAATGCCGGCGCCCGCATCGCCACAGGCGCGGGCGTGTACAGCGCGCCAGGCGGCTCGCGCTCTGCGAGTGACTCGATACGTGAGAACCGCCTCCCGAATTCCTCGTACAATAGCAATCAGAGGTCTAGCCCCCGTGAAGCGCAACTCGATTGTCCTGTTCATTGTTTTGTTTGTGCTGGCCACCTTTGCCTGGGCCGGCTGGGCGAATTTTGAATACCGCAAGCAAGCTGCCGAGCGGTTGCTCGCCACTGCCGCCAAGGGTGAACTGGTCGTCGATGCTTCCGGCGCGGCAGACTACGTTTCGCCGCTCGACGGCAAGCCTGCGCCGGCCTTCTCGCTCGAAGATCTGAGCGGAAAAAAGGTCTCGCTTGCCGACTACAAGGGCAAAGCGGTGTTGGTGAACTTCTGGGCCACATGGTGCGCCCCGTGCAAGATCGAGACTCCGTGGATCGTGGAACTGCGCAACCAGTATGCGGCGCAGGGATTTGAGGTGCTGGGCATCTCGGCCGACGACCTGGACAAGGACGATCCTAAGAAGCTCGACCAGGACAAGAAGGATATCGCCCACTCGGCGGAGCAACTGCACATTTCGTATCCGGTGCTGATCGACGGCGGATCGCTCGACAAGCAATACGGCGGCCTCGACGAGCTGCCCATGTCGTTCTTTGTGGACCGCAGCGGCACCGTGGTAGCCGTGCAGATGGGCATCAGCTCGAAGGACGATATGGAAAGCAACATCAAGAAGGCGCTGGCGAATTGAGAAGGGGCGGAACCGAAGGGCTCAGAAACTAAGATGCCAAGGGACTTAGGGACTGAGGGGCCAAGGGACTTAGGGACTGAGGGACTAAGGCTGAAGGACACAGACGCCTCTGAACAAATGGGCACTTTGCAGAGCATGTGCTTCAACTCGTACATTCAGCCCAGCAAAATGATCGCGGGCTCTACATGCTGCGGAAAAACTCATTCCGGTGAAGGGTACGGGCTTCAGCCCGTACGTAGATCGAGCAGGATCAACGTGGGCTTCAGCCCCCGAGGGATGTTTTCCCCGAATTCG
The DNA here is from genome assembly GCA_036489735.1 of Occallatibacter sp. Taxonomy (GTDB): domain Bacteria; phylum Acidobacteriota; class Terriglobia; order Terriglobales; family Acidobacteriaceae; genus Telmatobacter. The sequence continues at coordinate 97 of DASXFF010000065.1, read as the reverse complement.
TCTCGAATCCGGCCTTTTTTCCGCAGCCTGTTTAACCCTGAGGGACAGCTTTGGATCCGTCCAGAGCTTTCCAAAAGGGAATTAGGACCGAGGACGT
>DASXFF010000185.1:0-28803 GCA_036489735.1 Occallatibacter sp. | reverse complement strand
CGCGAAGTCTTCTTATTTTTCCACCCCAAACGTAAACGTCGTCGTCGAATGGAACGTCTCGCCAGGTTTCAGAGTCGTGGTTGGAAAGGCCGGATGGTTGGGCGAATCGGGAAAATGCTGCGTCTCCAGGCAGAACCCGGTCCGCTTGGTGTACTTCACGCCGTGGCGGCCGGTGAGCGATCCATCGAGAAAATTCCCTGAGTAGAACTGCACTCCCGGTTCCGTCGTTTCCACGGTCAGCGTGCGTCCGCTCACAGGATCGGTGGCCTTCGCCGCCAGATGCAGCGTGCCCATCTTGCCGTTCAGCACCCAGTTGTGGTCGTAGCCGCCGGCGATCTTCAGCTGCTGGTTGTCGTCGCCGATGCGCGCGCCAATCACTTCAGGTTTCGTAAAGTCGAGCGGCGTGCCCGCGACCGGAGCCAGCTCGCCGGTTGGAATCAGCGTCCTGTCGACCGGCGTAAAGCGATCAGCGGCGATCTCCATCTTCTGGTCAAGAATGTTGCCCTGGTCGTCGCCATGCAGGTTGAAATACGAGTGGTTGGTGACATTGATGACCGTGGCTTTGTCGGTGGTCGCGGAGTAGTCGATATGCAACGTGGCGCCCTCGAGCGTGTAGCGCACTGTTGTGGTCAGCGTTCCCGGAAATCCCATGTCGCCATCGGGGCTGACGAGAGTGAACTCAACGCCGCCGGGGATCTCCTTCGACTTCCAGACGTACTGATTGAATCCTTTTGGCCCGCCGTGCAGAGCGTTGGGCCCGTCATTCAGCGGAATCTGATACGTCTTGCCATCGAGGGTAAACTTTCCGCCGGCGATCCGGTTTCCATAGCGCCCAACAATGCCGCCCATGAAAGTTTTGTTGTCGGCGAGGTAGCCCGCCAGCGAATCATACCCGAGAACTACATCCTGCATTTTTCCATTGCGATCCGGGGCTTTCACGCTCACCAGATGCGCTCCGTACGCCGTAACTCTCACTTCGATCTGCCCGCTCGTGAGCGTGTAGACCGGGACGCTGGTTCCGTCCGGCATCGTTCCAAAAACCGCCATCTTCGTTTCTCCCTTTGCAATGGCCGGAAGGGCCACTGCCACAGCCATGATGAATGCCAAAACGTGAACAATTCGTTTCACAAATTACCTCTTTGCTTCGAGTTCCGGCGGTCGCGACCGTGTTCGGTGATGCCGCGCGGTTTTGCCCTTGCCGGATTCAGGCTGCAATTGCGGCCCAAAAATGCTGCGTGCCAAATATAAACGAAACGGCAGCGTACCCATCATAATCTGCGGAGGCCAATACCGGGTCTGCGAAGGCTGGAGCGGGGCGAACGGCAATGACTGAAGCCCGAAACACCAACTGCCGTTGCACTCATTTCAGTGCACACGCCGTGTACACCAGAAACAGCGGATTCATTGTTGGTTGCTAGACTGTTGTTATGTGCGGACGATATGGGCGCCGGGCAGACAAGCAGCGAATTGCCGAGTGGTTCCACACGCATAACACCGATGTGTTCAACGACGAGTATTACGAGATCAACGACATCTCGTTCACCCCTTCCTACAATGTCTCTCCGGAGAGCATGCAGCCGGTTGTCCGGCTCGACGACGACACCGGGGATCGAATTGCGACGGTGATGAAATGGGGACTTGTGCCCTATTGGTCGAAGAATGCGAGGGCCAAATTCAGCTCAATCAACGCCCGCGCCGATAAGCTTGCTTCAAGCGCCGCCTGGCGCGAACCGTGGAAACATCGCCGCTGCCTTATTCCAGCAAACTTCTTCTACGAATGGCAGCCGCTGACCAAGGAGGAAGAGAAAAAGAAAGTCAGCAAGCCATGGGTTGTTTCGCTGCCTGACGACCGGCTCTTCGCTTTCGGCGGAATTTGGGACCGATGGAAAGGGCGAGACGCGAAGGGTAAGGAGACGATTCTCGACAGCTTCAGCATCATCACCACCGAGCCGAATGAGCTGCTGGAACCGTTTCACAATCGATGCCCGCTCATCATCGAGCCGAAAGACTATACGCGCTGGTTGGAGCCGGCCCAGCCATCGCACCTGCCCATCGACCTTGTGCGCACATGGCCCGTAGAGGAAATGAGAACCTGGCGGGTCGCGAAACTTCAGGGGAATGGCCCTCATTTGCTCGAGCCTTATTTGCCCGATCCTCTCGCGCCGGAGCCTCTCGCCGATTCCGCACCGTCTCTATTTAAGTATCCGTAAAGACAGAACTTGGAGAGATCGGGGTCCGGCCAGCCGAAGCCTGTACGGTGAACGTCCGCGACTGCTCCGGCGCGATTAGGAAAGGCTGGTGGGCGCGGCAGGATTTGAACTTGAGCCGTTTGCGGGCGTCTGAGTCCGCAGGCGAAATCCCGAGCCTGGCGAGGGACCTCTATGCAATGGCTCGCCGAGCCGAAGCCCGCTCAAGGCGGGCGAAGGCTGGTGGGCGCTGCAGGATTTGAACCTGCGACTTCCACCGTGTGAAGATGGCACTCTACCGCTGAGTTAAGCGCCCAGAAAAGGCATCGGAGGGTCCGCCGGGCGTTCCCGCCCCGCCTTGAAACCGGAGCCAAACAGCCGCAGCCAGAAGGCCAATCTCAGGATCGAATCCATTTGCCGAACTTACCCAGATTCGCATCCAATGGACTTACGCCCCAAAGGCCTTCCCGTAGGGTAGAGTAACACCAGCAGGGCTTTACGACCAAACCACCCCGGCATCGGGCGACGGTTCTTGTGATGGGGAAGAGAGTAAGTCTGGGGCCTAGCGAACCATGCTCATGAGAGCACGTTCAATTCGCCAGGGGAGCGAACTCCCGATCGACGGAGAAGCGGGACCGCGGCCGATTTCCGGCCCCGTTTTAGGGCCCGCACTCGGAATTGCCGGTCGCCGGATCCCCTCAGGTCTGGCAAGGGCAGACGCCCTGGCGCAGGTCGCCCAGTTCGGGGACGTCGGGCGAGACTCTGAACCTGACCCGCAACCAGCCCCAGGGCCAGGTCCAGAAATGGACGCTGGCGACGGAAATACAGGCGAAGAAAGCCCTTACGAACCGCAACCTTCCGGCCCGGATGGGGTTCCACAAGATATGGCAACGATGGTCCTTAACGGTCCAGCGTTAGGAACGGGCCCAGCTTCAGGGCCGGGCTCGGCCAGTCAGGCATCACGGGCCGGCATGAGGGAAGAACTGGACCCCAAAAGCGACGCTGCCATTATGCTGCGCGTTGCTGAGGGCGACGAGGCCGGGTTCAATTACCTGGCAACAAAATACCACCGGCCGATGATTCACTTCCTGTACCGGATGGTTGGGAACCAGGCCGTTGCCGAAGAGTTAGCTCAGGAGGTGTTTCTTCGCGTCTATCGTGCCAGAAGCAGCTACCGGGCCGAAGCCAGATTTACGACGTGGCTTTACCGGATCGCGACCAATTTGGCCGTGAACCATGCGCGCGACACCCGGCATGAGCGGGCCGCGCAAACCATCTATCTCGATCAGCCGGACGAGGAGTCGGGCACGACTCCCGATGTGGCGGACGACGAGCCGACGGCGGAGCAGCAGTTGCTGCGCAACGAGCGCATGGCTGCAATCCGGCTGCACGTAATGGCGCTGCCCGAGCGGCAACGCATGGCAGTGTTGATGCACAAGTACCAGGGGATGGACTACCGGCAGATCGGGGACGTGTTGAAGTTGAGTGAGTCGGCGACCAAGTCGCTGCTGTTTCGCGCATACCAGAGGCTGCGCGACAAACTGAAGGATTTTGTTTGAAGGCATGAGTAAAAAGAGCCGGGGTCCGATGAAAACGGACTCGACGAAATTGGAGATCGACCGGCGGAAACAAGGTGAAGATGATGAAACAGACCAAAACAAATTGCGCGGGAATGGAAGCTGAGCTGGCCGGAATGCTGCTCGATCCAGGCTCCGCGCCTGCCAAGGTTCAAGCGCATGTTGCTGAGTGTGAGCACTGCCAAAGCGAGCTCAACGAGTTGAAGGAGACGATGGGGATGCTGGACGCATGGAAGGCGCCCGAACCGAGCCCCTATTTCCTTACCCGGCTTGGCGCCGAGATGCGCGAAGAGCGCGAGGCCGCGCCGGCCGGCTGGTTCGCCGGAGCCATCGCACGGCTGCGCGCGACCGTAACCTACGGGCCGGGATTGCACGCGCGTCCGCTGGCGGCCGTGGCGCTGACGGTCATGTTGCTCGTGGGCGGAGGCACCTATCTGGGCGTGACAAACTGGATGCAGCCCGCGCAACCGGCTGCCCAGAACGCCGCAGTGGTACACGACCTGCAAACTCTGGATAGCAATGCGCAGGTACTGGATCAGATGGAATCGCTTACCAGCACACAGAACGGAGATTAACCGGTTAACCAATTCGGCCGCTTGCCGGGAGAAAGACTCGTGAACTGGACTACAAACGCGGAAAGAATGCGTCCGGCGGTGATGGCCGGGGCAGTCCTGTTTTTCTGCTTGATGGTTGTTGCGGCGCCCGGCCAGCGCCTCGCCGATCACATGCAGGGCCGCCGCATGGCGCCGTACCGCTTTGCGCAGGTGCAGGCGCGGCAAACCCGCCAACAAAACGTGCGGCAGTATCGCAATCAGCAACGACCCCAGAACCAACCGCGACTGAACCAGAATCAGCCAAGACCCTACCAACCGCAGCAGCGGCCTTATCAAAACCAGCCAAGACCGACTCAGTCGCAGACCTATCAGAACCAGCCAAGGGCGTATCAGCAGACGCCGCAATATAACGGAACGCGGCGGCAAGTGCAGCCCGCGGTTCCTGGATACGGCGGCCGGCCCTACGCTCCCGCGCCAGCCTACAATCGGCCGAATCCCTACGCCAATCGCCCCGGAGATGATCGAAACGTTTATCCCGGCGCCGCGCCTCCGGGGCATTTAGGCGACTGGCTCAACCGGAATCGGGGACTTCCCATTCAAGACCAGGAACGGTTGCTGCGCAACGACCCCAACTTCAATCGCCTGCCCCCCGCCCAGCAGCAGCGACTAGTGCAGCAGTTGCACAACCTGGATGAGATGCCTGAAGCACGACGCCAACGCTACCTTGCGCGCAGCGAGATGCTGGAGCACATGCCTCCGCAACAGCAAATGCAGGTGCGTCAGGCTGGACGCAATTTTCTGGCGCTCCCGCCCGATCGCCAGGCTGTGGTCAAGCGTGCCTTTCAGGATCTACGCTCCGTGCCTCTCGATCAACGCGCAACGGTGCTGAATTCCGCGCGCTACCAGAACCAGTTCTCTCCGCAGGAGCGCGATATGCTCAACAATTTGTTGCGCGCCGAACCCTACGAGCCGCCGCGGTAGGCTACCCTGTTGTCCTTATCTCGCCCTCACGTACATCGATGGCGTGACAATGCGCGTTCCCTCGTACGCGCCGAGCGTCAACAAGTCCTTGTCGCCTGCAACCAGCAAATCGGCCTTCACAAGGGCGGCGCACTCCAGGAACATATCGTCGTGGGGATCACGGCAAATCTTTACCGTGCCTCGAACCTTCACACGGATGCCACGGGCCAGGATTGCTCGCAGCGCCGAGGTTGCTCGGCGCTGCTCCCACGAGAACTTTTCCGTTAGGACGCGCACAATCTCCGCCTCAATCTCCTCGCATGTTGCAATCACATCTTCGCTCATCGCTTTTTCGAGTGCCAGAGTCGGCGTGCCGCGACGTTCGCAAACTGAAGCGCGGAAATCCAGACGTTTGTGTCGATGACGACGATCACCCGTTTGACCGTACCCTGCGGCGGCGCGGCTTATAGGCACGCACTTCTTTGATGAGCCGGGGCACATCGGCCTCGGTGTAGCCCTTCGGGTTGCGGCCCGATGCATATTCGCCCAGCTCATCCAGCGCTGCTCGCGCCTGCTGTGCGGAGTACGTACGGAAAGCTTCCCGGAATAGCTCGCTCATGGTGCGGCTGTCCCGCTGAGCCAGCGCCTCTGCCCTTTGCGCAAGTTCGGGCGGCAAGCTGATCGTATAGACCCTCGATTTTCTTGCAGTAGCAGTACTCATACCAGAATATTACATTGTAATGGATTCCATTACAACTCTGTTCTCCCCGGGAGAGCCGACATGCTCGGCAATCTGTTGCGCGCCGAACCTTACGAGCCGCCGCGATAGCGGCAGCACACCTCTCCTCGTCGCACTTTCGTTCTTTCACTGTGATGAAATCGGCGCATGGCGCATGTGGCCCTCCCACAGCCGTAGGCGCCCCGTCTTTCGCTTTTTCCGGCAAAGGGTGGGAGCACACCCTCATCTCCTCTGACGCCGTGCCCCTGAATTGCATCCAACTAGTCGTTGTAATGTTGGTTTGCGCTCACGGGCTGTCCCGTCGAAGACGCTCATCGACAAGAAAGGTGCGCTGAATATGCTTTGGGCAGTCTTTGTGATCCTTCTCATCCTGTGGCTTCTGGGCTTCACCCTTCACATCGCCGGCAGCTTGATTCATCTTCTGCTGGTGGTCGCACTGATCGTTCTGGTCATCAACCTGATCAGCGGGCGCCGGGCAGCTTTATAAACGGAGACCGGGAAACCGGGGACAGACAGGACAGCTCTGAAACTGTCAGTTGTCGGTTTCCCTACGCCGCATGGCTCTGGAAGAACTCAAGAGAGTTCTTCAGCCCTTCCTTCAGCCCGACCCGAGGCTCCCACCCCAGCAACCTCCGTGCCTTGGTGATGTCGGGGCGGCGGCGCGCTGGATCGTCGACCGGCAATTCGACATAGCTCAATTCACTCTTAGAGCCGGTAACTTCAAGCACGGCTTTCGCACATTCCAGAATCGTGTACTCTTCGGGATTGCCTAAATTCACCGGAAGATGTTCTTCGCTCTGCGACAGCCGGACGATCCCCTCAATGAGATCGTCGACATAACAGAAACTCCTGGTCTGGCTGCCGTGGCCGTAAATCGTCAGCGGTTCGCCGCGCAGCGCCTGCATCATGAAGTTCGAGATGACGCGTCCGTCGCCGGGGTGCAACCGCGGGCCATACGTGTTGAAGATGCGCACCATGCGCGTGTTGACGCCACGCGACCGGTGATAAGCCATCACCATGGCTTCGCCAAAACGCTTCGCCTCGTCGTACACCGAGCGCGGTCCCACAGGATTTACGTTGCCCCAGTACGTCTCCGATTGCGGATGCTCCAGTGGATCGCCATAGCACTCCGACGTTGAAGCGTGAAGAAAACCTGCGCCGTACTTTTCCGCAATCTCGAGCGTATTCTCGACTCCGACGGAACCGACGCGCAGAGTTTCAATGCCCAGCCGCAGATACTCGGGCGGGCTGGCCGGCGACGCAAAATTGAAAACATAATCGACATGCCCCAGATCGAAGCTCTCGCAAATATCGCGCTCCTCAAACCGAAAACGAGAATCGTTTTTAAGGTGAGCGAGATTTGCACGATCGCCGGTACTCAGGTTGTCGACGCCAATCACCTGGTAGCCTTCGCCGAGCAATCGATCGGTAAGGTGAGAGCCGAGAAATCCGGCCGCGCCGGTTACGAGTGCGGACTTGGTCAACGTTCAATACTCCAGATGCAAAACTTGGCAAAACTCGATTGTGCTGGGACGGCGCGGGAAAACTTTCGGGGCGGCTCGGAACAGCGCGATGAATCCGCGCTCAAACCGGCGCCTTGCGCGGCTTGCCTTCCTGTGCCTGATAGCTCGCCTGCCTGCCCACGCTGACATAGGTAAAGCCGTGGCGCTGCATCTCGTCCGGTTTATACAGATTGCGACCATCGATAACGATGGGAAAACGCAACGCCCGATTCAACCGCGCCAGATCGATCGCGGCAAATTCCTTCCAGTCCGTCAGGATCAGCGCAGCATCTGCATCCTGCGCCGCCTGATACACGTCGTCCGCATATGCAATGTTTGCGGCTGGAGGCAGTGCTTCCTTTGCGCGTTCCACCGCCGCCGGATCGTACGCGGTTACAATGGCGCCTGCTTGCAGCAGTTGCTTGATGATTGCGATTGCGGGTGAATCGCGAATATCGTCCGTGTCGCCTTTGAAAGCCAGGCCCAGAGCAGCCAGCCGTTTGCCGCGGAGCGTCCACAGCGCCGAGCGCACCTTATTGAAAAACACTTCGCGCTGTGTGTCGTTGATCTTGCGCACTTCTTCAAGCAGTTGCAGGTTGACGCCCCGTTCCTGCGCAACCCAATGGAATGCGGCTACGTCCTTGGGGAAGCAAGAGCCGCCATAACCGAGCCCCGCGCGCAGAAACTTAGGACCGATGCGGCTATCCAGGCCAATTCCCGCCGCAATATCCTCAATGTCCGCGTCGACAGCCTCAGCCAGATTCGCGACCGCGTTGATGAACGAGATTTTCATCGCGAGAAAGGCATTGGATGCGTGCTTGATAATCTCCGCGCTCTGCGTCGATGTAACCAGTAACTTTGCAGGCTGCGCTTTGCTGCACGCCCCCGGTATCGATCCGGGCTGCGAATAATAGCCGCCGCCGACGATCGGCTCGTAGATGCGCCGCAGTATCTGGGCCGCACGGTCGTTGCTTGCGCCAACGACAATCCGATCGGGATGCAGGAAATCCACCACCGCAGTGCCTTCGCGCAGGAATTCGGGATTGGAAACGACATCGAATTGTGCTTGATCGACGCCGTGCCGGTGAAGCACACGGCGAATCCAGTCGTTGGTGTAGACCGGAACGGTACTCTTCTCCACGATGACTTTGTAGCTCTTGATGGCGCGCGAAATCTCTGCCACCACGGCCTCAACGTACGACAGATCGGCGGCGCCGCCATCGCCCTGCGGAGTACCGACGGCAATGAACACGGCTTCGCTATGCTCAACCGCGTCTGCCAGGTGCGAGGTGAACGTGACATTTTTGCTGCGATGCTTGGCAAGCAGCTCGGGCAGATGCTCTTCAAAGATCGGAACACCGCCATCGCGGAGGTGTTTTACCCGGGCTTCATCGTTGTCGACGCAGACGACCTTGTGACCCATGTCGGCAAAACAGGCGGCGGCAACCAGCCCGACGTACCCAGACCCAATGACACAAATCGATACTTGATGCGGCATGCGTTCCCTGCTTCCGTTAATCATCGGTTCACCGACATTCTATCTTGGTGCTGATCGACCAAGTGTGACACCTTGGTTGCAGGCGCATCGAGCTTGCTACTGTTCGCACCGCGACGCATTTCCGCCGGCAACCCAAAGGCCTCGTCGAATCGGGTTTAATGGCAGATTCGATCCCTCCGCTCGGCTACAATGGAATCCAGGCCAAACGGCATATTCTTTGCGCATTGAGGCGCAACACCAGCAAGGAGTTTTAACCTCTATGGCGATTCCCGCCACTCAACTACGTCCGGGCATGATCATTAAGCATAATGACCAGCTTCACTCAGTCTTCAAGGTCGAGCACCGCACGCCCGGCAATCTTCGTGCGTTCATCCAGGCCAAGTTGCGCAACCTTAAGTCGGGCGCCATGTTCGAACATCGTTTCCGTTCCGCTGACGCCATCGAAAAGGTGGTTGTGGATGAGATTGCCATGGATTTCCTCTACGCCGACGGCGATGACTTCTACTTTATGAACCCACAAGACTATGAACAAACGGTTCTGAAGAACGCTACGCTTGGCGACGCTGTCGAATATCTGACGCCCAACCTGCAAATCAAGGTGAGCTACTTTGACGGGCAGCCGGTGGGAATTGAACTGCCGCAGACCGTCGACCTCGAGGTCGTGGAAACAGAGCCAGGCTTGAAGTCGGCAACCGCCTCCAGCGTGACGAAACCGGCCAAAACCGAAACCGGACTCGTCGTCCAGGTGCCTCCCTTCATCAACGAGGGCGAGAAGATTCGTGTGGATACGAGTGAAGGCGCATATTTGAGCCGCGCATAAAGCTTTTGGTAGTTCGACCCAGAAGGACTTCCCTTGCCCATTCCCGCCGTTGTCGAATCCGCTGCCGAGAACTACCGCTTCAATTCGCGTTTCCTGAAGCAAATTGTCAGCGATCTCCCACCGGAGGAATGGTTCAAGCGCCCCAGTGAGAAGACGAACCACATCGCATGGATCGTTGGTCACATGGCATTCAGCCGAAGCCGGCTCCTGCACTTCATCGGCGTCGAGTGGACCCTGCCTGAACTTGAGAACTTCGGGCGCGGCAAAAAGCTTATGGACGATTCCGCATATCCGTCCCCGGATTTGCTGCTCGGCGCATGGAGCGAAGCGGGCCACGCCCTCCGCGACGCATTTGAAAACGTGTCTGAGGGATTGCTGCTGCAGCCTGCGAAAGAGGGCCCTCCGAGCCTCGACGGCAAAATCAGTGGCATCGTAACATTCATGGCCGTCCATGAGACTTACCACCTTGGGCAAGCCTCCTATCTGCGCGGCTGGCTGGGACACAAGGGTTTGATGGGCTAGGCCGTGCCGCCGTTTCGGGTCACATCTCCGGTGGGTCACGATTTTCGATGCAAGAATCGCATCGGGCTGCGTTCTGCCATTAGCTGGTGCCGATCGAGGAGGCTCGCATGAAGTCGCTTCTTTCACTCCTATTCCCACTGCTCATCGCCCAAGGCGCAATGGCGGGTCCGCCTTCAGCCCCCGCTGCCGACAAAGCCGAAGCCGTAAGCGGCAGTAACGCATTCGCCGTCGACCTCTATGCGCAGCTTTCAAAGCAGCCGGGCAATCTTTTCTTTTCGCCGGAGAGCATTTCGACAGCATTCGGAATGGCCTACGCCGGCGCACGAGGCCAGACCGCAACCGAGATGCAGCACGTCTTCCACTTCACGCTGCCACCGGATCGTCTGCACCCGGCGATGGGCACGCTGCTGGCTGAAATGAATGCCCCACACAAAGGCTATGAGCTACGCGTGGCCGACGCTTTGTGGGCGCAGCAGGATTCCAACTTTGAGGAGAGCTACCTCAAGCTTGTACAAACCGACTACGGCGCGGGCTTTCGTCGTGTCAACTTCAAGGTTTCGCCCGACAGCGTGCGCTCCACCATCAACGCGTGGGTCGAAAAGCAGACTAACGATAAGATCAAGGACCTGCTCGGCCCTGGAGTGCTCACCTCATCAACGCGATTCGTGCTTACCAACGCAATTTACTTCAAGGGCGACTGGGAAGATCCGTTCGCGGCGGAAGCAACGCAGAAAGAGGAGTTTCATCTCTCCGCGGCGCAATGGGTGATGGCGTCGATGATGCACCGTACTGGCGGCTATAGCTACTACGATGGCGGGACGTTTCAGGCGCTGGAACTGCCATACGCCGGCAACGAAATTTCGATGGTGGTGTTGCTGCCCAAAAAGATCGACGGACTACCAGCGCTCGAGCAATCGTTCGCTTCGGGGGATGCGGGCGAATGGATCCGGAAGTTCGAACCCGTCGACAAGGTGATTCTGACGCTGCCGCGCTTCACCATGACGCAGCAGTTTGAACTCAGTAGCGCATTGAGCGCGATGGGCATGGCCGAGGCTTTCAGTGGCGCAGCAGATTTTTCAGGAATGGACGGCAAGCCTGACTTCACCATCTCCGCCGCCATCCACAAGGCCTACATCGATGTGAACGAGAAGGGCACAGAAGCCGCGGCAGCCACTTCGATCGTGATGCGGGCAACGGCGATGCAGCGCCCATTCCCTGAGCCTCCGCCGATCGTTTTCCGCGCCGATCACCCGTTCCTGTTCATCCTGCTCGACACGCGCTCGGGGAGCATGCTGTTCCTTGGCCGCGTGGCCGACCCGACAAAGTAAAACCTCGTGCCAAACTCGCTTTACATTAGGGTCGCGAGGCGTTGCGCTATACGCATGATCAAGAGCTTTCGCCACTCCGGGATTGAAAAGTTCTTCAAGTCCGGAAGCGAGGTTGGTATTCAGCCAAAGCATGTGGCAAGGCTCTCACGCCAGCTGTTCGCTCTCAACCGGTCGAAGTCGCCACAGGATATGAACGCCCCTGGTTGGGAACTCCATCCCCTCTCAAAAAACCTGCGTGGGCATTGGGCAGTCAAAATGAATGGAAACTGGCGGTTGACGTTTACTTTCGAGGGCGAGGACGCAATTCTCGTCGATTACCAGGATTACCACGAGGAGGTCTTATCCTGATGCATCATCCACCACATCCCGGCCATGTGCTACGGGAATATCTCGGGGACATGGATATAGCAGAAGCCGCGAAGCGTCTGCGCGTCACCCGCACTACCCTATCCCGCATCGTCAACGGGCGCGCGGGGATCTCGGCAGAAATGTCCATTCGGCTATCGGCAGCGCTTGGAACTCATTCCGCGTTCTGGTCCGGTCTTCAGATGGATTACGACCTTTGGAACGCGAGCCGTAAACGGAGGCCAAAGATTCTGCCATTCCGCAAAGCAGCGTGAGTGACCGGTCAGGACCCGATCAGATTTCGCGCATCATTTTCCGTCGGGCAGCTTGACGAGGCGCGCTTCGAGCAGCGCTTCGATGACTTTGAGCGCTTCAAGCGCCGACTCCGCGACCGGCTCGTCGACTTGAACAACAGCCAGCGCTTTGACCGGTTCCCCGGCCCGATTCGCACCCGTCCGCTCGCGGCCGAGGGCAAAGTTGGCGATGTTCACTCCCTGCTGGCCGAGGATAGTTCCGATACGCCCGATCACTCCGGGCACGTCGAGGTTGCGGCAAACCACCAGTGTTCCCTCCAGTGGAGCTTCAACGTCGATGCCGTCGAAAGCCAGCAGGCGCGGCTGCTCACCATGAATCACGGTGGCGCTGGCGCGGCTCTCTCCCGCAGCGGTGTGCAGCACCAGAGTGAGCACCGTGGCCGCGCCGCCGCGATGGCTCTCTTCTTTCTCCTCATGCACGCGAATGCCCCGCTCCGCCGCGACAGCCGCGGCGTTGATGCGATTCACGTTCTCTGAGCCTTGGAGCAGGCCGGCGATTGCCGCATTGCGCACCAGCTCCGTTTTGGCTTCAGTAAGCGTTCCACCGTAGACGATGTGGATGGAGTCGATGCCCGACTTGCCGCTGCCCTTGCCCGCCTGGGCAAGAAACGATCCCAACCGCCCGGCAAGATCGATGAAGGGCGCGAGTTGGACGTACTCCTCGCGGCTCAGTGACGGAACGTTGACGGCATTCTGCACGACGCCGAGCTTGAGGTACTCGCGCACCTGATGCGCAATCTGTACGCCAACGGCCTCCTGCGCCTCCGCGGTTGATCCCGCAATGTGCGGCGAGAGTATCACGTTGTCAAGGCCGAAGTAGGGCGAATCCTTGGGCGGCTCCACGGCGAATACATCGAGCGCCGCTCCCGCAACCTGCCCGCTCTTGATCGCGGCAGCCAGATCGGCATCGCAAACCAGCTCGCCACGCGCGCAGTTGATGATGCGGATGCCCTTCTTCATGGTGGCAATGGTTTTGGCGTTGACGATGCCTTGCGTCTGCGGCGTGAGGCCGACGTGCAGCGTGAGAAAATCTGCTTTTGCAAGAAGATCCTCGATCGAAACCAGAGAAATCCCGTTCTCGCGGGCCAGCGATGCGGAGACAAAGGGATCGGTACCTATGATCTCCATACCGAATCCGCGGGCGCGTTTCGCCACTTCAAGGCCGATCCGCCCCAGCCCCAGAATGCCGAGCGTTTTGGCGCGCAGCTCGGTGCCTTGCAAATTTTTCTTCTCCCATTTGCCTGCGTGCATGGTGGCATTAGCCGCGGGCACTTTGCGCGCCAGCGCGATCATCAGGCCCATGGTCAGCTCGGCGACGGCCACGGCGTTCGCGCCCGGAGTATTCATCACCACGATGCCCCGGCGCGTGGCAGCCTCGGCATCGATGTTATCCACGCCCACGCCTGCGCGGCCAACCACGCGCAGCTTCGGCGCATGCTCCAGCAATGCATCGTCAACCTGAACGGCGCTGCGAACCACGAGCGCGTCGGCCTCGGCCAGCGCCGCTGGCAAACCGTCCGGCAATTGGTCGTGAGTCTTGACTTCCCATCCCGGCTCGTCCGCAAAAACGGCCAGCGTGGCCGGAGAAACTTTTTCTGCCAATACGATCTTCATGGCTGCTCCCTTGTCCGCCGCGGCGGACCCGCTCGTGTATTCGTCAAAGCGAATGCCCTGTTGTTCGCAGAGCAGGTCAAACATGCGCACCACTGCCGCATGCGGCTTGCCCTCGCCGCGCTCGTATTTGGTGAGCGAGTTGGGATGCACTCCCAACCGCTCCGCCATTTCGTATTGATAGAGATCGAGCTGCTTCCGCGCGACCAGCAGCTTCTCTCCGAAAGTAAGTTCAGGCATAAACTCTCAGTGGTCAGTTGTCAGGTGTCAGTCGTCAGTGCGTGCACAGTGTTTTTCCGATCACTGATCACTGCCCACTTTTCACTGCCTTTGCGTACACTTCCTGCGCCGCGGCCACGGCTTGGCCAAACTTTACAGGCAGCCCAAGCGTGTCTTTCGCGATGTGCTCCATGGCGCCCAGCAGTGCGATCGTGTCCAGATAGTCAAAAAAGCCCAGGTGCGCGACGCGAAAGATCTTGCCCTGCATCTCGCCCTGCCCGTTTGCGGTGACCAGCGCAAACTTGGCCTTGAGCGCCTTAACCACCGCACCCGAATCCATCCCGTCGGGCACTGCAACTGCCGTAGCAGCCGCTGCCGGCGCCGTCGGCGCAAAGAGCGTGAAGCCGAGCGAAACCAGTCCCGCACGTGTCGCCTCCGCATTCACCTGCGCGTTGTCGATGAGCGCGATGCGGCCTTTTTCGAGATCGCCGTCCGCTTGCCCCGCGATGTAGTCGAGCGCGGCACCCAACCCTGCCACCAGGGCAACGGCCGGCGTATAGGCGCTTTCGCCCTTCACGGCGTTCTTGCGCTCCTTGCGCAAATCGAAGTAGTAGCGCGGATTCTTGGTCGTCTCCATCGCCGCCCACGCACGGTCGCTCACGCTAAGGTACGCGAGGCCCGGCGGAATCATGACGGCTTTTTGCGAGCCGCCGATGAGCACATCGATGCCCCAGCCGTCGACGTCGAAGTGCGTGGTGCCGAGACCGGTGATGCCGTCAACGACCAGCAAGGTGTTCGGAGCAACTTCATCGCGCAGTTTGGCGATCGCCTGGACGTCGTGGCGCACGGCGGTCGAGGTTTCCGTGGCCTGCGTGTAAATGACTTTGTGCTCCGGCTTCAGAGCAGCGCGAATCGCAGCAAAATCAAACGTCTGGCCGTACGGAGCAGTGACCACGTCGGGTTCGCAGCCGAAGGCCTTGACCAGCCCGGTCCAGCGCTCGCCGAATTTTCCGGCAGTGAGCACCAGCACCTTGTCGCCGGGAGAGGTCAGGTTCGAGACCGATGCCTCCATGGCGCCGGTGCCGGAGCAGGAGAGAAGCAGCACATCGTTTTTGGTGCCGACGAAAACCTTGAGTTGCGCAAGAACTTTCTGGAACAGGGCGCGGAACTCTGCGGTGCGATGGTGCATGTCGGCCGCAGCCATGGCGAACTGCGCTGCGGGAAGAAGAGGCGTCGGCCCGGGAGTATAAAGGCGAGTCTTGCGGATCATATTTCCCTCGTTTCGGACTGGCTTGGCGGCCAGGCACCCATAATCACATAATACACAATATTGTGGTTTTTGTGATTTTTTCGACTGTGGAAATGAAAAATACCGCATTCTGGCCCCAAGCTCGGGAAAGCCTGTGATGAATCGAGGTCCATCTTGTCGGGTAGAATTTGCAATTGAGGAAAGAAAATGACCGATGCAGGCGCACTCGAAGCCCTTGTAAGCCAGCAAATTGTGATTGCCATGAAGGCCCACGACGCCGAGCGGACGCAAACGCTGCGGCTGATCAAGAACGCGCTGAAGAATAAGGCGATTGAAAAGCGGGCGGCGCTGACCCAGGCGGAGAGCGAGCAAACGCTCGCCACGATGATTAAGCAGCGGCGCGATTCGATTGAGCAGTTTGCCAAGGGCAACCGGCAGGATCTGGTCGCGAAGGAGCAGGCGGAAATCGTGGTCATCGAGGAGTTCCTGCCCAAGGCGCTCGACGACGCTGGGCTGGCGAACCTTGTTGCCAAGGCGCTCGGCGAGCTTGCCGCGTCGCTGGGGCATAAGCCGACGGTAAAGGAGATGGGGCCGGCGATGAAAGCCGTTCAAGGCGAGCTTCAAGCGGCTGGCCTTCGCGCCGATGGGCGCCTGGTGAGCGACCTGGTGAAGAAGGCGTTAGTAGGCTAGCCGTCGATCGCAACGGCCGCGGATTCCTCTCGCGCGAAAGTCGCGATGCCACCCGTAGAATCCTCTCCCTGTCCGCGAAACTAATCCCTCAGTTTTGGGTTCTGTGTGTAAGCCCTCCCCCTCGGGCTGCCGAGTTTCAGTGTGTTCAGACGTAGGGAATCCGGCAGTCGCGGGCTTGGAATGGACTGTGAGGGAACATGGCTCTCCCAATGAATCGGCGTTCTTCAGCCTTGGCGTTGGCTTCTCCGCAAATGAACGAAACGTCCGGCCAAACCATCTCCGACGAGACCTGCGCGAGACAAAAAACGAGCGCCTTCTGGTTGATTCCGTGCGCGGTGCTTGCATTCGTAGCGCTGGCTTTTGCGGCGGAAGCCATCGGCCAGAAACCGCACCCCGGAAAACCGTATATCGATCCCAGCGCCACCTCTCCGAACGGCCAATACACTGAACCCGCGCCGCCAACTGGCTTCACGCTGCCTCAGGACAAGCTGCCGCAATCCGTACCGCCTCCGGACCAGATGTCGCAGGTTCAGCAACCGCAATACATGCAGCCTCCAGTTCAGCAGCCGCAATACTCTGCACCGCAGCAAAGCTATCCTAGTCAGCAACCGCAATATGCGCCGCCACAGGTTCAGCAGCCACAGTATGCTGCGCCTTCAGACCAGCAGCCGCAGTACTACACTCCGCAGCAACCCTATGCGCCACAGCCTTACCCTGACCAGCAGCCGTATGCCGACCAACCTCCGAGCGGTCCGCAGACGCCACCGAATTCCGGGCAGGACCAGGGCCCCGTGCCGGCGCCCGCCCAGTCGCTCAGCGCAGAAGATCTCGAGCAGCTTCTTGCACCCATCGCGCTTTATCCTGACTCGCTCCTGGCACAGATTCTTGCCGCATCGACGTATCCAGCTCAAGTTGCAGTGGCTGACCAATGGGTGCAGCAAATGCGCGCCGCGGGCTACGGCTCGCCGGACCAGATCGCAGCCGGCGCTAACGCGCAGACCAGCTGGGATCCGAGCGTAAAGGCACTCACAGCGTTTCCCGACGTGCTGGATCTGCTGAACCACGACCTGGAGTGGACGACGAATCTGGGCAATGCTTATTACAACCAGCCGCAGGATGTAATGCAGACCGTGCAGGTGCTGCGGCAGCGCGCCGAGCAGGCAGGCAATCTCCAATCGACTCCGCAGGAAGAAGTCGAAAGCGACCAGGGCTACATCGATCTCGCCCCCACAAACCCGCAAGTGGTGTACGTGCCCACTTACAATCCGTGGGCTGTGTATGGGCCGCCGATCGCGCCCTACCCCGGCTTCTCATGCTTCGGCGCGCTGGGCGACTTTTTTGGAGCCACTCCGATTCAATACGGGCTCGGCTTCGCTCTGGGTGCTTTCGATCGCATGCCCTTCGGCTGGATGGCGTGGGGATTCGACTGGCTGGGCCACGGAATCCTTTTTGACCATTCCGGCTACTACACGCACAGCAGGACAGTGGCCGATTGGGGCCTGCCCCGCGGCGGACCGCGCGCCTACGGGCGTGGCACATGGGGCGGAGGCGGGGGCGCTCGTGGAGGCTCGTACGCCTACAGCCAGCGTGGCGCATGGCCGAACAATTCCGGTGGGCGCGGCGACCAAAATTACACTCGTCCCGCGCAGGGATTCACCGAGCCGGGGCGGGTGAACGATCCGAACCGCAATGACTCAAATCGCTATGACTCGGGCCGCGATTATTTTAGCCGCACCGCACCGCAGCAGAACTACGGTTATCGTCCGCAAACTTATCCCAGCCGCGCGCCGGCTTACTCGAATCGGGGATACGAAACGGGGCCGCAGAGCTACAGCTATCCGGGCTATAGTTACGGCCATACCGGCCGGTCCAATTACGGATACACCGGACCTGGGAATTATGCCGCGCGGCCCGGCTTGAGTTACTCGAATCCTTCGCCGTCCTACCGTGCGCCCTCCTATCGAACACCGCAACAGGACTACTCGCGCGGTTATTCGACCCGCTCTTATCAGAATTACGGCAACACCGTGCGCAACGAGCGTTCCGGCGGATTCCATCTATTCGGTGGCGGAACGCCAAGGTCATACAGCGAGCACGCGCCGAAGTACTCCTATAACGCGCCAAAGAGTTTTGGCGGTGGACATTCGAGTTTCGGCGGCGGACACATGAGCGCACCAAAGATGAGCCACTCCAGCGGCGGCGGCGGGAAACACCCCCGCTAAGCTCTCTATTGCAGCGGACGAAAAATGAACGCGGGATGAATTCTCTGCGACCGAATGGACCGTCGCGCCCCTGAAGCTCTACCATCGACTCTCGGCAAGGTCATTTGCGGGCCCTGAGTTGGTTTGTCAATGAAACTTCCTGGCACCCTCAAAATCCTGGCGCTCTGCGGTTTGTGCACTCTCGCCCTTCCACGCGCCGGCGCGCAGGGTCCGCCGTATCAGACCGACGATCCGGTTCCCGTCGATCTCCATCATTACGAGTTTTATATCTTCGGTGGCGTCGACGGCACCACCGCGGAGATCGACTCCACCGGGCCCGCCTTCGAATTCAACTGGGGAGCTCTGCCTCGCCTGCAACTGCACGCCATTCTTCCCTTTGGCGCGATCGCACCATCGAACAATCCCGTCTATCTTCCCGGCGGATCAGGGCCGGACGCGTTCGGTCTTACCGATATGGAGCTCGGCGCCAAGGTCGCGTGGATCAAGGAGACCAAGCACTTTCCGCAAATCGGCAGTTTCACCATGTTTGAAATGCCCACCGGCAACTCTGACAAAGGCCTCGGCGTGGGGAAAGTCTGGTACAAGCTTCCGATCTGGCTGCAGAAGAACGAAGGCAAATGGCTCTTTGACGGCGGCGGAGGCTACCAGGTGGTGCCGCAAACCGGCTATCGCAATTTCCCATACACCGGCTGGCTAATCAAACGCGAGTTGAGCGAGCAGTGGGAGCTCGGTGCTGAAGTTTTCGCGCATGGCGCCGAGGGATTCGCTGCGGCACAGACTCAATCGTCGACCATGATTGACGTCGGAGGCTATTACCACTTCAAGCGGAACACCAACGAGCAGTTCCTGTTTTGTTATGGCCACTCCATCGCCGGGCAAACCGAGAACTACGCCTATGTGGGCATGTATTGGACCTGGGGCAAAGACGCAAAGAGTGGCGCGGATGACGATAAAAAAGCAACCGCCGCGGATCTGTTTTTCCCGGCGCCGCCAAACAAAAATGGGTTCTGACTTGGCGCGCTCGCAGCGTTTCGGATCGCGCGCGGAAAGAACGGCTTGAATGGAAATCACCGTACGCGGTCTCTGGACGATGATTCACGGTATGGGCTTCGGCGCGCTCTATCTCATGGCGTGCTCCGGCGCGCTGGTCGAGCTATATCGGCGATATGGCTCTCCGCTCGGACCGGAAATTAAAGAAGCTGACGAGCGCTTCATGCGGATTTATCTCACGTCGATGGCCGTGCTCGCGTGGCTCGCCGTGCTAAGCGGCGCCTACATCATCTATCCGTGGTACCGCGCCGTACCTCCGCCGGGAACGGCGGACCTCGCTGCGTTTCCGCAGCGCCTGCTCATGTCGAGCCCATCCACCTATTCATGGCACTCCATCGGTATGGAATGGAAAGAGCATGTCGCCTGGCTCGTGCCCATCTCCATCACCATGGCGGCAGTTGTCTTCTCTCAATATCGCCGCAGCCTGCGCGTCCACCCTGAGCTTCGCTCCGCGGTTTTCGCTTTTGTCTGGGTCTCGCTTCTTGCCGCGGCCATCGCCGGCTTCTTCGGCGCCATGCTCAACAAGAATGCGCCGGTAAACGGCGGTCCAACGATCTCCATTGTCGAGGGTGAACAAAAATGAGCGCTCCAGCCTCTGTCGCTACCCCGCAGGCCAGGCTGAATCCCAATGGCCCTGGCGCGGCCGCTGTTCTTGCCGCCGGCATAGGCTCGCTTGCGGTTGCCGTCTTCGCCATCCTGGCCGACAAAGTCGCAGCCATCAAGACGCTGATGAACTTCTACACGCCCACCGGCCCGCTCTCCGGCGTCACCACCTGCGCGATTCTTGCATGGCTCGCTGCATGGTTTATCCTGCATCGCCGATGGCGCACCCGCCAAATCTCCTCGCGATCCAATACCGTCGCGCTCATTCTTCTCTTTCTCGGCCTGCTGCTCACATTCCCGCCGATTGCAGATCTTTTCTGAGCCCCAAACCCAGCGGGCGGCGCGTTACTCGATGCTCATCACATGCGCGTCCAGCGCGGGATGACCTAGTGCGCGGCACATGGCCGCGATCTGTCCTTCGTGCCGGTAGGCATGGGTAAAGATGTGATGGAGAACCTGCGCCGGCGTCCGCACATGTTTCTCTCCTTCCGGGAACTTCAGCCGGATTTCCATGTTGAGCTGTTCATCCGTCAGGCCCGAAAGATATGCCACAGTCTGCCGCCGGATTTCGTTCTGCATAAGCCTTGCATCATCAACTCCGCCAGATTCGGCGGCCTCGCGATCGACATATGATAGCCCTTGAAGCGAACGGATCCAGAATCCTTCGCAATTGAGGACATGAATCACCTGCTGGCGGAGGGTCGGAAAACCAAAGCCCCGTACCTCGGTCGTGTATTCGCTTCCGGGAATCTTTGCAAGATAGTCCAGCACCATCGTCAGGTTCAGATGGGTCCAGCGATGGAATTCCCGAACACCCTCGATTATGAACACCGCTCTCTCCTCGTCAGGCTTCGTCTTTGCCCGGTTCCGTTCGCGCTGAATTCTGCGGCGTCCCGGAAAATGGCCCTTGAAGCATTGATACCATCCGCGTCGCGGTGGGCACAAAAAAGCGCCGGAGCATCTGTTATCCGCTCCGGCGTGTTTGTGGTCGCTGGCTTTTGAATTACTGCCAGGCTGCGGTTGTAAAGTCAGTGAAGTTGAGCCCGTCAACATGACGCGCGATCAGCGCCACATTGCCGTTCGTCGGATTCCTCAGCAACAGCCCAACCACGCGGATGTTCGCTCCATTGGCCAGGTCGTTGAATGCGCCGAAGCCATAGCGGAAGTCGCAGTCTGGGCCCAGATACACCGTGACTGTTTCCGGAATGAGCACGCCGGCGAAGCCGTTCACCTGCATCTGGAAGGTGCCGTTGGCAGAGCTCTGGCTGCCCGCGACGATGGTGCCGTTAAAGCCCCAGTTGCGCAAGTGAATTCGCTTCACCGTCACATTGGAGGCACTTGCCGCTCCGCTTGCCGGCCCGCCGATTGCAACGTCTTGCCCAGCCACGAGTGAGCTCGAGTTGAACAGGAATTGCGTAAGTGGGTTATGTGCCCAGTAGATGAAATAGTTTTCGCTGCCGCTCAGGTTCACGGTAGCGAGTTGGCCCAGTGTGAGGCCGGTGTTTGTGGGCTCGAGGCCGCGCACGTAAAGATCGAAGCTGGTGGCCGCGCCGGTAGCCGGAGGCGGCGGATTCACGTACGTGATCTGGCCTGTGGCGTAGAACCCTGTATCCGTAAGGATTGCCACTTCGTCGGCATCGAGTGTCTGGTCAGCACGATCAAGCTGCCCTGACACCTGCACGATGGCGCTTGCGCCATCGGTAGCAAGCGTGCTCAGGCTTGCGCTGCCGTCCCACTCCGTCTGCCCATTCACATTGACCGTGAAGTTGCGGCCATGCGGTCCCTGAATCACGAAGGATTGGCCGGTTTGGTTGACGCTCACCACGCCGGCGACAAACTCATCGATGTAGGCTCCATGGTCGGAGTTCTTGACGGTCGTCACATCGAATGTGGGATCCACCGTGCCGTTAATCGATCCATTGGTCGTCTGAATGGACTTGGCTAGATCGAAGTCAATGCGCAGCCCAACCGGCGCATTGCCGTTCGTAACTACGAGGGGGTTGGCCAGCTGAATGGTGACCGAAGGATTGCTGTAAGTGGCTGCCATCGTCGCGATCGCTGGGGGAGGGGTCGCGGCGTTCAGGTACCCGATGGTTCCGGTACCCAAAGAAATGGTCACGCTGGAATAGGTGCCGACGGGAATATCATTTGCGTCCAGCAGAGTCTGCAGCCCGTTAAAGCGCGCGAAATCGACGGAAGGAGTCCCGCTGATCATCGGAACGGCGGTTCCGCCACCTTGTGGATTTAGGTCGACGCTGTTGATCGTCGCCGTAAAAGAGACAACCGACGACACAGTTGGGGGAGCATCGGTACCAACCACGAAGGTTGAGCCGGTTGTGGCGCCCTGAGTTCCGCTACTACCCATCAATCCGCTGGTGCAGCCCGCGACCGCGAGCGCGGCGGCGGCGACTGGAACCAGCGCTAACCTCAATAGCATTTTGCCTGTCTTGGGGGACATATTGGGTACGTCGCTTTCTGCGGGCTGCCATGCCTTAAAGTGAACGCACGCTGAGTGAGCTCGTCTTGCTGGTCTCACTCCGAGGAACGCCGCCCAGACGGGGAGCCAACGCTGGATGAATCAAAAGACACAGCCTGCGGAGACTCTTCAAATCTGGATGGGAAAAATTGTCGTTCCAGGGCGCGCTCGCACGGAGCCATCGCCAAAATTTAACTGCAACGGCCGGCGCGAATTTAGCCGCTTAATGCCGTCGAGTAAGTAAACACCACGCGATTCGAGGAAGTTGTGGAGGATGCAAAAAAAGTTTCAACAGCCCTGGAATTGGCATATGGATTCCGAGTTACCACGGTAACTTCCGAAGTTCCTAGCCAACTTAGTCGATCTTTCTTAGCCATAGATTGCGGAAAGATACCTTGCACGGCGTGCCTTCGATCTGCAGCCCAAACAGGCCCGAAACGTTGTTGGTAGACTTAGGGTCGTCATCGACGAGCACCGCCATTAACCTGCCATTCAAAATGTGAAGGATTACCCCTCCGCGGGCGATGATTGTGTATTGGTTCCAGTCACCGTCTTTGACATAGGTCCCAAGTTGCGCACGATCGTCAATCTTCCCCACGAGCTGCGGCGGTGTGCCCGGCTCCGACTCTACGACCTGTCCGCGCCACGCGACAATACCCAGCGAAGTATTCTGCGAGTAAAGCTGTCCGCTGTATTGCTTCGCATTCTCGCTGACGGGGTACCAGAAGTCGGCCTGCGGCCCGATCATTACCCAGCGCGGATCGAGTGCCGGCTCACCCTTGCCGGCGACGCGCCCCGGCGGAATGCCCGTGCTGCTGCGGTACTGCACGCCACTCCCGCCGCCCCACTCCACCTTGATTTCGAGCTTCAGGTCGAAGTCCTTCGCGGTCACTCCGCGATAAACCAAAAACGAGTTGCCCGCGTTCTTCTCCTTGGTCGAGATGCCAACGATGGCGCCGTCTTCCACGCTCCACACGCCGTGCCGGCCGTCCCAGTTGTTTAAAGTCTGGCCGTCGAAGAGCGAAACATAGCCCGCATGATCCGCGAAGTCAATCGCCAGCGGTTCCGCAAACACGCCGTTCCGCTTGCCTGAAATATCCGGCTTGACCTTCCAGATTTCGGCCTGGTCCGGCGTCGCCGCCGGAGCTTGCGCGGCGCTGGTTAACGTGCCACTGCTGGAGCTTTGGGCGCACGCCAGTCCCGCACAAGCCAGCGCAACTGCGAGATTCGCGCTGCACCACGCCTTGCTTTTCAGCCGCAACACGCTTCGCATGGAATCCTTCAGAACACTTCCGAGCGCACGCCTGCGGGAATCGGCACATGCTTGAGCAGCCCAAGCTCACCTGCCAAGCGCTCAAGCTTGGCGTGCGTCGCCGGAGTGGGAGGCACCAGAGGCAGCCGCAGATGTTCGCCGCACTTCCCCATCAAGCTCAGGATGGTCTTTACCGGCGCCGGATTTGACTCCCAGAAATTGGCTTCGAAGAGCCGCGAAAAACGCCGCTCCAACTCGCGCGCTTCATCCCAATTGTTGTTGAGCGCAGCGCGAATCATGCGCGCCACTTCAGCCGGCGCTTCATTTGACGCAACGCTAATGAGCCCATGCGCGCCCGTCGCGATGGCGGCCAGCGCAAGATTGTCATCTCCGGAAAAAATCTTGAAACCCTGCGGCATGATATGCGTGAGCTCGCCAAACTGCGCCAGCTTGCCGCTCGCTTCCTTGATGGCCTCAATGTTCCGCGCCGCTGCCGCGAGCCGCGCTACTGTTTCAGGTTCCAGATTCGCTCCCGTGCGCCCCGGCACGTTGTACACGCAAACCGGCTGCGGATCAACCTCGCGCGCCAACGCGAGAAAGTGCTGAAACTGTCCTTCCTGCGTCGGCTTGTTGTAATAGGGATTGGCCGAGAGCACTGCCGCCACGCCCGGAATGCGCTTGAGCTGCGCTGCCAGCCTGACCAACACGCGCGTAGAGTTGTGCGTGCATCCGGCCCACACCGGAACGCGTCCTGCTGCTGCGTCGATGATCAGGCGTACGGCACGGAGCCACTCTTCTTCGTCCAGCGTCGCGGCTTCTCCGGTCGATCCGCACGCCACGATGAAGTCGATTCCCGATTCAATTTGCCAGTTCACCAGCGACCACAGCGCCGGTTCATCCACCGAGCCATCCGCCCTGAACGGCGTCACAATCGCGGTACCGCAGCCTGTCGTTTCCATGATCAGTCAAGTTTATACGATGCGAACGTGAATCATCTGCGGTTGCGGAGATAGGAGGGAATATCGCGAGAGCCTTGTGTCACGGCGATAACCTCGATGTGCTCCAGATGAGTTCGATAAATGATGAGGTAATCGGAGACGGGCCAGAAAAGCACTGGTTGATCGGTGAGATCGGTACGGGTATGTCCCATTTGGGGATGCCGTGCAAGAGCGTCGCAGCCGTCGAGAAGTTTGGCAATCCAACGATCTGCGGCTTCAGGATTGTCCTGGGCGATAAAACTCCAAATATCATCCAATTCAAGGAGCGCTTCGCCGCTCAGAATAAATCCGTTCATGCAATCCGTTTTCTTCGCTCTTCCGACCGTCGGCGAAAGTGTTCTCGCGCTTCATCAGAACTCACGCGCACGCCACGGTCAAGAGCATCCATTCGCTTCTTCAGTTCGCGGTTGAAGTCTGCAAGCTGCTCGACGCGCGACTTCTCATGTTGCTCGAGCAGCCTCAGAGCCTCGCGCACCACCTCACTTGCCGAGGTGTAGCGCCCTGAGGAGACTTTGGCGGCAACAAACTTGTCGAGCTCGCGAGTTAAAGAAACATTCATGGGGAAGTTCTCCTTTCACTAAGGATCGGATGAATAACAAGATTTGTCAATCTTTGTTATTTCGGAGACAAGGCTTCGTCACGCTTGTATCTTCACTTTTTTTCAAGATGGCAAATTGGGTCCACTCTAAGCTGGCAAATACCCCCCGGTCACCTGCGCCCCGACATGAATTTGGAGAGGATGTATCCCCACGTGACGGCGCAGGTCAGAGCGACAGCGCCAAACAAGTCCGCTGGCCATGCTGTGTGCCCACCATGGAGCGCGTCACTCTGTACGAGAAGAAACGAGAATATGAGCATAAGTAAGAGCACTACGCCGATGATCCACGCCACTGGCCCTAGTCCATTGGTCGCGCTGAGGTCCTCCATTATCTCGTTCGCAACCGGCGGTGTTTGGCTTGAATGAAAATTAGACGCACGAACAAAGTACACACTGGCTACGATCGCCAACACGCCAATGGAGCGAACGATGTAATTATGGAACCCCGTCAAGAACGCCGCTATCCCCGAAACGAGCAGAAGGATGGCGAGTATGAATAGGCCATACCTCCTTTCTCGCGAACCTCTCTTTTCAAATGAGGGCATTGGCACGCTTTCGTTACCTAATTGGCCGAGTCAAAACCCGCGCGCTCATCACAGTTGATCGAAGACTTCGCGGAACTCCCACGCGCCTGTTTTCCCGGCCAGCCACTCCGCGCCGCGCACAGCGCCCAGCGCGAATCCGCGGCGCGAGTGCGCATCGTGTCGAAGCTCCAGCACGTCGTGGTCGCTCACCGCGCGCACAATATGCTCGCCCTTGGCATCGCCCGCGCGGTGCGACTCGACAGGAACGTCGATCCCGGGCCGTACTGCCTGAATAATTTCTTTCAGCGTCAGCGCCGTGCCGGAAGGCGCATCCAGCTTGGTCACGTGGTGCGTCTCATCGACGCTGAACTTGTATCCTTCGAGCTTCGCCAGTTCCGCAGTTAGCCGGAACAGTTTCTGCACGCCGATCGAAAAGTTGGTTCCGTAAAGCAATCCGCCGCCGCGTTGAATAGCCAGCGTCTTCATGTCAGCAAGCTTGGCATACCATCCAGTCGTTCCCACAACGATGCGCCCGCCCACCGAAAGCACCGCGCGCATGTTCTCAACTGCTGCTTCGGGCGCCGTGAAATCCACAACAACATCCACTCCGGCCAGGCTCGGCGCCGTCAACGCCGATGCGTGCACATTCTCGTCGATATCGAGCGCCCGCACGCCATGGCCGCGCTCACGCGCTACCTCAGCGACGAGCGTGCCGGTCTTTCCCTTGCCGAGAACAAGAATCAACATGAAATGCAGCTCCTGGCAGTTAGCCTCTAGCTCTCCGCCTTGCCGAGATGAATCGAAAGCCCGTGCAAAGCATTTACTCAAAATTTCGCGCCCGTGTAAGCCTGAAGGCAATGCGCTAGAAGCTAGGAGCTGGGAGCTAGAAGCTGCTTCCGCGCTTCCACGTCGAAAATCGCCGGATCGGGCTCTTTGAAGAAAGCCGCATGCAGTGAGCGCACGGCTTCGTCGGCGTCGTCCTCTTCGATCATGAAGCTCATATTAATTTCGCTGGCCCCCTGCGAGATCATGCGCACGTTGATATGGCGGATCGCGTTGAATACCTGCGCGGCAATGCCCTGCTGGCCGCGAATGTCCTCGCCCACCAGGCACACCAGCGCCTTTCGGCCTTCATATTTAACATCGGCCATCTGGCTCAGGTCGGCTGCGATCTGTGGCAGGCTCGAATTCGAATCCACCGTGAGCGAAATGCTGACCTCGCTGGTTGAAACCATGTCCACCGGGCATTTGTGCTTATCGAACACGGCAAACATCTTGCTCAGGTAGCCGTGCGACATCAACATGCGGCTGGCAACAAGGTCGATAATACTCAGCTTCCTTTTCACGGCAATCGATTTGAAGGGGCTCTTGCAATGTGGCGCTAGGGAGATGATCCGCGTGCCTTCACACCCCGGGTTGCGGCTGTTCAACACCAGCACGGGAATGTTTTTCTTTACCGCCGGCAGAATCGTGGCCGGATGCAGAACCTTGGCGCCGAAGTAGGCCAGCTCCGCCGCTTCCTCAAAACTGATGACCCTCACGCGCAGAGCATCGGGGCACACGCGCGGATCGGCGGTCATGATTCCGTCCACGTCGGTCCATATCTCGATCGTCTCGGAGTTGAGCGCACCGCCCACCAGCGCACCGGTGTAGTCAGAGCCGCCGCGGCCCAGCGTTGTCGTCAATCCCGCCTCGTTTGAAGCAATGAATCCACCCATCACGGGAACCTTGCCCTGTGCGATCAGCGGCATTAACTTCTCTGGCGCACGCTTCTCAATGATGTCGTCGAGCGGGCAGGCTTTTTGGAATTCCGAATCCGTGACGATGATCTCGCGCGCATCCACGTGCTCGGCATTCACACCGCGCTCGCGAAACGCGGCATTGACGATGCGGCTTGAAAGCCGCTCGCCGTGGCTCACAATCAGGTCGGAGATGCGCGGAGTCAGTTCGAGAATGGCCGATACGCCGCGCAACACCTCGTCGAGCGCATCGAATTTGTCGTCAATCACCTGAATCAATCCGGCGATCGTTGCGGCCTCTTTCACCAGCGCACATGCCGTATCGCGATGGCGCGACCTGAGCCGCGAGCTGATGGCCAGCGCTCCGGTGCGATCGCCTTCCGCCGCTGCCGCCGCCGCGCGCAGCAGCTGGTCGGTCACCTTGGCCATGGCGCTCACAATCACCACGGGGCTCTTGCCCATCGCCGCGCGTCCGGCCACGATTGCCGCGGTGCGCCCAATGGCCGCCGGATCCTCCACCGACGTGCCGCCAAACTTCATCACCACCACCGTCATTGCTTGCTTCTCACAGTCTGCATGCGTTTTGCCCGCCGGTGCAACGGCCACCTTTCCTATGCGCGCGCCGCCGCCACAGCCGCGGGCTCTAGTTTGCCAAGGCTGGCCAGCATCTCAGCGTTCAAAATTGTCGCACCCGCCGCGCCGCGAACGGTGTTGTGCGAGAGCAGCACAAATTTCCAATCCAGCACGCTGCATGGACGCAGCCGCCCAACCGTCACCGTCATGCCCTTGCCGCGGCCGCGATCCAGGCGGGGTTGCGGGCGGTCGTTTTCTTCCCGCCACTCAATGGGGTGCTCCGGGGCAAATGGAAGGTCCAGTCCTGCGAGTGGCCGGAAATCCTGCCACGCCGCCAGAATGTCTTCCCGCTTCACCGGCCGTCCCAACTTGTTTCCCAGCTTGATTGAAACGCACTCCGTATGCCCATCGATCACCGCAACACGGTTGCAATGCGCCGTCACCATTGCATGGAGCGGAGCTACGGACTTGCCATCAAGGTGACCAAGAAGCTTCAGCGTCTCCTCTTCCATTTTTTCTTCTTCGCTGCCGATGTACGGAATCACATTGTCCAGAATGTCCATCGACGGCACGCCGGGATAGCCCGCCCCCGAGACCGCCTGCATCGTGGTCACAAAAATCTGCTCGATTCCGAACCGTTCCTCGATGGGCTTC
>DASXFF010000069.1:0-16027 GCA_036489735.1 Occallatibacter sp. | reverse complement strand
TCAGTTCGTCCCTCCGGGACGAAGGCCTGGCAGAGACCGTCGATGTCGAATGGGAACCTGTCGTTACGGCAAAACTGTTCATGCGATTGCCCGTGCCGGGCCGGGTGCCCGATCCTAAATGCCCTTTCTGTGTTTAGGGCGCGATGAACTACCGCTCGCACCACCGACTTCGTCCCAGAGGGACAAATTGAAAATAGCCCAAGCCGGATTTTCTCGGACAGGTCCAGGTTCGTGGGGTGGAGGATGAAATTCTGGGAAACTGGCGCCAACAACACCACCGCCGTCCCGTAGGGCCGGCGCGAATCCCGCTCACCCCCACACATACCGTGGATCGTATTCAATCTGGTGCTTCTTCAAAAATGCAACATACTCCGCCTGAAAATCCCGCTTGCGATGGTGCTCCTGCTGCCCGGCGATATACGCCACGGTCGCGCCCACCTGGTTCAACCCAATCGAAAACGCCCCGTATCCCTCCTGCCATGCAAACTCGGCCACATCGCACGTCTCGTGCATCCATCGCGACGAACCTTGCTTGATCTCCCGCATCGCCTGCGCTACCGTCTTCGTCGCGGGCAGGCTGCGTTGAGAAAGCCCGCTTTGGCGGCGACATCCGGTAGCCCGAGGCGCAAGCCTAGGGAAGGGATCCGAAATGAGACGTTAGCCCCCAAAGGGGCGTAAGAAGGGTTTGTCCCCGTCGAAACAGAATCCCCGGAATCAAGGTCGCATTATCGCGACGAAATGAGCATCTAGCGTGGATGCAGCTGAGGCATCCTAAACCGGAGTCAGCAATCGCCTGGACGTTTACGGCGCGTTCCAGTCCATCGAGACGACGTCTTCAGTTCCGGCATCTTTCAACGTGAGCGGGGTGTCGTCGGGCGTGAGGCCGAGCCAGGCGCCATAGTAGCCTGCGGAATGAAAACTGTTCATGTCCGCGATCTTCTCCACCTTGCGGTCGCTGATCCTTACGCGCTTCAACGCGCCACTCGTCACTTGCGAGGCGAAGTAATAGACAAACTGGCTATCGTGCGACCAGGCTGGAAACCCAGCCGGGTCGGAAGCCAGCAAGGACCATTTCTGCGTTTTGAAATCGTAGAGCATTAAGTTCCGTGAGCCGTTGGGCATCGCGGCGATATAGCGGCCGTCGGGCGACGAGCGCGGAGAGAACATTCCCTGCGAGCCCGGCACCACCGTGACCTGATGGGTGCTGACATCGACCGTGTGGATGACGGATTGCGGTCCTGGATCGCTTCCGAATATCACAGACTTTCCGTCCGGCAACCATGTGGGATCCCACTGCTGGCCGGGCGAGCTGGGCGCCAATTCCTCGGGCGTTTCGCTGCCATCGGAGGGAATGATGTAAAGCCGCGGCGGTTTGCCTGGGTCGGAACCATAAAAGACGATCTGCTTTCCGTCGGGAGACCAGCGCGGCTCCAAAGCGTGGACCGATGACGGTGTGAGCTGGACGCTCCCGCTGCCGTCTGCATTGCTGCGCCACAGGGTTCGTTCGGGATAGGTGACGTAGACCAGCGACTTACCGTCACGGGAGAAGTCCAAATAATATTCCGAATTGCCGCCGAGATAGGGCGCAAACGCAGCGACTTTTGGGTCGTACTGCTCAATTTCGCCCTTGCGCAACACCTCGATGGCGTAGATTGTCTTGCCGTCCTTCGCCAAGAGCGGGTCGATGTAAGTGATGGCCCCCGAAGTCAACTGCACCGGCGCGGTGTCAGCCTTGTGAAGGAAATTTGAGCCTTCGTGAATCGCCCAGAGCTGTCGATCCGACTGAAAGACGAAATACTTTCCATCGGGCGTCCAGCTGCCATAGGTTTCCCCTGCGCGTGTGTGCCAGCCGGGGAGGAGCGGATGCGGATC
Organism: Occallatibacter sp.; assembly: GCA_036489735.1. Classification (GTDB taxonomy): domain Bacteria; phylum Acidobacteriota; class Terriglobia; order Terriglobales; family Acidobacteriaceae; genus Telmatobacter. The sequence continues at coordinate 14,155 of DASXFF010000069.1, read as the reverse complement.
GGCGCCGTTAGAAGCAACCTGCCAAATCGAAATCTGACTGCCGAATTGCGCACCCCCAACCGTGACGCGAATCTGCTTGCCGTCCGGCGACCAGTGTGGAACCAGCGCTCCGCTGGGGAATGAGGCAACCTTCCGCGAATCGGTTCCGTCGGCGTTGGCGAGGTAAAGGTCGTTGCCTCTGGTATAAGCAAGCTGCTTTCCGTCCGGCGACCATGCGCCTTCGCGGCCCACCGCGTCCGCCAGGCGAACGGGCGAACCCCCGAGCACGGGCAGGCTCCACAAGGGTGCTTCAAACTCGGTGGGGCCGAGTTCGTTCTTCACCAGAAGATTCGCGCCATCTGCCGAGACGCTCAGCGGGACCCAATCTCCCGACGAAGGAGGCACAGGCACGGTCGCTAGGATGCCGCCGCTCACCGACAACTGAGCGATTAACGATCCGTGGCCGGTTCCGCTGGCGCCGGGCTGCGCGTTTTGTTCGTGCATCAAATAGAGCCGCGCGCCGTCGGTGCCGATAAGGTCCTTGCGGTGACCATCCTGGGTGAGCGTGACGAAGTTTGATACCGTGGGCGGCGGCAGCGTTGGCCGCAGGAACCAGGCGAGGACAACGATCGCGATGCAGGCCGCGGCCAGCCCGGCGACCAACATGCGCTTGTGGCGGCGCGCGAGGTCGGTGATGATCTGCGAATCGGAGCTGTGGTCCCGCGCGGACTGCGAACCTCGATCGAGAGCGACGGCGACGGGCGCAACCAGCGATGCTGCCGTTGGGTCGGAGGTGGTATCGCGCCGGAGGCGCTTCAAGTCGGCTCGCAGTTCGGCTGCGCTTTGATAGCGCAGATCGCGATCTTTCTCGAGCAATTTGTTGACGATCTCCTCAAGCTTTGCGGGGACTTGCGGATTGAGGCGCGAGGCCGGTAGGGGTTGTTTATTCAGGATCTCGTTGTAGATTGCGGCCGGCGTGGAACCCGTGAAGGCGAGATGGCCGGTCATCATTTCGTAGAGCACGATGCCCAGGCTGAAGAGATCGGTGCGCGCATCGAGCGGCTTGCCCAACGCCTGCTCCGGCGACATATACGCCACCGTTCCCATCGCGGTGCCGGGGCTGGTGAGGTGAGCGACGTCCGGAGCTTTGGCGTCCGCTGCTGCAGTTTCCGCAGGCGCAGAGTGCCCGCTCGTTTCCTGAAGAGTGAACTTCGCTAATCCGAAGTCCAGGATCTTTGCAGACCCGCGAGTGGTGACGAAGATGTTGGCCGGCTTGATATCGCGGTGGACGATGCCCTTGGAGTGCGCAGCATCGAGGGCATCAGCGAATTGAATGGCCAGATCGAGAACTTCGTCGACCGGCATCAGGCCCGGATGGGCGATGCGATGTTTCAGCGTCTCGCCCTGCATCAATTCCATGGCGATGAAGGGCTGGCCGTCGTGCTCGTCGATCTCGTAAATGGTGCAGATGTTGGGATGATTCAGAGCCGATGCCGATTGCGCTTCACGCTGGAATCGCTCGAGGGCAATGTGGTCGCTTGCGACATCTTCAGGGAGAAACTTGAGGGCCACCTCGCGCTTGAGCTTTGTGTCCTCGGCGCGGTACACCACGCCCATGCCGCCGCCGCCGAGCTTTCCGACGATGCGATAATGCGTGACGATTTTTTCGGATTCGGACACGATTCGACTTGACTCCCAGGGAATTCTTAGACCATGCACAGAGGGAAAGCTTCGACGCCCCCATCTTACGTTATTCAGGAGGAGTTGCCGGGAGTATTGAAGAGAACGCGGGAGCGGCGAAACAGTTCTCCGGGAAATGCCAAAGGGCCACGGCCTGGATCGAGATCCTTCGCGTGAAGTGGGAGTACTGGGTCGCCGATCTTCGGGAATCGATTGCAACGACCATGCAACTCATCCGCACGTCGCAACAGTTGATGGACACGACCGATGCGGTGATCGCTCCATCGAAGACACTTGGTTGTAAAGAGTTCGAGAGCGACTGCGCTTAGGACGCGATTGCTTCGGCGTGGTGTTGCGCTGGAAGCTCCTTGCGCCGACGGCCGTTCGCCGCGCTCTGTCTGCGGTTCGTGGCCGCCAAGCGCTGCGTCAGGGCTTCGCAAGCGGATCGTGCGGCGGAGTCGCCAGAGGCAGGAAGTCGGCTGGCCATTGCCGATACAAACGCTGCGCGGTGCGATAGGCGGATTCGGCGGCATCGTTCTGGTGATTGGCCGCGTAGGCATACGAGAGAATCTCACTCCCGACCAGGGAATCCGGATCGAGCGCGACAGCTTGTTGTGCTGCCGCAAGCGCGAGGGCGGACTTGTGCTGGTCCAGAAGCCCCGCCGCATAAATCCAATCGCTGACGGACGCAATCCTGGGAACGTCGAAGCTGCCGTCGTATTCGAGGATTTCGCCGGCGATTACGTGCGAAGGCTGCGAGGCCACGAACGGTTCGTAGGGATTCAGTGCGCCCGGGCCGAAGAATGAACCGATACGCTGCGACGAGGTCATGAAGACGGGCCCGTCGATGTGGGCCGGCACCGGCTGCTGCTGCCCCATATCGGCGATCGATGTGAAAAAAGTCGGCAGGCGCTTGCAGGGAATCTGAAAGTCAGCCGGATCGGGCAGGGCATCGTAGGCAAGCCAGCATTGGTTGATGTTGTGCCGGACGAGGTAGACGTGCAGTGCTTTGAGCCCGCCGCGCCAGCCGAGATTGGAGTCGTCGAGAACGCGATAGGTGCGCGATGGCCCTCCGAATAACTCGTTCGAATAGGGCAGGTAATTCGGGAATGCGTGCAGCGAAGAAGCGACATCGAGCAGGACGAGCACAGCCACAGTCCAGGCCCACTTGCGCGACTGCCTGAGCAATGCTGCCGCAGATCCGGCGATCAGCACGATGAGGAAAGGCATGATGGGCAGGATGTGCCGGATGCCGATGTCGAGCTTCGCCGTCATTGCGGAACCGAAAAACATGACCACTGGCAGGAGAAGGTAGACGAGTTCGCGCCGGCGATCGCGCTGCCAGAGAGAGCGCGCAAGAGGAACGAGGGCCAGAAGAATGAGAAAGCCGATGGTCATTTTGATCAGAAAGGCGGAAGGGAAGTAGAACCATTTCCCTTGCGGGTAGACCTTGTCGAAGAGATACATGATGCGGCCTTCGCGAGCCAGGATCGCGACGTCGGCAAAACCGAACAGGTAAGACTCGGGCAGCAGATGATGGCTCTCGACGAAACCGCTGATCGCTGCCTCAACAGGGTGATGGAGACTTTTTATGTAGATTGGCGCGGGAGGCACCGTTTGCTCTCCGCCAGGCCGCGCGGCATAACGGAATCCGTAAAACGCCCACAGGATTGCGACGGAGGCAGCCACGATGACGACGTAGGCGGCGGCCATGCGCACAACGCGGCGCCTGATTGTGGCTGCGGGGGTGCGCGAATCGGCCTCGTCCGGAGCGACGAATAATTCGAAAAGCGCGAGCAGAAAGATCATGGGGAAGACGAGAATCGCGGAGTGCTTGGCCGCGAAAGCGAGACCGGCAGCAAGGCAGCACACGCCGAGGCGCAGCAGGGTGGGCCGTTTCGCGTAGCGGTAGAAGGCATAGATCGCGGCAAAGATGCAGCAGGTGGCCCCCATGTCTGTGCCGACTAGCGGCGTATGGGCAAGGATCAACGGATCGAAGACGAAGAGCAGCAGCGCAAGCAGTGCCGCGGTATCGCCGAACATTTCGCGCGCGGCGAGCATGACGAGCAGCGCCAGCACAAACCCGAAGGTGCTGACGGCGGCGCGCGCGTGCGCCAGGATGCGCTGCCCGTCCGGAGCGTGCATCATCTGCATGCCGCCATACGCTGACTGGGCGCGAAAAAAAATCTGGATTGGAGGCGGATAGAGTGGGCGATCCAACAGCAACGGCAGCGTGGCAACCAGCTTTACCAGCGGCGGGTGTTCGGGATTGATTCCGAAGTCGGAGTGGAGCCAGTAACCGTAACCCGCATACATATGCGCTGGCTCGTCGAAGGTTTGCGACTCGGTGCGCACCGAACCGTAAACCTGAAAGGCGAAAACGATAAAGAGAAGAACAACAGCGGCGAAGAACCACCGGCGTGGCAGGACATTCGTTACGGCCGATGCGGACATCGGTTGACCTCGTCGGGAATCTGAAGCAGTGCGATGTGCATGGTTATGGACGCAGCCTATCCCAAAGGGCGGGCCGCGGCCATGAATCGATTCGCAATTTCAGTTGCTTCGGGTACCGGCGAATCGGGGAAGGCCCATCATATCTGCCCCGAGCGGCGTTTTCAATGAAGAAGCACCGCGGCTCGCGAGAAAAAGTCTGCGTGCGTGGATCGAGTCCAATCGCGTCGAGCCGATAAACTGTTCTTATGACCAAGCGCATTGGCGTGCATCTGGGAACTGCGGGCGGAGCGTCGAACGCCGTTGACTTCGCGCAAAAGATCGGCGCCAATACTTTCCAGATCTTCTCTTCCAGCCCGCGCATGTGGCGCGCGCCCAAGGTCGATCCCGCGCAGGCCGAACGCATGCGTGAGCTGCGCGCCAAGCACGATGTTGGTCCCCTGGTCATTCATACCAGCTACCTGGTCAATGTCTGCAGCCAGTCCAGCGAGATTCGCGAAAAGAGCATCGCAGCCTTCTGCGGCGAGATTGAGCGTGCGCTCACGCTGGGCGCGGATTACCTTGTTCTGCATCCGGGCTCGTGGAAGGGATTGACGCGCGAGGAAGGATTAAAGCTCGCGGCCAAGTCGATCGAGCAGGCAATCGATGGGCAGGCGTGGCAGGGAACCGGCTTTCACATTTTGATTGAGAACACGGCGGGAGCGGAGTTCTCACTGGGCGGAAGCTTTGAGCAAGTGGCCGAACTGGTTGAGCGCCTGAAAGCCCATGCTCCCGTGGCCGTCTGTCTCGACACTTGCCATACGCATGTGGCCGGATATGACATTGTGGGCGATGGAGGCTACGAGGAGACGATGAAACAGGCCGGCGCAACGGTGGGATTCGACGCGGTGCGGGTGTGGCATTGCAATGACGCCAAGGCGCTGCGCGGATCGAAGCTCGACCGGCACGAGCACATCGGGCAGGGAACCATCGGCGTGGAGCCTTTTCGGCGTTTGCTGAACGATCCTCGCTTCGCGCATTGTGCTTTCATCGCGGAGACGCCGGTGGATGAGGAAGGCGACGAGGAGCGTAATGTGGGAGCGCTGAAGAGACTGGTTCAGTCCTCGTAAACCTCTCGCCGGTGACCTACCTTAATCACTAAGACAATCAGCCGATCCTCTTCAAAGCGGCAAATCAGCCGGTATTGGCCCACGCGATATCGCCACAGTCCAGCGAGTTTCATGCGCAACGGTTTTCCGAATTGTCTCGGATCGGAAGATCCTGCGATACGCTCCCGTAGATAGCGGAGAATGTCCAGTTGTGTTTTTGGGTCGAGTTTGCGGATTTCGCGCCGGGCGCGTTCGTCGAATTCGACAGTCCAGACAGGCTGGCCACGGCGCGGTTCGGTTTTCGTCATGCTCAGCGTTGCCGGTCGAGGCCTTGCTCAAGTTCATCGAGAGTCCAGCGCCGAGCCGGATTCTCCAAACGATAGAGAGCGGTATAGGTATCCTCGATTTCGTCCAGATGCGTCTCGAGCGCCATGCGGACGTAGAAGCTCTTCGGACGTCCAGTCAGCTTCGCCAGTTTGTCCAGACGAGCTTCCACGGTTTCGGGGATGCGCACAGCCAGCATAATGCACCTCGTATGCGTTGTCATACATAGTATACGCGTCCTTTTCGCTGAACACAAATGATGGGCCAAAGCGAATGTGCGGCGGTTGAAGCAGCCTGAAAAATTAGCGGCTGCGAGGCCTGCTTCGCGATAAGATGTCTTTGCACCAATTCCTCGGCGGCCTTCTCCTCGGGAGGTACACGATGCGAACCAATGCCCGCCTTTCCCTTGCGGCTTTCGCCTTCACTGCTTTTGTTTACCCTGTCTGCGGCCAGGGCATCGCGACGCCCCCCAATCCGAATCCCACACAGCACCATTGGCAGCCTTACCTCGCCACTTACAAAGTGACCAGCCAGCAGACGTTGGCGGACGGCACGATCATCGTGCGCGAATCGACGGAAACGGAAGCGCAGGACTCGCAAGGCCGGCACATGCACTCGCAAACGGAGGTCACTCCGCAGATGGGGCGCGATCCGGGAACATCTGGAAGTGCCAATGACCCTGTGGAGGGAACACAGTCTACGTGGGACTCGCGCGCAAAGAAGGCGCGCGTGGTGAAGTTGCCTTCCAAGGACCAGCGGGAGGGCTGTTGGTCGAACGACGCCGGAACGTTCCGAATGTCCTGGAACCGCGCCGGGCGCGGCCTCACTGGCGGAAGCTCGTTTTTTGTTTCAGGATCTTCGGGAACCGCGGTTGTGTCGGCTACAACGCCTGTCACGGCGCCGGCGGTCGCGCGACCCAAGCCGGCCATTGAGGACCTGGGAACGCAATCCATCGACGGCGTGCAAGCGCATGGACATCGATTCACCACCACGATTCCGGCGGGAGAGATTGGCAACGACGAGCCGCTCGTCACCACGGGGGAAGATTGGATCTCGACCGAGTTTGGCATCATCGTCCGGAACGTGTCCGACGATCCGCGCAGCGGCAAGCGCACGCGGGAGCTGGTCGATTTAACGCCGGGAGATCCCGATCCAACCACATTCCAGCCGCCCGAAGGGTACCAGGTCGTCGTCGAAGAGCTGCACCAGGTGGCCTGCCCATCTACGCCGTAGCTTGCGCCGTTTACACTTGAGAAGAGATGGCGGACGAACGAGAACAACTGCGCTACGATCCGGCGACGATCGAAAAGAAATGGCAGGAGCGCTGGGCAGCCGATCCCAGGCTCTACGCAGCTGAGCCGGCCACAAGCGATAAACCCAAGTATTACGTGCTGGAGATGCTGCCCTATCCGAGCGGGCAGCTCCACATGGGCCACGTGCGCAACTATGCCATCGGCGATGCGCTGGCGCGGCAGATGTGGATGCGTGGCTACAACGTGCTGCACCCCATGGGGTGGGATGCGTTCGGGCTGCCGGCGGAGAACGCCGCGCTCAAGAATCACACGCCCCCGCGCGAGTGGACCCTTCGAAATATCGCCGATATGAAGCGCCAGTTTGAGCGCCTGGGCATGGGATTCGACTGGGCTACCGAAGTCACGACTTGCCTGCCCGAATACTACCGCTGGAACCAGTGGTTTTTTTTGCGCATGTACGAGAAGGGCCTGGCGTATCGCAAAAAGAGCAAAGTGAACTGGTGCCCCGAGTGCGCCACGGTGCTGGCCAACGAGCAGGTGATCGACGGGTGCTGCTGGCGGCATGAAGACACGAAAGTGGAACAGCGCGACCTGGTGCAGTGGTTTTTCCGCATCACGGCTTATGCCGAAGAACTACTCCGAGGGTTGGAGACCCTGGAAGGGTGGCCGGAAAAAGTGCGCACCATGCAGCGCAACTGGATTGGGCGCAGCGAGGGGACGGAGGTGGATTTCTTCTTAGAAGAAATCCAACCGGGAACAGGGATCAGGGATCAGGAAACAGAAAAGCAGGGAACAGAAAAGCAGGGAACGACGGACCAAGGGGCCAAGGGACCAGAGAGACAGCGGATTCGCGTGTTCACCACGCGCGTCGACACGATCCTTGGCGCCACGAGTGTGCAGTTGGCGCCGGAGCATCCTCTGGTTGCGACATTCACAGCAGAAGACGCAGAGCTGAAGGCCAAGGTTGACGAGCTACTCGAACAGCAGAGGTCAGCCAGAGAAGCGGGCGATCTGGGCGCGATTGAGAAGCACGGCGTGGCGACGGGTCGATTTGGGATCAATCCATATAGCGGAGAGCGCGTTCCGATCTGGGTGGCGAACTACATCCTCATGGACTACGGGACGGGCGCGATTATGAGCGTGCCGGCTCACGATGAGCGCGACTTTGAGTTCGCCACGAAATACGGAATTGAGATTCGCCAGGTCATCAAGCCGCTCACAGAAGGGGAAGACGCGAACGCGCTCCCATTTATCTCGGAGGATGGCGTGCTGGTGAACTCCGGCGAGTACGACGGATTGACCTGCGCCCAAGCCCAAAAGAAGCTTCAGGAAGTGGCCACCCGCGGGCAGTTTGGCGAAGAGAAGGTCATCTTCCGCTTGAAGGATTGGGGCGTAAGCCGCCAACGTTATTGGGGTACGCCGATTCCCATGATTTACTGCGAGCGCGACGGGGTGGTGCCTGTTCCTGAGGACCAGCTGCCAGTGCTCTTGCCGGAGAAGATCGAGATTACGCAGCAAGGCGGATCGCCCCTGGCGCGAGTGCCGGAGTTCGTGAACACCATCTGCCCGAAGTGCGGCGGACCGGCGAAGCGCGAGACGGACACGATGGATACGTTCGTCGATTCGAGCTGGTACTTCTATCGCTACACCGACGCCAAAAACGATAAGGCGCCATTCGATCCGGCAATCGTGAAGTACTGGTTTCCGATCGATCAGTACATCGGCGGCGTAGAGCATGCGATTCTGCATTTGATCTACTCGCGTTTCTGGACCAAGGTGATGCGCGACCTCGGCCTGGTGAAGAACGACGAGCCGGTCGAGCGCCTGTTCACGCAGGGCATGGTGATCAAAGACGGCGCGAAGATGTCGAAATCAAAGGGCAACGTGGTCTCGCCCGACGAGATGGTCGCGCGTTATGGCGCCGACTCCGCGCGTATGTATTCTCTTTTTGCCGCGCCTCCTGATCGCGACCTTGACTGGCAGGAGGACGGCGTAGCAGGAGTGAGCCGGTTCCTGGCAAGGGTCTATCGGCTGGCAACGAAATACTCGCCGCTGGTGCCGGCTGGAAAAGGCCCCATAGCAGAAGTTCCGGTCGGAACTTCGCTCAAACTTCTACGCAAGCTGCATCAGACCATCGCCAAGATCACTCAGGACTTTGAGGGCCGCTGGCATTTCAATACAGACGTGGCTGCGATTATGGAGCTGGTGAACGAGATTCAGGCCGCCGAGAGCGAACTGGATTCAGGCAACGTTCCCTCGCCGGTGATCTCCGCACTCTTTCGAGATCTTATTTTGTTGCTGGCGCCGTTCGCTCCCTTTCTTGTCGCGGAGTTGTGGGAGCAGCTCGGCGAGCAGGGCGCAATTCTTCGCGCGCCGTGGCCAAAGAGCGATCCTCTGCTGGCCAGGGAAGACGAGATTGAAATTCCCATACAGATCAATGGCAAATTAGTCGCGGTGATTCGGGTGCCGGCCGACGCCGATGCCAAGGCGATGGAAGCGGCGGCGCTGGCTGACGAAAAGGTTAAGGCCCGCATCGCAGGCAAGGCCGTCATCAAAGTGATCGTTGTGACGGGCAGAGCCGTCAACCTGGTTGTGAAGTGAGGACAGCTTCCGTGGCCATCGATTACGGCAACGCACCGGTACGCGGAACGCAGTTGCTGGTCGAGCATATGAGCGACATCTTCCGCCGCCCGTCGCTCGTCGCCATTGAGATTGCCTGGCGCTGGCTCTTCGGGATTCCGTTTCTTCTCGTCTGCCGCGATCAAATCCAGCAGATTCTCGCAGCGTATCCGCTCGACTCTTCGGGCGCAAGTTCAATCGATACTCAGAATCCCTGGGTCGCCGCAGTACAGCTCTCGAACGTCGCTGCGTTCTACGAGCCTCACGTCCTCGCTGTATTGCGCTGGCTGTTTCCGGCCGCGGCGGTTGCCTGGATCGTGATTTCCGGCCTCGGGCGCAATCTTCTGTTCATGCGAATGGAGCGGCGCGTGGCCTTTCGCCCGAGGGCGACGATCCTGCTGCAAGCTGCGTTGCTCGCGTTGCTGGGCCTCACGTTTTGGGGCTGGTTCGCTTCCATGCAGTGGGTCGCGACCACACATATCGCGGGCGCGGGTGAGCCCGATTTAGTTGGCTATTTCATTTGGACCATCACCCTGTCATTGGGATTCTTTACGGCATTCGCGCTCACCAGTTGGGCCCTGACCATCGCGCCGATTCTCGTTCTCATGGAGAAGCGCTCGGCCCTTTCAGCACTTTGGGCCAGCCTCCGGCTTGGTAAAACCTTCACCAGCAAGCTCGCCGAGATCAATTTGGTTCTCGGCATCGTGAAGCTGGCGCTGGTTGTGGTGGCGATGGTCCTTTCCGCTGCACCATTGCCGTTTAGCGATGAGCTCGGGTCCGGCACCATGCACTTCGTGGTGGCTGCATCAGGGCTGTTTTTTCTGGTCGCCGACGACTTTTTCCAGGTAGTGCGGCTCAGGGCGTTCGTCGTGTTCCGTGAGATTTTCCGGGGGACGGTTACACACTGAGCGTCTCTCGCCGAGCGGCTACTCAGAAAATCTTCATCTGAATCACTAGGTACTTCTTCGGATCTTCGCGGATCCCCTTGATCAGTTGCTGTGCCTGGTCGGCAGTCTGGTCCAGGTGATCGTAGAGCGAACGATTCTTGACGAGTTGGCCGGCCGTGCCCTGTCCCGCATTGATGGACCTCGCGATCTCGTCAAGATTCGACAGGGTGTCGTCCAGCTTTTTCGCAAACTCCGGATCCTTCACCAGTTTGCCAAGCGAGCCTTTGCCGGAATTGATCTGCTCCGTAAGCTGGTTGAGATTCGCGGTGGCGGCGTTCAAGTTGTTATAAAGTGTCTCGTCCTTCAAAAGTTTGCCGGCCGTGCCTTTTCCGGCTTGCAGGTCCGCGGTGATCGAATTGAGATTGTCCGCAGCCGAATCCAACTTGGTATAGAGCGTGTTGTCGTTGATCAGCTCGCCCAGACTTCCTTTGCCGCTGGAGATCTCATCCGTGATCGCCTTCAGATTGGCGGCCATGGAGCCGATGTTGCGCGCCATTGTGGGGTCGTTGAGCAACTCGCCGGCGGTGCCGCGCCCGTGATTGAGCGTGTCGACCAGAGTCTCGATTTTGTGAATCAGGACATTGATTTCTTGAATGGATACCTGGCTGGTGTTGATCACGGACTGAATGGTTGGCGAGCCGGACTGCTGCAGTTCGGCGCCGTTGGAGACTCTCGGCCCCGTGGCATGGGTGGAGTCGATATCGACGAAACTGTCGCCGAGAACGCCTGCGGCCTGAATGGAGGCCAGCGAATCGGTGTGCAGGTCATAGGCGTACTTTTCGCCCACCTGCATGGTGACCTCCACGGGGTTGGGATTGCGCCGCGGGATCACACGCATGTGGATGATGTTGCCAATGGTGACGCCTTCGAGGGTAACCACAGCGCCGTCCTTCAGGCCGCCGGCATTGGGAAAGTAACAGCGCAGCTCGATTTTGCGCGCGAAAAGACCGCCCGAGGATGCGGTCATGAGAAAGATGATGGCGGTCAGCAAGGCCAGGGCCACCAGAACCAGCGCGCCCACTTTGAGTTGCGACCACTGAATCTCTTTGCGGCTTGGCAATTTACTCCCTCAGCGAATCAACGACTTGAGGATAGCAGAATGGGCACGCCCATCGGGACTTTGACGGGCCGTGAGACTGGCGGCTGGATGAACACCGAAACCAAACCATCCTTGCCCGCTTATCGCCCGTCCTCAAGCACCACGCTGGCCATGGCCAGTTCAGCCGTATGCGTGAGAGACAGGGCGCTGCGAACGACGCCCAGGTGACCGGCAATTTGCGCAGCCCGGCCATGAAAGCGCAGGCTGGGCTTTCCGCCTGCCTCTCGAACCACCTCAATCTCCAGCCAGTTCACGCCAAAGCTGATGCCTGTACCCAGCGCCTTGGCTGCCGCTTCCTTGGCCGCAAACCGCGCAGCAAAGCTCTCCGCCGCGTTGCGCTTGCGCCTGCAATAGGCCTGCTCCGCCTCAAGGAAAACGCGCCCGAGAAAGCGGCCACCGTAGCGATCAATGCTGTGCTGAATACGTGCAATCTCGATCAAGTCAATTCCGGAACCAGCGATCATCTTGCTTATCAAGCTACAACATTCATGCCACATCGCGCCGAGCCTTGCGGGGCCGGGGCGCAGGAAGTTAGGTCTGGTGAAAACGCGTGAATCCCGGCGGGAAAGCCCAAGCGAGTGCCAAGGCCCTCAGAATGTTTTCCGCAGATCGGGCAGGCTGAGATGTATCAAAGGCGGTCAGGCCCGCCCGACTCCGCAACAGCATTCATCCACTGGGGCCTGCCTCCGATAAACAGCACGTGAAGCTGAGGATGCAGGAACCGGGCGGTCGGCAAGCACTGGGCATCCCCTGGGCGATGCAGATGAAGGCCGTTTCGACCGAGGACCCGTCGCGGCTGGTGCAAGCGCTAACAGGGGCCATTCTCGGCTGCGGCGGGTGGGTGCTGAGCCGCGGAGCCAACGATGCGGGCCGGGTGAATATGCTGTTTGAATTTGAGCGCCAGGCCTGCGTCGACATTTATACGATCTTGATCGCTACGGGACTGGAGCTTAGCCAGAGCGGACACATTCGCCTAACCGAGCTTTGCCAGTGCACTCGGAGCCAGCAACGGGATTGCGGTGCGGAGATCGCCAGCGTCGATCTGGAGGTGCAGACTTTCCCGCCGGAAATTGCCGACCTCGCACAGAGTTCCAGCCCTGCATGATTTGTTGGGTCATCCCGAGTGAGTCCCTCCTGGGCGGGTCCAGCCAAAGGAACTGCAATTTATTGTTCATCGAGCTTTGCTGTCAAGCCTCCACCAGCCCATACTTGCGTTGCCACGATTGCTTCAGGTGCGTGCGCACAGCCGCACGCTCTGCTTCGGTCACCGCGGCTTCAGGACCTTCGACAAAACGTGCCGCCTCGCGTTTGGCCACTTCCAGCAGTTGCCGGTCACGCAGGAGATTGGCCACGCGAAAGTCCGGCAATCCCGCCTGCCGCGTACCAAAAAACTCGCCCGGACCGCGCTGCCTTAGGTCGAGTTCCGCCAGCTCAAATCCATCCTGCGTTTGAACCATTGCGTTCAACCGTTCCTCACCCAGGTCGGAGATTCGATCGCCCGTGACGAGAATGCAGTAGCTTTTTGCCGCGCCGCGCCCAACGCGCCCGCGCAACTGGTGCAACTGCGCCAGACCAAACCGCTCGGCGTGCTCCACCACCATGACCGTCGCGTTCGCTACGTCCACACCGACCTCAATCACCGTCGTCGACACCAGCACATCGATCTCTCCGCGCTGAAAGCGGCGCATGATGATTTCCTTTTCGTCGGCGTCCAGCCGGCCGTGCAGCAATCCCACGCGCAAGCCGGCGAGCGCCCCCTTGCGGAGCTTTTCGTGCATGTCGACTGCGGATTTTAGCCCAGACTTCGCAGCCGGCGCTGCCTCCTTCCGCATCCCCCCAAAGAGCTCCGCTCCTTTACCTTTTGAATTCGATCGGCGTTGAGGAAGAGGCGCTGCGGAGTAGGCTTCTGCGCTTGAATCATCACGCGAGAAGTCCAGTTCCGGCTGATCGTCCTTTGTGCCCTCGATGACCGGATAGACGATATAAGCCTGCCTGCCCCGCGCCACCTGCTTGCGCACAAACTCCCACACTTCATCGGCGCGATCGCCCGCCACGCGCCGCGTCACAATCGGCATGCGCCCCGGCGGCAGCTCGTCCAGAGTGCTCAGGTCCAGATCGCCGTAGAGCGAGAGCGCGAGGGTACGCGGAATGGGCGTCGCCGTCATTACCAGCACATCGGGCTCCGGCTGATTGGGCTTCTTCATCAGCCTGAAGCGCTGCACCACGCCAAAGCGATGCTGCTCGTCGACGACGACCAGTCCAAGCCGATCGAATTCAACCTTCTCTTCGATCAGCGCATGCGTTCCGATAATCAGGTTGGCTTCGCCGCGGTTGATGAGGCCGCGATTGGTGCGTTTGCGGTCCTCATCGAGCGAACCCGTGAGCAGCACGATGCGCGGCTTGCGCGACGACTTCTCCAGCAATTTGCGAGCTGCCAGAAAATGTTGCGTGGCCAAAATCTCCGTGGGCGCCATCAGCGCAGCCTGGTAACCATTTTCCATAGCCACAAGCATGGCCTGGAACGCGACAATCGTTTTGCCCGAGCCCACGTCGCCCTGCAGCAGCCGCCGCATCGGATTCGGTGCGCGCATGTCGGTGACAATCTCGCCCAGCGCGCGCTTTTGCGCCGTCGTGGGATGGAAGGGAAGCACCTCGCGGATTGCTTCGCGCACCTTGTCGTTGGTAGCAAACGCGACACCCGCGCGCTCTTTCATG